>CP141731.1:0-644652 GCA_035621235.1 Actinomycetaceae bacterium MB13-C1-2
GTGGGGGCAAGCCGTTCAGAAATACTGGTGGGCGATTGCGCTGGTTCTGTATCTGATCGTCGTGCTAGTAGTGGTACTCGGACTCGGCGACAAGATCGGTTATCTCTTCAGCTAGACAATCTGGGCCAGGCATTTCGGACTCTGAAACGAGCGCCAATAAAAGTCAGGCAGACTTATGGGTGAGCGGTGCGCTTCGACCATCTCTGTTCCCAGATAGGACCAACGTTGTACGGGTTTCTGCTAGCAATCATCTATCTTGCCTTTGTGAGCCTAGGCTTACCCGACGCACTGCTGGGTTCCGGGTGGCCCGTGATGCACCAGGATCTCGGGGTTCCAACTTCGTACGCGGGCATCGTTTCCATGATTATTGCTGGTGGAACCATTGTTTCTAGCCTGCTCTCCGAACGGCTTACACGATTTATGGGGACAGGCTTACTGACTGCCGTAAGCGTTGCGATGACGGCAGTCGCTCTTTTCGGGTTCTCTGCCTCTTCCGAGTTCTGGATGCTACTTCTCTGGGCTGTACCCTACGGGCTGGGAGCCGGAGCAGTGGACGCGGCACTGAACAACTATGTAGCGCTGCATTACTCCTCTAGACAAATGAGTTGGCTCCACGGATGTTGGGGAGTCGGCGCTTCGTTGAGTCCATTCATTATGGGGTTTGCGCTGGCGAGGGACATGGGTTGGTCCAGCGGATATATGATCGTCGGATCAATTCAGGCCGTTCTTACCCTCGCACTAATCTTTTCTGTCCCTCTATGGCGGAAAGTTCATCCGACCTCGCCAGCTAATAAGAATGAGGAGACTGACGAGGAGCAAGATGGACGCCCCCTCTCCGTCATCGCGGCACTGAAGATTCCGGGGGTTCCCTGGATGCTCGGAGCCTTCTTCGCATACTGTTCTGTCGAAGCGGTCAGCTTTCTCTGGACTGCCACCTACTTCGTCAATCAGCGCGGGGCCTCGCCAGCAGCAGCCGCAACCTACGGCTCTCTCTTCCTGATCGGACTCACTGCCGGAAGGTTCTTCAGTGGTGTGATCGCTGATCGAGTTGGCGACCGAGGAATGATTCGCTACGGCGCCTTACTCATGATCCTCGGGACCACACTGGTACTGATTCCGATTGGTGGGATTACGCTTCCTCTGATCGGTCTAACAATCGCCGGATTGGGCGCAGCGCCCGTGTATCCATCGATTATCCACGCAACCCCAGATAACTTTGGACGACAGAACTCGCACGGCATCATCGGCATCCAGATGGCTGGCGCGTACCTGGGGAGCACGCTTACACCGCCGATCTTTGGCTTCATTGCATCGGCCGCGGGAATGTGGCTGTTCCCAGTCTTCCTGGTCGGACTTTCTCTGTTAGTCCTGTGGCTAAGTCAATCGCTAAACAGGGTCGTAGATACGGAAAAGGCGAGAGATAAGGCTTAGCGGCCGGCCACTAAGCCAGATTTGATCTGTCTTCGCCATAGAAACACTACTGTCATCTTCAGTCAGCGAACGCAGCGGAATACTAGTCAAGGATTTTCCCTTGATTATATAAAATCAAGCTTATATCCTTGATAGATGTTCGCAGTAATCGCAGACCAGATTAACTCACGGCACGAAGACGATGCGGTGCGCCAAACGGCGTCAGAAATAAACAGATTGGCGCAGGACGGAACTCTGCAACTGGTGCTCTCTCCCCAACGCACCAGCGGCGACGAGTTTCAGTGTCTAGTAGACAAACCGGACTCGCTCTACAGACTGATACGGCTGCTGATGGAAGATGGGCGTTGGCACATCGGGATAGGAATCGGTGATGTCGAAACACCGTTGCCAGAAGATGTGCGCGAAGCGCGGGGTTCTTCCCTGCTCAATGCGCGCCAAGCCGTCAATGACTCAAAGTCGGCGGACCCTTCGATCATCTTGGCCGGCAAAGAAGGACCGGAAATATCTGACGCAAATGCCGTCTTACGACTAATCTCCTCCCTCCTCCTGCAAAGGACAAGGATGGGGTGGGAAGCAGTTCATGCGACAGAGCAGGCGCAAGACAGTCGTGCCCCAATGTCGGAGGCGGCAGATACTCTGGGCATTACGAAGCAAGCGCTGAGCCAACGGCTGCAGGCGGCTCACTGGAAACTAGAAACAGAGAGCCAGCCAACGGTGCTTCGAGCCCTCACCGTTGCGGAGCAGTTGTCACGAAATGATGAGTCGGAGGAGGTCCCTGCGTGAACGTTCCCCACGCACTCACCGCGTTTTTCTTGATGATCGCAATTTCCCTTGCCGGGTGGCCGATCACGAACTTGATCCTAACTCTTTCTAGGCGCACCCATACCAAAAACCCGGAGCCACGAGGGAACAGTGCTAATGACAAGACTGGAACGAAGACACAAAACGAAAACGGTGCCACCACTGACGGGGGCCTGCGCGGAGGCCTATGGATTGGTCTTGTCGAGCGATTCGCGGCGGCAGCAACAATCTTTCTCGGTCAACCTGCCTTGATCGCGGTGATAGTAGCGATTAAGGGGCTCGGACGTTTCAAGGAGATCTCCTCTCCTGATGCCTCAGAGAGGTTCGTCCTCGGTACACTTGCCTCCCTCACATGGGCCACCCTGGCTGCCGCCGCGGGAGCGGCTATGCTCAACGCCTGGTTCATCTAGCAAAGACTCGATTAGCGCTCGCCGTACGTCGGGTGGAAGAATCTGAGCATGGCAGAAGCACGCGAGGTCATGACCTGGTCAGATTTTGGTGACGCCTCCAGGGCGCTCGCCAAGGAGGTTTGGGAGTCAGGCTACGATCCTGACGTGATTGTCTGTATTGCGAGGGGAGGATTGATTCCCGCCGGAGCGATTGCATACGCAATGGATCACAAGTCCCTGTTCGTTATGAACGTAGAGTTCTACACCGGGGTCGGGACAACGCTTCTGGACCCACGCCTTGTCGACCCTGTCCCGGATAGAGCGGGGTTGGAAGGCAAGAAGATCCTTATCGTTGATGACGTTGCTGACTCTGGCCGAACCCTTCAGTTCGTCCGGGAAATCTGTGAGCAGTATACGGACGAGGTGAAGACCGCCGTCCTTTACCAAAAACCTCGTTCGATAATCGACTGCGAGTACGTCTGGAAAACCACCGATGAGTGGATTGCCTTCCCTTGGTCAGACAAACCCCCGGTCTCGGGCGTAAAGAACCTCGATAACTAGGCTGAGAAGAGCCCCACCCAGCTCGCTAGATCGGATCGAAAACCTCAAGTCCGAGAATATCGCCGCGCGCATCTTGTCGGAAACGATTCTGCGACCATGTCTTCTGCGTGTCATCACCCCTGGCCGCGCGCGGACATAAGTCTGTCCAAGCTCCAGTTTCAGTGCGCGACCTTGCTTTTCTTCCCTGACCTGTACTGCTGGGGAGAAACTCCAAAGCGCTTCTTGAACACATCGAAAAAATACGTGTAGTTTGTATAGCCACAGCGAGTGGCCACCTGCTTTGCTGTAAGGCTCTGGTCTTCGAGAAGACGCGAAGCAGCATCAAGGCGCACCTGGTTCAGTTCAGCACTGAACCCTCTCCCCAGACCTGTGGACATCATTCGACTTAGGTGAGAGCTAGAAACCCCCACCTCCTCCGCGAGCGAACCCAGGGTGAGTGGTTCTCCATAGCGCAGACGAATAATCGCTAATGCCTTTTGCAGGGTCGGATTACCCCCGATTGGTGAGGAAGAGAAGCACTCTGTTACTCTCTCCAACTCACCGATTACGTAGTTCCTGAGTTCCTCAAGACTCTCCGCCTTCACCATGGCCTCGGGTGGTGCAGAATCCAGAAGCATTGCTTCCCTAGGTTCGATCTGCCGGTTCTTGCAAACGCGGATACCGAGACTGGTCAGATCGTTCGCGAGGTTCAAGAGCGAACTTCGAGTAGCTCCTCGAGAAGCTGCCTCGTCAAACAGAGTTCGTATCGAATCTGCCACTTGAACGGTTCTCCCGGCAGTGATGAGTTCAAACAGAGCTCTTTCTTGTTCCAGTTCTAAGAGAACTACCGATGCTGAGTCCTCATCTGACTTCGAAGAATCCGCCACAAGTCGTGTCCCGCCGAAGCGTCGTCCTTCCAGTTCGCCACGTAGCTTCTCCCACGTCTCAGCAAGACTGCGGCGGCTTCCAATTTCCGCTGTGAGCATCACCAAATCTGCGTCGAAGAACTTGCGTGCAACCTCAATCACACGCGACTTGACTGCGGCGACACGGGCACTCTGAGCAACCCTTGTTGAGTAGGGATCAACCGCAACCAGAATGGCAAACACATTCTCTTCTATTTCGGCCACCACCGATCCCGGATCCACTGCCTCTTGGATAACCTCGAGAAGAGTCGCAACGAAGTGTCCGGTCGGAAGCCCCGAAGGCAGGGATGAAAGACGCTCACGATAGCCGCAAATAGAAAAGCAGATTGTAGCGGCTCTAGTTTGTTCCGATGAAGGGAAAAGCGTGGAGAGCGCCTCGCTAAGTTGCCCCGCATCCAGAGAACCTGTGTAGATTGCCCTTACAATATCGCGCCGGAACATCGACCTTAAACTCGCTGCTCCAGAGTCACTCCGCTCCCCGGACGTCACCTCTTGCGCCCCACGCTGTTCGATCAAGGCCCGAATCGACTGGGCCAGGGTCTCTCCCGACACCTGGTATTTCAGGAGGTAATCGTCAGCGCCTCGACTCAAAGACTCCCTCACGTACTCGAAAGTGTCGAAGCTCGAAAGCATAAGACACTGAATCCCGGGGGCGAGTGCCCTAGCATTTACGAGTAGTTCGACACCGCTCATGCCAGGCATTTCAACGTCTGTTATCAGTATGTCAATGCGACATGTCCGAAGAATATCGAGTGCCTGACCTCCCGTTGACGCCGCCGCTACTAGTTCACATCTGAGACGTGCCCAGGGAATCATGGTCGATAGTGTCGCGCGGTATACGGGATCATCTTCAACGATGAGGACACGGTAAGTTCGTTCTTTCACTCGAACTCCACCGTTTTGTCTGGCGCAGGTAGAAAGATCGATACAGTCGTCACTATCCACGGATCGGAGCGAACCATAATCGATGCCTCATTGTCGTAGAGCAGACGTAAACGATGCTCCACGCTCTGTAGTCCAAAGTGAGTCGGATCCAGTACTTCTTCCACACTGCCCCGGGTGAGTTTCGTAAGGACATCTGAGTCGATTCCTGCGCCGTTATCACTGACATCGATGCGCACCCTGTTGCTTTCACGGCGAGCAATGATCTCAATATGTCCAGCCGTCTGTTCTTTACCAAAACCGTGTTCATAGGCATTCTCAACCAGGGGCTGGAGTATGAAGTAGGGCACCCGCATGTCGGCAAGTGATTCTGGCAGCACCTCGGTCTGGACGATCCGGCCCATGTGATGATAAGAGGCAATTACGCCATAGTCTTTAGCGCTCTCAAACTCTGCCGCGAGAGTCGTCCAATCCCCTCGGTTTCGAAAAGTGCGATTCACGGTACCCGCCAATGCCCCACTGAGTTCAGCCACTCCTGATGTGTTTCCCAGGTTTGCTAGTTGCCGGATGCTCTCTAGCGCGTTGCCAAGAAAATGCGGGTTCATCTGAGCCTGCAACACTTTTAGTTCCAGACGATGATGTTCTTTTAGGTGGTTCTCTCTCTCACGTTGTGCACGCTCGCTGACCGACATGAGTACGTCGAACTCTCTGTCGAGTTTCGCAAGTTCATCTCTCGCGGATGAACTTATGCTGGGCTCGCGCAGGTTTGTGTCGGTCGGCATCGCCTCGATGGTCTCCTTTGAACCAGCGGCCTCCAGTTTGCCCATCAACCTATCGATAGGCTGAGTTATTGACCGCGACATAACTGCGGCACAGATCAGCGCAACAACCCCGGATACAGCTGCGACAGCGAAAAAGGCAACGACCACGGAATCTCGGCTGGCAAAAAAGTAGCTGGAAGGGATGAGCAAAACAGCAACAAGATCGGTATTCGTCACGGGAGATGTGGCAACTCGGTAATTTCGCTCTTCAATTACCGTCTGTTCCCCAGGGGCAGTCTTGGCATCCAGTCGTACGCTTGACGCCAAGACATCACCAGTACGCAGAAGACCGGGACCCACGTTCGAGATGACCGTGTAGCTGTGGTCGGCCACTATAAGGGCGCGGCTGCCAGGAATTTCACTTACGCTCGCGACCACGGATGCCAGATAACGTTCCCGTACCGTTACGACGATGTAGCCGATTGCTTCTTTAGTCTCATCCGAGTAAACGCGACGCCACTGACTAATAAAAGACGGGGCGCTAGAGCCGGACTCCTCCTCTTCTACACGGAATGACTTGTATATAGAACGACCTCCCTGCTTCTTGATCTGCTCGGCGGCATTCGGGAAAAGGATGGGCGCCTGATCGACAATCCCGGGAGGAGCATCGAGTACCGAGAACCAAGAATCTCCTTCCGCACTCACCTGCACGGCGACGATATCGTTCGTCAAGTAGAACTCGTCCTCGCATTCCTCCCTCGCCTCATCCAATAGGGTCGCGGTCTCGTCAGGACCGAACTCTCCAGTTATCAGCTGTTGTATCGGACGCGAATAGGACAGCTTGATCGCCGATCGTTCAAGGGCCGACAGTTGCGCCGCCACCGAGTCAGAGACCTGAGCTATGGTTCCTACCGCCTGTGCCTCAACGATATTCTCCGTCGATTCCGTGGCGAGATTTGCGACGATTCCGGTGGTCACAAAAAGGGGGACAAGCGCCACGAGGGGAAGTGCGAAGGCGAGGCGCCTCTTCACGCTTAGCCGCCTTAACTGACGGATCATTCGGCTCCACTTCCTTTCTGCTAGCCCGAACGCAAGCACCCGGAGATGAGAACCTCTAGAAGCGAGACCGAAGGAACCGTGTTATGCACCGGTCCCAGAAGTCCCAGTCGTGTCCTGCGTTATCCTCAACCCAATACTCGTGAGGGCGATCAGCCTCAAGCATCTGGTTATGTATCTGTACAACTGATCCGTACAGGAAATCAGCACGGCCACAGGCGAGGGTGAGATCGACTGGAATGTCACCGTCACACGCCATGTCACGCAATTCGCTCCCATTAAAGTCATCGGGAAACACGGACGCCATCTCTCCTGGAATGAGGTACTCGCCAGGTACGTGCGAGGTAACCAACTCTGGATTGGTGAGGGGTGAGAAGGCTCCCGCAGCCGAATAGATTCCCGGAGTCCCCAACGCCGTGTGCAGCGCCCCGTACCCTCCCATCGAGTTTCCTGCAATCATCCAGCTGTCCCGGCCATGGGCTACGCCAAAGACTTCTGCCGCAAGCTTTGGAAGCTCCTCGGAAAGCATTCTCTGGTAGTCACCTCCATGAACCATGTCCCGCCAAAACGAGCGCTGACCGTCCGGCATAAGAACCAAGACTCCACGACACGCCGCTTCTCGTGCCACTCGAGTTTGAGTCAACCAGGTGTCACACCCATCAAGCATCCCGTGGAGAAGAACTAGCACCCCTCGAACAGTTCGAGGGCCCTCCGAGGAGTCAAACGGGTGCGCAACAGTAAGCCTGGTCTGTAGCTTGAGTGACTCAGAAACGTACTCTAGCCGAATCACACCCACGAACTTCTCTCACCCAACCTTCTGGATTGCAGCCAAGACTTTTGCGCGCTTGCGTGACATCCGGTCGATCGCCACGGCGCCGAGAAGGACCACGCCCTTGACGACCCACTGCCAATACTCGTTGACGTTCATCATAATCATGCCGTTGGTTAGAACGCCCATGATAAGAACTCCATAGATGACGCCTGAGATGCGACCCTGGCCGCCCGCTACAGAGATTCCACCCAGGACACAGGCGGTGATCACGTCCATCTCATAGCCATCACCAGCTTTTGGTTGACCACTGTTAGCTCTTGAAAGAAGAATCAGTCCCGCAATGGCATACAACACGCCAGCGAACACATAAATCTTGTAGGTGACCTTTCGAATCGAAATCCCGGCAAGACGAGTAGCTTCCGCGTTGCCACCAATTCCGTAAACAGAACGACCAAACGTGGTTTTGGAAAGTAGGAACCATCCAAGAGCAAAAGCCGCCACGAGGAAGAAGACCGGAACTGGGATCCCCAAGAAGTATCCCTGACCCAGTAGTGAGAACGACTCCGGAAGGCCGTAAATCGGAAGGCCTCCGGTGATTATGTATGCGATGCCACGAAGAGCCGTCATCACTCCCAACGTTGCGATAATGGGCGCGATATCTACCTCGCTTATCAAAAAGCCGTTCAGGGCTCCGGCAAGGGCGCCCACCCCTAGAACAACGAGGATGGCGAGCCAAACAGGAGTACCTGACGCCATGAGGAACGCTCCAACCACAGCACTAACACCAACGATCGATCCGACTGACAGATCGATGCCCCCAGTAAGGATTACGAAGGTCATTCCAACCGCACAGATGCCAACGATCGACACTTGTCGGAGGATGTTGAGAACGTTGCCCACCGTCAAGAAAGACGGAGCTGCGACCGAAAAGAAAACGATCAATACAACGAGGGCGGCAACAATTCCGTAGCGTCCCCAATCAACAGTCTTGAGCTTTCCCATGGTTATTTCACTTCTTTCAAGCTTGTGCCGGAAGCGAGAGCCATTACTCGCTCTGGGGTTGCCTGCAGACGATCCATCTGTCCGGCCACCCGGCCTTCGTGCATAACAATGACGCGATCTGACATTCCCAATAGTTCCGGTAGTTCTGAAGAGATCATTACTATTGACTTCCCATCAGCCACCAGACGCCGCATCAACTCATATATTTCTTGTTTCGCCCCGACGTCTATTCCCCGGGTTGGTTCATCAAAGAAGAGGACTTTACTGTCCGTGAGGAGCCACTTTGCTAACACGACCTTCTGCTGGTTGCCACCGCTTAGTCCAGACACCATCGCCTTAACCGACGGCGTCCGAACGCGCATCGAGTCACTTAGTTCCGTCGCCGCCGCAGTCTCCCTAGCTCCGTCAATTACACCGCCGGACGACACCTTGTTCATTGCGGCGAAGATTATGTTGTCCGCAATGTCCAGGTTTAACAGCAGTCCCTGAGTCTTTCGATCTTCGGGTATCAGGCCGATGCCTGCTTCTACTCCATCCCGAGGACTACGGATCTCACGGAGCTCGCCATCAACTCGAACCGTTCCAGATCGCTTAGGGTCTGCGCCGAACACCGCACGAGCGACTTCGCTGCGGCCCGCACCTACAAGGCCGGCTAGCCCGACAATCTCACCGGCTCTCGCCTCGAATGAAACGTCCTTTACTGCCTCGGTCGATAGTCCTTCGACCTCCAGCAAAACTTTTCCTGGGCTGGCACTAGCCGGTGGATAGACGCGGGAAACATCACGGTCCACCATTAAACGAACTAGCTCGTCCTCTGAGGTCTGCGATACCGGCATCGTCACGATTAGTTGGCCGTCACGCAGAACAGAGACAGTTTCGCAGATGCGGAAGATCTCCTCCAGACGGTGACTAATGTAGATTATTGCAACATCACGAGCCTTCAGTTTCTCGACTACCTCATACAAATGCGTCATTTCTGCGTCCGTTAACGGCGCCGAGGGTTCATCCATGATCAGGACGCGCGACTTCTGCGAAATTGCTCGGGCGATTTCAACCATCTGCTGGTAGCCCACTGAAAGATTCGCTACAAGCGCGTCCGGATTGATTCCCACTCCGAGTTCGGCAAAAATCTCACGAGTTTCACGTTCCATACGTGCTCTATCGATTACCCCTGAACGTTTCGGAAACCGCCCGAAGAAGACGTTCTCTGCCACCGAGAGGTGGGGAATCAGAGAGAACTCCTGGTATATCGCCCCTATCCCCAGACCAAGTGAGACCTGTGGAGAATTATTTTCGACGACTTTTCCAGCCACCACCAGTTCACCACTGCTCGGCGTAATAGCACCTGTAATCGACTTAATGAAAGTCGATTTGCCAGCACCATTTTCACCAACGATCGCATGAGCACGGCCTGCTTCGAACGACATAGAAACATCGTCTAGAGCAACGACGCCCGGATAGACTTTCGTGATGCCACGCATCTCCAGTATCGGATCTGACACAGCGACTCACCTCCTTAATCGGTGGCCGCAGGAGAATCCTCCTGCGGCCACAGCTAGTTCTGGTGTTAGTTCTGGTAGTCGCCTGCGTTCTCGATCGTCACCGGATCGAATGGGACGTAAATGTCGCCAACAGTGCCGTTCTGCAAAACCTCAAGCGCTGTATCGACAAGAAGACCGCCCTGCTTGTAGGCATCGACTGAAACGGTTCCAACGAAGAGTCCCTTTTCAAGAATCTTCTTTATCGCTTCAGGTGTGGCATCAAAGCCGATAACGGCGGCTTTGCCAGTAACCTTGCCTGCGGCGACCATCGCCTCATACGCTCCCAGAGCGGTATCGTCATTGTCACCCACGACAACATTGATTCCGGGGTTAGCCGTTAGTGCGTTTTCGGTCGCCGAAATTGCGGACTCGGTTGAGTTCGCTGGAGCTTCCGCGACAATAACTACGCCTGGGGCATTTTCTTCCAGCCCCTTCTTGATTCCCTCTTCACGGATTGCCTTATTGGAGACAGTCTTGTCACCTACAATCAGCACTTTTGCCTCAGATGGATCGCTCAGGTTCTCGTTAATCCAGTCAGCCGCGACCTTCCCCGAAGTTGCACCGGCCTCTTCTTCTGAGAGACGCACGAAGGCATTGACGCCATCCGTCTGTTGTGCGAGGGCTATTACGGGCACTCCCGCGTCCATGGCCTGCTTAGCCGCAGAATCAAGAGTGTTATCTGCGTTGGCGGCAACGATGATGACATCGGTACCCTTCGTCACAAAGTTTTCGATTGCCGAAATCTGGCTTAACGTGTCCTGCTTTCCATCGTGAATCTCGACGCTACAGCCGAGTTCTTCACAGGCATCTTTCATCCCGTCGGTGACCGACACATAGTATTGGTTGGTCAGATCCGCGACTGTGATCCCGATTGTCTTGCCTTCGAGGTCAGTTACTTCAGTGTTCGAAACGGCATTGCTCTGTGCTGATTCACCCGCTGAGTCTTCCACCAGCGGTGTAGTGGATGAACAACCGGCCAGTCCGAGCGCAAGGGCTGCTGACACCCCGGCAACACCCAAAATCGTTTTTCTCATCTTTTCGCCTCACGTCCTCGTGTCTTGGGGCCCACAACATCCGTGCTGTGGCCTCATTCGAAGTTTATGAACGAGATTGACAAGAAAGGACTATGGTTTCTTGCTACTTGTTCCAATGTGATGCGGAAAACTGATGTTTATCAGAAAGACTCATTGATCAGATACAAACTAAGGCCCGGCGGAGGATACAAGGCGTTCAGAAATCCATGTGGGTGGCACCCGTCGACACTCGCCGAAAAGCGCGGGAGATTGCACGATTGACGCACCCCTGAGCGCACACCAGGGTCATCCACTAGGCTGCCAATGATTGGAATGTTGCGGGGTTCCACTGGTCGCAGTGGCAGACGTCCCCGAGGATTCTCAGCAATACATCAAAACCAGTGTGAAGACTGAGCGACCCGCCCGAAATCAAACTAGCGCGCTGCGTTTCCGATTACCTTCCAGGTAACCGGTAGCAGGCCCGATGCCGCAAGCGCCTTCACCGTGTCGCCAATAAAGAACGGCGCCACGCCCATCGCCAATGCTTGCCCAAACCCGACGCCGGTCGAGACCATTAGCCACGGCACACCGAACGCGTAAACAACCAGCGACCCCATCGCCGCCGCGGCGAAAGTCCCAAGGAAACTTCGGTCCGCTCCGCGCCGAGCCAACTCTCCCACAACGACCGCCGCGGCCAAGTATCCGATGATGTATCCGAACGACGCCCCGCCCCACCCGCTACTGAATCCTGCAAACACCGGGACTCCTACTACTCCCACCAGCGCATACAGTCCGATCGACAGCCCCGCCCGCACCGGCCCGAGCGAAGCCCCAATCAGCAAGACCGCAAACGTCGCAAGTGACAGCGGCACCGGAGTAAACGGAAGCGGGATAAGTACCTGTGAGGCCACCGCAAGCATGGCTGCGCCACCGACGATCAGTGCGGCATCCTTCACACGCGACTTCGGAAGCAGATCCACCAATACGGGCGCTGTCGTTGTACTCATTTCTACTCCTCTTCCGGGTTTCCGCTGCCAAGGCACCGTTTCAACCCACCCGCCGAAACCGAGACAGGTCGTTCTAGCACTCCAATGACTGGTACGAACGACTCGCCGCGATACGGCCAGGACTTGCTATCAGTTCTCACTGGACTATAGTTCAGTTTTTGAAAGACTTATTTCAAGTCTTGAAATACAAGAGGGCGTGTCGCAGCCTGAACAGAATCCCAAGACCAATCCTGTACCCATGAAATCTGGGGGCAACGCCAGGATGAAAGTACCGCCCGGCCTCTATGCCGGATAGGCCGGTTTGCCAGAGCATTTGGTTGGAGGAAGAAAAGGGGAGGAGATGACACATGCATGATTTACCGCTCGTTATCTCGCTTGATCGCACCTCGTCAACCAACTCTCATTTGGCGAACAAGTGGAGGAAGTCCGGCGGTCTGCTTCCCCCGTTCCTAACCGT
The DNA here is from genome assembly GCA_035621235.1 of Actinomycetaceae bacterium MB13-C1-2. Classification (NCBI taxonomy): domain Bacteria; kingdom Bacillati; phylum Actinomycetota; class Actinomycetes; order Actinomycetales; family Actinomycetaceae; species Actinomycetaceae bacterium MB13-C1-2. Next base: position 12,579 of record CP141731.1, read on the forward strand.
TGTGACCGATTTTCAGGAATCGGGCCGCGGTCGGCTAGGTCGAGAATGGGTCGCACCAACGGGAACGTCGCTACTCGCTTCGATCCTGATGCCGACCGCGGCAGACAGCTCTCCCCTGCTTCCCCTCGCTGCTGGTGTCGTCGTACTAGACCTCGTTCAATCTCTTCTGCCGGGCAGAGACGTACGGTTAAAGTGGCCCAACGATGTTCTGGTCGAAGGCAAGAAAGTCAGTGGCATCCTCTGCGAGCAACTCTCCGCTGAACGGGCTATCGTCGGGATAGGCATCAACCTGTCCCAGACAGCAGACCAGCTTCCCCCGGTTCCGTCCACTTCCATCGCACTGGAAGGCGGACCCGCTGTCGCAAGAGACCTTCTAGCACTAAGCCTCGCGACGTCCCTGCAGGACCTAGCAGAAGTCGATCCGGTAGAACTCCGTGCACTAATCGAGCCCCGTTGCTCAACACTGGGTCATAGAGTCCTGGCCTCCCTCCCCACTGGAACCACCCTTGAAGGCCGTGCCGTCTGTCTAGAACCCGACGGAGCGCTTCGTATCGAAGACCTGATCGGCGGCGAGCACATCGTTCGAGTCGGCGATGTCTCCCACCTGCGTATGTCTGAAACTGCCCCCGAACTAGCTCGCCAAGGAGGCCGCTCTTGAGTCAGTCGAACCCGTCGCTTCGCCCGCAACCTCCAGCAGATCACTCGCTTCCCGCTCCTCGGCGCGTCCTGGTAGCCAATCGTGGTGAGATTGCTCTTCGGATAATGCGCTCGGTGCGGGAAACTGGTCGCGAGTCGGTCGCTGTTTACGCCGACCAGGACATTAACGCTCAGTTTGTTCAGGCAGCAGACCACGCCTACTCACTCGATGGCACCAGCGCGGCCGACACCTACCTCAACGCACAGAAAGTACTTGATCGGGCCGTTGCCTCCTCCGCCGATGCCATCCACCCCGGGTACGGGTTTCTAGCCGAAAACGCCGACTTCGCACAGATGGTTCAGGACACGGGAATCGCCTGGATTGGCCCCTCCCCTCGGGTGATCAACACCCTGGGTGACAAGGTTCGCGCCCGCCAGACTGCGGTTAGCGTCGGCGTTCCGCCGGTTCCTGGCACCCTTGACGCCCTCAAGGAGCGGTCCGAAGTCGAAGACTTCGTAGCCGCCCACGGCTATCCAGTCGTCCTAAAAGCCGCTGATGGTGGAGGCGGACGAGGGATCCACGTCATGCGTTCCGCCTCCGACCTAGACCAGTTCTTCCTTGGTCGAGATATCACAAACGGTGGGGCTGGCTACTTTGTCGAGCGCTATGTTCCCAAAGCCCGTCATGTCGAGACCCAGTGCGGGCGAGATACCCATGGCAATTTCACGGTCTTTTCGAGCCGAGACTGCTCGGTCCAACGGCGCCACCAAAAGATGATTGAAGAGGCCCCCGCGCCCTTCATTTCTGCGGACATTCAAAAGAAGCTCCTCGACTACTCCCGCGCCCTGCTCGAGGGCGTCGACTATGTGGGGCTCGGTACCTGCGAGTACCTTCTCAGCGAGGAGGGCGAACTATTCTTCCTCGAAGTCAACCCTCGTCTCCAGGTCGAACACACAGTCACCGAAGAAGTCTCGGGCGTCGACCTAGTTGCTGCCCAGTTGACTATCGCCTCTGGCGGCGTGATTCCCACTGATAACCCGGTTCGCGGACACTCCATTGAATTGCGGGTTACAAGCGAGGACCCGGCAAACGACCTATTCCCTACCACCGGCACTCTCTCTCGAGTTGTGTGGCCTACAGGTCCCGGCATCCGTATCGATACCGGAATCGGCGTGGGGGACGAGGTCTCTCCTGAATTTGACTCCATGGTCGCAAAGATCATCGTCACCGCGCCAACCCGCGAGCAGGCAATTCAGCGCGCACTAAGAGTTACCGAGGACACTGAGCTAGAAGGGGTTAGCAACCCACTCCCCCTGTATGCTCACATCCTCCGACGTACCGAATTCGCTGAAGCGAATAATGAAGGCAGTCTCGGTGTCTGGACCCGTTGGCTCGAAGATGGCGTCCTGGACGAGTTCTCAAAGGAACTAGCCACGCAGGAGGATGGAGAGGAAACGACGAGTTCCTCTTCTGTCACCTCGTCCACCGCGGGGCGTTCTAGGTTCATCATCGAACTAGATGGAAAACGCTCAGTTCTGACCCTTCCAGAAAACCTGCTCTCGGCGGCCGTAGTGTCGAGCACTCTGGCATCAGGCGACCGTAAACCGCTAGCACCTCAGCCCTTACGTTCGTCGCGGGAGCATCGAAAGCAAACTGATTCCCCTGTCGCCGATGGACCCGTAATTACCTCACCGATGCAGGCCATCGTCGTTCGACTGGTCGCTGAGGTTGGAGACCAGCTTGCCGAAGGCGACCTGATCATGGTTCTCGAATCCATGAAGATGGAAAAGTACGTTCTTGCCCCCAAGGCGGGCGTCTTAGGGTCCATTGAAGTCAGCCCCGGACAAAACGTCAGCCCCGGAGCGGTGCTGGCGACACTAGAGATCGAAGGTGACGCAAAGTGACTATCACAGTTCCGCCTAACAGCGCGGCGCATACCGAGTCGAACGGTCAGCCCACTCGCGAGCAGCACCGCCAGCACATCGCTGAACTGACCGCTGCCGCCGAAGCCAAGGCGGCAGCAAGGCAACACCCAAAGAGCAAGCTCACGGCACGAGAGCGCCTTGAAACCCTCTTCGACATGGGAACCTTCGTTGAGATCGGTCAGTTTCGCGGCGGATCAATGCGCGAGGGCTTCACCGGAGCCGCCGTCATTACCGGGCACGGGCTCGTGGCAGGACGTCGAGTCGCCGTCTACGCCCAGGATTTCTCTGTCCGAGGAGGCACCCTGGGCCGCGCGGAGGGTGACAAGATCCTGGCGCTTATGGATCTGGCCCTCGAAATGCGTATTCCGATAGTTGGCATGCTCGACTCTGGCGGTGCACGCATCCAAGAGGGCGTTGTGGCGCTGGGCCAGTATGGTCGTATCTTCCGCAAGAGTTGCGAGGCGTCCGGTTACATCCCCCAACTCTCCATAATCCTCGGTCCCTGCGCGGGCGGCGCCGTCTACAGTCCCGCACTTACCGACTTCATCATCATGACCCGGGATAACTCGCACATGTTCGTCACGGGCCCAGAGGTGGTCCGTGCAGTCACGGGTGAGACGGTTTCGTTTGAGGAACTCGGTGGGGCAGAAATCCACAACTTTCAGTCCGGCGTAGCCCACTATCTGGCCGATTCGGAGGAGGACGCGCTGGAGTACGCCCGTTCCCTACTGTCATATCTTCCCTCGAACTGTGAGGAACCGGCCCCGACCTACGCCTATGACTCTTTGGCACAGGAACTTGAGAACGCCGCGAATCTTGACTCCTTGGTTCCGATGTCAACCCGTCAGCCCTACGACATCGTTGAAGTGATCGAGAACATCGTTGATCACGGCGAGTTCGTTGAAGTGCAAGATGGATTCGCGAAGAACATCGTCGTCGGCTTCGCCTGTATGTCGGGACATTCCGTTGGGATTGTCGCTAATCAACCCCTGCACGACGCGGGAACCCTCGATGTCGATGCCTCGGAGAAGGCGGCACGTTTCGTCCGTTTCTGCGATGCGTTCAACCTGCCGATTATTACCCTGGTCGACGTTCCCGGATATCGTCCGGGAACAGAACAAGAGCAGGCCGGGATCATTCGCCGCGGCGCAAAAATGATCTTCGCCTATGCAAATGCAACGACCCCAATGATCACACTAGTTTTGCGGAAAGCCTACGGTGGCGCGTACATCGTCATGGGGTCAAAGTCCATCGGCGCCGACATGAACTATGCGTGGCCCGGCGCCGAGATTGCGGTAATGGGTGCCGATGGCGCAGTCCAGATCATGAACCGCAGGGAGTTGGCGGCCGCCGAAGAAAACGGTGAAGACCCGGAAGAGGTTCGTACTCGACTAGTTCAAAAGTACGCCGAAGAGTCCGTAAATCCTGATCTTTCCGTATCCGAGGGCGAGTTCGACGCCATCATTACCCCATCTCAAACTCGCGAAACCATCGTCGGCGCGCTCGATCTTCTTTCTACTAAGCGTCGTCCTTACTCCGGGCGCAAACGCCACGGCAACGGTCCGCTATAGACGAGGCCCAAAACTTCTTCCAAATCGAAGTCCCTTGGTCAACGTTTCTAAGGGCAACAACTGAAAGAACAATCTCAATGTCTCAAGAAACCACCACACTTTTCTTCTCACTTGGTGGCCCTGGCGGACTTCCGTACGGCCTTACCTTTGCAGGTCAGGCGACTCCCTGGCAGCAAACTCTGGCAGAAACGACCGAGTCCGCCCGGGTGAAGGCAGAGATAGAAGATCTGATCGCGCGCGGACACGAGGTTTTGGCACCACTGGGCAGAGGACTCAGTGTGGTCACCGGAGGCACTCTTACGTTGGAGTCCCTGTTGGCTGACTCGGGGTCGAATCCCTCGGCTTCGATGCCGGGAATCCTCTTGGCTCAATTTGCGACGTTGCTTGCCCTTTCCGAGGACGGATTCGACACCCGCGTACGCAAGCCAGCCTTCACGGCCGGGCACTCACAGGGAGTGCTAGGTGCCTCCTTGTACGAGGCATGGGTACAGGGTGACCAAGCCAAGCAGGCTCAGATATATGCCCTTTCAGAACTGCTAGGCGGAGCCGTAACAGCGGCCGTGCGTGCCGACGATTCCGGACGAAGCGGCGACCGCTTCCCGATGCTTGCCATTCAAAAGGCTCTACAGTCCCAGGTTCAGGAACTAATCGACGCGGCAGACCTGGACCGCCGCGTCTGGGTCTCCTTGGTAAACGGCCCCGATCAAGTTGTAGTTTCCGGTAAACCCGCTGACCTAGAAAAGCTCAAGGCTCAAGCACGTAAGGTTCAAGAGCGCGAGGAACAGCTTGTCAGCACCAAGCAGCGCGGCGGAAAGCCTTTCTCTCCTGAGTTCACCTACCTCAAGGTTGATGCCCCGTTCCACAGCCCTCTGCTACAGCCCGCACTTGAGAAGACCCGGGAATGGTCTCGAATTGCGGGAATCGACAGCGAGATGGTTGAGGCCCTGGCCCCTGCTACCCTCACGAACCCGGTCGACTGGGCCAAGGAACTGGCTCCGACGACCGATCACCAGGTCCGGTGGATCCTCGACGTGGGACCTGGGAAGGCTCTCACTCGCATTACCTCGAACACCCTAATCGGAAGCGGTATTGGCGTGGTTGAGACCGGAACGGTTGAGGGGCGCGACGCCTTCCTCACCGTCGGCACCGTTCACAGTGCACCCGCAGACTGGTCTAGCTTCAGCCCCAAAATCACTGTCCTCCCGAACGGTAAGAAAACCGTTGAAACCGCATTTACCCGTCTGACGGGACGCTCCCCTATTCTGCTGGCCGGAATGACTCCGACAACGGTTGACCCCGAAATCGTCGCAGCTGCAGCTAATAAGGGCTTCTGGGCAGAGATGGCCGGAGGTGGGCAAGTCACCGATTCGGTGTTCGCCGACAACCTCGCAAAGCTCAAAACGCTCCTAGATCCGGGTCGCGCGATCCAGTTCAACGCGATGTTCTTGGACCCTTACCTGTGGAACCTCCAGTTTGGTGCACAGAGCATTGTTATCAAAGCTCGCGCGGCGGGTGCTCCGCTGGACGGTGTGGTGATCTCTGCGGGCATTCCAGAACTGGAAGAGGCCACCGCCCTCATTCAGTCGCTCCAGGCTCAAGGGTTCCCCTACGTCGCCTTCAAACCTGGCACGGTGGCTCAGATTCGCCAGGTAATTGATATCGCCAGAGCGGTACCCGACTCCGCGGTGATCGTCCAGATTGAAGACGGTCACGCTGGGGGGCACCACTCCTGGGAGAACCTGGATGATCTTCTCCTAGCGACGTATGCCGACATCCGCGCCACTCCCAACTTAGTTCTCTGTGCGGGCGGCGGAATCGGAACCCCTGAACGGGCCGCTGACTACATTTCCGGTCAGTGGGCTCGCGCATACGACCGCCCCCTGATGCCGGTTGACGGAGTCCTGATTGGAACTGCGGCGATGACGGCGTTAGAAGCCAAGACCTCAGCCGAGGTAAAACAGCTCCTAGTTGACACCCCCGGAATTCCCTCTCCGATCCACGGCGATGAGAACGCAGGCTGGGTCGGCTCCGGCCAGGTTCGCGGCGGCGTAACTTCGGGTCAGTCCCACCTGCGTGCGGATATTCACGAGGTGGACAATGCCGCTGCCGCTTGCGCCCGCCTCGTTTCGCAGGTTTCCGGTCATGAGGATCAGGTACAGGAACGCCGTGCGGAAATAATCGCCGCTCTGGATTCCACCTCTAAGCCCTACTTTGGTGACGTCGATTCGATGACCTATCTCGAGTGGGCACAGCGCTTCGCACAGCTCTCTTGCCCCTGGATCGAAGGGACCTGGATCAACCGTTTCCAACTGCTGTTGCAGCGCATCGAAGGGCGCCTGAGCAATGAGGAAACCGGCGAGATTGTCACCCTCTTCCCCACTGTCGAATCAGTTACGGACGCCGACACGGCACTAGGAACTCTGGCAAAGACCTACCCGAATGCCGCTACAACGCGCGTAACACCGACCGATGCAGCCTGGTTCGTTGACCTGTGCCGCAAGTACCCAAAACCGATGCCATTCGTCCCGGTGGTGGATGCCGACATCCTGCGTTGGTGGGGTCAGGACAACCTCTGGCAGTCACAGGAAGACCGTTACACCGCCGACCAGGTCCGCATTATTCCCGGTCCGGTTTCAGTCGCCGGTATCGACAGGGTGGACGAGCCAATCGGCGATCTCCTCGGCCGCTTTGAGAATGCCTGCGTTGACCGGCTCGACGGGACGGGCACGAAAGCCGAGAAGCTCTTCGCTCGCCTGGATGATTCGAAGACACCTCTCGATTTCATTCTCGCTACCCCCTACGTCTCCTGGAGCGGAAATCTTGTCGACAACCCGGCACGGGTGGTTCCCCGTGAGCTACTGACGGTTGACCAGCGCGGGGACAGCCACATCTATGACCTGAATATCAGCCTTGACGCCTCTTGGGACCAGATCCCGGGCGGAGATGAGTTGCATGCGGTTCGCACACTCAATGTTCCTCTCGCTGTCGGCGGGCAAACCGATGACGGGGGCTACCCGGTGGTGGACCGAGACGCTCTGCCGGAGCACATGTACGCCCTGCTTGCATCAACCGCGGGGATCGGCGGTGAGACGATCACAGGTGATGTCATCGGGGCGCTCCCGACGATGGTTCCCTCTGAGGACTCTGAGTTTGGCGAAGCCCACTGGACGTTCACGATCAACAGGGAACTCGCGGACCTGCACCGTGGGGCAACTGGCGCCGCTCTTCCCTCTCAGTTCCATCTGTCTACCTGGACACCGGATGCCTTGCTCGGTCTCTGCTGGCCAGCAATCTACGCTGCACTCGGCTCGGCTTTGGTCAACGATTATCCGGTCATCGAGGGTCTTCTCAGTGCAGTCCACCTTGATCACACCGCTCGCCTGGATGTCGATATCGAAGATCTGCTGGACGGAGAGCACGAGACCCAGTTGACCGTCGTTGCCCGAACGGTTGAACTCGCTGAGTCCTCCGCCGGACGGGTAGTAACTGTCAAGGAGACTCTGTTCCATGAGGGGAACGAGGTTGGCGAGTTCCAGGAACGTTTCGCGATCCGCGGGCGAATCGGCTCTGATTCCGTCCCGGTCGACGTATCCGCCGCGAGTGGACTGGCCACCAACGCGATCGATACCCCTCGTTCGCAACTGCGAAAGGCGCGCGTCTATGCGCCCTCCGATATGACCACCTTCGCGAACGTGTCAGGTGACTTTAACCCGATCCACACCTCGCACGCCGCGGCCCGCGTCGCCGGATTGGAAGCACCGCTGGTTCACGGTATGTGGCTTTCTGCGGTAGCGCAGAACCTGGTGCAAGCCGACGATGGCAAGACCCCTGGCAATCGAATCCAAGGCTGGACTTATAACATGTACGGCCTGGTAAACCTGCACGATCCGGTCGACATCACGGTTGAGCGTATTGGTCGTATTGCCGGCGGGGGATTGCTGCTTGAAGTGACCTGCAAGATTGACGGACAGATCGTCTCCCGCGCAACCGCCGCGACCGAAGCTCCCGTCACCGCCTATGTCTACCCGGGTCAGGGCATCCAACGTCAGGGCATGGCTCTCGATGAGATGGCAACCTCTGAGGCTGCTCGCGAAGTTTGGGAGCGTGCCGATGCTCTCACAAAGCGTGCGCTTGGATTCTCGATTCTCACAGTGGTGCGCGATAACCCAACCGAACTCGAAGTTGCAGGGCAAGTTCTGCGTCACCCGGACGGAATCCTTAATCTGACCCAGTTCACCCAGGTCGCTCTGGCAACCGTTGCTTTCGCACAGACGGCACACCTACGCGAGCTCGGCGCACTGGTCGATCACGCGTTCTTCGCAGGCCACTCCCTTGGCGAATACAATGCACTCTCCGCCTACGGTGAAGTTTTCCCGCTGGAAACGGTCCTTGAGATCGTCTTCCACCGCGGTTCAACGATGCATCACCTGGTTGAGCGCGACCCCAAGGGACGTTCAAACTACCGAATGGGAGCACTGCGACCGAATCAGTTCGGCGTGGGCGACGAGGAAATAGTCGACTATGTCCAAACGGTCTCCGATGCCTCCGGTGAGTTCCTGCAGATTGTCAACTTCAACCTTGCCGGTCAGCAGTACGCCGTGGCTGGAACAATTGCTGGACTAGAAGCCCTCGACGCTGACTCGAATGCCCGCGCGACGGCATTTGGCGGTAAGCGTCCCTTCATGTATGTACCCGGAGTGGACGTACCCTTCCATTCCTCCGTGCTACGAGGCGGTGTCCCGGAGTTCCGGGATAAGTTGGAGCAATTGCTTCCCGACTCGGTCCCAACCGAGCGCCTGGTTGGCAAGTACATTCCAAACCTGGTCGCCCGCCCGTTCGAGGCAACCCGGGAATTTGCCCAGGCGATCCTGGATGAGGTCCCAAGCAAGGCGCTCAAGAAACTTTTGGGAGATGAGAAGGCCTGGAGCAAGGCTGCAGCCGACCCTGACAAGCTCTCGCGTCTTTTGCTCATCGAGTTGCTCTGCTGGCAGTTCGCCTCCCCGGTCCGTTGGATCGAAACCCAAGAACTCATGTTCAGCTCGGCTGACCAGGGCGGTCTTGGCGTGGAGCGCCTGATCGAGATCGGGCTGGGAACGGCTCCGACTCTTGCTGGCCTCGGTGAGAAGACACTAAAGCTGGATGAGTTCGTCGAGACAAACGGGGCCGCATACAACGTGCAGCGTGACGAACAGATCGTCACCTGCACGGACGTGAGGTTCGTGGAGGATGTCCCGGTCAGTGAGGACGAGAGCGCGGCCGGGGACGCCGCGCCACGTGCCGCTGCGGTAGGGGCAGAGAAAGAGACTGCGGAGGCCACGCTTGAAGTTGCGTCAACGAACACAGCAGTAAAGGCGACTGTCCCAGCGGCAACCCCCGCTCCGGCGGAGCCTGTCCCAGCGGCGATCCCAGCCCCAACGGGCAATGGACCGGCCGCAGACATCCGGTTTGCCGCCTCCGACGCCATCCGCGTTGTCATGGCTTTCACCAATAAACTCCGTCCCGAACAGATCGAGGATGGTGACACCACCGATACCCTCACCGCAGGTGTCTCGGCACGCCGCAACCAGCTTCTAATGGATCTTTCAGCAGAACTTGGCCTCCCCTCGATCGACGGTGCGGCCGACGCTTCTGTCGGTGAACTAGCGGTGAGTGTCGACAAGCTGGCCCATCACTACCGCGCTTTCGGTCCGGTACTGACGGAGGCGATCCGTGACCGTCTCCGCAAGGTCCTGGGCGGCGCGGGAGTCAAATCTTCCTTTGTAGCCGACCGTGTCAAGGACACCTGGCAACTTGGTGACGGCTGGGCTAATGCCGTCACTGCCCAGGTCTTGCTCGGGTCGCGCGAAGGTGACTCCGCTCGTGGCGGGACACTAGCTACCCTGCCGACCGCGGCAGGCAGCCTTGCCGAAGCCGAGGCTCTGGTGGACGAGGCCGTAAAGCAGGTCGGTGCCGCCCGCGGCGTTGCCGTCGCGATCCCAAGCGTGGGTGGCTCCAGCGGCGGAGGTGGCGTCGTGGACTCTGCTGCGCTGGATGCCTACGCTGCGACAGTAACCGGCGGAGAAGGTGCCCTGGCGCAAGCTGCACGACACATGCTCGAGGTCTTGGGTCTCGAAGGCCCAGCTCTTCTCGAAAATGGGATTCCGAGCGAGGACGAGGATCAACTCCGCGACGCCCTGGCTGCCGAGACTGTTGCGGCTGAACTTGGGCCCAGGTGGGTTGAGATGGTTCAGCCTTCATTCGCCCCCGAGCGGGCCATCCTCATTGATGATCGGTGGGCCTCCGCTCGTGAAGACCTCGCCCGACTCTGGGAGAGTTCAACGAGTGACACCGCTGAAGACACCACAGTCGGTACATTTGCCGGGGCCGGTGAGGCCGTTGCCAAGCAAGCGTTGTGGTGGGCCAACAAGGCAACGCATCAGGGTTTGAAGGATCTGGAGAAGACGTATCTGGAGGCCGCGAAAGCGGCATCGGAGAGACCTGAGCTCCCGCTTGCCGGTCAGGTTGCGGTCGTAACCGGAGTTACCCCCTCTTCGATAGCCGGAGCGGTGGCAGCGAGACTGCTGGCGCAGGGTGCGACGGTAATCGCTACCTCGTCTCGCATTGACTCAGCACGTCTCGACTTCGCCAAACGGTTGTACCGACAAAACGCTGCGGGCGATGCCGCACTGTGGCTGGTGCCTGCCAATCTTGCCTCGTACCGCGATGTTGATGCACTGATTGACTGGATCGGCAACGAGCAGGTCAAGGTGGTCGGCGCGAGCCGTGAAGTTGTCAAGCCGGCACAGGTTCCGGATCTGTTTTTCCCGTTCGCGGCGCCATCGGTCATGGGTTCGATGGCAGATTCAGGTGAGCAGTTCGAGGCGCAAGCTCGTTTGTTGCTTTGGAGCGTTGAGCGTGCAATCGCTGGGTTCGCCTCTCTGGCCGACAAGGGCGCTCGCGCCAAGCGGGTTCATGTCGTTCTGCCGGGTTCTCCCAACCGCGGGATGTTCGGCGGTGACGGAGCGTACGGAGAGACTAAGGCAGCTTTTGATGCGATAACGAACCGCTGGGCCGTCGAACCGATCTGGGCACGTGCTACTTCGATCGCTCATCCGAAGATCGGCTGGGTCCAGGGCACCGGTTTAATGGGTGGAAATGATCCGTTGGTTGGGGCTGCACAGGACGCTGGGATCCACACCTACACAACCGAGGAAATGGCCGATCAGCTGGTTGCCCTATGCACCGCCGAGGCTCGCGAGAAAGCCGCCGAGGCACCGCTAGATGCCGATCTCACGGGCGGCCTGTCCGAAGGGGTCGATTTGCGGGCGCTGCAGGAAAAGGCGATGACTGAGGCAGCATCCAAGGAAACTAGGTCTGAGACTGCCGACGGCGCGGAAGAAACGATAATTCCGGCTCTGCCCTCGCCCCCACGTGCGACCATGACTCCGGTCGATCCATCAGACTGGAAGAAGGTCGATGTCCCACTAGAGGAAATGGTGGTTGTCGTAAGTATCGGCGAAATCGGACCATGGGGCTCGGCTCGGACCCGGTGGCAGGCCGAACTTGGAATCCAGTCGGACGGCGAGGTCGATCTGACCCCGGCCGGTGTACTTGAGTTGGCCTGGATGATGGGACTGCTCACCTGGCAGGAATCCCCCGAATCGGGCTGGTACGACCACGACGGAAGTCTTGTTGAACCTCACGAGGTATTTGATAGGTTCCGTGACGAGGTTATCGCCCGTAGCGGCGTTCGGAAGTTCATTAACGACGCCGGCATTGAAGATCTGGGAACGCTTGAAGAGGCAGCAGTGTTCTTGAATACTGACGTCACCTTCACGGTTCCCGACCGGGATACCGCAGAGTCATACGTGGTCGAAGAACCGCGTCTTACCCGAGTTCGTCCTCTTGAAGACGGCGAGTGGGAGGTAACGCGGCTAGCCGGATCCCAGGCACGACTCCCTCGCCGCGCGACCCTAACTCGGACCGTAGGTGGGCAGTTCCCAACCGGGTTTGATCCGGCCAAGTGGGGCTTATCGCCGTCGCTCTTGGAATCTATGGACCGAATCGCTGCATGGAACCTGGTCTCGGCGGTAGATGCATTCATCTCAGCTGGGTTCAGTCCGGCCGAACTGTTGCAGGCAGTTCACCCGGCGGACGTCGCCTCGACTCAGGGAACGGGCTTCGGCGGCATGACCTCCATGCGGAAACTATTCGTTGATCGGTTCCTGGGCGAGGATTACCCGCAGGACATTCTGCAGGAGACCCTTCCCAACGTCGTCGCCGCTCACACTATGCAGAGCTATATCGGAGGTTACGGCCCGATGGTCCAGCCCGTCTCGGCCTGTGCTACAGCCGCAGTCTCCGTTGAGGATGGGGTAGACAAGATTCACGCTGGCAAAGCGAAATTCGTTGTCGCAGGTGCCACCGATGACCTTTCCGTCGAGTCTCTTGTCGGGTTTGGTTCGATGAACGCGACCGCGAACTCGAAAGAGATGGAGTCTAAGGGGATTTCGGACCGCTTTTTCTCGCGTGCCAACGACCGCAGACGCGGTGGCTTCATCGAGTCCCAAGGCGGCGGTACCGTGTTGCTAGCCAGGGGCGATGTCGCGGCCGAACTCGGCCTGCCGGTTCAATCGGTAATCGCCTACGCGCAGAGCTTTGCTGATGGAATCCACACTTCGATTCCCGCTCCGGGTCTCGGTGCTTTGGCGGCGGCTCGCGGCGGCAAGGAATCAAAGCTGGCGCGCTCCCTTGAGCGTCTGGGCTTGTCGGCGGACGATGTTGCGTTCGTTTCAAAGCACGACACCTCAACCAATGCCAACGATCCGAATGAGTCCGATCTACATTCTCGGGTAGCTGCGGCCATCGGTCGAAGCGAGGGCAATCCGATGTTCGTCGTCTCACAAAAGAGCGTTACCGGCCACGCGAAGGGAGGTGCCTGCGTCTTCCAGATTTCGGGTGTGGGACAGGTCTTCCGTGATGGAGTTCTTCCCGCAAACAAGGCACTCGACTGTGTTGATTCGGCCCTCGCACAGAACCCCTGGCTGGTCTGGCTTCGCGAACCGCTTTCTGTCGGTCAGGAGTCACCAATAAAGGCCGCACTGGTGACCTCGCTGGGCTTTGGGCATGTCTCAAGCCTGCTGGCGCTGGCGCACCCGGGCGTCTTCCAGACTGCGGTGATGTCGCAGCTAGGCAAGAAAGCCGCAGAAGAGTGGCGCTCACGGGCGCAGAAGCGACTCGACACGGCGGTTCACAACCTTGAGTCGGGCATGCTCGGCCGCACGGACCTCTACGTCCCGGCAGCCGACCGTAGACTGCCAGAAGAAGGCGGTCAGAACGCGAAGGAAGTGGAGGCCGCGATGCTGCTTGACCCTGAAGCCCGACTGGGAGCAGACGGTCGCTATGCCTAGAGGCGCGATGCACCAAGGACGAGGCGCGGTACTCGGGGTGGGAACCGATCTGGTTCACATCCCGAGCTTCGCGGCCCAACTAGACTCCCCGGGAACCCGTTTCGCAAACCCGGGAGGTAGCTTCACCGCGCGAGAGCTGAGACGTGCTCGGGCGCGAGCCGGCTCTAAAGGCGATTCTGAGGCAGCTCATATTGCCGCGATCTGGGCCATCAAGGAATCCGTTATCAAGGCATGGGTAAGTGCACTTGAAAGTATCGGAACTCGCCTGCCAATGACTCCAGATGAAGTGGTTTGGTCGGATATCGAGGTGATCCACTCCGTCAGCGGAGCCCCATCAGTCCGCCTTCGTGGCCGGATGGCGGAGGCTTTCGGTCACTCGATTGGCAACGCATTCGACGGTCTCTGGCGGGCGTCGGCCAGTCACGATGGCGACTACGCCCAGGCTTACGTGGTGCTGTCGGGCTAGTGTCGCGCCGCTAGACGATGTTCCGTTTGACGGCCCAACGCGTCAGTTCATTCCGATTTGACAGCTGAAGTTTCCGAAGGACCGCAGAGACGTGGGTCTCGATGGTCTTGACCGAAAGGAATAGCTCGGCTGCAACCTCCTTGTACGTGTAGCCCCGAGCGATCAAGCGCATAACTTCCTGCTCGCGTTCGGTGAGCAGATCAAGCTCATCGTCCTCGTTTGCAGACTCCTCGGTACCGAACGCATCAAGAACAAATCCAGCTAGTCGGGGACTGAATGCCGCATCCCCGGCGGCAACCCTTTCGATAGCTGCGGCCAGGTCGGCTGGGGCGATAGATTTGGTGACATAGCCTCGTGCGCCGGCGCGGATCACAGAGACCACATCTGCGGGAGAGTCGGAAACCGAGAGCGCCAGAAACCGAGTTATTTCAAGGTCGGCACAGCGACGAGCAACTTCGGGACCTCCCCCTCCCCCTCCCCCGGGAAGATGAACGTCGAGCAGAGCAACGTCGGGGTGAAGCACATGGCACGCTTCCACGGCACCGTCCACATCAGATGCCTCTCCGACGACCTGTATAGAGCCGAACTTATCGAGTTCTGACCTAACACCGGATCGAACCAGCGGGTGATCATCAATCACCAGGACCTTAATCGGCATGCCTATCCTTCCTTCGCCAGTGTTTTCCCATGTCGGGGAACTTGAATCCGAATCTCTGTACCACTCCTTGAGACTTCATTCCCGGTGTCTGCCACCTGGTCAGAGGAGAGATCGGTGGCTTGTACGCTTCTTACCGTAACCTGTCCGCCAACCCTGGTTACGCGGCCCAGGATCGAACTTCGGAAGCCATGCCGATCACTCGGAATCTCGTCGGGGTCAAAACCGGCCCCCGCATCCTTGATAGAGATCTCGATTCCGTCAGGTCCAACCTCTTGAAAAACCGTTATTGGTGGCGCTCCATGCCTTACCGCGTTGGTAATAGCCTCGGACGCTGCCGCAACGGCAGCCAACTCTGCCGGTGCAGGAACCGCATCCCCCACCGTGACGACCTCAACCGCCGTGCCATAGGTCGTTTCAATTCCCGATGCCTGGTCACGTAGCGCCTGGGCAACGGATTCGGCGGGTTCAACGTTTCCCGTGTAAAGCCAGGAGCGAAGCTCGCCTTCTTGAGTCAGGGCGAGCGAGCGCACTCGGGATGGGTCATCGGCCGCTCCTCGTATGAGGGTGAGGGTCTGCAGAACCGAATCATGAAGGTGAGCGGCAATCTCAGCTCGCTCGGTCTCACGCGCCTCGTTCGCCTTTGAAGCAGTCAAGTCGCGGAAAAGACGGTACACGAACGGAGCGAGCGCCAGGCTGACGACAAGTAGCATCAGCAAAGTGACAACCAGACCGTCTCGAAGGGCCGGGAGCCAGCCGAACCAGTCGGCCAAGATCGCCGTGCCCGCAGCAAGCAAGGCAAGTCCAAGTGCCATCAGGGCGACCGCGGACCACCGTCTTTTGCTGGCGATCTTCGGAGCCTGCATCCAGGTAAGGCCAATCCCCGCCATGATTGCGACACCCGCTATTAGCAGCCAGGAACGCCCGTAGATCGTGGGAACTATCGCGAGTGCCGTGCCGGCGACCACAAACGCTGAGCCGACCACGAACAGCCGTCCAACTGCCACCTGATTGTCGCGCTTTGGCCCGACGTCGCGTAGAGGCGCCCTCAGAGTCTCCTCGGCCCGATCTACCTCGCTATCACTTGGCAAAAAGAGCCAGAGGAGCAAATAGGCAACAATTCCAACACCTACCGCGCTCAGGGCCGCGAAGGCAATACGAACCGAGACTACGGAGATTCCAAGGTAGGAAGCGAGCCCGGAGCAGACCCCGCCAATCCACGGCGTGGCCATACTTGAGCTGTCCGACTGCGCTGTTCGCAGGCGTTGACTCGGATGGTATCCGTGTAAACCGGCGTTCCGGGTTGATGTACTCACTGTCTTATCGTCGCAGAGGAAGGCCCCAAAACCACGAATCAAGGGGCGATTCAGGGACCAATCAGGGACTCACCCCATCTCGCGGAATCCAATTATGCGTAAGAGTTAAGCTATGGCGAAGAAGAAAGACCCCGAGCAGGCGCAAGATCCCGGCGTCAGCCGGACTCCAGGCGATACGGAGCCCTCAGTTACGCAGAGCGTTCCCGACGAAGAAGGCGGCTCCACCTCAGAGCGGAACACCGAAGGCGACGGAGCCCCGTCTAGGGAACAACCCGGGGAGCACCGCGTGCCAGCATCAGGGCAGGACCCCGAAGACAACACCGAAACCACGGCTGAAGGGCAATCTGGAGACGAGAAACTGGTTGCCGAACAACCTTTCGAGCAAGAAAAAGTTCCAGAAGTCAACCCAGATCCAATTGATCCGTACTATCGGGCGCCCAGTTACGCAAACGGAGCTTCCTGGACCGGCCCGTCCACACTAACCTCGAAACCTACCAAGTCTCTAAATCCAGCAGTAGTTCTCGGTTCGCTCGGGGTCATCCTGGTCATAATGGCAGTCGGCCTATTAATCGCAATCTTTTCGGGCGTGGGCGGCGGAGAGATTCTCACCGTAACTGCGGGCCTTTGCGTGCTGGTGGTTGCTCTGGTTCTCGGCTACGCAGCACTTTGGAACCTGAAGGTCGGGTGGTTTGTCGGAGCCTCAGCGGTGGCAGCTGTGGCGCTAGTTCCGGTAGTTGTCCTCGGAAACAGCCTCGCCTCATATCAACAAATAGAGAGCAGTATTTCCTCCGAGATTGCCTACGAGGAAGCCTATCAGGACGCCTACTTTGAGGTCGCCTCGTTCGAGGATGACCTGTTCAGCCGTATCGCTGATCGAGAACCAGAGTTCACCTTCTATGACTGGCAGGGACATCCGATGGCGATAGCGAGCGAAACAGCCGTTATCGATATGACCACTGAAGACTTCGAGAATGTTGATTCCGATGCGTTCATCGAGACAGTCGCCTCGATCAACGCCTTTGCTGGCGCAAATGTCTACGTTCTACTTCCAGCGGACACGACTCCCCTGATCTACGATGATGGCTCGGTTAACTCGACGTTCATTGCGACAAGGTGGGAGCAGGCTGGACAGATGGACCGGCTCGAAGCGACCGGTTGGATCGCCACTCACTCACAGGGGGACCTAAACCAACTGGATACGGTATGGGATCTGAACCTCTACTCTGGGAACTCCCGTGAAATCCAGATTAACGTCCACGCCGAGAACTCGACCATTACCTTCATCCAAGTCGCTGAGCCAGACCCGCGGGGACAACTTGTATCCGTGACAACCAGTGGCACCGATGATCCACAAAGTGACTCACAGAGTACAGATTTGAGCGCAGAGCAATCGGCTGTCCGAGAAGCAGAAGAAGCTTTGGCTAGGGCAAAAGAAGCAGAAGAGGCCAAACGCGCCGCGCTTGAGGCCGAGATCGCTGAGAAGCAAGCCGAACTGAAGAAGCTAGAGGAAGCCACCTCCGCAACAGAAGGGCAGGAATGATCATGAAGACTCCAGACTTTGATGCGCTAAGTCCCAAGGGCACGCCGGTTCGCGTCGGTCTTCTGATTTGGGCTGCCGTCCTTGGAATCATCGGACTACTTATGGTGATTGTTCCGCTGGCGGGTTCAACTTCCACCAGAGGCGTCCTGGTTTTCCTGTTTCTCCTCACCGGGGCTTCCATGATCGCTTTAGCGGTCTGGTTGGCTCGAAACCCGAACTCAACACTTGACGATGCACGCAAAGCGCTTTTCAACCCGAAAGCAAAAGATGATTCGGGGCAACCAGAGTCCTATGGCTCCGAGCCCGTGGAACCACCGATGTCCGGGATCTGACAACCATGACCCCGAGAGCAATCCGGAGTCCACGCACCCCGCTACTGATGAGGATAATTCTGGCCTAAGAACGACTTAGCGTCCGTGCAGTGATCGAAACCTGACTACCAAGCAAGACCACAACGCGGGGTTTGCGATCACGGACGTTCACGTAATCGACAGAGAAGGAAGCCCAGCTATTACCTAAGAGCGTCCGTGTAGGAGTGCAACCAAAAGCTCGCCGAGCAGGCGAAACCGCCAGGCTACTGCCCACTTGAGATCTCGAAGTCAGGGATTCCCTGATCCGCCATCTCTAAGCCTTCCGATCGTCTGCTCGGCGTTTCCATGCCAACTGCCTTGAGACTGCGGTTGATTGCCCGCGTCCTGACTCCCACCTCATCAACGGTGTTTTGAGCTGTCTGCAAATGCCTCTTTAGCTTGTCCATCACCCCGCCATACTTCGCGAACTCTTCTTTCGCGGTCGCCAGCGCCTGCCAGACCTCGGAAGTTCTCTTTTCGATTGCGAGGGTTCTAAACCCCATCTGCAAAGAGTTGAGCAAGGACATTAGGGTTGTGGGTCCAGTGAGCATTACTCGTTCATCGCGTTGCAGCGCACTCGCCAGCCCAGGAATTCTCACCGCCTCGGCAAACAGTCCCTCCGTTGGAAGGTACATTATGGCGAAATCCGTGCTTATGGGCGGCTCAATATACTTCCCACTGATACGTTTGGCTTCATTACGCAACGCCTTTTCGAGTTCCTTCGTTGCTGCGGCCACATCAGCTGATTCAGCGTGCTCCTGCGCATCCAGCAAACGCTCATAGGGCTCCTGCGGGAACTTAGAGTCGATCGGAAGATAGACGGCCGACCCGTCCTCCTGACCCGGTAGTCGAACCGCGAACTCAACTCTCTCACCACTATTCGGCTTTATCTGCACATTCTCCTGGTATTGGTCCGGTGCGAGGATATCGCCAAGCTGTCGGGAGAGTTGCACTTCTCCCCAAGTGCCGCGGCTCTTGACGTTCGTCAACACACGCTTCAGTCCCCCCACATCGGTTGCAAGGGTCTGCATCTCACCAAGACCGCGCTGAACCTGTTCCAGACGCTCAGAAACAAGCTTGAATGACTCTCCCAGCCGTTTTTCGAGCGTTCCCTGCAACTTCTCATCGACGGTGGCACGCATCTTGTCCAGTTCGGCCGCGTTGCTGGTTCGAATCAATTCGAGGCCCGCGCTCAGACTCTTCTCCAGTTCACTTATCTTTGTCTCCATCTGAGTCATGCGTTCGTTCAGAGTCGACTTAAGCTCTTGTCTCGCTTCGGCATCCGTCATGGTTCTTCTGGTGGCATCATTGCGACTTTGTTCTTCGAGCCGCATCAACCGACCGTCAACGACCTCTCGAAGATCATAGATACGCTCCGCCTGGACTTGCCCAACCGTCTGCACCTGACTGGCAAGCATTTGCGTACGCTCGAAAATCGCTTGTGACTGCTCAAGCAACTCCTCTGAGTCGTCCTTTCCCAGACGAATCCAGACCAGTCCCGCCATGATCGCTGCGACAAGCGCAGCCAACACCGCCAACGTCATCAAAATAACCTCGGCACTCACTATCTCGTCCTCCCCGAACCTAACGGCCCCAGAACTAAGGGCAATCAGGAAAGCTAACAGACCTGCTCCCTAACGAAGAAAGGGTATTTGAGGACTCCGACAAAATGCGTCGACTACACCAGTGCTAGGTGCCGGATTCGGGAATCTCTATAGTCTCACGGCTCTTAACATCACCGGTGGTCAGGATCCTAACCTTACGATCGTTGTCCAGCACCTTGACAAAGCCTGGCTCTACCTCGATCACGTGCCCATAGACGACAGAGTCATCCGCCAGTGTGATCTCTTCCTTCGGGTTCCAGGGCGTCGTGACAACTACTGAGAGAACCAGAATGCACGCGACCAGAATTGTCCCAGTTCTACTGCTGACCGCATCTAGAAGTTCAAGTGCCTCGCCCTTATGAACGACAAAGACAAACAGCGCAATTGCCGCCCCGACCAGACCGGCGAGTGCAGCGGTCCACCACATCGAATAGCTGTTGACCAAAACGAAAAGAACCACTGCAAGAATTAGGACAATTAGCCAGTCAGTTGCCGCGGCCGAAGTCGATTTATGCCGATAGATGTCATATAGCCGATAGCAGGTCAGCGGCAAAATGATGGCCCCCGCGATCCCGGTAAGCATCGGCAACTCAAATAGCGTACCGAAGAAGATTGGGACCGCGTCCTCAAAGTTGAAAGCGTCCGCTAGCTCCGCCGCCGTGTCCCAGTCCCAGCCGGAAACAGCCATGATTCGTAGGAACAGCACCATGACGACCAAGACGGCGGTTATTCCGGCGTCGCGGGCACCCTCGGACACCTCACGTGTCTCGCTTTCTCGGGTCTTCGAGTCTGAGATTTCCAAATTCGCCCCTCGGTCTGTGCTTCGGTTGATCTTCTCTGACCGTCAACACTACCGCTTGGGACGCCGTATCGGCCTGATCTCCGGTGTTACAGTCCTTATCGGAAGGGATTTCGATGGACAGAAAGCAACCGGAGTTATTTTGGATTGGCGGAGCCACTGGCTGGGGTGGCCAGGCCGCTCCCGGAGTCCGCACTCTCACTATCTCAGGAGACGGCGGAGCCCGTCTGAGCGAGCCACTTAGTATTGGCCCCAATCCGATGTTTGCGGCAGTCCTTCCCACGGGCGGAGTAGTTGTCAGTCACGAGGTCTCCGACGGCTTTCTGACGCTACTCCAAGCCGACGAGTCATTGCGTCCAGAGGCACTATCCCCGCCTGTTACCAAGAAGACGGGAGGTAGCGATCCGACCAGTGTCGCCATCGTTGAGTTCCCCTCGGGAGGAATGGCTGTCCTTTCCGCAAACTATAGTGGCGGCTCTCTTTCAGTTAATCCCCTCAGTGACAAAGGGCTAGCTGAGCCATCACTGGTTGTTCGCTACCGTGGTAGCGGCCCTGTTTCTGATCGGCAAGCCTCATCTCACCCCCACCAGGTTGTGGTAAATCGAGGCTCGGGGGAAGTCTTTGTCCCCGATCTGGGTGCCGATGTGATTCACGTTCACCGCATCGACGATCTCGAACGGAACCGGCCCGAACACCGAGACATTCACCTTCCAGCCGGATCAGGACCTAGGTGTCTGGTGGTCTCCAATGACTGTGCGCTAGTTGCTTGCGAGCTCGATGCCCTGGTGCACGTCATCACGCTCGAACGCGGTGAGATAGTCACTGATGCTTCACCATCGATCAAGGGCGACGACGCAATCCAGAACTTTCCATCGGCCATCAGATTAACGAGCGGCGGAAACGTACTCGTGGGCAATCGTGGGCCGGACACCATCGGCGTCCTGGCGTGGGATGAGAACGCCCAGTCACTCCTGTACCGATCAGAGTTTCTCTGCGGCGGTTCACATCCTCGGGATTTCCAGCTGAACACGGCTGAGGATGTAGTCGTTGTCGCGAACCTGAAATCGAATGATCTCGCCGTCCTTGACCTCAATGATGACGAGGGCACCCTAAAACTTCGAGAGACCATCCCAACTGGCAGTCCCTCGTGCGTGGTCAGACAGGTTTTGAGCAACGAATAGAGCCTGACCGACCAGATTCGGTGTCAGTTTGGGTATGCGCATTTTCATCCGTAATATATGACATAACCTTTTGCCAATACCCTTTGCTTTGCTTTGACCGGGGCGCACCTAACCAGGGACTTACGAATGATGACAAGCTCGGCCGAAAACAGGTCGGAACAATCGATGGTTCCGAAGCCAGATTCGCCCGTAGCGCGCAGAAAACATCGGCCAAAGTTCAAACTCCATCGAAGGGTCATCGGACTGATTGCCGGACTGACGGCAGCGATCCTCGTCTTCCTTCTGGTGCCAAGTCAGCTCCCCCCTCCACTTCGGTTTGTCGTGGACGACATGGGGGTTCCGATGTATACCCCGTTCGCGCTAAAGGTCAGTGCCGCTACCGCTGTACTGATGATCATTTGGTGGGTGAGCGAAGCCATCCCCCTTGCGGCAACCGCCCTGGTACCCCTCGTCGTTTTCCCGCTAACACATCTTCAGGACTTCCAGACAACCGCGGCTCCATACGCATCGGGAACAATTTTCCTGTTCATGGGAGGCTTCTTCCTCGCCTTTACTGTCCAGAGGTGGGGTCTGCATAAGCGAGTGGCGCTTCATACCGTCAAGGCGGTGGGAACAAGCCCAAGAATGCTAATTCTAGGCATGATGCTGGCAACTGGGTTCCTCTCAATCTGGGTATCGAATACGGCAACTGCGGTAATGATGCTGCCGATTGGTCTATCGATCCTCGCTCTGGTCAATGGCCCAGATGCCAAGCCGAGCGAGCTAGTGAAATCAAATTTCGGCAAGGCAATGATGCTTGGCATCGCCTACTCTGCCTCTATTGCATCTCTAGCGAGCCTGATCAGCACTCCCCCCAATACGATGCTTCGGGCGTATGTCAAAGAGAACTACGGGATGACCATTGGGTTCGGACAGTGGATGTTGTTCGCTGGGCCTACCGCAGTGATCTTCCTGTTCATCGGCTGGCTTATGCTTACCCGGGTCCTCTTTCCGCCGGAGATAAGCGATATCCCGGGTGGAAAAGAGACCATCGACAAGGAGCTTGCCGAACTCGGTCCGATGTCTCGCGGCGAGAAACTAGCAGGAATTGTCTTCATTGCCGCCGCTTTCTCATGGCTCTTGGTGCCAACTTTGTTCCCGAAATCAGGCATCACCGATGAACTAATTGCGATGATCGTTTCTCTCGCCGTGTTCGCAATCCCGGTATATCCAAAGCGCGGCGTCATGCTACTTGATTGGAACACTGCCAAAGACATTCCCTGGAACATTCTGATGCTGTTCGGCGGCGGCCTGGCGCTGTCTTCAGCGTTCACGAAAAACGGACTGAGTGCTTGGATTGGGTACCTTTCGCGTGGTATCGGCACACTGCCCGTGATTCTCATTGTGATCGCGATCGTCATTGTCACGATGGCGATGACTGAGATGGCTTCAAACACGGCGACCGCGGCAGCGATGCTACCGGTCATGGGAGGCGTTGCCACTGGTGCAAGCCAGGACGCCCTGCTGTTTGTTGTCCCGGTTGCCATGGCCGCGACCTGTTGCTTCATGATGCCGATGGCCACCCCGCCCAATGCCATTGCGTACGGCACTGGCTATCTAAAGATGGGCGAGATGATCAAGGCGGGCTCCACCATGTCTCTCACGGCTATTGTTCTGATCACCGTCACGGTACTGGTGATGGGCCCACTGGTGCTTGGAATAACGTTCTAGGTTTCTATTAGCACAACCCGGGACACCATACCCTTCGGGTACCGTGGGGGTGAATCGATCTCCATCTGCAGGAACGGTTTCCTTTAGTCTGTAGTAATGACCTTAGAGATCAATGGCCTAACCCGAAAATATGGCGACAGAGTCGCCGTGGATGACGTCTCTTTCGAGGTTCGGGACGGCAGACTCACCGGTTTCGTCGGCGCAAACGGAGCAGGCAAGACCACTGTGATGAGAATGATCCTCGGGGTACTCACGCCGAACGCGGGTCAGGTCACCAAAGACGGGGTCCCTCTAACTGAGGCGATGCGGCGCACGTTTGGATATATGCCAGAAGAACGCGGACTCTACCCGAAGATGAAGGTCCACGAGCAACTGATCTACTTCGCACAGCTCCATGGACTCTCAAAGGAGGAGTCAGCCAAGAACGCAGCTGATCTGCTGGATGTGCTTGGCCTAGCGGAGCGTGGAAACGACCCAGTCGAGACCCTCTCCCTCGGAAATCAACAGAGGGCCCAAGTGGCCGTATCGCTGGTCCACGGACCGTCGGCCCTGGTCCTAGACGAGCCGTTTTCGGGACTCGATCCGATGGCCGTCGACGTCATTCTTTCTGTACTGGAGGCAAACGCTTCCAGAGGTATTCCCGTCCTTCTTTCCTCGCACCAGTTGGACGTCGTTGAGCGTCTATGCGATGACATCGTCATCATTTCGGAGGGACGGATCGTGGCCCAGGGCAGCATCGCCGATCTGCAAAGGTTGCATTCGAAGGGACTTCACAGACTCGTGCTTCGTGGACCTGCGGACTGGCTACAAGCCCACAAAGGAGTCGAGGTGGTGGAGAACCGCGCAGACGAAGCGGCCGGAACCACGGCAGCCTTACTACGTCTTGACGAAGGTGCGCACCCGGGCATAGACCAACAGCTGCTGAGGTCCGCACTGGACGAGGGGCAGGTCCTGGCCTTTACCCCGGAAACAGTTCGCCTGTCCGCGATTTTCAAAGAGGCCGTAGCCGACAACCAGTCCGAGCCAAGCGGTAGCACCGACGAAGGAAAGAACCGATGAGCACGGTCCAAGCGCAAAGTTCCAAGATCTCGGTTTGGGAGGCGGCTTGGCTCGTCGCCAAGCGAGAGATCCTCAGTCAGGTCAGATCAAAGTCTTTTGTCATCTCAACCGTCGTAATGGTACTAATCGTCTTTGGTCTTACGGTCGTCGGCGGGATTTTTGCAGATCGCTCAGGCGAGCCGGAGCCAATTGCAGTGACCACACAGACTGCGCAGATAATCGACGGAAACCCGCTCTTGGAACAGGTACCTGTCGCCAGTTCAGAAGAGGCCATTGCTCTTGTCGAGGAGGGGGAGGTTTCGGCGGCCCTGTTGCCGAGCGAGTCACCAGCTTCCGATCCACTCGGGTTTTACATCGTAGCCAAGGAGTCGGCCCCGGAGGCGCTGACGGCGTCAGTCACGGTCGTTCCCCGCGTGGAGGTCCTAGCGCCGGATGATGAGGCCGGCTCAGACGGTTTCGACCCGATCCAGTACATCATCACTTTGGTGTTCGGGATGATCTTTCTGATGTCCGCCATGACCTACGGTTCAACGATTGCTCAGAACACGGTGGTGGAGAAGCAGACTCGAACGGTTGAAATCCTTCTCTCCGCAATCCCCGCTACGGCGCTACTGGGAGGAAAGATCCTCGGTAACTCTGTCTTAGCAATAAGCCAAACGGCTCTGATTTTGCTTTCCGGCTACGCGGGCTTACTGATCACTGGTCAGAGCGCAATCCTCTCAATGGTTTCGGCCTCCGCCCTCTGGTTCGTAATCTTCTTCATCTTCGGGTTCGTTTTGGTGGCCTCCATCTTTGCCGCGAGCGCTTCCCTCGTCTCAAGGATTGAAGACACCGGCTCAGTCCTCTCCCCCGTGATGATGCTTACGATGCTCCCGTACTTCGTGGTGATCATCTTCGGGACAAATCCGACGGTAATGGCGGTTGCCTCGTATTTTCCGTTCACCTCAACGGTTGCAATGCCGCTACGGATGGTAATGGGGTCGGTACCGCTATGGGAACCGCTGCTTTCTCTACTCGTTCTGGTTCTTAGCGACCTGCTTGTTGTGGTAATCGCCGCACGTATATACCGGGCGTCCCTGCTAAAGATGGGTCCTCGGATCAAACTGCGTGAGGCGTGGACCAGCCGCGACTAGATCCTCCGCACGCCGCAGGCAGGCCGGTTTCCATTTGTACAAGAAGGCTGCACTCGAATCAGATAGGTCCGGTCTACGGTTCCACTAGCTCTTTGGGGGTGGTAGGGCCAGGTTTGCCTCCACGGCAGGAACCGCTACTAGGGCCTATAGCCCTCATCCTCCATGCGTAGTCGGATGGTTCCTTCATTACCCGGCTTGACCGCAACCATGCCTTCGTAGAAAGCGCGGATCTTGTCCATGTCGGCTTTTACGTCTCCGGTCATCTGATACTGGGGTCCAAGACCCAGTGTCTTGTTCCGCCTGTCGTTGAATCCCAGCATGACAGGAAGACCGGTCTCCATTGCGATCCGGTAAAAACCCGACTTCCAGTAGTCGGTTTTGCTTCTGGTTCCCTCCGGCGCGATAACTAACGCCCAGGGATGTTCGCTATCGCCAGCAGACCGACGTCTCTCAATATCATCGACTATGCCCTGCACCAGCCCACCGGGATTGTCACGGTCAACCGCGACTCCCCCAAACGCCTTAACAATGGCCCCCAGGGGAGGTCTCATCGCATTGTTCTTCACCAGGAACTTGATGTCCATATCTATCGCCCAGGCGATACACACCATGTAGACCGCGTCGATATTTGCGGTGTGAGGATAGCCCACCATTATTGAGCCGTTCTTGGGGGGTTCTTCCTGAATCACCAGCTTCCACCCAGCAACAAACAGAATGGTCTTAGCAAGCGCCTTCTTGAAACCCATAGAGGTGATGCTATCTAGCAGAGCCTCCCGCGTGGGGTCATGACCACGTGCAGTAGGCAATGTGTCGTGTAGATAACGCCAATCCGAGTAGAAGGAGCACGGGCGGTCTGCGGACGTGGCCGGCCGTCCGGGTGCCGTTGTACTACCTGGTTGAGGAGCCACACCAAAAAGCATTATCGAGTGCAAAGCACCCGCTAGGCGTCCAGCGCGGTCGAGGAGCTACTCTGGATCGACGCCGAGTTCCTTACGCAGACGCGCGACGTGTCCGGTGGCCTTAACGTTGTAGTTCGCCAATTCCACCTTGCCGTCCTTACCAACAACGATTGTCGACCGGATTATGCCCGTAAAGACCTTGCCGTAGTTCTTCTTCTCGCCCCAAGTGCCGTACTCGAGCATCACAGAATGATCCGGATCGGACCCAAGGGGGAAATTTAGTTCCTGGTTCGATTTGAACTTCTCAAGCGACGACATTGAATCCGCGCTGATTCCGATGACCGAGTACCCAGCGCCCTTCAGTGAGTTCAGGTTGTCCCTGAAGTCGCACGCCTCTTTTGTACAACCGGGAGTGTTTGCCTTCGGATAGAAGTAGACGATTACTCCCCTGTCGCTTGAAGCGAGCATCTGGTCCAGGCTCAGTTCACCGTCTGTGGTCAAAATAGTAAATCCGGGGGCGGTATCGCCCACGCCAAGTTTATTCTCTGTTGACATAGCTACATGTTGCCACGAGAAGCCGAGTCACTAAACAACAGTTGCCTCGATCGGAGGACGGCAAGTACTCTGGGTCCTTTTCGAATCATTCACGACCACATAGAGAGCCACTCCATAGAGAGCCAGTCCGAGAAAGATCATGATCTACGGCCTACTGAGGCATTGAATCAGACCTAACACATAAACTGATCACGGTCTCAACAACATAGGAGAGTGTCGTGCCAGTAATCCTGCAAGTGACCATGAAAGTGGATGTGGCATATGCGCGGGCGATTTTCACTCCCGCTGAGGCGGCTAAGCGCGCGGGTATCCCGGGAATGCAGTGGAAAATCTGGGCGGCAGACCCTTTCGAAAATGAAGCGACCGGTATCTACCTTTTCACCGACCGTCAAGCTGCAGAAGCTAGGGCTACCGAGGCAGTCCCACTATTGCGCCAAACTGCGGGAATCCGCTCCGTCCACGCGCAGATATTTGAGGTGTGGGAAGACAACTCAAGGATGACTAACGCACCGATTGACTAGCGCCTGCTTGGCATCCCAACTAAAGCCGGGCATCTCAGCCCTTCGAAAGTCACCACATACTCGCGTCGGCCAACCGTTCCACTGAAGTCCGATGGTGTTTGCCGATCGCGGCCCCGCCACGGCCGCTCGCGTCATGCAACGCGCGTCGCTTCTTGGGTTGGTGTCAGTCGCATCCCGGGGAACGCCGAACAGTTTTGTGGAGCAATGGCGCACTCATAAAGCTCGATCAGTTTCCTGGTCAGTTCACTCTGCCGATACGAGACGGGGGTAGCGGGAAGGACCTGCGACAGCCCCATTGTGAGCCGCTGCGACAGGTCCCTTATTGCGGATGCCAGTTCGCGAATGGATGAGTCTCTTGTTTTCGTTACCCACGCCGAAGGCAGATCGTCCGCCACGTCAGGATCACGAACCAGGACAGGTGTGCCGACCGAGATCGCCTCGTAAACCGTAAGCCCTTGAGTCTCGAAGCCCAGGGAACTCTGCAGAACGGCATCAGCTTCACGCATTGCGTCAATCACTTCGCTGTGCGATACCGGACCGAAAAACCTCACCCGATTAGCAATCCCCAATGAGACAGACAGATCACGACACCGGTGCTCGTCACGTCCCGATCCATACACGTGCAGTTCGGTTGGAGTGTCCTCCAATGCCAATGCCTCGATGACCTCGTGCAACCGCTTTTCCTCGCTGATTCGACCGGCCCAAAGTAGAACTTGAGGCCCATTGCTGCGGGCACACCTCCTGGGAATGGCATCAATCAGCTCATCATCGACGCCCGTGGGAATGACGTGAAGAGGCACTTGCACGCCATAGCCCTCCAAATCACGAGCGAAGTGGGCGCTGGGCACAACGACTCGGTCGGCTGCCGCTGCGAATGATCTCACGTAGCTCGCAATATCCCACACCCGATCCCCTCCCATGAGCTTCTCCTGCATCTTGAACAAAAGCTGAAACGCCAGACGGGCAAATGGAACGGCCGCTGGTAATCCCAACTCCACGTTTGTGTGCATGGTATGGACAACGGGAATCCCGTGCCGGCGAGCAAAACGGTAGCCGTTCCACGCACCCCAGACATCGGCTTGGACATGAACTACATCAACGGGTGGAAGCGCCGAAAAACCCTGATCAACCGCGCGGTCGTGAGCTGGGCCCGCGAGACAGAACGCATGATCGCCCACCTGCACCGACCGTAACAACACATCCGATGGACGCGAATGCATCGGCGAAGGTTGAACCCGGGAGTTTGGCGCACAGATTGTCACCCTATGCCCCGCGGATTCCAAATACTTGCGCTGTAACCCCAAGGACACTTGAAGTCCCCCTAGTGTTGCCGGGTGCTGATCACTGAAAAACGCGATGTGCATGGTTCGGACTCTCTCTGTTTGGTGGTTGAATCAGTAAGGAGTTGTCGTTGCCCAACGTGACCAGGAGCGCGTCGCATTCCCTGGCATCCAACGACGCCGGCGAGTGCCATAGCACCGAACGCCACAAACAAGACTGCCGCGACCGGAGTAAGTAGGGTCTCTCGCAGAACGACTGTTCCTATCGTTGCCGCAGTGAAGGTATCGACAGTGGTAACCGTGGCCACAACCGTCGGTGTTGGGAGCACGCTGTGGGCACGTTGCAACAAAACATTGGAAAGTGCACCCCCGCCGAGGATCGACACGATGGAAACGAGGGCCAGCGGTGAGCTCAGGACACTGGTCAAGCCGCCGTGAACGACCATGTCTGTCAGAACCTTCAACACCGCCGTAATCGATCCAAAACCCACGCAGCCAATCACAAGAGCCATGTGCGTTGTGCGCGGCTTTTGGTGACGGTCGACCCTGAGAGCAACCGCAGTGCAGAGGGCCGTAATCATCTGAATCAGTGCCACAGGCAGTAGTTGGCTACCAACGCCATCGGCAGTCCGAACCCCTGGGTTGGCAGTCACAACCATGATGAACCCAACTGTTCCACCCAGGCACACGACGACAGACCACACCATGTAGTTGCTTAGTCGGACACGGCCCGTGATCCCTGAGTACAACGCGCTCGCGGCGACCGCGACCACACTCATCGCCTGCACGGCGCTCACGGGAGCCAAAGCTAGAGCAATGAAGTTGGTGCAGATCGCGCCACCCAACAGTGCAAGACCCAACAGCCATTGTGGGCTTAGTCCGTATTGCCGCCAGTTTCCCTGGGCTCTGTGAACTGCCGTGGACTGGAGTTCAGAACCTGCCGCCACAGTGAGCGCACCGCAAAGAGCCACCGCCAACCCCAACACAACACCAGCGGACGGCAAACCGGCAAGGATCGGATCGCTCAACACCTTTCAAGGTTACGAATGTGTAATAGACGCAAACAATGGGGATTTCCCCCGGTTCTTGCGGGGGAAATCCCTTGCCCACCCTGAGACGGACGCAGTTTCGCTCTATGTCGTGGCTACTTCTGCTTCTATGCAAACCGCTTCGACAAGATCGCTCACGGCTCAAGCCTCGGCGATCCCAAAGCGATCAGCAACAAGCATCCTGCCGCTGCCATAATTGTGGGTTATCCCTTGAAAGTCGGTTTGGCCCCGAACTGAGAATCAGGTTCGCATTGTTCTAGCGTGGATTCGCTTCGTTTGGACCCTGTCGGTTCTCTGCTGTGTCGCGCCCTG
This sequence comes from Actinomycetaceae bacterium MB13-C1-2, assembly GCA_035621235.1. Classification (NCBI taxonomy): domain Bacteria; kingdom Bacillati; phylum Actinomycetota; class Actinomycetes; order Actinomycetales; family Actinomycetaceae; species Actinomycetaceae bacterium MB13-C1-2. The sequence goes on from CP141731.1 coordinate 42,530, forward strand.
TGTCACACTACTTCATGAGGGCTTAGAAACACTGGAACAACAAGCTTTGTTTGGTGCGCCCGGGGAGACTTGAACTCCCACGTCCTAAGACACTAGAACCTAAATCTAGCGCGTCTGCCAATTCCGCCACGGGCGCTTCGGTCGATAGCATCGGGATCACCGCACCACCGACCAACAAACGAGTTTAGCCTGTTCCGCCGCCCTAACGGGACTGTGCGGACGTGTGACCTTTCACTGTCACCTCTGGCGGCCTTGAACCACGGGACGCACCCTCTATTGTTGATTCGGCAACGACCCGCGAACCACGGTAGAGGACAAGGGACTGCCCCGCCGCCACTCCCCTAATCGGCTCTGCGAGATCCACAGTGAGATTTCCCGAGTTCAGGTGAACGTCACTGACCACGGACGGTACGCCATGAGCCCTAATCTGTACGGTCAGCACCTCAGAGGGAACCTGATTCAGACCGCGCTCGCCCATCGTTCGACCAAATGACTCCTGTGCCTCGTAATCAACCGTCAGATCGGCAGGATCTACATATAGGACCGGGGCAGCTCCGACCAATCGATCCACACTGAGCAGTGTGCCCGCCCCCACAACAACTGTGTTGGTCTTGGGGTCGGTCGAAAGAACGTACCTAGGCTTGCCATCCGCGGCCGGATTCCCAAGGTTGAGGCCCTTCCGCTGCCCGACCGTGAACTGGTAGGAACCCCGGTGCTCACCGACAACCTCGCCGTCTGTATCAATGATCTTTCCAGGCTTGTCTCCAAGGTTGCTCCGTAGGAACCCCGCCGTATCACCGTCGGGAATAAAGCAGATGTCGTATGAGTCCGGCTTGTTCGAAACTCCGAGTCCGCGTATCTCTGCCTGCTGGCGGACCCACGCTTTGTTCGGGGCATCCCCGAGCGGCAGAATCACTCGTTCCAGTTCGTCCTTTCCCATAACGGCCAGCACGTAGGACTGATCCTTAGCCTCATCCAAACCGCGGTGTAGTTCGGGCCCACCCAAACCATCAATCCGGCGCGCGTAATGCCCGGTGCACACCGCGTCAAACCCCAGTGCCCGGGCACGCTCAGCCAGTTCCCGGAACTTCACGAACTCATTGCAACGAACGCAGGGATTAGGGGTGTGTCCGGCGCGATACTCGGAAAGAAAATCGGTGATAACACGATCCTCAAACTCCTCGGACAAGTCCCACACGTAAAACGGGATGCCCATTATCTCCGCAGCACGCGCCGCGTCCTCCGAGTCCTCAAGCGAACAGCAACCGCGCGCACCAAGTCTGCACGACTGTGGTGACTGGGACAGCGCCATGTGAACGGCAGTCACATCGTGTCCTGCTTCGAGAGCGAGGGCGGCCGCAACCGCAGAGTCAACTCCTCCCGAAAGCGCCGCTAGTACCCTCATCTCACCCTGCCTTCCGCTTCTAGAGCATCCAGTTTCTGCGCGGCCGCGACCGCACCCGGAAGCGCACGAATCAGCGCATCTACGTCGTGGGAGGAGGAATCTCGTCCAAACGATACCCGCAAAACTCCGAGTGCCTCGTCCTCTGATCGCCCCATACTAAGCAACACCTGACTGGGCCGAGTAACCCCGGCGTGGCAGGCTGATCCAGCCGAAGCAAGGATTCCAGCCCGGTCAAGTTCCAGAAGCACCGCCTCGGGATGCCTGGTCGACATCGAGAGGTGAACGATGGATGGGACCGACTCAGCCAGTTCCGTCATTCGAACATTCTCGGGAAGGTTCTTAGCCAGTTGTTCTCTTAGGGCAAGGTGCTTGACACTGCGTTCTTCTATTTGGGACACAGCCTCCTCGGCCGCTACCGCAAGCGCAACTGCCCCCGCCACGTCCTGAGTTCCAGAGCGAATCGTCCGCTCCTGTCCTCCCCCGGGCCGATCAGTCACGATCTTCACGCCACGTTTGACCAGCAGAGCACCCGTTCCAACCGGCGCACCAAACTTGTGTCCACCAATCGTCATGAGGTCAAGACCCAGACCTTGAAAATCGAGTGCGAGGTTACCCACTGCCTGAGTCGCATCGGAGTGAACAAGAAATTTCTTCTGCTTCCCCAGCCGAACCAGGTCGGGCACAGGCTGGATGACGCCGGTCTCTGAGCAGACCATGGCCAGGCTCGCCAGCGTCGTGGCCGGCCCGAGCGAACCCGGCTCAAGGAGGGCTCTCCCATCACGGGTCGTCGGAAGAACCTTCCATTCAATACCCGCGGCCTCGGCTCTTTCCCCGCCCTCGGCAACCGCCGGGTGCTCGATTCCTGAGACAACGATTCGCCCGGAAACCCCCTCATCGGTAACTATCGAACTATCCCGCCCGCCAAGAGCTGCACCAATGATGCCCAGTGCCGCTGACTCCGTTGCCCCTGAAGTAAAGATGACTTCAGCACGATCTGCTCCAAGGGCTGATGCGAGCCGTTCACGGGCGTCCTCAAGCATCCGTTTTGCGCCCCGCCCCCCGGCGTGAACCGCATTCGGGTTGCCGGGTCGATCCGCAAGGGTACGGGTAACATCGAGCCACGCCGCGAGCGCGCACTCTCGAATCGGCGTGGTCGCGGCGTGGTCCAAATAGACGGGCTGCTCGGGCATGTTCGAAGCTATGACCTCACACGCTAGAGGTTTAGTGCCTCAAGGGCCTGCGGCACCACCTCGTTCAGGTCCCCAACGACGGCAAAGTCCGCAATCTCCAGAATCGGCGCATCGGGATCGTCAACCACGGCGACGATCTTTTCCGATGCCAGCATCCCGCAGGTGTGGTGCACGGCTCCGGAGACGCCAAGACCCAGGTACAACTTCGGGGCGATCGAGACACCCGTCTGGCCTATCTGAGTGCTACGTGGGAGCCAGCCCTCGTCACAGACCACCCGGGTCGCCCCTATAGCAGCGCCCAGAGCGTCAGCCAGGTGCTCAACGAGGGAAACATCCCCGTCGATTCCTCTTCCAGCGACAACGGCGACGTCGGCATCTCCGAGAGGAACGCGAGCGCCCGCTGGCTGCTTCTGGGACGAGACAACGCGGACCGCGGCAGATCCCCTAGAGAGCTCAAATGAAAGTGGTTCAGCCTTCGTTGCACCTCCGGCCATGACCTTTGCGTCATCCTGTGGGCCAACTCCGGGGCGGACCGCCAATACGGGCGTACCCTCATCGGCGGCAACTGTGGTGATCCACGTACCGGCGAGCGCCGACTTGCGACCGGTGAGGATTCCCTCCTCCACCTCGACCGAAGCGATATCCACAGCTGCCCCAATCCCCTGGCGGGCGGCGAACATCGCGCCCGCGCCTCGGCCAAGGTAAGTCGAGCTAAGCAAGACCGCCCCCAGGTCGGCCCCGAGCGAAGTCACAGCAGAAGCGAGCGCATCAGCGACTCCACCGGGAACGCGCGGAGAAAATCCCTCTGCCCGCCCGACAAAAACTCGGTCAGCCCCGAGAGCCGCAAGCTCAGCAACATCAGATTCGACGAAAGAAAGTACAACCACGGGTCCGTCAGTCAGAGTCGAGGCGAGAGCCAGGAGCTTCCCAGATGCCGCCGCCAGCGAGCCGTCGGGTTCGTGGTCCACCTGAACTAGAAGTGCGCTAGTAAGTTTGTTGCTCATTCGTCAATCACTCCAGCCGTGCGTAGATAGTCTGCTAGGCGTGCTCCGCCGTCGCCCGAGTCCGTCACAATGACTCCGACTTCACGTTCAACCGGCTGCGAAGCAATGACACGAACTGCCGCGAGGCCCTTTTCCCGTGCTCTCGGGAGCAGTTGCTGGCCATGGTCAAATCCGGCTAGGTCCTGAAGACCCAGCGTTTCCAACGGTTTAGAACGGGCTGCCCGCAGGTCTTTGAAGCTCGGGTAACGCGGTTCGTTGATCTGATCAGTGACACTAACAACCACTGGGACCAGGGCCGTGAGTTCGTCTTCCCATCCGTCGGCGCTGCGCTTGGCTGTAACCACCATGTCATCATCGACTTGAAGTTCTGATGCAAGATCAAGCAGAGGCCAGTCCAGGTTCGCAGCAATGCCGGGGGCGACCATTGATGTCATCCCATCCAGGCTTGCCATCCCCGTTATCACCATGTCGACTGGTTCATCCTTGGTCAGCATCTCAACTACTGCGGCAAGAACGGCTGCTGTTGCGGGAGCGTCACTGCCTTCCAACAGTTCATCGCTCACCAAAATCCCCTGGTCTGCACCCATTTGCAGGGCCCGCATGACCGCGTCCTCTGCGTCTTCAGGCCCCATGGTCACGGCAATAACCTCGCCGCCGCGATCTTCGACCAGAGTTACAGCGGCCTCCACCGCGTACTCATCCAGTTCGTTGAGGACATCGTCTTCGCCGCGAACAACTCGACTGTCCTCAAGGCGCCGGTCGGAGTCTCCGTCTGGCACCTGCTTGACACAAACAACAATTCTCATGTGATCAAGCTTGCCACGGAGCGGCAAATGCGGGACCGTGAGATTTGGCGCGTGACCAGTCAATAGTCCGCCGTACAAACCTCCTTTGGTGCAAACTAGGAGAGTTGTTGTATTCGGCGAAGGCTGTGCTTTCTGCCCTCTACCTAGACCATCGGATCGAGCGAACCATGCCTGAGACTTCCCTGAGTCGACCTAACGACGCGGTGCTTCAGCCGTCGTCAGAGCGCGTGCACAGGGCCAATCCCAACCCTTCGCGAATCGGTGTTTACCAGAGCGACGGCGGACTGGATATCTCCGTGGTTGCGCCGCACGCAACAGCGGTGGACTTCTGCGTTCGGGTCAGTGACGGTGAGACACCGCGTGAACAGCGCTGGACCCTGGACGGACCCGTCGAGGGCATCTGGCACGGACACGTCGATGGACTGGGCGAAGGAACCATTTATGGATTCCGCGCATTTGGACCCTGGGATCCTGACGGCGGTCTCTACTACAACCCGGCCAAGCTATTGCTGGACCCATACGGTCGCGGGATTGAGGGCCTACCAGATGTCACCCCTGCGCTCTATGCCCACCACGTTGACCACGAACTCTATCCGGCCACCTACCCCCTCGCCCAGTCCAACTTGAACTCCGCACTGGTCGCGCCCTATTCAGTGGTGGTTGGAAACCACTTCCAGCCCCCCAGAGGACCAAGGATTTCGGTTAACGAATCCGTGGTCTATGAACTCCACGTCAAGGGATTCACCAAGAACCTTCCGGGTGTTCCAGAGGCACTGCGCGGCACCTATGCGGGACTGGCTCACCCGGCTACCATCGAACACCTGCGGGGCCTGGGAATCACCACACTCGAACTTCTCCCTGTTCACGCAAAGATGGACGAAACCTTCCTGACGGACCGTGGACTCACCAACTATTGGGGTTACTCAACGCTGTCGTTCTTCTCGCCTGAACCCTCTTACGCGACAAAAAGAGCCCAGGACGAGGGTGCGCAGGCAGTGGTGAACGAGTTCCGCGGAATGGTAGAACTACTGCACAAGGCTGGTTTCGAGGTAATTCTTGACGTGGTCTACAACCACACTTGCGAGGGCGGGGACGGCGGTCCGACCGTCTCATGGCGTGGGCTTGACTCCCTGATGTACTACCGCAGGATGCCGGATCGACCCCGGACCATGACCGATGACACCGGCTGCGGAAACACCGTGAACTTCTCAGAGCAGCGCGTGGTTCAGATGACCCTCGACTCGCTGCGTTACTGGGTAACCGAGATGGGGGTAGACGGGTTCCGATTCGATCTTGCGACCACTCTGGGGCGCCTCGATACCGGATACACGCCGTACCATCCCTTCCTGATCGCGGCTGGAGCCGACCCCGTCCTACGCGACGTGAAACTGATCGCTGAACCATGGGACCTCGGATTGGGAGGGTGGCAGACCGGAAACTACCCCATCCCGTTCCTGGACTGGAACGACCATTTTCGCGACTCAGTTCGCAAGTTCTGGCTGACCGATTTTCAACAGATGTCTGCGGGGCGTCCGGTCTCTGGTCCAACAGACTTGGCGACGCGACTGTCCGGCTCAACCGACCTCTACTGGCGTGACGGCGGACGCCGGGGTCCAGGTGCCTCGGTCAACTTCGTGACGGCCCACGACGGGTTCACAATGGCCGACCTTACGATGTACGACCACCAGCACAACATCGCCAACCTCGAAGACAACCGGGACGGGACCAGTAACAACCACTCGTGGAACCACGGGATCGAAGGATCGAGTGGAACTAGCGGAATGAACCTCGATATTCCAGACGCCGAGGGCTTGGTAGAGGATCTCGAATACGCCCGCGAGCGATCCCGGCGCAACCTTATGACGACCATGCTGGTCTCTGCTGGCACCCCGATGATTGTCGCGGGCGATGAGTTCAGCCGAACCCAGTTTGGCAACAATAACGCCTACTGCCAGGACTCACCGATCTCCTGGGTCGATTGGGAACTTAGCAAGGGTCAGCGACACATGCTTGAGACCACCTCGTACCTTCTCAGTCTTCGTAGAATGCATCCGGTGTTACGTCCACCGGTATTCGCCGACGGACAGATTGCAGACGGCGATGTGATCGAGGATGTGGCCTGGTTCAACCGTGATGCCGCCGCGATCCCGTCGGACGGTTGGTCAGACGCTTGGAACCGCGTCTTTCAGATGCGCCGCAGCGGACTTGAGTACGAGGACAGGGACGCTCTAGTGGTGTTCAACGGCACGATGGCCGTCGCGGAGGTAAATCTGCCCGAGAACCGAGGTCAGAACTGGGCTCTGGTTATGGACACCTCCTGGCCCAGACCAAAACTTGGCGGCATCACCAGTAGCGGAAGTGCCGTGGACGAGGGCGAGGTAACGCGGCCCGGTGAATCCTTCCAGATGGAGCCACAGTCCATGAGCGTTTATTTGTCTACTCCGCGCGAGAGTTAGGATCCTTTCATGCCCGAAACAGAAATGACACAGGATCAGAACGCGGAGAACGAAGTACAAGACGTTGCTTCCGCTGCAGCCAAAACCGCTGCGGATAAGGTGGCCGACTCAGTCAGTACGGCTTCCGTACGCCGAGCAATCGAACGATCACGTGAAATCGAGGAACAGATCGATCTAGATCCCTCGCAGTTCCGTATGCTCACTGGTGCCCGACCCACCGGGAATCTGCACGTGGGCCATTACTTTGGAACGCTGATGAATTGGGTTGGCCTGCAGAATCGCGGGGTTGAGACATGGACCCTAATCGCTGACTACCAGGTAATTACCGACCGTGACGGCGTTGGCCCGCTCAAGGAACGCGTCTACGGATTGGTCACCGACTACCTGGCTTGCGGAATCGACCCTGAAAAGACAACAATCTTCACCCACTCAGCAGTTCCCGCTCTAAATCAGCTGATGATCCCGTTCCTCTCACTGGTGACGGAGTCTGAACTGAACCGCAACCCCACGGTAAAGGCGGAGCTTGAGGCCAGCGGTGGCCGGGCTCTTTCGGGCCTGTTGCTCACCTACCCGGTGCACCAGGCGACTGACATTCTCTTCTGCAAGGCCAACATTGTTCCGGTGGGACAAGATCAGCTTCCCCATATCGAGTTGACCAGGCAGATCGCCTCACGCTTCGACCGGCGCTACGGTCGAGCCGAGAAAGATGCTCCGGTGTTCCGTCGCCCCGATGCGCTTTTGTCCGAGGCGCCGCTGATTCTTGGAACTGACGGCGAAAAAATGGCGAAGTCGAGGGGCAATACCATTGAGATCGGTTTCACCGCCGATGAGACTGCACGTGTTCTGAAGAAGGCCAAAACCGACTCCGAGCGGGTAATTACCTATGACCCGGCGGGTCGCCCCGAGGTTTCAAACCTGCTGATGTTGGCCGCTCTCGCATCTGACTCTGACCCCGAGACGATCGCCGGAGAGATCGGCGATGGCGGGGCCGGAAAGCTGAAGGCACTAGTTACCGAAGCAGTGAATGAGGCTCTGGCCCCGGTCCGTGCGCGTCGTCGGGATCTAGCTGCGGACGCCACATACATCCATGAAGTCCTTGCCGCTGGAAATGAGAAGGCGAACGAGGAAGCGGACCGAACCCTAAACGAGGTGCGCCAGGCCATGCAGATGGTTTACTAGCGACTGAACCCCCGCGAGACCTGTAACTACTACCTACCCAGTTCGCAGCATCGGTGGCATGTCAAGACGAGTTGCTCTTCGCGACGTGGTCAGTTGCTAAATGGCCTTGCGAACTCAAGTTGAAAGTGACATGCGATGCATCCGGATAAGTCTGTGGCGTGTTGGGCTCAAGCGGTCAGTTCGCCTAGAAAACCAACAAGCTGGGTAGTCCGTCCTGCAGGGCCGTCGATATCTACTATGGTTCGGCGATGATCCCCTCGGAATCCGCGTCCCACCCGTTTCCGCAGGTACCTATACCCGCGGAGCTATTGGCAGTCGCCGATGGTCCGATTGAACTGGTTTGGCTAAATGACGCAGGCGGATACACGGCTCGTGTCGATGGAGTCGTCAGCCTTGGAGCCGGGAGCTACTACGTGAAGTGGAACCCGAGGGATACGGGGCTGTCCCTCGCCACCGAAGCCAAGCGGATGGAGTGGCTTGCGACCACCGACCATCCCACGGCGCGAGTGGTCGACTTTCGCGACTCGGCGCAGGGGGAACTACTAATCTCCGAGGATCTTGGGGCAACTTCCGCGGTGTTTCCAGAGTGGGTGCGCCAGCCAGATATCGCTCTACGAGCAATCGCAGAAGGACTACGCAGGCTCCACCGCCTACCGCCAGACGGTTGCCCCTTTTCGTGGTCCGCAGAAAGCCGTCTGGACTCGATTACCAATGAAGAAACTCGGGAGAGACTCAGCGATGTCCCTCCCATCGATAGGCTGGTGGTCTGCCACGGGGATGCCTGCGCTCCGAACACCCTAGTGAACCGGGACGGAAGTTTCGCGGCGACAATCGACTTGGAAAATCTCGGGGTTGCTGATCGATGGGCCGATCTCGCTGTGACGATAATGTCCCTCGACTGGAACTATCCGCAGTATGACCAGAAGGTGTTCTGGGAAACCTACGGCGTCGAACCCGACTTGGAGCGTATGGCCTACTATCGAGCCCTCTGGGATGCGGAATAACGCAGACAGTGAGAAGCGGCGCAGAAAGCAAATAGATTCCTTCCACCGAGCGCTCCTAGTTGAATATCTGCAACAGTGGCCCACAAGCCCCGGCTCTCAACACGAGTTCAAGCGAATACCGGCCACACCGGCGGATAATCCCCACCCAAACCCGCACCCAGAGCAGCTCCAAGGCCAAGTATCCGCCACAGTGGCCCATATTCGTTGCCAGGGCCCGCTCTAGAACTACAGGGGGTTTCTTCTGCGGTACTCGAAGGCCACAACCGCCACCGCCGCGCCGAGATTCAGCGAGTCGACCGCCATATTGAACGGGATCTTCACCAGCTTCTCGCAGGCGGAAATGAGATGGTCACTGAGTCCCTCACCCTCGTTTCCAAACATTAGGACAGAAGAGCTGGGAAGAACCGCGCTCCACAAATTCTCTTCCGCACCGCCCGAAGTTCCGACCAAAACTCGCTGGGTTGAGGAGACCCAACCGAGCATTTCTTCTTCAGTACAACTCACGATCGGTACCCCGAAGACTGATCCCATTGAGGCACGTAGAGACTCATAACTGTAGGGATCAACGTGGCTTCCAGTCAGAACCAAACCGCCGAGTCCGGCCGCCTCGCAAGTTCGCGCAATCGCCCCAGCATTTCTAGGGTTGCTAACACGGTCGAGGACAACAACCGGGATGTCCCTAGGCAGGTCACCGAGAGAACGCCTCTGCGCAGTTGCGACAAACGCCGCACCTGATCGCATATCTCGACGCGAAACTTTTTCAAACAAGGCTTCGGGAACCCGAAAGCATCGCACCTGGGAGGCATCCAATAAGTCAGCAAGATCCTTCGGCAACAGGTCGGCGCTCTCCTCGGAGAATACAACGTAATCAACCGTCATGTCTGAGGCCAACGCGCGGGTCAATAGCTGAAGACCCTCCCCGGCGAACATGGAATTTTCCCGGCCCGATTTGCGTCCGCGTAAAAGTGCGCGAATCTCTTTGATCCTCGGGTTCGAAGCGGACGAAATATCAAGAAAAGAAGGCACAACTCCATTGTGCCCGAGGATCGCCGATGACCTCTACCTCTGGCATTTTCAAACGGTGACGACCGAGTCAACCACGAATCAGCCAGGAACGCGCATCTGTACTGCGTCCCAACAACAGTCGAAGTCACCGGAACGCTCCTTGGCATGGTCATGCCTCTTCACCCTCAACTGTTGGGACGTTCGTCCTAGATAACTATTCGGGCACAACCACCCTTTGCCGCCAAACGTCTGTTGACACCACAAACTTCGACGCTAGCCTGGAAAAGCACGATCTAGGACCTAGGTCGTTTTTCCCACACATCGACAAACGATGTTGGTGTTGGTCAAAATGCAATGGAGGGTCAATGAAGCACATGACCATGAAACGTGTTGCCGCACTCGGTGCGGTAGCAACGCTCGGACTAGCCGCAGGATGCTCCAGCGGCACCACTGGGACCGAGTCTGAATCCAACGGCGCGGAATCGGGAACCACTGACGAAGGGAACTCAACGGATGACGGCTCCCTCGACCTTTCGGGGCAGACGCTCAATGTCGTTGCGTCCTGGTCCGGTGATGAACAAGCAAACTTCGAAGCCGTCTTGGCAAAGTTTGCTGATGACACCGGCGCGACTGTCAACTACACCAGCTTTGGTGACAACGGCCCGACCTACATCCAAGGACAGCTGGAGGGCGGAACGCCACCTAACGTCGCGATGATTCCCCAACCTGCCCTGCTTGAGTCCCTGGCTAAGAACGGGGATATCAAGCCGGTCAGCGCCGAGACCAAATCCGAGGTAGAGAAGAACTACGGTCAAAGTTGGGTTGATTTAGGCTCCGTTGACGGAGAACTCTACGGTGTCTGGTTCAAGGCGGCCAACAAGTCAACCGTCTGGTACAACAAGGACATTTACGACGGTGCTGGCGCGAGCGTTCCCACCGATTGGGATTCGTTCCTTGAGCAACTTCAAGTCGTCACCGACTCGGGCTACAGCGGGATCTCAGTCGGCGCGGACGTGGGGTGGCCGCTCACCGACTGGTTCGAGAATGTCTATCTTCGTACCGCAGGCGGTGAGAAGTACGACCAGTTAACGAACCACGAGATTCCTTGGACTGACGCCTCAGTCGCCGAGGCCCTGGAGGTTATGGCGACCCTCTGGAGCTCCGATGTGCTACAGCCCGGCGGCGCACAGCGCACTTTCCCTGAGTCCGTTACCGAGGTCTTCGGAGCTGATCCACAGGCAGGAACGGTGTACGAGGGCGACTTCGTCGCAGGCAATATCTCCGACGACGGCAACTCAACGGTCGGTGAAAACGCACTGTTCTACGACTTCCCAGCAATCAACGGCTCCGATCCGGCCGTCGTTGGTGGAGGTGACGTCGCGATCCAGTTCGTCGATGACGAGGCAACAAACGCGCTTATGGCCTATCTCGCCTCGCCAGCTGCCGCGGAGGTCTGGGTCCCTAAGGGTGGATTGACTTCGCCAAACAAGGCAGTTGACACCTCGCTGTACCCGGATGACATCGCCCGCCAGATAGCGGAGGCACTGACGAGCGCAGAGACTTTCCGCTTCGATATGTCTGACCTGACACCCTCAGCCTTCGGTGGAACCCCCGGCCAGGGATTCTGGCAGGAAATGATCTCGTTCTACGAGAACCCTTCTGATATCCAGGGAACCATGGACCGACTTGAGGCGGCAGCCAAGGCGGCCTACGCAGAGTAGCCACCTTCCACTGAACAATCAGTAACCCCGGTGGGGCCTCGCCGCCCGAGCGGCGCGGCCCCACTTCCATCCACAAGACTTTCGAGGGGTAAGTCGACAATGAATGTCGAGACTGTCCAGACAACTTCACCAAGTGTCCCTGCGTCATCTCAGGTCAAAAAAACTAGATCTAGATCTGGGTCTGGGAGGAAGTTCCTACTCACCGCCAGCTTCTTACTTCCGGCTCTTATCGTGCTTGGTGCACTCGTCGTGTACCCGATCATCTTTACCGTCATCCGCTCCTTTTACTCCGCCGGCGGTGACCAGATGGTCGGCTTCGACAACTACGCCAAAATGTTCACCAGTGCCTCGACCTTCCAGGCAATCAAGAACAACATCATCTGGGTTATCGTTGCTCCGCTCACCTGCACAGTTCTAGGGCTGATCTTTGCCGTTCTTATGGAGAAGATCAGCTGGAACAGCGCCTTTAAACTCATCATCTTTATGCCAATGGCGATCTCGATGCTCGCCGCCGGGGTCATCTTTAGAGGCATGTTTCAGGAGAACCCGAATCAGGGAGTGGTAAATGCCGCGATCGCGGGGATAAGTCAAGCATTCTCGGGCACAACTGCCTACCCCGGCGCCAAGGCACGGCCCGATGTTGGCATCGAACAGGACGCGGGAACCATCGCCACTTCCGAAACGGTAGCGGCTGGTAACTCTCAACTTTTCCCGCTGGTGAGCATCAAAGCCACCGAAATTCCCGAGAGCGCCGAACAGGCAGCCGAGCCCATAGCCGCGGAAGCAGATCAGATTACCGGCACAGTCTTCTCTGATGTTATTCACGGAGGAGGCGGAACGAACGGCATTATCGAAGACGGTAAGTCTGGGCTGCCGGGAATCCATGTAGACGCGGTTGCCCCCGACGGCCAGGTTGCCGCCGCCACGATAACTGATCAGACCGGCGCCTTCACGCTTTCAGGCCTAGATCCGGGAGTCGAGTACCGAGTCGCACTTCCGCCATCAAATTTCGGAGAGGGTTTCCAGGGTGTCTCCTGGCTTGGACCATCCCTCATAAACCTGGTCGTCATCCTCAGCTATGTATGGATTTGGGCCGGATTCGCAATGGTCATGATCTCGTCAGGAATGTCAGCCATCGATCGATCCCTCCTGGAAGCAGCCCGCGTTGACGGAGCCTCAGAATGGAAGGTCTTCACCCGGATCACCGTGCCGCTGCTGGCGCCCGTTTTGACAGTCGTTTTTATCACTCTGGTCATCAATGTCCTAAAGATCTTTGACCTCGTCTACGTCATTCCACCGGGCGCTTCGAAACCCGCCGCCAACGTAATCGCCGTTGAAATGTGGACCGTTTCATTCGGTGGAGGGAACAACCAGGGGCTGGGCTCGGCACTGGCAATACTGCTTCTGTTACTTGTCCTCCCGGCGATGATCATGAACATCAAACGGTTCCGAGAGGAGGGACGTGGATGAGCGTCGAAACGACTGCTGTCCCCCTAGACACGCCCACGGTGAAGTCTGAGCCTTTGAACTCGCGAATCAGCCGGATTCTGTCCTCATCCCTGGTAAATATCATTCTGGCTCTAGTCGCCGTTTTCTGGCTCGTTCCCAGCTTCGGCCTGTTGATCACCTCGCTCCGTAGTTCGGGCGACAATGCGGCTTCCGGCTGGTGGACCGTGTTTACCAAGCCTGCCGAACTAACCTTGGCCAACTACCAGAATCTGCTGAGTAATCCCACAATCACCGGATCGTTCTGGAACACGATTGTTATCACCGTCCCTTCTACGATCCTGGTTGTGCTGATCGCGGCCCTTGCCGCTTACGGCCTCGCCTTCATTGATTTCCCCGGACGCGACTGGCTACTGATCCTGATCATCGCTTTAATGGCGGTGCCGGTACAGGTTGCATTGATCCCTCTGGCTCGTCTATTCGGCACCCTGGGGATCTTTGGATCCGTCATAGGCGTGATCCTGTTTCACGTGGGGTTTGGGCTGCCGTTCGCGATCTTCCTGCTTCGAAACTTCTTCTTGCAAGTACCAAGGGAATTACTTGAGGCCGCACGAATTGACGGTGCGGGCGAATGGCGCACCTTTTTCCAGGTCGTGCTACCTCTCGGGTTGCCAGCAATCGCTTCCCTCGCTATTTTCCAGTTCCTCTGGGTGTGGAATGACATGCTCGTTGCACTGATTTTCACCAATTCGAATTCGATGCCACTCACCGTCGCGATCCAGTCCCAGCTACGGCAATTTTCCGCGAACATCGATGTGTTGGCCTCTGGAGCCTTCCTCTCGATGACCGTTCCGCTCATCGTGTTCTTCGCATTCCAGCGCTACTTCGTCCAGGCTCTTCTTGCGGGAGCGCAAAAGTAGAGATAACGTCGAAGCCGCTGATTGGAGGCCCTCCCCTTGACGACAGACCAGACGCTAATGACCGAACTGGAAACCGGGCGAGTGACGGCCCTGTTGTTTGATCTGGACGGGGTCCTTACTCCTACCTCAGATCTGCACCGCATGGCTTGGCGTCAACTTTTTGAGCCGTTTCTGGAAGAACTCGGCGCATCTCCATACTCAGAGGACGACTACTACCGATACCTCGACGGGAAGCAGCGGATGGATGGAGTCGCATCTCTGCTTCGCTCCAGAGAAATCGAACTAGCATGGGGCGGCCCGGACGAGGCGCTTGCTGTGGGCGAGGCGAGTGTATGGTCACTGGCCGAACAAAAGAACGCAGAGTTCAACTCCATCCTGGCTGACCGTGGGGTTCAGCCATACCCGGGGTCGCTAGCGCTGCTTGAATACGTGCAAAAATTTCCAGGAGTGCGTAGCGCGGTGGTTTCCTCCTCCAAGAATGCCCCTGAAATTTTGCGTATCTCGGGGCTCGATCGATTCTTTGATGCGGTCGTTGATGGCACCTACGCCGCGGAGCATGGACTGCCGGGAAAACCCAGCGCCGACACGTTTTTGCGTGCCGCCGAGTTGCTCGACTCATCCCCTGCTCAGTCAGTGGTTTTCGAGGATGCAGTCTCCGGCGTTGAGGCCGGGAGCGCTGGCAGTTTTCGGGAGGTTATCGGCGTTGATCGAGGGGCCGGCTCCGAAGTGCTCCGGCGTGCTGGAGCAACAGTCGTGGTTGATGACTTAGGAAACCTGCTTCCAGAACACAAGGGCGGTGCGTAGTGGATGAAACGACCGGAGCGGAAGAAGCTGGCAAACTACTCAGCGCTGGAGACGAGTGGACCATTGAAGTCCACGACCAAACCCAGATTACGAGCGCGGTCTCTGCCTCTCTCATGGCAATCTCCAACGGCTACCTCGGAATGCGCGGAGACATTGGGCTTCGGCTAGACGACAACGCCGAGCGCGCCACTATCCTCGCTGGATTCCACGAAACCTGGCCAATAGTCCACGCGGAAAATGCCTACGGCTTCGCCCGAACAGGGCAGACACTACTCACTTTCCCTGACGCGACCGGGTTCAAGGTATTCGTTGACGGGGTCCGCATCGACCTTGAGCAAGGACACATCGAAGAGGTCGACCGTCGCTTGAACATGCACCAGGGGATCGTTTACTCGACGATCCTTTGGAAGAGTGCCCACGGACGGCGTATCCGCTTCACTGAAAGGGTCGCGGTTTCCATAACCAATCAGTCGCTCGCCGCCTTCGAACTAAACGTAGAGTCCGTGGACGGGCCGGCACACGTACGAATAACCTCAATCGTCGAAGAGTCAGCCGAGGAACCGACAGAACCCGGAGCGGAGCGCCTGGCCGAAGTCACGGGCATGTCTGATCCGCGTGTCGGAGCTGCCGGTGCTGCAGCGTTCCTAACGGTCATGTACCGCGATAACTCGGACGGAGAGGGATCGGTCGTCTTCCGTACTGAGCGCTCCAAGATGCTCGCCGCGCTCGCGTACACGCACCGAGCTTCCGTCCGTGAAGGTGGACAAGAGGCAAACGTAGAAATCGAGATCTCTGAAGGCCACGACGGCATGGCCGTTCTGACACATTTCGACGCCGACCTTAACGGCAACCAATCGCTGACTGTCTCCAAGGGTCTCGCATACACACGAACCGAGGTACTTGGCGAGGGCTCTGGCTGGCAACCTCGTGGCGTGGCCGAGGTCTCTCAGACAGTGGCTGAGCGAGTCCAGGCGATCCTGGATCGCAGTCGTGACGAACTGGCCGAGTACACAAAACTTGGCGCGGAACACTTCTTCGATACTCAGGCCACGAACTTCGAGGCGATCTGGGACAACCACGATGTAAGGCTTGAGGGTGACCCCAGCGCACAGAAGGCTCTCCGTTGGACCATCTTTCACCTGATCCAAGCAAGTCAACTGTTGGATGGCACCAGCATCGGCGTCAAGGGCCTGACCGGAACTGGGTACGACGGCCACTACTTTTGGGACACCGAAGTCTATGTACTTCCCGGCCTTATCTTCACCGCACCGGAGTCGGCTCGTCAGGCACTCCATTACAGATACTTGCTACTGGACGCGGCAAGGAATCGCGCCCAGATCATGAGCCAGAAGGGTGCGTTATTCCCCTGGCGCACTATCAACGGGCATGAGGCGTCCGCCTACTATCCGGCTGGCACCGCGCAGTATCATATCGACGCCGACATTGCCTACGCGGTTGACCAGTACACCCGCGTCACGGATGATACGGAGTTCCTCGCCAAGGAGGGCTTCGAAATCCTGGTTGAGACTGCCAGACTCTGGGTGGATCTTGGATTCTGGGATGAGGACCAAAATCTAGATGAGGATGAACGCGAGTTCCACATCTTCGGCGTCACCGGACCGGACGAGTACACGGCCGTGGTCGATGACAACTTTTATACCAACGTGATGGCGCGGATAAATCTGCGCAACCTGCTCTATTGGGCGTCCTGGCTAGACCGTAACAGGCACAGGGATTACGTGGACCTGCGCGAACGCTTGGACATCAGCGATGAAGAAATGACCGAGTTCCGCCGCGTCGAACAGCGAATTCATATTCCATTCGACCAAGACCTCGGTGTTCATGCCCAGGACCGAAGCTTTCTCAGTAAACCGAAATGGAAGTTCGACTCAGTTCCCCGGGAGAACTACCCGCTTCTTCTCAACTACCATCCGCTGGTGATCTACCGTCATCAGGTGTTGAAGCAGGCTGACGTGGTCTTGGCCCTGCATCTGTCAGGTGAGGAGTTCTCGCTAGAGCAAAGGCGGGCCGACTTCGAGTACTACGATCCGCTTACTACGGGAGACTCCTCACTGTCCGCAGCATCCCAAGCGATAGTTGCCTCCGATGTGGGTTACACGGAACTGGCGCTCGACTACTTCGAACGCGCGCTCTACGTCGACCTAGCCGACCTGCATGGTAACTCAAATTTGGGTCTGCACCTCGCCTCCCTCGGGGGAGTCTGGTCTGCTGCAGTTATGGGATTTGGCGGTGTACGACTGAACGATAACCGCCTCACGGTCAACCCCAGTCTTCCCCCGCAGTGGGATTCGCTGCGGTTCCGGCTCAAGTATCACGGTCAGTGGATAACCGTCACAGCAAAGCGTGATTCTGTAGAGGTCACCTTGGACGAGGAGTCTGCGAGCGAACTTTCCATGGTGATCGGCAACCGCCCATTCTCGCTGCTCCCTGGAAGAACGGTTGATGTGAGACTACGCCCCGAGGACCTCTCAGCAGAGGACTCAGAAGAGCCGATGGGTAGATTTGCCGACCTTGAGCCGCTTGAGCTTCCGGCGGGCGAGGATCAAGACCCAGCGGACCACGAAGTCGTGCTTGACATACCAGACCAAACCTGGATCGGTCCGCCCTACGTGCGAAACTGACTGGGTTTCTTCTTCTAGCACGCCCCAACCACGGCCGGTCAGCCATGTCTGCCACGCACTGACGGACGCCCCCTTCCACCACTCCTCCGACCGCGCCCGGCTCCCGTACGCATCAAATTGACTGGTCCCCCGCCGGTCTCATCCCAGATAAGCTAACCTCGTGAGCCCTAAGAATGCGCGACTGCTGAACAGAATCCCCGCGATCGAGGTTTTCCCGGTCGTCGAGTACGCGAGCCTGCCCGCGAAGGCCACCGAGTTTGAGGCCTTCCCCATAAGAGCTACTGTGTTCCGCGAGGGACACGATCAATATGGCGCCGACGCGGTTCTGATCACTCCGGGCGGAAAAGAGTTCTCGCGAACTCGCATGTACGACATTGCCCCGGGCCTGGACCTCTTGGAAGCCTGGGCAATGCCAGATAAACCGGGCAACTGGACGTTCCGTATCGAAACTTGGTCCGATCCTTGGGCGACATGGCTTCATGACGCTGGTATCAAGATCACCTCAGGGGTGGACGCCGAGCTAATGTGCGAGGAAGGCGCGCTGCTCCTCGAACGAATCCGAGATGGCAAAGCGAGGGTGTCGAAACGTCCTCCGCGCAATCCCTCTTACACTCGCACCAAACCGAGCAAGACAGCGGCAGAGCAACTGCAGATCGGTATCAACGCACTACGGGATGCCTCGGCAGACCCAATTGCCCGCTTCCAGATAGCCACATCGTCTCCTGTTGAGGAAGTGGTCACCGAATACCCCCTGCGGGATCTGATTGAGGCGACCGAGAAATTCCCCCTCCAAGTGGATCGCCGGGCGGCGCTCTACGGATCGTGGTACGAGGTATTCCCTCGGTCAGTCGGTGCCTTCCAGAACGAAGACGGGACATGGAAATCGGGTACGTTCAAAGACCTGTCAGACTCCCTAGAGCGCATCTCAGACATGGGATTCACGGTTCTCTACCTCACTCCCGTACACCCGATAGGCACCACCTTCCGTAAGGGGCGCAACAATGCCCTTGAAGCGCGGCCGACCGATCCGGGTTCACCTTACGGAATTGGGTCTGAACTGGGCGGACACGATGCTCTGCACCCCGAACTCGGAAGCTGGGACGATTTTGACGCATTGGTTGAAGCCGCTAGAGCAAAGGAAATGGAGATTGCCCTAGACATCGCCCTTCAGGCTTCACCGGACCATCCGTGGGTTAAGGAGCATCCGGAATGGTTCACGACCCGCGCCGACGGATCAATCGCCTACGCAGAGAATCCGCCCAAGAAGTACCAGGACATTTATCCGCTTAACTTTGACAACGACCCAGAGGGCATTTACCAGGCCATTGTCGACCTAATTGAGAAGTGGATCAGCCACGGAGTGCGGATTTTCCGTGTGGATAACCCTCATACGAAGCCGATTCCGTTTTGGCAGCGCTTCCTGACGTACATGCACCAGAAGCATCCCGGGGTTTTGTTCCTGGCCGAGGCCTTCACCCGCCCGGCGATGATGCGAACACTGGGGATGGTGGGATTCCAGCAGTCGTACACGTACTTCGCTTGGCGGACCACGAAGCCAGAGATTGAGGAGTACTTCGACGAGGTTGCAACCAAGACGGCACACCTAATCCGTCCCGCGTTCTGGCCGACGACGCACGACATCCTCACACCGCAGATGACAACGGGCGGAACGGCAGTCTTTGCAACCCGTGCGATCTTGGCGGCGACCGGGTCCCCCACCTGGGGTATCTACACGGGATATGAGCTTGTCGAGAACGTGCAGCGGCCTGGCTTTGAGGAACAGATTGACAACGAGAAGTATGAGTACAGACCACGCAACTGGGAGAATGCTGACCTCTTTGGTATCTCATTGCTGTTAGAGAAGCTGAATGGGGCAAGAGCGAAGCATCCGGCCCTCCAGCAGCTGCATCAGATAACAGTTCACGGTACGTCGTCAGAGCAGATCGTCTGCTACTCGAAGCACGTACCCGCCCGCTTCTCGCCAACCGGTCAAGACGATACCGTGATTGTGGTGGTAAGCCTCGATCCTCATTCTGAAGTAAGTGGCACCATCTATCTCGACGCTGCTGGACTGTGGGCCCCGGACACCCGCGACCCACGAAATCCAGCGTCAGCCTGGGCGAATGAGCCCTTGCAACTGGAGCTTGTTGATGAACTCGATGGTCAGACTTACCAGTGGGGTCCAGCGAACTTCGTTAAGCTCTCGCCCTGGGAACGGATGGGGCACGTCTTTTGGGTGAGATCGGCGAACCACGTTGAGTAGTTCCGAATCTGCAGTGGAACTATCGAACACCCGCCTCGGCGAAACCCTGTTGCCCTGGGCCAAGCAAAAGCGCTGGTGGCCGACCAGTAGCGAGGCGACGGCCTCGGTCAGCGAGGTACTGTCCCTGTCTTCCTCCTCGTCGTCGGGCGATTCCCACGTCATCATCGCTCTTTTGCGACCCGAAGGCCTTGATCTACTAATTCAGGTCCCTCTCCTACTGCTCGGTGACAACCACGACCCTCGCGGGGAAGTCATCGGAACCGTCGGCGACTATCGCGTAGTCGATGGCGTCGCCGAACCGGAGTTCTGGACCGCTTGGGCTGATAACGCCTCTGTTATGGCGCCCGAGGGATCGACCAAAGAAGAGTCGCGATCGTTTCTTCGAGCGGCTGTTAGGATCGTTCAGCCATTGGGAGTCGAGCAATCAAACAGTTCGGTATTGCTGCTCGGAGCGGATCGTCCTCTGATTGCAAAGGTGTATCGGGCATTGCAGGGCGGACTGCATCCAGAGATCGAAATTCCCCTGGCTCTTGATGGCTGGCGGGGAGTGCCCCGGCTCTGGGCGTACTACAACCTAGAACCGAAAGGTCTGACGAAACCCACGTGTTCGGCCGTCGTTACCGACGCGGTCGAACACGCAGAAGACGGTGCAGTAACACTAAGAGCGATGGCTAACCGAGGAGAAGATCCTTCCAACGTCGCCTTTGAAATCGGGGCGCTGATAGCCGATATGCACAATCGCCTCGAAGCCGAGTTGGGAGCCGCCCCGGGTCCAAGTAACGCCGAAATGAAGGACCGCCTCGAAACTGCGCTTCGCACAACAATGGCGACAACAGATGCCCTTTCAACAGACGATGTCGGGGCGCTACGAGCGACGATTGAGGAACTGACCAAGTACCCCTCGTCCACAAGCGAGGGCGAAGATGCCACCGAGCCAAAGGCGATCCGCGTCCATGGTGATCTTCACCTCGGCCAGTTGCTACGCGGCGCTGACGGCAAATGGAACGTAGTAGATTTCGAGGGAGAACCGCTCCGGATGCTATCTGAGCGACGGATGCCGGACTCCCCTGCCCGGGACATCGCCGGAATGCTTCGCTCCTTCGGATATGCCTCGGACTCAGACGGGCTCGCCAGGCCCTCCTGGCTCGCAACGGCACGCGCCTCATTTGTCGACGGGTACCAGAGCGTGCGGCCGATCAGTGACTCCGAATTACTGACCATTAGGGCATACGAGCTTGATAAGGCCCTCTACGAACTGCAATACGAGGCTCAGTTCCGCCCCAATTGGGTCAGAATTCCTATGAGCGCACTGCGCAGTTTGACAGGCCGGACGGCAGATAAGAGCTAATCGATGTCCTCAAGCGTCTTCAACTCAGAGAATGCATTCTGGCAGGGCATGACACGAGTCGCCGACCTGGTTGTACTAAACGTCCTGTTCTTACTGGGCCTGATTCCAGTCGTTACTGGTGGAGCAGCATTCACCGCGCTCTATGACACGGCCGGGAAGCTTCTTCAGGAACGCGGTAGTGGGGTGACAAGGACGTTCTGGGCTTCGTTCAAGTCGAATTTCGGTCGCTCCACTGCGATATGGGCCGTTGTTGGACCATTGGGACTGGGAGTTCTGGCCGGATGGTTCCTTGTGCCAGCGGATCAAATGCTAGCGATACGCATCTTGCTAACTCTGTTCTACCTACTGATGTTCCCCTATTTTTTCTTTCTCCAGGCGCGCTTCGACAACTCGGTTGCGGGCACATTAAGAAACTCTTTACTCATTCCACTGACCCGGTTGCCATATGCTCTCGCTGCGCTCGGAGTGATGCTGATTCTGGTAGCGGTGGTGGTGGGAACAGGCATCTACATTCCGCAGTTGTTACCGCCGTTATTGCTATGCGGCTTCGGTCTCTATGCCTACGGGGTGGTGCCGGTGCTTAACAAATCGGTCGAACTCTGGACCAAGAGCACAGAGGAGAACTAGGCGGCGAGATAGGGACTCTGAACTAGAGCCAAACTAGCCTCTTCACACTTCGGATGGCGCCTTGCTTCGGACGGTTCTCGGCCGAGTCGAACATGGTCGAAGCCAATTCGTTATCTTCAACGGTTGCGGCCCCGGTCGTAGCCAGCGTAGTGTGTCCATTGAGATCGACGGAAACGTTTCCGGGCCGATTCCTGAGGTCCTATATGGTCCTCGAAAACAAGTAGTCCTATCGGATCCAACGGAGGAAAACAGGGACATGGCACTACGAAAGTTCAATAAGACTCTGCTTGCGGGCGCTATGACTGTAGCTCTCGCAGGCACAATGGCTGCATGCTCTTCAGGGGGCAACACCGGCACCGAAGAGTCCGGAAGCTCAACTGAGGGCGGCGGCGATGCGGCGGCAGAGGGTCAGGTCTATTACCTCAACTTCAAGCCCGAGCAGGCAGATGCCTGGGTTGCTCTAGGTGAGGCTTACGAGCAGGAGACTGGCGTACCGGTAACGGTCCAAACCGCCGCATCCGGCACCTATGCTTCCGTGCTGAAGTCTGAGATGGCGAAGTCGAATCCGCCCACCATTTTCCAGGTTAACGGCCCGGTTGGCCTCGCTACCTGGAAAGATTACGGGGCAGATTTGAAAGACACTCCGCTCTATGAGCACCTGCAGGACAAGAACATGGCTCTAGGCGGCGCGGACGGCGAAATTCTCGCGATTCCCTACGTTATTGAGACCTATGGCTTGATTTATAACAAGGCCCTGATGGCCAACTACATCGAGCAACCTTTTGCAGTCGTAAAGAACGTTGACGAAATCAACAACTTTGAAACTCTCAAGGCAGTGGCAGAGAGCATCCAGGAGCACAAGGATGAACTCGGCATGAAGGGCGCGTTCACCTCGTCCGGCTTTGACGCCTCGTCGGACTGGCGCTTCAAGACCCACCTGGCTAACCTGCCTCTCTACTACGAACTGAAAGACGTAGACATCGAGGGCCAGCCTGAGTCCATTGAGGGCACCTACATGGAGAACTACAAGAACATCTTTGACCTGTACATCAACAACTCCACTGTTGAGCCAAGCACTCTTGCAGGCAAGACCATGGAAGATGCAACGGCTGAGTTCGCTCTAGGTGAGGCAATGTTCTTGCAGAACGGAACCTGGGCTTACGGAGACCTCTCCGCAGCTGGAATGCCTGATGAAGATCTAGGAATGCTGCCGATCTACATCGGCGCTGAAGGCGAAGAGAACCAGGGCTTGACCACTGGCTCTGAGAACTACTGGATGATCAACAAGAATGTCTCCGAGGCAGATCAGAAGGCCTCCATTGACTTCTTGAGTTGGGCAATCACCTCTGACACGGGACGTGAGTCTCTCACTAACGAGATGGGCTTCGTGACTCCCTTCGATTCATTTGAGGGCTACGAGTCGACCAATCCGCTAATCATCGCCGACAACGAGTCCCGCGCCGCCGGCAAGGACTCCGTCGCATGGTTCTTCACCATGATGCCTTCTGATGAGTGGAAGAACGGCGTTGGCCAGGCACTGCTGTCCTATGCTCAGGGCACAGGTGACTGGGACGGTGTCAAGTCCGCCTACGTCGACAACTGGGCCAAGGAAGTTGAGCTTGTGAAGGCCAACTCCGGGGACGAGGGCTAGTCTGGAGTCAAGCTCCAAGTAATGTCTGATTTGCGGTCCCGGAGCACACGATGCGTTCCGGGACCGCTGTCTAACTGAAAGAAGCAAATGAATAAATCCCTCTCACGGTGGGGATGGTTGTTCACGGGTCCCACGGTCGCGGCCTTCATAATCGGCTTCGTAATCCCGTTTGTCCTGGGCGTCTACCTCTCCTTCACCCGCTTCAACGTAATTACCGATGCAGAGTGGGTCGGGCTGTCTAACTACGCCTCGCTAGCGAGTGACCCGATCTTCATCCATGCCTTCTGGTATACGGCGGCATTCGCAATCATCACCACGATCATCGTCAACATCGCCGCGTTCTTCATTGCTTACATGCTGGTCAAGGCGATCCGCGGTCGGAACATCTTCCGATCCACCTTCTTCATGCCAAACCTGATCGGCGGTATTGTCCTTGGCTACATCTGGCTGATCCTGCTAAATGGTGTCTTCGAAAACTGGGGAAAGAATGTCGTCTACAGTTCCGGGTACGCACTCTGGTCCCTGATAATCGTCACCGCCTGGCAGCAGATCGGCTACATGATGGTTATCTATATTGCCGGATTGCAGTCAATCCCGACGGACGTACTTGAAGCAGCCAAGGTTGATGGAGCTTCAGGTCGTCAAACACTGACACAGGTAATACTGCCGCTGGTGATGCCCTCAATCACTGTCTGTACATTCCTTACCCTCTCTAACGGGTTCAAGATGTTTGATCAAAACCTGGCCCTGACAAACGGCGCTCCAAATCGAATGTCAGAAATGCTCGCACTAAACATCTACAACACCTTCTACGGACGGCCTGGGTTCGAGGGCGTTGGCCAAGCAAAAGCCGTCGTATTCCTGATCCTCGTCGCAACCGTCGTCCTGCTTCAGAACTGGTTTACGCGTTCAAAGGAGTCGGCCAATGTCTGAGCCACGCAAACCCTGGATCTGGTCAACGGTATTTGCAGTCCTAGCACTGGCATGGATCTATCCGATTTTCCTTGTCCTTATCAACTCATTCAAGAACAAGATCTTCATCGCACGCATGCCCTTCAACCTGCCTGATGCAAGATCGTGGGTTGGACTCGCCAACTACGAGTTGGGCATATTCCGCACTAACTTCTTCTCGGCGTTCGGATGGTCGCTGGTGATCACTATCGGAGCGACGTTCTGGATCATTCTTTGCACGTCGATGACTGCGTACTGGATCACGCGCGTTGATAGCAAGTACTCGAAGTTCCTCTACATGGCATTCATCTTCTCGTTAGTAGTGCCCTTCCAGATGGTCATGTTTACCCTTTCTTGGTTTGCTGACTTCCTGAATCTTGGGAATCCCTTTGGACTATGGATCATTTATCTGGGATTCGGAGCTGGTCTAGCGGTCTTTATCT
This sequence comes from Actinomycetaceae bacterium MB13-C1-2, assembly GCA_035621235.1. Taxonomy (NCBI): domain Bacteria; kingdom Bacillati; phylum Actinomycetota; class Actinomycetes; order Actinomycetales; family Actinomycetaceae; species Actinomycetaceae bacterium MB13-C1-2. The sequence continues at coordinate 67,395 of CP141731.1, forward strand.
TTACGGGATTCGTGAAGAGCGTTCCGAGGGAACTAGAGGAGGCGGCACTAATCGACGGCTGCGGCCCGGTGAGGACCTACTTCAGCGTCGTAATGCCCGTCCTAAAGCCGGCAATCATGACCGTGACGATCCTGGAGGTCATGTGGCTGTGGAATGACTACCTGCTCCCCTACCTCACCCTGGACCTCAAGAAGTACTCGACGATCCCGATCGCAGTGCAATCCCTTCGTGGCGGCTATGGTGCCGTCGACATGGGCGCACTGATGGGTGTCCTGGTGCTAGCGATGATTCCTGTTATCGTTTTCTACCTTTTTGCCCAGAAGCATATTATTCAGGGCGTGGTCGCCGGAGCCGTCAAGGGCTAGATCTGATCCAATGTCCCGGGGGCCGATCACGTAGATGTCGTCTCCCGGGAATCAGAACCAACAGAACCAGAAAAGATGCCAACCGTCTCAATCAAAAAGGTCGCCGACAAATGCGGCGTCTCCGTAAGCACCGTTTCAAGGGCGATGAACAACCGCTCTGAGGTTTCCCCTGAAACTCGTGAGAGAATCCTCTCCGTAGCCGACGAGCTAGGGTACGTCCCGAATGCCAACGCGCGCGGTCTGAAGATCTCAGATCTTCAGACCGTCTCAGTCGTCATCCAAGGACGTACTAGCGAGCTGCTGATCGAGATTCTGGGACACCTCCAAAAGAGCCTGTCAACGCTAGGACTCGATGTTTTCTTGCAGCACGTTCCCGATGAAGAGGTGAGTCTTCAAACGCTCACCCAAATGATCACCGAGCGCAGACCGGCCGGAGTAGTGTTCCTTGGAAGGTTTGGGGCGACTGATAGCGGTAGTGGGGACGAGATTAACCGCGCCATTGAAGATTTCAAAGTACCTGTAATCTTCTGCACCGCCACCCCCGCCGCCGGACCAAAATCCCGTCACTCCGCTATATCGGTTGATGATCTCAGCGGAATCAAGACACTAACAAACCTACTTATCGACAGAGGACACACTCGGATTGCTTTCGGTGTCGCACAAAAGGGTGTCGCTCTTGAAGGCCAGGATATTTGGGCAACCCGATTCCGCGGATACCGTGAAGCTCTAGAAGAAGCTGGCCTTGAGCTAGATCCGGAACTAATCATCCCCGCGACGGACAACGTGGACATCTACTCTGCCGCGACCGGATACGCGTCTGTCACGAACTGGCTCGAATCGACAAACCCCGACTTCACCGCGATCGTCACCTCTTGCGATGCCGTGGGTCTTGGAACCGTCCGCGCGCTTAGAGATAGAGAACTCAGGATTCCCGAGGACATCGAAATCACCGCATTCGATGGACTTGAACTCTCCGAATACGCAATCCCATCATTGACAACCATCGTCCAACCACTAGAAAAGATCGCCGCCGCCAGCGCTGAGATCATTTTTGATGCCGTTACTAACCCTGAACACACTCCAACCTGGCATCTGGTCGAGGGAGCCGTACGGCTCGGAGAATCAACTCAGGGTTCTTCGCGGTGACGCACGAACCTTTGTGACGTGAGATACTTAAACTATGAAACTTGAGCCGCTTCCTGTCACAGATGACCTGCTAGAGGCCGTAGCTCACGGCAACTACCACTCGCCCCACTCCGTGCTCGGTGCACATCCTGCTGAGGATTCCGTAACCATACGCACCGTCCGCCACCTCGCAGATGAGGTTACTGTCGTCACCGCTGACGACGAGTACCCTGCGGAGCACGAAAAGAGTGGTGTCTGGGTTGCCGTGCTACCCAGCGCAACCGTTCCCGACTATAGGATCCGCGTGCGATACGGCGAATCCGAAACCACCGTGGATGACCCCTACCGCTACCTGCCGACCGTCGGCGAGTTGGACCTACACCTCTTCTCAGAAGGTCGCCACGAGGAGCTCTGGAACGTCATGGGTGCCCACATGATGACGTTCTCAGGTCCAATGGGCACGGCTGATGGCGTTGCATTTGCGGTTTGGGCGCCCAATGCCCAGGCAGTTCGTGTGGTTGGAGACTTTAACTTCTGGGATGGCACCGGAACCGCTATGCGCTCCCTGGGCCACTCTGGCGTGTGGGAACTCTTTGTTCCCGGTGTCCAAATCGGTGCCCGCTATAAGTTTGAGATTCAGGGGCCAGAAGGGAACTGGTTCCAAAAAGCTGACCCAATGGCACGTGCTACCGAGGTTCCCCCAGCGACCGCATCAGTTGTCACCAGCAGTGATTTCAAGTGGACCGATAAGCGATGGATGAACAAACGAGCAGGGGCCAACCCGCACCAGGGACCCGTCTCCATCTATGAAGCACATCTGGGGTCGTGGAAGCAGGGGCTTTCTTACAGGCAGATAGCCGATCAGATGGTACCCTACCTCAAGGAGATGGGGTACACCCATGTCGAGTTCATGCCCGTCATGGAACACCCCTTCGGCGGCTCGTGGGGATACCAAGTAACCAGCTATTACGCACCCACCTCACGCTACGGATACGCTGATGACTTCCGTTACCTGGTGAACAAAATGCATCAGGAAGGCATCGGTGTCATTCTCGACTGGGTTCCTGCTCACTTCCCCAAGGACTTCTGGGCCCTAGCGTTGTTTGACGGCACTCATTTGTACGAGGACCCGGACCCACAGCGCGGTGAGCATCCAGACTGGGGCACATTGGTTTTTAACTACGGGCGCAACGAGGTTCGTAACTTCTTGGTCGCTAACGCACTCTACTGGCTTGAGGAGTTCCACGTTGACGGTCTGCGCGTCGATGCCGTGGCCTCCATGCTCTATCTGGACTACTCACGCAAGGACGGAGAGTGGACCCCTAACAAGTTCGGGGGGCGCGAGAACCTTGAGGCGATTCAGTTCATTCAGGAAGCGAACGCAACCGCGTACAAGCGAAACCCCGGGATCATGATGATCGCGGAAGAATCCACCGCATGGCCCGGCGTGACTGCCCCAACAACGGGAGGCGGCCTCGGATACGGTCTCAAGTGGAACATGGGATGGATGAACGACACCCTGCGCTACATGAAAGAGGATCCGGTTAACCGGCGATGGCACCACGGAGAACTCACGTTCTCGCTGGTCTATGCGTTCTCCGAGAACTTCGTTCTTCCACTCTCGCATGACGAAGTTGTGCACGGTAAGGGTTCCATCATCGCGAAGATGCCGGGCGACAAGTGGCAAAAGCTCGCCAACCTCCGTGCTCTCTACTCCTACCAGTGGTCTCACCCCGGTAAGCAGCTCCTATTCATGGGCCAAGAATTCGCTCAAGAGGGCGAATGGAGCGAGTCTTACAGCCTTGATTGGTGGCTACTGGATTACGAGGACCACGAGGGCGTTGCTGAACTGGTGAAGGCATTGAACCAGATTTACACCTCCTCCCCCGCGCTGTGGGATGACGACTACACCGGATTCGAGTGGATCGATGCCGGCGATGCCGACCACAACGTTCTTTCATACGTCCGCCAGGGTCCGGGCAAAGATGGTGAACTTGAGCATCTGCTGTGCGTCATCAACTTTGCGGGCAATCCTCACGAGCACTATCGGGTGGGAGTTCCTTTCCCGGGTGAATGGGAAGAAGTCCTAAACAGTGATGACGCCGTCTTCGGCGGATCAGGGGTGACAAATCCGGGAGTGATTGTCTCTGAGGAAATCGACTGGAACGGGCGCGATAGCTCTATCTCGTTGCGGGTTCCGCCGCTCGGAGCTGTCTTCCTTCGCCCGAGGTCTGACCGCAAGTAGGGAAACCTCCGTCGGCGCGGAAAATTGGGGTGACGTTTGTGGGTCCGGCGGGCCATATCGGCAGATACTATGGGCTTACGGGTCACCATCCTGGGCCCCACGGCAGAGTATCTGCCACAGTGGCCACCATCGAGTGAACACCGTGCGGTTCCCGAAGTTCGAACCAGCCACATCGGCAGATACCTGCCTAGGTACGAGGAACGGGCTAAACCAGCGGGCCACACCGGCAGGTATCCATATACAGCTGAGAGCTATGAGCTGTTGGAATAACTCACCTAGACCATCAAGATTGTCGCAAGACGTCCGCGTGCCGTCTTGACCGCGTCCTTGTCGGTGGCGATCTGGAACAGTTCCACCAGTCGCGACCGAAATTGGTCGCGCTCTTCCGCATCCGTGCTCTTAGAGATCATTTCGAGCAGCAGGTCGAAAGCTTCAGACTCCGCGCCTTTGGCGAACAGCTCGTCTGCGGCATGCTCAACCGAGTCGTCAGCAGATGTCTCATCTTCGTCCTGACGTGCCTCGAACTGGGCTCTGACCAGTGCCGTTTTCGCTTCGTGATCGGTAGGATCGTTAGCCAGGACCTTCTTCCAGGCAGCGATCGCCTCTTCCCAATTGCCGCTTTCCTCCGCTTCACGGGCAGCGGCGTGTTCAGGAGGCATCGGCTTTTCGAGGTCCTCGTCGCGGACCTCTATACGACCCACAACACCCAACTGCGGCGCGACCTGGAATAGTTCCGCCAGAATCTGCTCGACCTGACCCGGCGTTGGAAGTCCTTCAAACAACGGAACCGGACGGCGTGCGACAACCGCCACCCCCGCAGGAACCGCCTGGACCTGGAACGCCGACGCAAGAGTTGGGTTTGCCTCGACATCGATCTTTCCAAGTTGGAACGCGCCCTTGCTGCGCCTGGCTACGTCCTCCATAACGGTAATCGCCTGTTTGGAGGTAAGGGAACCGGGAGTGTAGAGCACCAAAACGACAGGAACGGTCTGGGACAGAGCCATTACGTCTTCAAAACTACGCTCAGTAACCTCGGTGATAAGCGGGGCGGCGATAGCGGGCGCCGTCGGATCTACTGGAGGAGCCGTGGCACTCGACGCCGCAGCAAAACCTGAAGCAACTGGTGAACCGGTGGGTCCACTCGCTGCTTCTGGGCTCCCCTGATGCCCCATTGATGAAAGATCTACCGCACCTGAACTCGCTGGAACCTGGCCCTCGCTCAACGTAACTCCTATTCGACCTGTCTAGCTAACCCTTTTTTACTCCCTGGATGACTCGCTCAGCTCCGACAACCGCGATCGGATCATCGCTATCCTCCGGGGGGATGAGGAAGAAGATATTCACCTGGTAGTCGACCGTGACGGTCGAATCAACCTTCGGGTCATCCATAAACGCTGCGGGAGTCCCCGAGAGCTCGAATGTCGAGCCTTCTACAGTTTTGGTGTACGTCTCGGTGTACTTGAACGAGGAAGACACTAGAGCATTACCAGTTTCCAGCAAAACCCCAATGACCGGCGCATCCCACTCCCTGGCCTGAGTGCTAACGGTTCCCGCAACCTTCACTGCGTCGCTCAACGCGGAGCGTTCTTCTCGGTAGCGCGGCTCGAATGAGTTGTCCTCAAAGAGCTGATACTCCTCGTTATCGGGATTGTTCAAGAAATTGACGTAGGTAGCCACAGCATCTGACGGAGTGACCTTCAGACCAGTCGTGCTCCCGTCGACCACTGTGGAGCCATCACGAACCGATAGACCCTTCACCGGAGTTCCACCGATTAGGCGGGCCCAGTTCTCAAGCATGTAGTCGGACTTCGCGTCCTTTTGCGTCAGGAAGAACACCTCAGCAGGATCGTCCCCCGAAGCCTCAGATGCCACTACCAAGACTCTCGGAAATGAGTTTCCAACAGTCGCCGAGTGCACCGCGTTACCAATGATCAAAGGAGCGAGCTCCGTCGAAGTCTTTTCGGCACGAGTCAGTTGTCCCGCTCGCATGTCCAAAGCAGGATTGACCAGGCGCTCTGCCAAGGGCTCAGCGCTCTTTTCTTTGTCTGACAGATCAACGGCCGCCTGGACCTCGGCGACAATTCGCTCGGTCTGTTCGTCAGTCAGGGCGACACTTGACTCCCCCGATTGCGCGCCAGACTGGGAACCCGATTGATCCGGCCCCGACTGAAGATGAGATCCCGACTCCTCGACCTCCAGAACAGGCGGCGAGCATGCGGAAAGCCCGAGCAACGCGGCAACGGAAGCGGCGGCAATAAGTGGTTTTCTGTGGTTCAAGGTCTATTCTCCCTTGTTCTCAGGGTCCTCAGGCGTTGACGAGGAGTTTCTACTCGCTCGGTCCATCAACTGAGCCCACGACAAAGTATGTCCGGAACGCTCACGTTTCTTCTGTTCTAGTGCGTCATCGAGGGATATCTTTGGGATCTGACCGGTCTTCGTCGAGAACCGTCTCTCTCCGACCACCAGGGTGTCGACTCCCCTCATTTCGGCCTCACGCAGTGCGCGCCGGGTTGGGAAGCTCAGTCCTGCACTGAGCGACGAGAGGTTGATCATGCCAGAATCAGTTGAGACCGTCTCCTCGACCCCGGGTTCCGACTGCTCGATTGGGCGCTCTTCTGCGTCGGGGCCGGGTTCAGCGGTCTCTGCCGCAATGGAATCGCCCTCAATCAGAGCCGCTTCGGCGTCTTCATCCTCGTACGAGGACTCCGGAGACGGCATACTCCCCTCGACAGCGTCCTCAGTCTTTGGTCGAGTAACATCCTCAACCGCCGAAGTCTGCCGGGTCGGCGAGGACTCTTCAGCCGCGGCAACTTCGTCGGGCGAGAGTACTTCCTCGGTTTCCAAGGTCTCTTCGGCCACCGAAATATCCCCCTCGGTCGGCCCTTCATCGTGCGGGGCGAGTTCGCCACTCTCGAGGGTATCCCAGGTCGGTGAGAACTCTTTGGCCGCAGACACTTCATCGGGGGCAGGAGATTCCTCGGTTTCCAAGGTCTCCTCGGCCACCGAGATATCCTTGGCTCCCCCCGGAAGCTCGTTGGGTACGACCTCTTCGCTCGGTTCCATTTCTAGGGTGGCTTCCGAAGCCGCTCCGCCCTCAACCGAGCTTGCCTGGCCCGCAACTGCTTCCACCGGGACTTCATCTCCTGCTTTGGCGGGAGCCACAAGCGTAGGGGTGGAAGCCTCAGTTCGAAGCGATGACTTGTTCCGCGTACGCCAGAGCGCAATAAGCGCGCCGAGAGCTAGCACCACAAGGACCCCGGTCAACGGGAAGGCAATCATTGCAAGAACGTTTGGACGCGGAGTATCCCAGGTGAGCTTTAGCGTCGGCGCTGGCCCGGTGCCATCGGTCGCTGCTAGCAGTACCTGATCAAGCTCGTCACCCGAGAGAGTCATCGAGACGGCACCATTGCCATACTTGAGTGCTGTCCACATATCCGAGTTAATGGGGTTCTCAGCGGCAACGCCTTCTTCCCCGGATTGCTGAACTTCATCGGCACTGGCAGATTGGTCTTCAGACTGAGGTCCCTCGCTCCCGTCGTGCGCCACGGTCTTGAGGGTGTCGATGCTCTCCAGCCCAACGACTTCGTCGTAGGAGTCGTTTGTAAGCCATGCACCCACATCGTCGGGATCACCGAGCGCGATCCAAATGGTTTTACCCTCCGGTGCCGTGGCCTCGACCCGAACGCTCGCGGAATCCTGATACGGCTCGTAAAGCCTCAGCAGACCGGCCCGGGTCGCTATGAACGGTTGCGTCGTGTCACGTTCGGCCGCGACCTCTTGCGCTGGCTTCCACACCGTAATCGAAAGGATTCCAATCGCCAACGCAATCAGCGCAAGGGCGCCAAGAACGATGGGTAGTGTGTAGCGCTTGAGTTTCTCCACGCGCTTCCTCCTACTTGTCTGCCATGGGGCGTATTCGTCAAGTAACACTTCAGACTATTCGTATTTCACGTGGCTTTCCACGGATTCAAGTCACAATAGAGCTCTTTAGTCACAGTATTCACAGCGTATTCTCAGAAAGTATGACCGTATCGGGCTCCAAGAGCGAGATCAGCTAACTCGGTCGAAGTCCTCTTCTCCAGCACTCAGTATGCCAGTGTCGTCTCGCCTGGACTCCCACCTCGGTCCCAAATCTAGCCTCTTCCGGCCATGCGACCACATGTTCCACCCCGGGTCCAACCTGGTGTAGACATCCTGGGCACGTGTACGTTTTGGATGACGGCCCGACCTGCTGAACCTGATAGCTGTTCCCGTCCGGACCAACTTCGCTGAGAGCGATGCCCCGCAGAGCTGCCTGGTTCAGCGGCCTGTGCATTGGCCCAAGCCTCCGGGATCGCGAGCGTTTTCCCACTAGTCGATCAGCTCTCCTCCACGAACCACCCGAAGAACGTCCAGGTTGCCGGAGCCCAAAACAACGAGATCTGCGCGTTTACCCGGCGCCAGTTCGCCTCGGTCAGTCAGCCCCAGAATTCTCGCTCCTTGTACCGTACCCAGATACACGGCATCCACGAGCGAGATATGGCTCTTCAGCACTGCGGTTCTCACGCAGTCAAGCAACCTGGCGGTTCCACCCGCGATTGCACCCCCCTCGGCGAGACGAGCCACACCTCCTTCAACCCTGACCGCCTGGGGCCCCAAAACATAGTCACCATCGGGCATTCCCGCCGCGGCCATGGCATCAGTAACAAAAACAGCGTTATCACGACCCACCAGTTCCAAAACCTGGTGTACCAATAGAGGATCGAGATGGGTGCCGTCATTGATCATCTCAACGACTACTTCGCCTCGTTCTGCCGCCGCCAAGAAAACCGATATGGGACCCGGATCTCGATGGTGCAAGGGTCGCATCCCATTGAACAGATGAGTCACGGTTGCTCGCCCGCCCCGAGTTGGGGTCGTCTTGTCACCAATGAACTCTCGCCCTGTTCTCACAGCGATCTCTGCGGTCTGTATCCCCGAGTCGGTGTGCCCCCACGATGGCAGGATGTCTCCAGCGACAAGCGTCCCTAGCGCCTCCTGTCCGACCGTTCCGGCAACCCGCTCCGGCGCAATGGTCATTGAAACGGCCTTGCCCTTGGCGGCCGCCACTAGTCGGCGCGCAACGTCCGGGGTTGCCGGGATTAAGTATCGAGGATCCTGTGCCCCGCACCTAGCCTCTGAGAGGAATGGACCCTCGAAATGAATCCCCTCAATGATGCCCATTACAACCGCTTCCGCTAGCAGCGCGGCCCTCTGTTCGAGGATCTCGACGGGAGCGGTAACAAGCGATGCGATCAAAGTGGTGGTCCCGTTTCTGAGATGCTCTCCCGCTGCCGTCTTGATCTGCTCAAGATCGGTAGAATCTGGGAACGAAGCCCCACCACCGCCGTGGCAATGTACGTCAATTAGGCCCGGGATTATTATCGCCCCATCAGGCAAATCTTCACTCGATACGCCGGATAGTTCGTCGGGGATTGCAGCGGCGGGTCCAACCCAAATGATTCGATCGCTCTCGGTTATTACGACCCCGTCAGCGATCTCTTCATCCGGAAGTACCACCAAACCGCGCCACTCTCGCCGCGTATCGCCCATCAGAACAGCCTCTCTTCAGCGTTATCCATACCGCGCATCGCGGCATAGTCCAACACCAAACACTCTATGCCTCGATCTTCCGCGAGCACACGGGCTTGAGGCGCTATCTCTTGGGCGGCGAAGACACCCCGAATATTCTTGTAGCGCGACTCTCTCCCCAATAGCTCCAAATAGCGCGTCAGTTGCTCGACTCCATCTATTCCCCCACGCCGCTTTACCTCGATCGCAACGGGCCGCTTTTCGGGGTCGTAAACAACCAGGTCAACTGGACCGATGGGAGTCGGGTGCTCCCGTCGTAACAGAGTCCATCCCGATCCCAAGATCGATTCGACCTGTTCGGCAAGCAACTGCTGCAGGTGAGCTTCGACGCCATCCTTTTGCAGTCCGGGGTCCTCTCCCAGCTCTTCGCTAATGTCAGCCATCTTCTCAAAAATACGGATAACGAGGGAGCCGTCCACTTTGGTTGGCTCAACCTTCCACACCTCAGCTACTCCGGCTTCAATGTCGGAGTCAAGAGGCTCCATTTCGGTCAATCTACAGGGCGCGCTCATCCAGTTGAGCGGCTTATATGATCCGCCGTCGGAATGAACTAGAACGGATCCATCGGCCTTAATCATTAAGACCCGCTTTGCCCGGGGCAAGTGAGCATCGAGTCTTCCCGAGTAGTCAACTGAGCAGTCCGCAATTAGAAGCCGCACACCGATCCTTCCCTGTATCTTCTGCTACTGACCGTACTCTCAGGTCTATTCCGATTCATCCCGGCAATACTCTGCGGCCGGTGGTCAGGTGCCTGGGGGACTCGAGTCAATCCATGCGATGAGCCCAGCCGCATCACCAGATCTAAGAGCAAAGCTAACTGAATCTGTTGGAGTCTTGAGCGTTACAACCACCAGACTGCTCTGATACCACTGCTCAGGGCTGTCAACCACGTCGATGTGTCTGCGAGCCAAAAGGACGCTAGGCGCGGAAGACAGACCTATCCTTCGCCGCCACGAAAGATTCGAACTACCGTACTCAGCAATACCCCGAACCCATCGACCCTTCACCAGTAGAAAGGCGGGAAAACTCCCAGATCTGGCGTTCAGAACTGTCATGCGAATCAGAACCACCAGAAGCACGACCAGTACAACCACCGCAATAGGGCCGATGTACAGCACTATATGGCTCGGCTGATCCATCGCTCTCCCGTCGTGATAACAAGAGGATGCCAAGCTACTGCTCTAGCATCCCTCCCTCGACCACAACCGTCACAAAATCTGCATCAACAGAGGCAAAGCCCGCTTCAACCTCTACTTTGATGTCCTCACCATCACCGCGCTGGATCTCTACCGTTCCAGGGCTAAGTACCGCGAGTACCGGTTGTCTGCCGCTAAGAATACCCAAACGACCATCAATAGCAGGAATCGAGACATAGTCGGCTTCTCCGGACCACAGTGGCCCGGAGAGTCCAACAACCTCGACTCGAAGCCTGTCGTTACTCATGCCGACTTCTCTAGCTCATGCCACTTACGCTCGAGATCCTCGATTCCACCAATGTTGAAGAAGGCTTGCTCCGGCACCTGGTCGTAGTATCCTTCAGCGATCCTCTTGAAGGCCTCAATGGTCTCCGACAGGGGAACGGTGGAGCCGGGAACACCCGTGAACTTCTCAGCCATGTAGGTGTTCTGGGAGAGGAACTGCTCGATTCGCCTGGCGCGGGCCACCGTGACTTTGTCTTCTTCGGAGAGCTCATCGACGCCCAGGATTGCGATAATGTCCTGGAGTTCTTTGTTCTTCTGGAGAATCGACTTCACGTGAGTTGCGACGTCGTAGTGCTCCTGCCCAACCACCTTCGGGTCCAAAAGACGCGAGGTCGATGTCAGTGGGTCAATCGCTGGGTATAGTCCGCGAGATGCGATATCACGATTCAACTCCGTGACAGCATCCAAGTGCGCGAACGTCGTGGCCGGAGCCGGGTCTGTGTAGTCATCTGCCGGGACGTAGATGGCCTGAATCGAGGTAATCGAGTTACCGCCAGCAGTCGTGATACGTTCCTGCAACAGACCCATCTCGTCAGCAAGGTTTGGCTGGTAGCCAACGGCTGACGGCATCCGTCCAAGAAGGGTCGAAACCTCAGAACCAGCCTGGGTGAACCGGAATATGTTATCGATGAACAAAAGTACGTCCTGGTTTTGGACGTCGCGGAAGTACTCGGCCATCGTCAGGCCTGTGAGTGCAACGCGAAGTCGGGTCCCTGGCGGCTCATCCATCTGACCGAAGACCAAGGCCGTCTTGTCGAAGACCCCGGCCTCCTCCATCTCGTGGATTAGGTCGTTGCCTTCGCGAGTACGTTCGCCAACACCAGCAAACACGGAAACACCACCGTGGTCCTGGGCGACTCGCTGAATCATCTCTTGAATCAAAACTGTCTTGCCGGTACCAGCGCCTCCGAACAGGCCGATCTTTCCGCCGAGCACGTAGGGAGTAAGCAGGTCGATCGACTTGATGCCGGTTTCGAACATCTTTTCCTGGCCCTGAAGCTTGTCAAAGCTTGGGGGTTCGCGATGGATTGGCCAGGTCTCCTCGACCTTCAGGGTCTCACCCTTTTCCAGGTTCAGGCACTCGCCGGTGACGTTAAAGACGTGTCCTTTAGTGACGTCACCAACGGGGACAACAATGGGGCCACCCGTGTCGCTCACTCGCGCGCCACGAACCAAACCGTCAGTAGGCTTAAGCGCGATGGCGCGAACCATGTTGTCGCCGAGGTGCTGCTCAACCTCCATCGTCAGGGTTGTTAGTCCCTCTCCCTCGCCCTGTCCGCGCATGTCGATTTCCACGGTGAGCGCGTTGAACTGCGCGGGAATCGCGTCCGGTGGGAACTCAATGTCGACCACGGGACCAACCACGCGGGCAACTCGACCCTCGGCGGTCTTCGTTTCTTCTGTAGCCATCTCTGTCTCTCTTCGTGTTCCCCGGTTGATAAAAGCTATTAGCCTTGTGCTGCAAGCGCGTCCGCGCCCGAGACGATCTCACTAATTTCCTGAGTGATCTCTGCCTGACGTGCCTGATTGGCAAGACGCGTGTAGTCGTTTATTAGTTCCCCGGCATTCTCGGTGGCGGTGTGCATCGCCTGTTGCCTTGATGCCAGCTCCGAGGCGGCGGCTTGGAGCATCGCGTTGCCGATTCTGTTGCTTACGTATAGGGGAAGCAGGGTATCGAGGACCGTGTTTACATCCGGGATGAACTCGTACTCTGGGTATCCGGTACCGTCCGGGCCAAACCCCAGTTCCCCGGCTTCCTCGTCTTCATCATGAGGGGCGTCGACAACGGTAAGCGGGAGCATCTGGCGGATCTCTGGGACCTGCTGAACCATTGACTTGAATCGGGTGAAGACCAGTTCTACCACTCCAACTCCAACCCGGGGGTCGGGGTTGAGGAAGTACTCAAGCAGTGTGCTTCCCACCTCGTGCATCATCTCATCGGACGGGTTATCCGATGATCCTTCCCAGGATCGCTCAATCGGCAGCCCGCGGAACCGGAAGAACTGCTCCGCACGACGACCGGAGGTGAAGAGGACAGGCTCTTTTCCCTGCTCTATCAACTCTTCCATCAGATGCTCAGTTGCGCGAAGAACGTTTGCCGAGTAGGCACCAGCTAGGCCTCGATCGGACGCAATCACAAGGATTGCTACGCGATTCGTATCCTCACGCTCTTCGGTCAGAGGGTGGTCAATGTCGGAGTGAACCGCGACGGCCGCGACCGCTTTCGTGAGCGCGTGCGTATAAGAATCCCCCTGGGTCGCACGAACCCGCGCACGACTAATCCGAGAAGCAGCGATCATCTCCATTGCACGGAACACTTTTTCTAGTGTCTGTGTGGAGCGGATCTTCTGCTTATAGATCCTCTGCTGACCACTCATCGCAACTACCCCTTGGAACCCTTGCGGCGACGTACGATCTGTTCTTGGGTGCGGTCCGCATCGGAGTCTTCGGACTCGTCAGATTCGGTGTCTGCGATAACGAAGGTCTGGTGGAAGGTCTCAACGTCCTTCTTCAGGTCAGCTTCAGTCTCATCATCCAGTTGTCCGGTTTCAGCGATCTTCTTTAGGACATCAGAATGAGCGCGCAGGTGATCGAGCAACCCGTCCTGGAATGGAAGCACCTGAGAAAGTTCAAGATCATCAAGGTAACCATTGGTTCCGGCCCAGATCACCGCAACCTGTTCCTCGACCTTCATCGGCTTGTTCTGCGACTGCTTCAGAAGTTGCATCAAGCGCTCGCCGCGGGTTAGCTGTTGGCGAGTCACCGCGTCTAAGTCGGAGGCGAACATCGCGAAAGAGGCCATCGCCCGGTATTGAGCGAGGGTGATCTTCAGGGTTCCAGCCACCTTCTTCATGGCCTTGATCTGTGCATCACCGCCAACGCGGGAGACCGAGATACCGACATCAACCGCCGGACGCTGGTTGGCGTTGAACAGATCGGACTGAAGGAATATCTGACCATCAGTAATCGAGATGACGTTTGTCGGAATGTACGCCGAAACGTCATTAGCCTTGGTCTCAATGATCGGCAAACCCGTCATCGAACCACCGCCGAGCTCATCATTCAGCTTGGCACAGCGCTCAAGTAGACGAGAGTGCAGGTAGAAAACATCACCGGGGTATGCCTCGCGCCCGGGCGGACGACGAAGTAGAAGTGAGACTGCGCGGTAGGCCTCCGCCTGCTTTGATAGGTCATCAAAGACGATCAGGACGTGCTTACCGTCGTACATCCAGTGCTGACCAATCGCAGAGCCGGTGTAGGGGGCGAGGTACTTGAAACCTGCCGGGTCCGATGCGGGCGAAGCCACGATAGTCGTGTACTCCATCGCACCGTGATCTTCGAGCTGCTTCTTCACAGAAGCAATCGTTGAGGCCTTTTGACCGATACCGACATAGATGCACCGGACCTGCTTCTTCGGATCACCGCTATCCCAGTTCTCGCGCTGATTGATAATGGTGTCAAGCGCGATAGCGGTCTTACCCGTCTGCCGATCGCCAATGATCAACTGGCGCTGTCCGCGCCCAATCGGGATCATCGAGTCAATCGCCTTGAGCCCGGTCTGCATTGGCTCATGGACACTACGGCGCGACATCACGCCGGGAGCCTGTAGTTCGAGGGCGCGGCGCCCATCGAGGTCCGTAATCTCGCCCAGACCGTCAATCGGCTTCCCAAGGGGGTCAACGACGCGACCCAGATACCCGTCACCAACCGGGACCGAAAGCACTTCACCCGTACGGCGTACCTCCTGCCCCTCTTCGATTCCGGAGTACTCACCGAGGACGACAGTGCCAATCTCACGGGGATCGAGGTTCATGGCCAAACCGAGCGTTCCATCCTCGAACTGAAGAAGCTCGTTGGCCATCGCTCCCGGCAGCCCTTCGACTTTGGCAATACCGTCCGCAGTCTCGGTAACATGCCCGATTTCTTCTACCGCAACCTCTGCAGGGGCAAAGGACTCAATGTATGAGTCGAGTGCCTCACGGATCTGCTCCGGACGAATCCCTAGATCAGCCATCACGCTTTCCTAATCGCCTTAGTTTTGTTCAAAAGTCTCTGTCTTGCTCTAACGCTCAGCGAGTTAGAACTGACCTCGCCGCTATGAGGTCTCTACGAACCGTCGTGTCTACCGATTCATCCCCGGCATCGAGTCTGAAGCCGCCAAGCAGGCTAGGCTCAACCACCGTTGCCAGTTGCACTGCCGAGTTCCACCTGAAAGAGGCGAGGCGGGCAAGCCTGTAATACTGCTCTTCGGTCAGAGATTTGGCGGTATAGGCAACTACCAGTTGTTTGCCGGTCGCAGCCGCCGCTCTGTCTGCGTAGCTCCGAAGAGTCTGAAGAAGCTGACCGTACGGGGTCGAGAACGCTGCGCGTGAGAGCAGCCTCTCAGTAACCTTGGATACATGGCCACTGAACACCCGTCGGGCCAGCGCTGCGCGAGCCCTTGGGTCGCCGTCACCAACGTCCGAAAGCTGCACACGAAAATCTCGGTTGTTTGCGATTAGCGCCTGTGCATCTATCAGTTCCTGGCAAAGATCATCGTACTTATCGTCGTTTATTGCAGCGAGGATATGCGCGTCAAGCCCCAGGTCGGCCAGTGCCGCTGAGTACTCAGCCGGCACAGACCAGTGATCCGCGACCAGCGCACTCATGACCTCAAAGGCCGCGGACGAGGTGGAGGAACGAAAAACATTCTCTACCAGCGTCTGTTTGTCCTCGGTCGTTCGCGAGGGATCCGTCAGGGCCAAAAGCAACGATGAGTTGGCATTTAGCAGATCGGCGGCACCAAAAAGGTCCTCGCCTATCTCTTTACCATCGGCACCACTGTTGACGGCCTTCACGATCATCTCGTAAGCCGTCTCATAGGTGCTTCGCTGCATGTGGCTCATTACGCACCGACCTTCGGACTGTCCGACTTGGCGTCTTTTAGGTCGTTCTCTAGTTCATCCATGAAGCGGTCAATCACACGAGCCGAAAGCGCCTGATCCTTCAACTGTTCACCGACAATGCGCTCCGCGAGTTCAGTGGCCAGTTCACCGACGTCCGCTCGAAGCGAGACAAACGCAGCCTGACGTTCTGCCTCAATCTGCCGCTTTGAGGTGTCGGCAATGCGGGCCGCCTCGGCACTCGCTTGCATTCGCGCCTCCGCGACAATTCTCTTGGCATCCTCGTTCGCATCTTCGCGAATGCTCCGCGCATTCTCGGCAGCTTCCCGAAGCAGATCTTCACGTTCACGCTTCGCCAGGGCTGCGTCTTCTTGAGCGCGGCTCGCTGCACTAAGTCCCTCGTCGATCAGTTCTCTACGCTCGTCGATCATGGCGTAGATCTTGGGCAGCGCCCAACCGATGACCAGCCAGATCACCAGAGCCGCAACAGCTGCCCAGAAGATCTCGTACAGAGGCGGAATCAGAACTTCCATTCCGCGAACATCCGCCTCTGAGGCTGCAGGAAGTAGAACAGAGCGAATCATCAGATAATGAAGGTCAGGATAAAGCCGAACAGGGCTAGCGCCTCAACCAGTGACGCACCGATGATCATGTTCGTGAACAGGCGTCCCGCTACCTCGGGCTGACGTGCGGTAGCTTCCTGGGTCTTGCCAACCAACATGCCAATGCCAAGGGCAGGGCCGAGTGTGGCCAGGCCGTAGCCCAGGAGGGTAATAGAACCGGTCATTTCGCGTTCCTTCTTTTATTTGTTGGGTTCAGTGGGATTCCACGGACATCTTGATATAAACGGCCGTGAGGATAGTGAAAACGTACGCTTGAAGTGCAGCTACAAATATCTCGAACAACGTCGCGACGATCGAGGCTCCAAAAGTCAGTATTGCCAACGGCTTCATGAACATTGTCGCCAACAGCAGTGTCTGCGTCCCAAAGTAGCTGAGAGCAAGCAGCATGTGCCCAGCCATCATGTTAGCCAGAAGACGAATCGCCAGAGTGAGCGGGCGAATTACAAAAGTAGAAATGAACTCGATAGGAGTTAGCAGGATATACAGCGGCCAGGGCACTCCCGGAGGAAACAGTTGCTCTCGAAGAAACCTGGCGCCTCCACGGGCCTTGATGCCAGCAACAATAAAGGTCACGTAAGCAACCACGGCGAAGGTAATCGGCACCGCAACGACGGAAGAAGCCGCGATGTCTATTCCGGGGATGATTCCCGTCAGGTTCATTCCCAAAACACCAAAGAACACGAAACCCAAAATCGTCGAGTATCGCTTCCCGCGGCTAGTTCCCAACAGCTCAACGCCGATGCTGTCGCGGACAAATCCCGCCAGGAACTCCATAATCCACTGCGTCCGACCCGGACGCATTTTGAGGTTCCTCGCGATGAGGTAGAAGACGATTACTAGGGTCACGGCAACCAACAGGCGAGCGATCACGAGGCGGCTCATCTGGAACGGAGTGCCCTCGAACAGCACCGGTTCCGGGAAGAAGTCACCCAATCCGGGCTGATGAACCACATACTGTGGATCTCTCGCGGGCGAAAGGAGACCCGGAACAAAGGTGATTGCGATGACGGCGAGCAGTACACCTAGTCCGACCCACCACCATGTGGGTTTCGGAGCTTTCTTACCCGCCCGATTCTGGTTCTCTTTAGACAGGGTGCTTGAGGTTTCGACCTCACTAACAGCCAGCGCGCTGGAAGACAGGGGGCACCTCCGTCGAATGTCCGGTGTCAAATCTTCAAAGTCAAAACGTGGCCGTCAGAACCGGAGAAACTGGGGCCTTGTACCACTTCGGGACCTCATTATGTTAGCAGTATCTAGGACATTGGTCAGGCGAATGTATTCCCATCATCGGACTTTCGTCCCGGGATCATAAAAGCCCAGAGCTGAACAATCATTCCGACCAGGACGGCAGCGGCCGCCATCAACGCAACCAGCTTAACGTCCAGAACATCAAGGTTTCGCGCCGCTATCAGGCCAGCTGCAACCAGAGCAATCTTGACCACGTAGTCGAGTGCAATCGGTCCGACCGAGAGGCTCTCGGTCTTTGCTGCAACCCGGGTCGTGGCGAGACTCACGCCAAACATGGCGAGCGCAACTACCAGTCCGACCAAGACTGAAGGCCAGGGATGGGACGGCAGAAATAGACCTAGTAGAGTCGCCGCCGCAATGAATCCAATCGAAGTCCAGAAAAGCCCACTAGTCAGTCGACGCAGACTGCGAGAGACACGCAAACCCTGACTCACTGTTTGTCCTCGTTCTTTGTTTGTGAGTGCTCATGTTCTGAGCGCATTAGCGGATACCAGACACCGAGACCGGCACGGGAAATAACCTCCACACCGTCGTCAATAGCGACCTTGCCACCGGGAGTTCCGGTTCCCCTTACTCCGGCTTTGCGCCTGCGGTGGCCCGGAAACTGGTACGCGGTGGCTATGATCGTCCCGACCAAGAACGGTAATGCCCAGAGCAAAACTTCGTTCGTCGGAAGAATAAGTGCCAGGATCGCAACGGTGCATACCAGGGCGGTCCAGGCGTACATTATCAGGACTACGCCTCGATGTGAGTGTCCCTGCACCAGCAACCTGTCATGAAGGTGGGTACGGTCAGCTGTAACAGGACTCTTTCCATGGAGCATTCGCAGTGCCGGAGTAATCACCAAATCGGCAAGCGGAATGATCAGTACCGCCATCGGAATAATCAGCGGCATCCACGTTGCCGCCGCCGAATCGTCGGTGAGCAACATGGGATTCACCTGTCCCGTAACAATGATGGCTGCCGAGCCCAGGACTAGGCCAAGAACCATTGCCCCCGAATCACCCATGAAGATCGAGGCCGGATGGAAGTTGAACCAAAGGAATGCCATGCAGGCTCCCGCTAGCGCTATCGTCACGATGGCGGCGCCGGTGACGTACGTAGGCTCCCCCATTAGGCGCTGCAGGATATAGGAATAGGCAAAGAATCCCAGCGAACCGATTGCGATCACGCCCGAAGCCAGCCCATCAAGTCCGTCAACGAAATTCACCGCGTTCATTATCGCCACAAGAATAAGGGCCGAGATCAGGATCGAGAGGCGTGAGGAGCCGATAGTGACCCCGAACAGCGGAATGTTAATCAATTGGACACCGGCGGTTGCCATTCCGCCAGCAACCAAGAACTGACCGGCCAGCTTGGTCATCCAGTCCAGTTCCCATATGTCGTCCACTGCGCCAAGTAGACAGATTGCCACCGATCCGACAAGCACGGCCCACAGCGCAGGAGATGCCGAGTAAACCGGCTTGAAATAGGGGATCGAATAACCGACCAGAATCGTCAGAGTAATCCCGCCCGTCAACGCAATCCCGCCCAGCCTGGGGATTGGAGTTGCGTGTACGTCGCGCTCGCGCAATGGGGTTAGAACGTTGAACCCCAGGGCAATTCGCCTGACCACTGGCGTGAGTACGAGGGTTGCCGCCGTTGAGATAAGTAGCAGCAACAGGTAAAGTCTCACTCCCTCACCCCCTCCTCGCTACCGCCCTCAGCTGGTCTAAGCCTACGGTGCCTTCGCGCAGTACCCGTATCTCTCCACCTGTAACATCCGCGATTGTCGAAGGAACTCCGATTCGGGAGGGACCCCCATCAACGTATACAGCTACTTCATCACCGAAGATTTCGCGTGCCCGAAACACAGATTCTGCGGGAGCCTGGCCGCTTCGATTGGCTGAGGTCACCGCAAGCGGTCCCGCAACTCTCAGCAACTCGAGGGCGACCGGATGATCGGGCATCCGCAGCGCAACCGTGTCACCTTTCTGCGACATGTCCCAGCCGAAATCACGCGCCGCCTTGACCACCAAAGTAAGCGCCCCGGGCCAGAACTTCCGCGCAATTCGTAGGGCCGCTTCGCGGGCCGTCTCGGAGTCAAAGCATCCCAGTTCAAGCAGTGATTCCACTGAGGGAACCAGCACTGGCGGCGGCATCGCCTCGTCCCTGCCCTTGGCCAACAAAAGTGCGGTGACAGCACGTGAACTCCACGGACTGCTCCCGATTCCATACACGGTATCGGTTGGAAGAACCACGAGTTCTCCCCCCTCGACTGCTTCCCGAAAACTACTCCTCAGCCGGGAACTCACGTAATCCATCACTCACGATCCTCCAGGATGTCGGCCCCTTTCGTTGCGACCAAGAACCTCGGTCGTCCAGCCAGGTCGTACCGGGTCGAAGTGATGGTGAAGCCCACCGACAGCGCGTGTTCACAAAGAGAATGACCCTGTCGCTCCCCGTGCTCCATGACCAGCGTTCCGTCCCTTTTCAGCAACTCAAAAGCGCGACCGATGATGCCACGCGGGATAACGAGTCCGTCCTCTCCCCCACCGTAGAGGGCCATCTCAGGATCGGCCAACGCTTCTGGTTGGGTTGGTCTGTCCGCCAGCCCAACGTACGGAGGGTTAGAAACCACTAGATCCAGCGTGCCATCGAGCTCAGGTAGAGCATCGAGCGCGTCTGCGAGCACGGTGATCACCCTGTCATCCCCAACCTCGATCGATTTCACGTTCCGTTTCAGATACGACATCGCCTCCGGCGAACGCTCGACTAACCACACCTTGGACGAGGGAAGCTCAACCGCGAGCGCCAAACCAATCGCGCCTGAGCCCGCGCATAGGTCTGCAATCCGAGGCCTATTCGTGGCTACTTCCTCTTTTGCCAGATCGACAAGCATCTCGGTCTCAGGTCTGGTTGCAAAGACTCCTTTTCCGGCAAGCAGGGACAGTTCGCGGAACTGCATCTGTCCAGTTATGTGCTGCAACGGCACACGAGCGCGTCGCTGTGCAATGGCACTGCGATAGTTCTCTGCGGCGCGTATCCCCATTTGCTGGGGGGCGAGGATTAACGACTCGTGTCCCGTCGTCCACTTGAGCAACCATTCGGCTTCAACCGGTGGGAGTCCCGCTCTGCCTAGTTGCTTCCTCCCCCACGCCAAAAGGACCGGAAGCGCGATCGTCGCGTCTGTGCCGCGCTGAGGTCGAACAGTAATGGGTTCCTCATTAATCTTACCCGCATCCACTACCGTCCTCCTCTCGCTATCACTCCTTGCCAGGGCCTCAGTTGACGTCGCCCTGAAGGCGAGCGGCTTCGTCTGCCTCGATTGCAGACTGAATTACCGGGTCAAGGCTTCCTTCTAGGACTTGGTCAAGGTTGTAAGCCTTGTATCCGGTGCGGTGGTCAGCAATCCGGTTCTCTGGAAAATTGTAAGTTCGGATTCTTTCTGAGCGGTCAACGGTTCTCACCTGGGACTGACGCTGAGCAGAGGCTTCAGCCTCACGCTGCGCACGCGCTTCGGCCACCAAGCGAGAATGCAATATTCTCATCGCTGCTTCGCGGTTCTGAATCTGAGACTTCTCATTCTGCATTGAGACGACGATCCCCGTAGGAATGTGGGTGATACGAACGGCAGAGTCAGTCGTGTTGACGGATTGACCTCCCGGACCCGACGAGCGGTAAACGTCGATCCTCAAATCGTTCGGGTCGATTTCAACGTCATCATCCACTTCAACCTCGGGCATTACAAAGACGCCCGCAGCCGAAGTGTGGACTCGCCCCTGCGACTCGGTTACGGGGATTCTTTGAACCCGGTGAACCCCTCCCTCGTACTTGAGATGAGCCCAAACTCCCTCTTCGGGTGTTGGGTTACCCTTGGCACGCATCGCCAGAGTGATCTCCTTGAGTCCTCCAAGACCGGTGTAGGTGGTTGATAGTTCCGTGGTGGTCCAGCCCTTAGTGGTCGCATAGCGCTCATACATCCGAGCCAAGTCAGCGGCGAACAGTGCCGATTCTTCGCCTCCTTCGCCCGCCTTAACTTCAAGAATCACGTCACAAGCATCATCGGGATCACGCGGTGCAAGAACAGCCACCAGCTGGTGATATGTCTCTTCGCGAGAGATCTCAAGAGAGTCGACCTCACTGGCGAAGTCGGGGTCATCGACCGCAAGTTCTCGCGCAGCTTCGAGGTCTTCTTCAATCCGGCCCAGCGCATTAGCCAGTTTCACTACCCGTCCCAGTTCCGCGTAACGGCGCCCAACCTTGCGAGCTCGTGCCTGATCTGAGTGCAGGTTCGGATCCGCCAGCTCTCGTTCGAGTTGTGCGTACTCCTCAATAAGCGGGGTTACCGCCTCCAGTCCACCCGGGGCTGCCATTTTTCCTCCGTCGTTCGCTTCCAGTAATAAATGCAAATGGGCACCGACGAACTGTTCGTCGGTGCCCATTTGAGAAAGCTACTTAGCGGCTGGTTTCTTTCCGTAGCGCGCTTCGAAGCGGGCCACGCGGCCGCCCGAGTCCAGAATCTTCTGCTTACCGGTGTAGAACGGGTGGCATTCAGAGCACACATCAACGCGCATTTGGCCGCTGGTGATGGTGGACTTGGTGGTGAACTCGTTGCCACAGGTGCATGTCACCACTGTGTCAACGTACTCAGGGTGGATTCCCTGCTTCATTTTGGTCTCCTATTTTCTCGGTGCTCCGGGTCCGCAGGCAAGTGTCCTAACGGTGAACCGGAACCAGCGATTAAGTTTGGCACTCTGACGCGTCGGATGCTAGTCCACCGTGCCCAAAAAAGCAGTGAGATCATGCACCCGCAGCGGCAATAAAACAGCTATTCGGCTGTGGTTCTTTGTACCTGCATCAAGAACTCGGCATTTTGCTGTGTGTCCTTAAGCCTTCCAAGAACCGACTCAAGTGCGGCCTGCTGATCCAGGTTTCCAAGGACTCTACGCAGCTTCCACATAATCGCCAGTTCTTCCGGCTTGAAAAGCATCTCTTCACGGCGGGTACCGGAAGCGTTGATATCAATGGCCGGGAAAATACGGCGGTCCGCAAGAGAACGCGAGAGGCGCAGCTCCATGTTGCCGGTGCCCTTGAACTCCTCAAAGATGACCTCGTCCATCTTAGATCCGGTCTCGACCAGGGCCGAGGCGATAATGGTCAACGATCCACCCTCACGCAGGTTGCGCGCAGCACCGAAGAACTTCTTTGGCGGGTAGAGGGCTGCCGCATCGACGCCACCGGACAGGATACGTCCCGAGGCCGGAGCCGCCAGGTTGTACGCCCGTGAGAGGCGGGTTATCGAGTCAAGAAGGACGACCACATCCTGACCCAGTTCAACCAGGCGCTTAGCCCGCTCAATAGCCAGTTCAGCAACGATTGTGTGGTCCGAGGCAGGACGATCAAAGGTCGAGGCAATAACCTCACCCTTAACGATCGAGCGCATGTCCGTGACTTCTTCTGGACGTTCGTCAACCAGGACCACCATCAGGTGGACGTCGGGGTTATTGATCTCGATCGCCTTGGCGATCTGCTGAATGATCATTGTCTTACCGGCCTTCGGTGGCGAGACAATGAGGCCGCGCTGTCCCTTACCAATCGGGGCAACCAGGTCAATCATTCGGGGGGTGATTGCCTTGGGTGATGTCTCAAGGCGCAGTTGTTCTTTCGGGTACTCGGGAGTGAGCTTTGCAAACTCACGCCTTTGCGCCGCCTGCTCAAGAGTCATCCCGTTGATCGAGTCAACCTTGACGAGCGCATTGTATTTCTGCTGCTGACGGCGCTGTTCGCCCTCACGCATCTGACGTACATACCCGACGACCGCGTCCCCTGGGCGTAGGCCCCAGCGGCGAACGTTGCCGAGCGTCACATACACGTCACTATCACCGGGAAGGTAGCCGGAGGTACGAACAAACGCGTGGTTGTTCTGGACATCAACGATGCCGGCAATTGGAACTAAAGAATCCTCGTCTGTGATCTCGGGTTCCGAGTCTCGCTGCTGACCGCGCTGGTTACCGTTTTGTTGGCCACCACTCTGGGGCGCACGGTCGCGACCGCGCCCGCGACGGCGTTGGCCTCGATCACGTCTGTTGCGTGACCGGCCCGGCTCACCGCCCTCCGGCAGCTCAATCTCAGCCAGCTCGGTTGCCGATCCTGACTCGCGGCTTTCTGGGCGGCTCTTCCGCGCGGCCTTCAGTTCTTCGACCACTGCATCAAGAGCTTCTTGCTTTGGTTCACCTAGATCTTGCTTCGAGTCTTGTTCTAGCTCTTGCTTTGGCTTTGTCTCTTTAGAAGCTCCGCCATCTTCGCTTGCCGCGCGTCCTTTCTTGCTGGCAGCACCGCGCCTCTTATCATCATTTGGCTTCTCAGCCCCCGCCGGAGCGGTGCTCGCGCTGGATTTTTTCGAAGATGAGTTATTAGTGGTATCGCCGACAGAGAGGGCGTTTACCAGTTCCGATTTACGCATGCGCGAAGTGCCTTTGAGGCCACGTTCGCTTGCCATGGCCTGTAGGTCGGCAAGCTTGAGCTTTCCCAGGTCTGAAGCGCTCTTGGAACCCGATGAGTTTTCCATATTGTGATTGGGTCCTAACTTAGGTGTCCGATACACCCGCAGGGTGGTCACCGCTTAAGTGGATTGACGGATTAGTACGTCGTACAGAGAGACTATTGAGTCTCACGACTTGACCAAAGACTTGAACTGGATTCTGTATGGATCCACGCGCCTTTACCGATCCGTCGAATGAACTATATCAGGCAGAGGGTGCCGGAGCATCGTAAAGATCGATCTAACTATCCGTCGTGCGTCAGATTTCACAGCGTCGACGTCATAGACTCAAGTCGTCAAAGCCCCACTAACGGTGAGACCAAGCGGTAGCTGGCTCCAACCCGACTGCACCGCCGCATCGCCGATCGCTTCCGGCACCGACCCATAACAAATGACGCTGGGACCCGATCCGCACACAAATGCCGGTATCTGCTGATCTCGGAACCAGGTAACTAACGACGTGGAGGCCGGTGAACGTACCGACAGTTGCTCTGCCCTCATCGCGTTCTCAGTCGCATCCATGAGAACTCCGGGGGTGATCGCAGTTGTTCCGGCCAGCAGGCCGAGTTGAAGGGCAAGGCTCGCAGCGCTGCGCTGTGCCTGGGAATAGCGGATAGCCCGCGGCTCAGCATCCTGATCTGAACGCTCATCCAAGGTAAAGCTGGGAACGAACGCGGTTATTTCTAGGCCCGAGTTTGGGTCCACCGGCAGGTTCCGAAGGTGCTCGGAACCCACTCGTAGGGCTGCGCCTCCACCCAGTGAAACCATTGCCCTGAGTCGATCCGCTCCTAATTTCTCGGCGAAGTCCAGCAGGAACTCTTCGTCTAGAGCATCGGGCGAGCCCAGCATCCGTGTTGCCGCCACTAAACCCGCGATGACCTCAGCCTCAAACGAGCCCAGTCCACTACCACGCAAAATCTTCGATCGAAATGCGAGATGCACGCCAACCTGTGGAGCACCAACATGGTCCAGCAGGGATCGAAGAGCTACTACGGTTGGATGCCGCGTCGGATCCGGGGCCTTCGCACCAAGGCCGAGGCCACTGACCTGAGCCGCTCCAGCCACCGCACGAACATTGACATGATCCGCAGGGATGATTGCTGCAGCAAGAATCGAGTACCCCGTGCCGAATCCGACGATGCTCCCGGGTACGACGATGTCGGTGCGATCTGCAGTCAGTTTCACGCTCACCCCCACTTGCTCTGATCCGATGCTAGTGTCCCACCCTCGAAATTCGTGATTGCCAGGCCGAAAACCTTGCGACACCAGCCAGTAACACATGCAGTAGCCACGGACCTGGACTACGGTGAAAGTATGCAAAGCCTAGAAACGGACTTTGAGTTTGAGCGTCGGTTCTTCGTCGAGGAAATACCGACGAGACTTCTTGAAGGCACTCGCCCCGATCTGATCGTGCAGACATACTTTCTCGCCGATGAAGGCTACGCGCTTCGAGTCCGTCTCCAGGCGACCGGACTCGACCTGGAAGTTCCAGAAGACATCAATGGGAAAGACGCTCTGGAACGATACATGGACAACTTTGATCTCTGCATCCTCGCTGTCAAGGGACCCTATGTCGGGGGCACCAGGTACGAAGCCGAACGGGTGCTCGATATCGGGGTTGGGGCGCAGATGTGTCTGCGGGGAGGAGACACTCTTGCGAAGCTGAGATACGGGCTATGGATGGGGCAGGACGGTTGGGTTATCGACCGCTTTCTAGGGCCGAACAAACCCCTGGTTATTGCCGAGTGTGAACGCACGGGACCAGTCATCGACCTTGAGATCCCCTCTTTCTGCGTCGAGGAGGTCAGCGGGGACGCCCGGTTCTCAAACGACGAACTGGTCGGGCGTCCGTTCTCCGAGTGGTCCGCGCAGTATAGGCGGCAACTTCAGATGAATCCGCCCCGGTTCGAGCACAGCTTCGGAACCAACCAACCGGCACCGGAATAGCAGCCGGGCCCCTACATCTGCTCCGGTGCCGTTACGCCGAGCAGATCCAAGCCGCTCCTAAGCACCTGCGAGGTCGCCTCATTCAGCCAAAGTCGCGCAGTGTGCGCATCGGTCACTTCCTCGTCCGCACGCGGAGTCACGCGACACTGTGAGTACCAAGCGTGGTACGTCGACGCGAGCGATTCCAGGTAACGGGCAAT
This sequence comes from Actinomycetaceae bacterium MB13-C1-2, assembly GCA_035621235.1. NCBI lineage: Bacteria > Bacillati > Actinomycetota > Actinomycetes > Actinomycetales > Actinomycetaceae > Actinomycetaceae bacterium MB13-C1-2. The sequence continues at coordinate 93,645 of CP141731.1, forward strand.
GCGGTGAACCTCACGCAGGTCGGCCGCTTGGGCGACAACCTCGGGGAACCGGGCCAGAGCGGCAATCAGTTCCTCGTCCGCAGGATGATCCAACTGGGACGGATCGTACGTCTCCCCCATGTGGACGCCGTGCTCTTCGGCATTGCGGGCGACGGAACGAGTGCGGGCGTGGGCGTACTGAACGTAGTAGACCGGATTTTCGTTCGAGCGGCTCGCAAGCAGATCGAGGTCAATTGTCAGCGGGGTGTCAGCCGAGACTCGTACCAGCGAGTACCGGGATGCATCAACTCCGACTGCATCAACCAGATCGTCCAGCGTGACGACGGTTCCAGCGCGCTTCGACATGCGAACTGGCTCCCCGTCACGAAGCAGAGAAACCAGCTGGCCGATAATGATCTGCATATTCTCGCCCGGAACGTCCCCAAACGCCGCACACACAGCCATCATTCGCCCGATGTAACCGTGATGGTCTGCGCCAAGCAGGTAGATAGCGTTGTCAGCCCCACGCAGACGCTTGTCGAGGTAGTAGGCGACATCGCCGGAAAGGTATGCAGCTTCGCCGTTCGACTTGATGAGGACACGATCTTTGTCGTCGCCGAAATCAGTTGAGCGTAGCCAGAGAGCTCCGTCTTTCTCGAAGACAACGTTCTTGTCTCGAAGCACGTCGATCGCTCTATCGACCGCGCCAGATTCGTGCAGCGACTCCTCGTGGAAGAAGACATCAAAATCAACCCGAAAGTCATGCAGCTTCTGTTTGATCTCATCGAACATGATCTCAACCCCGCCTGAGCGGAAAGCTTCCAGAGCCTCCGCGTCAGGCAGAGTCGCCGGGGCAGGAAGGCCCCCCTCGAGATTGACGTCGGTTACTTGCTGCGCGATCTCTTCGATGTACTGCCCGCCATAGCCGTCCTCGGGCACTTCCTCTCCACGAGCACGCGCCAACAGGGACTTTGCAAATTTATCGATCTGAGAACCATGGTCATTGAAGTAGTACTCGCGCACAACGCTCGCGCCAGAGGCGGCAAGAACTCGGGCGAGCGCATCGCCAAAGGCTGCCCAGCGCGCACCGCCCAGGTGAACGGGGCCGGTCGGGTTCGCAGAAACATATTCAAGGTTAATGGTCTGTCCAGCTAGGGACTCTCCGCGACCATAGTCGCCACCGTCCTCGATTATCTTCCCGACGATCTCACCGGCGGCGGCCGTGTCGAGTCGGATGTTTACGAAGCCCGGTCCGGCAATGTCGACTTCTTGGACACCGGGGTTCTCGCGCAGACGCTTTGCTAAAAGCTCAGCGAAGTCGCGGGGAGCCATTCCGGCCTTCTTCCCCAGTTGCATCGCGACGTTGGTGGACCAGTCACCGTGTTCGCGGACTCGCGGACGCTCGATGGTTACCTCTTCCGGAATCTGGGCGATATCGAGTTCGACTTCGCCCGTTTCCGCCATAGAAACGAGGATCATGCGTACCAGAGTTGAGAGTTCTTGAGGAGTCACAGGACGAGCCTATCGCCCAGACACCCCACTTCTATACACAGATCCCGCTTCGTGGTCGGACCCACAGGTCTCTGATCTGCGAGGTGCTAATGACGAGGGGTTTCGACATCCTTAGCTAAAGTGCCGAGTCGAATCGTTCGAAGGAAGCATAATGCCAACTATTCAAGCAGGTGACGCCAACCCCCGCCCCGACAATGATTGTCCTCCCTGGTGCGAGGGAAGGCACCGTGACCTCAACGGAAAGTTGCAGGGCAGCGATCGCACGCACGCGCTGAGCGCCGGATTGCAGCCTGTGATCGCCGGGGCGGTCACTTCAGGCGATCCGATGGAGGCCTACCCAACTGAGTTCGACGTGCTCCGTTACCAGGGGCATGGTGACAAAGAAGAGTGGGTCTTCATAGGTGACGATGACATCGGCTGGTGTGTGACTATCGAAAGCGCTTCCCGTATATATCGTGCCCTGGGCGCGGTTCTAGCGGGAGCGGATCCATATTGAACACCACTCCCATCTCTTTGGCGGGCGTGAAGATCGATCCAGAGTACGAGGGAAGAATGTCTTCCAGGTGAACCCCAAGCACGCGGCAGACAGCAAGAAGAGTGTAGAGCGTGGGATTCGTAGGAGTGTCGGGCGACTTCAGGCCTTTTTCGAGCCTTTGGTATGTGTGCCTTGACAGGCCAGCAGCGAACGCCACATGTTCCTGAGACAACCCCTTACTTTCGCGAACACGGGTTATGTTGTCTCCGAGTTCTCTAGTGAAACGCTCCCAGCCCTTTGTGTGTTCACGACCTGCCATGCAAGAACTATTGGGCCTGATGCGACCTGGTTTCGACCTCCTATATCACGCCACTTTAAAGCTACAGGTGCTCGACTGAGGTCGTCGGAATGCCATTTTGATGGTCACCGATGCGGTCAAGGTGTTTATCAAGACCGTAAGCGGATCGGCTATAGGCGGAGATATCCGGCAACAAAAGGCGCATTTGCCCAATACTTATCTGCACGTATCTCCACCTATAGCCATCGAAATTGTCGTGTTGTGATTGAGTTATCGATATGGATTAGGGCATGTAGTGATTGTTGCGTACGAGTATCGGCCGTCGGGGCTGACCGCGTCCGCATTCTGTTTTTCCTGGTAACCGGTATTGCCATAATCGTCAGACGTGTCAAGGTCTGCTCATCCTGATCAGTACGTTGAGCGTCCGACATCGCGACCTAACTCCCGCGCAAACGCCTCTATCGGTGAGGGACCGTGTTTCATCGCGTCTTACGCCGGTAGACAGTCGTGGCGATGGCATAGGCGGCGAGTAAGATACCGAAGCACCAAGCCAACGCGATCCAGATCTCACCTCCGACGGGCTTCCCCGTCAGCAGACTGCGGATCGTGTCGACGATCGCCGTGGCTGGCTGATGCTCCGCGAACGATCGCACCAGCCCCGGCATCGACTCTGTGGGCACGAACGCCGAACTCAGGAACGGGAGGAAAATCAGCGGGTATGAGAAAGCGCTCGCTCCGTCGCCCGAATTGGCCGTGAGTCCCGGGATCACCGCGATCCATGTCAGCGCAAGGGTGAACAGGATCAGTATGCCGGCGACCGCGAGCCATTCGAGCGGCCCGGCGCTCGATCGGAAACCCATCACCAGTGCGACACCCACGACCACTAGGAGCGAGACGAGGATCGCGACGAGCGAGGTAAGCACGTGCGCCCAGAGCACACTTGAACGCGCGATAGGCATCGAGCGGAACCGCTCAATGATTCCACCACTCATATCAAGGAAGAGCCGGTACGCGGTGTAAGAGATCCCCGAGGCGATCGTGATGAGCAGGATGCCGGGAAGTAGGTAGTTCACATATGACTCGTTACCGGCCCCGCTCCCAAGATCGACCGCTCCGCCGAAGACATAGACGAACAGCATCATCATTGCGACCGGCATGAGCGCCGTGGTGATGATGGTGTCGGGGCTGCGCAGTATGTGGCGCAGCGAGCGACCGGTGAGTACGGCGGTATCGCCGACGACATGGACGCTCATCCGAGCTTCCTTCCACTTTGGTTAGCGTTATCTGCCGCGACCACGGCAAGGAACACTTCCTCAAGCCCGGGCTGCTTCTCGACGTACTCGACCTTCGCCCGCGGGAGTAGCCTCTTGAGCTCGTCCAGGGTACCGTCGGCGATGATGCGGCCTTCGTGCAGGATTGCGATGCGATCGGCGAGTTTCTCTGCCTCCTCGAGATACTGTGTGGTTAACAGCACAGTTGTCCCACCCTCTACGAGGGTCTTGATCGCCTGCCACACCTCGATGCGCGCTTCGGGATCGAGGCCCGTAGTCGGCTCATCGAGGAAGATCACGGACGGCTCTCCGATCAGGCTCATGGCAATGTCGAGTCGACGGCGCATCCCGCCCGAGTACGTCGCAACCTTGCGATCGCCCGCGCCGATCAGCGAGAACCGTGTGAGCAGCTCGTCCGCGATCCCGCCGGGATCCGCTAGATGCCGCAGCTGCGCGATCATCATGAGGTTCTCCCGACCTGTGAGAATTCCATCTACGGCCGCAAACTGCCCGGTGAGGCTGATCGATTCTCGCACCTTCAGCGCCTGCGCGCCGACGTCAAAGCCAGCGACCATGGCGGTGCCCGCGTCAGCCTGCAACAGAGTAGCGAGGATCTTTACGACAGTCGTCTTACCAGCACCGTTTGACCCGAGTAAAGCGAAGATGGTCCCCCACTCCACCTCGAGATCGACACCCCGAAGAACATGAAGTTCCTTGTATGATTTCTCCACCCCTCTGAGGCGAATAGCCGCACCACGCTCGCTCATCACGGCACTCATTGCGCCTGTTCGAGATCCTGCTCCGCGATCGCCTTGTCGATCGTGGTGGAGAGTCGATCCTGCTCCCGCTCGACCCAACTCTTACCACCTCCGCGGTAGGTGTCGAGAAACGTCTCCATGAAATCGGCGGGGTTCTCGCCCACAAGTTCGCGGATCGGCAGTCCGTCAGCGGCGGCGCGCTCGAGTATCTCGGCGAGATCTTCGAACATCCTCACCAGCGTCGAGCCATCATCAACTGCGCCGAAGTTCATCGTGTATCGCTCAAGCCCCCTCGCTGCTTCCCGGTATCCAGGAGGCAGTTGCTTGATGCGGGCTTTGTAATCACGCCACTTCTTCTTGTCGGCAAAATCACCGACGATCAGTTCGATCGGGTTGCGCATGATCATTTTCCTTCCGTATAGAGCTGTTCCAGCCGTCCTGCGAGAAAACTCCACGTTCCCCAGAACTCGTCGAGATCGCGGTGCCCCTGCGCATTGAGCGTGTAGACCTTGCGGGGCGGCCCTTTCTCCGAGGGCACCTTCTCCACATCGACCAACCCTCTCTGCTCTATGCGCAGCAGCAGGGCATAGATCGTGCCCTCAGCGATGTCGGAGAATCCCTGCTCCCGCAACCGGGCAGTGATCTGGTACCCATAGGCTGGACTCGCAGCCAGGATCGCCAAGACGATCCCTTCCAGTGTGCCCTTGAGCATCTCAGTCATCTGACGACCCATAGCACCACCTCAACTATTCAGTGACATTGACTACCGGTACAAAGTAACACTGAATACCAGTAGATAGCAATAATGAATAGTGAGCTGACGGCTTCGAGCTTTCGGGACTCGCAGATCAGCTCAAGACTTCGCATAGCCTCCCAGGCCAGCTTCTGGCGATCAGGTCTCTCATACGATCCAACCCTCACCTCGGAATAACCACTCGACATCTGAGAGAGGTCCGAATCCCGCAGGGAGGATAGAGGGTTTTTAGGATAGAGAGCGAAGTTCTAAACCCGGCGTAGGCAGGTGACCATCCACAGTCTCAGGCCCAGAGAGTCAGTGAGTGCACACGAGAAATACTGGCTAGAACACCGGAATCTTGCCATGAACCCCGCGTGCTCGAACAGGTCTGCGGTGCCCCGTCTAAAATCCACCCGAACATGAGACGCAGGGTAGAGCAGCACGGCATCCTGATTCTTTGGGGGCCGTATAGAAGCAATACAGGATGCCAATTATTGGCAGGCCGCAGTTTGTAAAATCCGCGTAGTTTCAGGGGTGCGTTAATCACACACCCCTAAAAACAAGCCAAAGTGCACGGTGGTGGTGATTCACCACCACCGCGAGACACGCCCGATTTCTAGGTGCTTAGTTGTGGAGCCGGTGGAGCCAATACCCTGGTTTTCGGCGCTCGTGCGCGTAGGCGAGAATCACGACCCGTTCGGGTTCGACAATGTAGACGATGCGATACGGGTAGCCGCGACTGACCGGCTACGAATCACCGTTCCATCATCGACTGTAGTGAACGGTTGGCCTGCATCTGGCCACTTGGACATATCGCGCCTAGTTTGCTGGGCGCGATCAATGAGCTTGTGCCCGATACCTGGTTCCTACGCAACGTACCAGTAGACAGCATCATCGAACCCACTAATGGCTTCGGGATGCTCCCAGTGCACTAGCGTCATGCGCTCAGCGATGCACGCAAGCGGGTGTAGTGTTCGTTAGCATTCACCAACTCGACCGCGCCTGAACGATTTCTCGACCAAGCGTTGCGGATCCTGACCGAGGGCGAACTCACGTACCGTGCCACCGACGATAAAGAAAAACGCCTAGCAAACCAGGCGTTCCTCAAACGGATCTACATCACCGAAGAGGAAACCACCGAAATAAGTCTCGGCGAACCATTCGCAGGGCTGGTGAGTAACAATGCCCCCGGCTCAGGTTCAACTACGACCACAAACGTGCCCTAGACAGGACTCGAACCTGCGACCTTCCGCTCCGGAGGCGGACGCTCTATCCACTGAGCTACTAAGGCATTCTTCGTAAACCTGTCTTTGGACGCTCGGTCCCAGCTTTACGGAAGCAGAAAAACTCTACCAGGCTTGCCGGGTCATCCCATCTCCGGGTCCCACAGCCCCTCTTCCTGGAAGACCTGTTTCGCCAGTTCCGGCACATCAGTAACGATGCCGTCCACGCCTATGTTCACCAACTTGACCATCTGCTCTGGATCGTTGATCGTCCATACGTGAACAGCCAGACCGGCAGTGTGAGCAGTAGCAACAAAACGCGGACTAACCACTCGGATTCCCCGCGTCTTCTCGGGAACCTGGGCCGCTCTCGCATGATGTCTAGGACCGGGGACGCGCCATGTCTCAGCGTTCGAGACGGTCTCTGACGCAAGCAGGAGATTCACTATCGCCTTAACTCCCAGGGAGGTCGAGACTTCCGGGCCGCCAATAAGGCGAATGTGCTCAAGCCGACGTTCCGAGAACGACGCAATCATGGTGCGCCCGATCGCGTCGTGCTCCTTGAGCAACTCCACCAGCGGCTCTGCCACCTCGTTCGTCTTGGCGTCGATGTTGAGGTAGAGATCTGGGAACTCGGTCAGCACTTCAGAGAGCAGTGGCATCTTTTCGCCCGCCTCGTTACGAAGCTGCGAGATCTCTTCGTAGGTGTGATCGAAAATCTTGCCCTCGCCACCGTAACTTCGGTCGAGAGTTTCGTCATGGCAGACGACGACCTGACCGTCAGCGGTTAGCTGTACGTCCGTCTCAAGATATCTGATGCCGATCTCAGAGAGCCTCCGGAAGGCCGCCATCGAGTTCTCGGGGGCTTCAAAGCCCCCACCTCGATGCGCAAAGATAATTGGATACGGACTCGCGGCTACGGGTATCACGAGCACTCCTGGCCAAGGAACACGGCGTCGTGAGCTTGAAGCCAAGGGCTGGGATCTATTGTTTCAGTGCCACCGGCTGGGTGCAGTTCAAGGTGCAGGTGAGGGCCGGTTGAGTTTCCGGTGCTTCCCACAGAACCGATCTGTTCTCCTGCCTCAACCTTCTGGCCCACAGTGACCAGTTGAGTTCCCTCAGCTTGGTGCAGGTACCAGGACTGGATCATTGTCCCGTCCGTGTCGATGTGGTCGATAATGGTCAGATACCCGTAGGTCTCACGAGGTCCAGCAAATGACACGGTCCCGTCCGCAACGGCATGAATAGGCGTTCCAAAGGGTGCCGCATAGTCGTCACCCTGATGAAGTTCGTACGCTCCGGTAAACGGACTGAAACGGTATCCGTAGGGAGAGGATGTCGTGTACGTTCCCTCACGAAGAGGAAAATAGACCCGCTCCGCTTCGGTGAAACTACGCGAACCGTTCGCAGCGGTGGGCAACGCCAGACAACTATCCACGACAACCGAGGCTCGGACCCGGGCTCTAGATGCGGCAGTCATAGTGCCCGCGAAATCTCCCGTGTCCTGAAGACTGTCAGACGCGAGATCGGCCCATGAATCCTCACCCGACAAAGGAACGCTCCCTGTCGCCGTTGAGGGCTCATTCGAAGAATCTGCCGCCGCCGTGGCGGTCGTCGAAGGGCTCACAAGCAGGGTTACCAGCACGCCGGTCAGCGCAGCGACTCCGCCCGCTCCGATCCACTGAGCACGACTGGGCTCATTTGCGGTAGGAACTTGGGTCTTAGGGGAGCCACGAAGCTCCGTCCGACTAGGGAACGGTACACCCACGTTCTCCCGCGACATCCATCCCAACTTTCCTGCTCGAATTTTCTTTAAGCGCGCTCCATCATTGGCCCGAGAACACGCTATGAAAATGATTGTACGCCCCGTAAACGGATTGGACAGTGCGCTTGGCAACAGAGATTTTTTATCTCACAGAAAATGCATCACTGAATACCTCGTTGCAACGAGTCTTTGACCTGACCAACGAGCTCTTCGAGCAAATCTTCGAGAAAAAGCACACCTATCACAGACTCTTTTGCACTGGTGGTGTCAGACCTCGTAACGGCCTCCATGTGTTTGGCACCCTTTTGCATAGATCGGAGAGCGGACTCCGCCTCAACATTCTCGTCCACCGACTCCAGTTCACGAATACGCCAAGGTTCAAGAGGTCTATCTCTCTGGTCGCCGGTCGCGTACAGCACATCCTTTAGGTGCACGTAGCCTACCAGTTTCCCCTCATCATTTGCCACGGGAAACCTTGAGAAACCCGTTTTCGTAACCAGAGCTTCAACCGAGTCGGGAGTAACCGGCTCAGTGAGGACAGTTAGTTGATCGAGGGGAACCATCAAAGAACCAGCGGTTTCTTCAGTGAATTCAAGGGTTCCAGTCAGTAGCCCCAAGTCGTCAACGAGCTTGCCTTCCTCTCGGGACAGCTCGACGATTGATGCAACCTCCTCCACCGTGAACGTTGCCGAAATCTCTGACTTGGGTTCCATTCCGAAGATCCGTAAGAACCAGTTCGCCGTATGGTCGAGTCCCACGACTATTGGGCGCAGTATCTTCCCGAAAGCGACAAGGATCGGAGCGAGCAGTAGCAACGCTTTCTCGGGTGAGGAGATAGAAATGTTCTTTGGAACCATCTCACCGAAAACAACGTGAAGGAAAAGCACTAGAAGCAGAGCGATAACGAACGCCACTCCGTGTGCCGCCCCTGCCGGAGCACCAACGGCGAGGAGTGGACCCTCAATGAGGTGTGCGATAGCAGGTTCGGCGATGACGCCCAGCGAAGTGGACATCACAGTGATCCCGAGCTGACAAATTGCCAGCATCACGGAGACATGTTCAAGCGCGTAGAAAGCCTGCTTGGCGCCGCGGCGTTGCTCATGGACCAGGGGCTCGACGGCTGAGCGCCGCGACGATGTCACCGCGAACTCAGCAGCCACAAAGAACGCATTGACCAGCAGTAGCAGGACGGTGATTCCGAGACCCAGTACGGGATTCATGGTCTCTCCCCCGCCTGACTTGATTCGGCATCGGTGTCCGAGGCTGAATCGTCCTCGCTCAATGCCTCAACATGCAGGCGCGTGATTCGCCGACCTCGCATGGCGACAACGTCGATCCGCGCCTCGTCCGTGACGACCTCGTCCCCGACTTCTGGAATACTCCCGAGTTCATCCATCACAAAACCCGCGAGCGTCTCGTATGGACCATCGTCGCCGACGTAAACCCCGGTCTGTGCGCGCAACTCATCGGGACGCAGAGTCCCGGGAACCATGTACCCACCACCGGGCGTCGACTTGATTCCCATTCGTCTGCGGTCGTGCTCGTCAGAAACCTCGCCCACCAACTCCTCAACGACGTCCTCAAGTGTGACGATGCCAGCCGTCGATCCGTATTCGTCCACGACCACGGCCATCTGCAACCCCCCACGCAGATCAACCAGCAGCGGTGCAAGCCCGACTGTCTCTGGGACAAATACTGGTTCGACACTCAGCGAACTTGAGGTCGCGGGAACCTCGCCGCGTCGATCATAGGGAATCGCGACCGCTTTACGAAGCGAAGCGATTGCCGCCACAGCCTCGCCACTGTGGTCAAGGATCGGAAATCGAGAGTGTCCCGTCTCCCTCGCCAGATCAACCAGGTCCGCCGCAGTCGCGTCGCTTGGAAGCGCTCGCACCCGCCCGCGGTCAGTCATTACGTCCACCGCCGTCAGTTCGCCCATGAGTATTGAGCGAGTGAACAGATCCGCTGTCTCCTCGGCCAGGGTTCCTTCTTCCGCGGAATGTCGTACGAGGAACGCCAGTTCCGAGGCGGATCGAGCAGAGGAGATCTCTTCCTTCGGTTCTATTCCAAAAAGACGCAGTATCCAGTTCGCAGTTCCGTTCAGTACCGCGATGATCGGCCGAAACAGCCAGGTGAATCCCATCTGAAACGGAGCGGTTAGTTTCGCGGTAGCCATCGGATCAGACAGGGCCATGTTCTTTGGAACCAGCTCGCCAAAGAGCATTGAGAACGCGTTCACGACAATCAGCGCCACAACCACGCCAATGGTCGTCGACAGCGCCGTTCTTACCCCTGCGCTAGTCATGAGGTCCGCGAACAACTCAGAAAGCGCCACCTGAGTGGTGTATCCGAGCAGGATGGTGGTTAGTGTGATTCCCACCTGCGCGCCTGAAAGTTGGGTAGAGAGGTGTTTTAGTGCCTTTAGTACTCCTGCGGCACCACGCTGCCCCTCCTGAGCCTTGCGTTCAACGGACGCCTGATCAAGCGCAACAAAAGAGAACTCTGCTGCGACGAATATCGCAGTTCCAAAGGTCAGGACTATCCCCAGCAAAATCATAAGGATGTCACCCATGGCGGTACCAACCCCTTGGGACGGAACTGATTGTTCCCCTGTATCCGGGTCTGTCTAATGCTGTCGAAACGCCCCAAATGCAACGTTCCAGGGCCACTTGATTCTGTCTCCCGCTGCGCCAGACGCAACGGGAGCGTAAATGTGGAGGGTCATCCTGTGCGCGAGCCATAGTGAGCCAACTATACCGAGACTGCGGACCCACGCGCCCAGCGAGTTCAGTCTCGATTACCACCGATCTCTGATGGAGCGGAATCTGCTTGGTAAACGTCGGGACAAAAGCAGGTAAAACCCGGCGATTCTTGTGAAACAAACTGAGACTTAGGGCCTGGATGTACCTAGACTGAGTCGGGATCGATGGCCGCCTGGCCGTCCTGGAGTCAAGGGAGCTTCCGTGAGCGAAGAAGGTCAGTCTGCATACGCAGAGCTTGGGCCAAACGACTGGTACATCGCGCATATGTTTGAGATGTTCACTGCCGATCCGCGCAGTGTGGATGATTCATGGCGAGAGTACTTCGAGGCAAACCCGCAGGTCGGACCTAAATCGCTTGAGTCCCTGGATCGGGGACTCTCAGGCACACTTAGCGAAGCGGGACAGACCTCCGAAGCAGTGCCTTCGACAGAACTAGCTTTCAACGCTTCGGACCTTGATCCGTCCTCTCCCGTTCCCACTGCAACCCCGGCGGTGAGGCCGCATGACGAACTGGTTACCCGCTCTGATCTACCACCGGCCCCCACGCCGAAAATCAACGAGGCAACCTCGCCATACGTGCGCGCCCACCAGCAGAGCCTTCGACTCTCCAGGCGCACCACCTCGAACGAAGAAGACGAGACAATAGTTCTTCGCGGGGCCGGTCGGGCGGTTGCAAAAAACATGGAAGCATCGCTGGCGGTACCGACCGCGACATCAGCACGAGACATCCCTGCGAAGTTGATGATCGAGAACCGATACGTCATTAACAGCCATTTGGCACATACCGTTGGTGGCAAGGTTTCGTTCACTCATCTGCTCGGCTACGCCCTGGTTGAGGCCCTGGCAGAACTCCCCAAACTAAACGTCCGCTATACGCAGAAAGACGGCAAGCCAGCGGTCGAGGAACTGGCTCACGTTGGCCTGGGCATCGCCGTCGATATTCCCAAGGACGACGGAAGTCGTTCCCTTCTGGTGCCCGTAGTACGAAACGCAGACACTCTCACATTCCTTGAGTTCGTCGCCGCCATGAACGACCTGATTTCTCGCGCCCGCGAGGGCCAACTCACGGCCGAGGACTTCCAGGGGGCAACGGTTTCCCTAACAAATCCGGGAACCCTGGGGACCACCCACTCCGTTCCTCGTCTGATGTCAGGACAGGGCGTCATCATCGGTATCGGCGCCACTGACTACCCCGCCGAGTGGGCAGGAGTCTCCCCCAAGCGTCTTGCGGAACTTGGTGTAGGCAAAACTATGTACGCAACTTCGACGTACGACCATCGGGTGATTCAGGGGGCAGACTCGGGAACGCTTCTGCGGAAGTTCGCTGACAAACTAGGTGGAAAGGACGACTTCTACGACCGGGTCTTTGACGCCCTCGAAATTCCCTACCCGCCGTACCGGTGGGAGGCGGACCGCGTTTATGACATTTCCCAGGAGAAGGGCAAACAGTCCAGAACGACTGAACTGATCCATGCTTACCGCTCCCGCGGCCACCTAGCGGCCGACACCGACCCGCTTGCCTACAGGGTGCGACGCCATCCCGACCTGGAACTGGGTCGTTACGGTCTGACAGTATGGGATCTAGATCGCACATTCCCAACCGGTGGATTCGGCGGTTCGTCTCAGATGGTTTTGCGTGACCTGCTGCAGCGTCTTCGTGATACCTACACCCGTAGCGTCGGGATCGAATACATGCACATCCAAGATCCGGCACAGCGTCTCTGGGTTCAAGAACAGATTGAAGCGCCCTACCAAAAACCCAGTTCGGAAGAGCAAAAGCAGATCCTCTCAACCCTCGTTCACGCCGAGGCATTCGAGGAGTTCCTACAGACCAAGTTCGTCGGACAGAAACGCTTCTCGCTTGAGGGCGGAGAATCACTGATCCCGCTCCTGGACACGGTTATGTACGACGCGGCTGAGGCGGGCCTTGCAGAAGTCACCATCGGGATGGCACACCGCGGCAGGCTCAACGTTCTTGCAAACATTGCCGGGAAGTCGTACTCGCAGATTTTCTCAGAGTTTGAGGGTAGTGAGCACATGCGCGGCACCCGGGGATCGGGCGATGTCAAATACCACCTAGGAACCGAGGGGGTTTACTCAGCAGGAGACGGCCTGGCAACCAAGGTCTACTTGGCTGCAAATCCCTCGCACCTTGAAGCGGTTGATGGGGTCCTACTGGGTATCACCCGCGCCAAGGACGACCTGTTGGGCGATCCGACCTGGCCGGTCCTTCCGGTGCTAGTTCACGGCGATGCTGCCTTTATCGGCCAGGGCGTTGTCTATGAGTGCCTGAACATGAGTCAACTTGAGGGCTTCCGTACCGGCGGCACTCTTCACGTGATCATTAACAACCAGATTGGCTTCACCACCGCTCCCACCGCTGGAAGATCGACCAGGTATCCGACCGACCTTGCGAAGGGAATGCAGGTTCCGATATTCCACGTCAACGCCGATGATCCCGAGGCGGTGGTCCGAGCAGCCCGACTCGCTTTCCGCTATCGCGAAGAATTCAACAAGGATGTCATCATCGACCTGGTCTGCTACAGGCGTCGCGGACACAACGAGGGCGACGACCCCTCAATGACCCAACCTTTGATGTATCGGTTAATCGACGAGCTTCCCTCAACCCGCGCCGTCTATACCAGCAACCTGATCGGTCGCGGCGATATCAGCCAGGACGAGGCAAACCAGTTCCTTCAGGACTACGAGGTACAACTGGCAAAGATCCTTGAAGAGACTCGCGAACGAGGAGGTATCCCCGACCGCCAGACAGCTGCAAGTCAAGCTTCTAGCACCGACCCTCACTACCCCGTGGCAGAGCGACACGGCCTGGAGGTCCCTGAGTCACAACTACCGGGTTCAGGAATGATGATCGGCTGGACCTCGGCCGTTTCACCTCAGGAACTAGAGCGAATCGGCGAGGCATATACCTCACTTCCCGAGGGTTTTACCCCCCACAGAAAGCTTGAACAGCTCTCGCAGCGTCGTCTTGCGATGTCTCGTGGAGAGACTCCCATCGACTGGGGTTTTGCTGAGCTCCTCGCTTGGGGGACCATGCTCATGGATGGCACCCCTGTACGGATCAGTGGGCAGGATTCCCGCCGCGCGACGTTCGTTCAGCGTCACGCAGTTCTGCATGATCAGGTCGACGGGCGAGAGTTCACTCCGCTTAACTTCCTCACAGAAGACCAGGCCGGTTTCCAGATTTATGACTCTCCCCTGTCCGAGTATGCTCCGCTTGCCTTCGAGTATGGTTACTCGGTCGAACGTCCCGATATGTTCGTTGCCTGGGAGGCACAGTTCGGCGACTTCGTGAACGGGGCTCAGACGGTTGTCGATGAGTTCATTTCGTCCGCTGGACAAAAGTGGGGCCAAGCCACCTCGATGGTCATGATGCTGCCACACGGGTATGAGGGACAAGGACCCGATCACAGCTCAAGCCGTATGGAGCGTTATCTTCAGCTTGCGGCCGAGGAAAACTTCTGGGTAGCTCAGCCTTCAACTCCCGCGAATCATTTCCACTTGCTCCGCACTCAGGCGTACCGCAGGCCGAGAAGTCCGCTCATCGAGATCACGCCGAAGCAGCTTCTGCGGCTGTCCGCCGCAAGTTCTTCCCGGGAAGAATTCATTCGAGGCGAGTTCCTCCCCGTTATCGGTGAGACGAACCCTGACGTTACGGCGAACGCTAACTCAGTGCGCAAAGTTCTGATCTGCACCGGCCGTGTGTACTACGACCTAGCGAAGCAGCGGGAAAAGTTGGGGGCCAGCGACGTGGCGATCGTACGCGTTGAACGGCTTTATCCTCTTCCCGTTGAGGAACTCATCTTGGCGCTGGAACCCTTCAGTAACGCTGAGTGGGTTTGGGTGCAGGACGAGCCCGAGAACCAGGGCGCCTGGCCGTTCATGGCCCTGAACCTGTTCCCGCTACTAGGTAAGGTTCCGCTGACCTCAGCGGCTATCGCCAGCGGAAAAATACCTAGGTGCCCGACGGTCTCAGTCGTATCTCGCGACGCCGCCGCCTCACCTGCAACCGGCTTAGGTTGGCGCCATCGCGAAGAGGCAGCCTCAATCCTTGACCGCTCCTTCATGTAGACCCAGGTCCATCAATTGGAAGAGCCCCGGACCTGTCGGTTACGTTGCCGAACTTGGTCTGGGGCTCTTACTACTTGGCTTTTGGCCAATCTGGTCCTGCGCGGATTACCCGCGCGGCTTAGGTGTTGGGTCGCTTGCCGTGGTTTGCCTTGTTCTTGCGACGTGCCCGCTTCTTGCGTCCGCGTGTGCTCATTACTGCCTCCGTATCGCCCGCAATCCGCGAGTCTTTGTACTGCTACCAGTGAAAACTATCAGGATCGCGGGTCTAAGCGGAACCTGAGGCTGTGTGAGATTCGAAAAAGATTCCGTCGTCCGTCCATCTTGGCCGCCGAACGCTAGCTGTCGCTAGAGTCCTCGTTCAGCTCTTCAAACGTCAGTGCAACAAACCGTACCTCGCTGACAATCCTCGCCCTGAGCGTTGGTGGACAAACGGAGGGTCTGCACGCTCGGAGCAGTGCCCTCAACTGAATCACTTCCCTTGGTGCGTGGTCCGAACAAATGGGGCAGTCTTTACTGTGTTCCTCTGGCAGACTTTCTCCGCGGTCCACAGACTCGCTTCTCGAGTTGTCTTCAAGCATCAGTCCACCTCCCATCCGCGCGCTTCAGCTTCTGTCCGCAGTGACCTTCTCAGCTTCTCGCGGCCCCTGTGAATCCGACTAGTCACAGTACCCATCGGAACCTCAAGTAGCTCTGCGATTTCCTTGTAGCTGAACCCCATGACATCAGAAAGGTAGACGACCCGACGCTGATCATCCGGCAGCTCTTCAAGCATCCGTAGCACTTCAGCGCTCTCAAGCTGGATTATCGCTTCACTCTCGGCGGATGGAGAAACGGGAGCATTTGCAATCGTTGACTGCTCGGGACCACCGGATTCTTGAGCGGCGCTACTGAGTTGCCAGTCAGCCGGGAGCGGATCACCGATCCTTCCGAGGTCTCGTCTCTTGCTGCGATAGTCCGATATGAATGTGTTGGTGAGAATTCGGTAAAGCCACGCTCGGACGTTGGTTCCCTCTTCAAATGACGCGAAGTTAGAAAACGCCCGCAGGTACACGTCCTGTACTAGATCCTCTGCGTCACTTGGGTTGCGCGTCAGGCCCAGCGCGGCAGCGTACATCTGGTCGAGGAAGGGCAACGCCTCTGCCTCAAACCTGGCCTCAAGCTCTTCGAGTCGCAACGTCTCCGCCGCGCTTGGTGGTGCATTCATCACCTCAAGGCTACAGCCAACAGGATTCCTTATTGTTCCGCGATTGACATTGGATACCTAAGCGGGCGGGCACTGTAGACGTAACTTGGAGCAGGTCCCACAATGGGAGGGTGACTACCAACTGGCCCGCCCCGACACCCCTTGCGCCACTCAGCGCCGAGGTCGTATTGCCCGGCTCCAAGTCTCAGACCAGCCGCGCCCTGGTCATTGGAACTATTGCTCGCCACCCCACGGTTATTCGAGGGGCCCTGGCATCACGCGACAGCTATCTTGCATCAAGAGCGATGGAGCAGTTTGGGGCTCGGTTCGAGTACAGCCGGTTATCGAATGAGATCACCGTGCACCCTCCCGCAGAGCTAAAGGGAGGCGGCACCATCGACTGCGGGCTCGCGGGAACGGTGATGCGCTTTGCTCCCGCTCTCGCAGCGTTCGCAAACGGAAAGACCCAGTTCATTGGTGACCAGGCTGCTCAAAAGCGCCCGCTCGCCCCTCTGATGAATGCGCTGATCTCCCTCGGGGCGAAGGTGAAGTATCAGGGGGAAGAGGGCTACCTTCCTCTGCGGGTTCGCGGTTGCGCGACACGACCCACCTCGGCCTTCGAGGAACTGGGGCACGGCCAGTGGGACGCTCCCTCGGCCCCAGACGTTGCCGTTGATACCACCAGTTCATCGCAGTACCTTTCTGCCCTTCTGTTAGCCTCCCCTCTGTTCCCGGTGCCGACGGTGCTCCGGGCCGAGGGACGGATTCCCTCTTGGCCCTACGTGCAGATGAGTATTGACATGCTGGCTGATCAGGGTGTGGATATCAAGCGGACCTCATCGTCGAGTTGGCTCACCGACTCGGTTCGCCCTTATGGCAACCCAATCAACATCGAACCCGACCTCTCAAATGCCGGTCCCTTCCTAGCGGCGGCGCTGCTGAGCGGGGGAAATGTCACCGTGGCGGACTGGCCGCAAAGCACCGATCAGGTTGGGAAGTACTGGTTGGATCTTCTGCCTCGCTTCGGCGCCACCGTGGCACTATCGGAGTTGGGGTTGACAGCTCATGCCCCGCGAGGACTTGAGTGGCCGGGGATGGAGTTCGACCTGGCCCCTTGCGGAGAGCTCGCCCCCACCGTGGCAGCACTGTGTCTTTTTGCCACGTCTGCCTCAACCATCATCGGAATCGGTCATCTTCGGGGACACGAGACAGATCGTCTTGCGGCACTCGCCGAACAGATCAGTAAGCTCGGTGGCCAGGCAAAGATTCTGCGCGACGGAATTCGGATTATTCCCGCACCTCTCAGGCCAACGCTCATTGACACCTATGATGACCACCGCATGGCAACCTTTGCAGCACTGGTGGGACTACGTGTTCCCGGCTGTACCGTCCAGAATATTGAGACGACCGCGAAAACCCTCCCTGAATTTCCGAGCAGATGGGGATCGATGCTTGACGGGACCGCTTCCCCCGAGCCGCTATGGCTCTCCCAGGTCGTAGAAGATCCGTCTATCGTTGGAAGCAAGCCCTAGTGTCCCCTGTCGCAAATACATTTCCTAGATCGAGTCCGGAGTGTGCGCCTACCAAGACAGGCGAGCGAGAGCTTCTCGGGGGCAAGCCAAGCAAGGATGCCGCTGAGAAGCGCTGGCTCGGTGCGTCAGATCGGGAGCGAAGTTGCAACGCGAGACACTAGAGGGCAACAACTAAGTAGCGAGAGGCACTCTTGGCGAAATACGACACCGGAACGGACGACGGGAGGGTACGCGTAAGGCCCCCGAAGTCTTCGCGTCCACGCACAAAACGCCGCCCAGACTATTCCGACCGGCCCTCCGGCCGGGTGGTGGCCGTTGATCGTGGTCGCTTTGCCGTCTCCCTCGACTCAGACCAAGAACTGATCGTCTCAGCGGTAAAGGCGCGTGAGCTTCCTCGCGCCTCGGTCGTCATCGGTGACCGGGTTAGATTGACCGGGGATATCACGGGCCGGGAGGGTACCCTCGCCCGCATTGCTCAGGTTGAGGAACGTAAGAACGTTCTCCGTCGGAGCCTAGAAGAAGCCGCCGAAGGGCGGGGGGAAAAGATAATCGTCTCGAACGCCGACCTGATGGTGATCGTGGTCGCGGCAGCCACACCTTCTCCGCGTGTCGGAATGGTTGACCGCTGCTTGGTCGCAGCTCGGGAAGCAGAGATCCCGGCAGTCCTGTGTCTGACAAAAACCGACCTGGCCAGCTCCGACGACTTTGTTAGGCACTTCGAGGGCTTCGGCCTGACTACCGTGCGGACCAGGGTTGCCGGTGATGAAGTTGCGGGCGTCGACGAAGTCGAGGAGCTGGTCACAGGTCGTTTTTCTGTACTGATTGGCCACTCGGGCGTTGGAAAGTCCACGCTAATCAATGCTCTGGTTCGAGGCGCCGATCGGACGGTGGGTGAGGTGAATCAACACACTGGGAAAGGTCGCCATACCTCGACCAGCGCCATCGCTCTTCCCCTGGAAGATGGAGGCTGGATAGTCGACACCCCTGGTGTCAGGTCGTTCGGGTTGGGACACGTCAGTGAAGCCGACGTACTTGGGGTTTTTCCGGGGGTTACCGAGGCTACTGAACTGTGTCTACCGAACTGCAGCCACTTGGAAACGGAGCCCTCGTGTGCCATTGACGCCTGGGTTCATGAAGCTCCAGACGAGGGACCGGTACCGCGGAAAGAACGCGCCGAACGTGCCAGAAGTCTGTTAGAAGCACTTCCCAGCAGTCACTGGGAGTAACTCAATCCTGAGCCAAAATCTTCAGGACCGCCTCTTCCAATTGACCATTAGTGACAACTGCGCCCGGACCCCAGGGACCAGGGACACCCTGCAGGTTGGTGAATGTGCCGCCCGCTTCGGTCACGATCGGTGCCAACGCCGCCATATCGTGAAGTGCAAGTTCCGGTTCTGCGGCGAGGTCGACCACTCCCTCGGCGACCAACATATAGCTCCAAAAATCCCCGAACCCGCGGGAGCGCCAGCATTCGTCGATCAGCCGCTGAAACTGGGTTCCGAAGCCCTTCGCACTCCATCCCTCGTACGAGGAGTAAGAGATGAATGCATGATCCAGTTCACTAACGTCCGAAACATGGATCGGCCTGGGTCCAGATAGGTCGTATGAGGCGGACGCAAACGCGCCGCCTCCGTGCCTTGCCCACCAGCGTCGCCCCAGTGCCGGAGCGGAGACGACTCCCAGAACCGGAGAGCCGTCTTCGATCAGACCGATGAGGGTCGCCCACACCGGTACACCCCTGACGTAGTTGTGGGTTCCATCAATCGGATCGATGACCCACTGGCGCGAACTCGACCCCTCCTCTAGCCCCCCTTCCTCGCCAAGAACCGCATCGCTCGGGCGTTGCTTGTGCAAGATTTGCCGGATCGCTGCTTCGCATGCCCTATCGGCGTCCGATACCAGGGTCATGTCTGCCTTGGTTTGAATCTTCAGGTCAAGGGCTCTGAATCGCTCGGTTGAGACCCGATCGGCTGCGTCCGCCAGGGACAGAGCCAGCGACAGATCGTCTTCGAGGGAGTGGGCGGGGGAATGTGGGGAAAGACTCATGGATCCAGGTTACTTCGATCCTTTCCAGTGTGAGTCGCCAGACCAATCCCGCAAGTAGGTTGACGGCGCTTTTGGTACCTGCACTACCATCGGTCATATGGCCGGGCGTTTCTTAATGATGACTACGCGAACGATCGAAACAGTTGCCGAATCGGAACGCGAAGCGATGCTTAGGTTGACCGGAATGGGCGAAGACGATCTGGTAAATGTTCGCCTCGAACGTGAGCCATTTCCGCAGATCGACTTCCGATACTGGGATGGGGTAATCCTCTGTGGGTCCTCATTTGATGTCTCGGCGCGCGAAGACGATAAGTCTCTGCGCCAGCGCGACATCGAGAGGAACATGCGCGAGTTAACGACGCGCGCCATTGAGCAGGATTTTCCGGTGCTTGGAATCTGCTACGGATTAGGTATTGTCGCTCAGAACCTTGGTGGCATCGTCGGCTCCGACATTCACGAGGACATCTCTGCCCCGGTGCTGCAGGTAACTGCAGAAGGGCGTCGAGACCCCATTCTTGAGGGCGTGCCGGAACGGTTCCACGCTTACGTCGGACACCATGAGTCCGTGGTTGTTCCACCATCAGAGATGGTTCCACTTGTGACCGGGGCGGTTGCCCCGCTACAGATGGCCCGTGTGGGGAGAAACGTATATCTAACCCAGTTCCATCCCGAGCTCGACTTCGCCGGAATCAATGTTCGGATCGACAGTTTCGCTGATTACGGCTACTACCCGCCAGAGGAGCGAGCACTGGTGGAGGCTCGCGTCACCGGAGTCGATGTCAGCCACGCACACAAGATTCTGACCAACTTTGTGGAGCGCTTTTCCTCAGATCGATACGCCGCTTAAATCGAGCTAATTTTCGGTCGCGTTTGGCGTCATTGGTTCGGACAACCGGGTTCTCTCCGTTATGTCGTACCACTCCAGAGGTTCATCAAACAGAGTCTCCACCAGGGCATTGGCATCTTCTTCACCCCGGGAGTTCAAGACCTGACGCACGATCTCGAGTCCTTCTCTCCCGTCTGCCATCAAGGAATCTATTTGCTCCCATGCCTCAAAGAACGCAGCATTGTCCGGCAAGTCTCCCACTGCAACTACTCGAGGACCCGCGATAACCGCCTCCTGCATCAGCTGAAGCGAGGCGAACGAAGCTTCGTCTAGAGCATCCTCCAATATGGTCTCACGGTCGTCAGGCCTCGCTTCCAAGGGAACAACAGCTTTGATTACCTGGCGTTTCGGCGGCTTGACATCCGAGAGTTCGTCAGGGGCGAGAGGAAGATAGGCGCGCATGGAACCAGTGTGCCACGTCTATTTAGAGGTCCGAGAAGTCCTCTCCAGGTGACTCCAGTTAGGTACTTTTTCCACAGGCTTGCAGATTGAACTTCCTCCCCCGGGTACGTTGCTATTGTCACTGTCTGCCAAGAAAACACGGCACGCTCAGGGGACCGAGAACCCCGACCAAATGCTGGTCAAATGACAGTGACAGGAGTGAGCCATGGACGCAAGAACTAAGGCAATGGCGGTCGTGCAGCATAGTTCTTTAGCATCAAGGAAGACAACGCCACCTCCCGAACGGCGATACTCGCCACTGCATCAGAAGTCGTCGACTCAAAACCGATGCAGATCCCTCGGGGGCCTCCGGGCACTACTAACTCCGGCCCTGGCTCTGTCACTAACAGTTTTCGCCAGCAATCATCTGCTGTCTGCCATCGCGGTTGGTGGGTTTTATGGCCCTGTGGGTTTGGCGCTAATTTTTACCGTCGTAATTGAAGCGATTGCCCTGTGGTTCCTGGTGTGGAGTGTCTTGGCATTGCTCTCTACTGTTCCCCAACTCCCCACCAGATTTCGTTCAAAACTAGCCGGCTCAGTCATTTCCTACGCGCCGGCCGCCGCGAGAACCATTGCCTCTCGGGCGCTCGTCTCAACTGCGATCGCGGGTTCAGCTCTAGTGGGTCCAACCGCGTTTGCCGAGGACCTAGGCTCTGGGGTCGATGATCTGTTGTGGGACAGTGCTCCGGTGGCAACCAAGACTTTAGAGGTAGCGTCCAGTGACATGCAAGAAGTGTGGCTCCCAGGCGCTACGCCTGAGCCGCTCGCAGACGGGAGTTCCGAGGTATCTTCCGCGGCCAATCCTGACCCGTTGGCAGGTCCGTCTACCGTCGAGGAATCCGCTGAACCCTCACTCCCCCTAATGTCCACCGTGTCCCCTGACGCTGCTTCGACCGCAGCAAAGGAAAGAGAAGATGCGAGCATGCTCAATCCAGTCGGCACGTTGATGGCCCTCTCTGAACCGGAAGTCATCGGGCAAGGCAACCCCGCCTCGACATCCAGGCACGGCTCACATACCGAGCCGATCAACATTCTTTCGCAACACCAGTTTCGCGATTTGGACCTTACCGCGACACAGCGCGCCGAAGGCCCTCGACCGTTGGCTGCGGCTGAATCAACGAAAGCAACCACAGCGGCGCAGGTCAAGACGGGGATTAAGGCTCTTCAGTATGTCGTGGAGCCGGGCGATTGCCTCTGGAACATCGCCAAATCTCAGCTACCGCAGGGGACCCAAGACCGGGATATAGAAGAGGCGTG
This sequence comes from Actinomycetaceae bacterium MB13-C1-2, assembly GCA_035621235.1. Taxonomy (NCBI): domain Bacteria; kingdom Bacillati; phylum Actinomycetota; class Actinomycetes; order Actinomycetales; family Actinomycetaceae; species Actinomycetaceae bacterium MB13-C1-2. The sequence goes on from CP141731.1 coordinate 115,861, forward strand.
GAAGCAAATCTACCTCGACAACCAGGAGAATATTGGGCCTGACCCAAATCTCATCGAACCGGGTCAGACACTATCGCTCCGGGTGTGACTAGAAAGCCAGGACACATGAATCTGAGTTGAGGAGGACAGGCCAATGACCGCACAGACCATCGTCTCTGCACAGAGACACTCGCCGCGAATGAAAAGACCCATTCGCTCGTATGCACCGCTCTACCCACCGCACCAAAGCAGCCGCCTCACAATCGATGTCGACTCGGATGCATCCAGCTTTTTCGCCGCAAGCAAACCATCTCCTTCTGATGACAAACCTGAGCCCTGGGCACGTGCCCTCGCTGGCGCGATCCTCGATGCGGTAGAGGGACGAAGAGATCTTCGCAGTCTGGATCGGTGGATTACCCGGGAACTGTTCACACAGCTGACCAAGTCGTGCAGACCGTACCAAAAGACCGACCAAAAGCCGCGCCGCGCACAACCCTATTCAACTCGAACCTGGTACGCATCAAGCAGGGTGGTGGAAATTGCCGTCACAGTCTGGGATCAAGACCGGCTGCGGGCGGTGAGTATGCGACTGGTGCGACGGAATAAGGGCTGGATCGTTGTGGCCGTCGAGTACGGCTAGCAGATCACGCTTACCAGTCGGGTCACTGGTCATTGCAACGGGTAAAGGTTTAGTGCTTCTTCAACCCGCCGTGGTGGGATCATCCCCGCCCATGCGGGGAGGTACTGAGTAGCAGACGACGCGCTGCATCGTGAATGGGACCATCCCCGCCTACGCGGGGACGTAGGTTAGGGTCTAGCGCTTCTTGGAGCCACCCTTTTTCTTCGACTGTGCTCGACGCTGCGCTCGATTCATCCCGGCCTGCCCTGGTTTGGAGGCTCCTCCCACGGTCTGAGTAGCACCCGGACCTTCGAGTGTCATTCGCTTGGGCGCAGCCTGACGCCCAACGTCCCCCATAACGCTCTTGACTCCTGCCGCAGGGGCAGGGCTCTGCTTCCTGGGATTCTTTTCCTTGGCGGTGTTTTGTCTCGCCGCATCGTCCTTGTCGGCCTCACTCGCCGATGTAGCTGCAGCATTCGTAGCGATGCCCGCCGCCGCCATACCCGATCCAGAAATGTCGACTCCGGACGCTAGCAGTTCTTCTCGCTGTTCCTGAAGCTTTTGGAACTGGGTCGCATAGTTAAAGAGCTGTTGGACCGACTCCTCTTGGATTCGTTCCATCATTGCTTGGAACATCAGTGCACCCTCGTCCTTGTATTCGACAAGGGGATCACGCTGACCCATTGCACGAAGGCCAATGCCTTCCTTGAGGTAGTCCATCTCGTATAGGTGTTCACGCCACAGGCGATCAACCGTGGCCAGGACTACACGCCGCTGTAGCTCACTTCGCGGATCCTCCCCTAGCTGATCAACAGCGATGGGATTGTCAGCAAGCTCCTCAATCATCGTCTGATATGCGGCCTTAATATCACCGGTAAGCTCAAACGCGATGTCTTCGCGCGTAATCGCCTGCGGGCCACCGTGCTCTTCAAGAACCTCATCAACGGTTACCGAAACCGGATAGTATCCGCGCAGTTCGACCCAAAGCTTGTCAAGATCCCAGTCCTCAGATCTCTCTGCTGCTGTGAACTGAGCGACCGCGTTTGAAACCAATGATTCCTGGAACTGGTCAATCTGGTCCGCCAGGTCTTCTCCGCCCAAGACTCGAGCACGCTCGTCGTAGATGAGCGAACGCTGGGCGTTCATGACATCGTCATACTTCAGAACGTTCTTCCGAATCTCAAAGTTGCGTGACTCGACCTGTTGCTGCGCGGACTGAATCGAACGCGAAACCATCCTTGACTCAAGCGGCATGTCCTCCGGGTAGGCACCCGACATCATGATTCGCTGCGCCATTCCTGAGTTGAACAGGCGCATGAGATCGTCTTCCATCGACAGGTAGAAGCGGGACTCACCTGGGTCACCCTGACGTCCGGAACGACCGCGTAGCTGGTTGTCGATGCGGCGGGATTCGTGGCGTTCAGACCCAAGCACGTAGAGCCCGCCCAGTTCCGCAACCTCGTCGTGCTCCTCCGAGACCGCTCTGCGCGCATCTTCAAGAGCATCGGCCCAGGCTTCGCGATACTCCTCTGGATACTCATCGGGATCCAGCCCGCGGCTCTTGAGGTTCGCCTGAGCGATGAACTCTGCGTTGCCGCCAAGCATGATGTCAGTTCCGCGGCCTGCCATATTGGTCGCAACCGTCACGGCGCCCTTACGTCCAGCCATAGCAACGACCTGGGCCTCACGTTCGTGCTCCTTGGCGTTTAGCACCTGACGAGGAATGCCGCGCTCGGCCAACATGGATGCGAGCAATTCAGACTTCTCGACGGAGGTGGTACCCACAAGGACGGGTTGGCCCTTCTTGTGACGCTCCGCGATGTCGTCGATTATGGCGTTCAGCTTGCCTTTCATCGTCGGATAAACCAGATCGGACTGGTCGACGCGAATCATGTCACGGTTCGTCGGAATCGGGATTACCCCGATTTTGTAGGTCGAAGCAAACTCTGCCGCCTCTGTCTCTGCAGTACCTGTCATGCCCGAACGCGAGCCCTCGGGGTAAAGACGGAAGTAGTTCTGTAGAGTCACCGTTGCCAGAGTCTGGTTCTCGGCCTTGATCTCCACCTTTTCTTTGGCTTCGATCGCCTGGTGCATGCCTTCGTTGTAGCGCCGTCCCGGCAGAACGCGTCCGGTGTGTTCGTCAACAATCAGGACCTCGCCGTTAGTGACGATGTAGTCCTTGTCCCGGTGGTACAGCTCCTTTGCGCGAATCGCGTTATTCAGGAAACCGATAAGTGGGGTGTTTGCCGCCTCGTAAAGATTATCGACACCCAGCTGGTCCTCGACCTTCTCAATTCCGGGTTCAAGGATGCCGACGGTGCGCTTCTTCTCATCGACCTCGTAGTCCACGTCTGGTTCGAGGACCTGAGAAATGCGGGCGAATTCCGTGTACCAACGATTCAGATCACCAGACGCAGGACCCGAAATAATCAGAGGGGTTCGTGCCTCATCAATAAGGATCGAGTCAACCTCATCGACGATCACAAAGTTATGGCCGCGCTGGACCTGGTCCTCGGGTCGTTGCGCCATGTTGTCACGCAGATAGTCAAAGCCGAACTCGTTGTTGGTTCCATAGGTGATATCCGCGCTATAGACATCGCGACGCTGCTCCGGCGTCTGCCCCTGAAGAACGCATCCCACCGTAAGCCCCAGGAACTTGTATATGCGCCCCATCATCTCTGACTGGTACTCGGCCAGATAGTCGTTGACCGTGACAACGTGGACGCCCTTACCCTCAAGGGCGCGGAGGTACGAGGGCATGGTCGCAACCAGAGTCTTACCTTCACCCGTCTTCATTTCGGCGATGTTTCCACCGTGAAGAGCTGCACCGCCCATCACCTGGACGTGGAATGGCTTCATTCGCAATACTCGCCAGGCGGCCTCACGCACCGTTGCGAAAGCCTCAACCAAAATGTCATCAAGTGTCTCACCATCGGCAAGACGTGCTTTGAACTCATCGGTCTTTGCCTGGAGTTCCTCATCTGATAGCTTCGCGAAGTCTTCGTCGAGCGCATCCACCTGCGTGGCTATACTGTCGAGCTTGCGAAGCTGTCGGCCTTCACCGGCCCTGAGGATCTTGTCAACAAATGACACTGGGACTCCTAATCTTTGCCATCGCATTGTCGCTGGCGAAGGCAACGTGGGCAATTTGCCCGCTAACCATCCACCAGTCTACGGAATTCCCAGCGGGTAAGCCCCTGTGCGAGGCAAAAGCACCGTGAGATTCCAGCAACTAAGTAATAAAGACAATCCTTGCGCTATTGGCTAACAAAGCCCGTTTCGATTCTGAGCAACAGGTCACAGTCGAGTAAGATTAATGAACTCTCATAGAGAGTCGGGTGCAAACCCGATCCATTTTGTGAAGGAGGCACGCAATTCAGCGAAGCTCCTCTTGCTTCGCGATTCACTCTTCCAAATCCGAAGGTTTCCTGGAGGCCCTAATGGACATCGTCGTCACCGGACGCAACGCAGAAATTCATCCAAACTTCCGCCAAGCGGTAGAGGACAAGCTTGAGAAGGTAACGCTTTTCTATCCTCGTGCCCAGCGGGTTGAAGTCGTGTTAACGCACGAAGGCAATCCCCGGCTTGCTGACCGCAGCGAGCGGATTGAGTTGACTGTCTATGGAAAGGGACCCGTCATTCGTGCCGAGGCCGAGTCTGCGGACCGCTATTCGGCAGTCGACCTGGCAAGCGCCAAACTGTTTGAACGCCTACGTAGAATGCGTGATCGGGTAAAGGACCGTCGCAAGGGTAAGGGCAACGGAGCGCCCGAACCGAGTGAACTGACCCCCGAAATCGTTGATGACCAACTGAACGAGGACTTCACTGACGCCGAAGACTGGGCGCTTCGTTCCGCAGAGGACCTAAAGGTCGGTGAAGTGCGCGAGGAACAGCTTGGCGATTCACCGGTGCTTGTTCGACAGAAGGTACACGAGGCCGCGCCAATGTCTGTTGACGAGGCTTTGCAGCAGATGGAGCTGGTGGGACATCCATTCTTCCTCTTCATTGATCAGGACACCATGCAACCCTGCGTCGCGTATCACCGCAAGGGGTGGACTTACGGAATTATCCGCCTGAACACCCGGGTCGATTCTGAAGGGGTAGCCCACAGCTAGCGGAAGGCAACACGACCCCCGCGCGATGAAGCAAAGATGCCGAAACGCGCGGGGGTTTTAGCGTCACTGTCACGCGGAAGCCCACAACCCCACTACCTCCGGCTTTGGAGGTTATCCCCAGAGACGCTCGTAGCTACTCGCGAAAAGGCGACAGATGGCGTACTACTGGGCCATGACACTAGATCTCGCTGCTTGGGCCGGTCAGGTGAGCCGAATCCATCAGACACTACAGGCTCTCATCTGGTCGGCGCAGTGCGCCGGGTGCAACAAATGGGACGAGTTGTTGTGTTCTCGTTGCGCGTCCCTGGCAACCCGCCCACCCACCAGCTTCGCTCTGGAAGACGCCCAAGGGATTCCTTCTTGGCCAATGATTGCTAGTGGCGAGTATGAGGGCGAACTTCGAAACATACTTCTTGCCGCCAAACACGATCCCGTCAGAGACCTTAGTGAGTTTCTGTTTCAGTCTGGCTATACATTTGGCGTCTCTCTCGGGAAGCGACTAGACGTTGGACAAGCAACGCAGATCTGGGTGGTCCCAACTCCGAGTTCAAAGAAGCGTCGGCAAGATCGTACTGAGATTGTTCCGTTCATCGCCAAGGGGGTTCAGGCAGGACTCAAGAACGCCCTCGCCCTTCGTACCGATCCCGAATATCTTCATACTGGCGCGAGGGGCCGCACGGTCCCTGATGTTAGAGTCGTGCGCGCTGTGCAGCTCCGCCCAACCACAGCTACCACCTCTGCTGAAGCAGAAACTTCCGTATCTGTCCTCAAACGACTATGTCTTGAAGCCAGGCTACGAGGAGGGGGCGGCTCGCAGCAGGGACACGGAGTTCGCGCAAGAGGCCTTGCACGAACCGGAATGATGGAGCCCACCTCTGAACTCCCGAAGAACGTGAGAATAGTCGTTGTTGACGACGTCTGCGCGTCGGGAGCAACGCTACGAGAAGTGCTAAGACACGTTGGCAATCAAACCTTGGCGATCACCGTGATAGCAGTGAGCAGACCGTCTCACCCGGGGGAGGCAATGTACTCGAATGATCCGGATATCGGACGCCACGAAGCACCGACCCGCTGAAACGCGGTCTGATCCTCTCGTTGAGTTATCCACTCAGAGGCGCCCACTCCGGAGTTCACCCAACGGACCTCGTCCGGAGCCGGCGATCTAGCCAAAAATCCTCCGATCGGCACTACCTTGACCTGGCGTTCCTCCGTCTCCGGGACTGCATCGCTAGTCAGGGTGAGCAGCACGGTTGAGCCCGCCCAAGAGATACTCAGGGCCGGGTCAATCACCCTCTCCTCCAAACTCAGCCGAGAAATGGAAACCTTGCCCTCGCCGTCCGTCACCAGGGTCCCGATCCAAACTCCACCCGAACGGGTCAACAGAGCAATCCTTGCGCCATCAGGAGAGATCGCCACCTGCACGATCTCTTGTTCACTGAGTCCTGTTGGAATCGTTGCAGGCTCTGCGGATGGCTGAATCAGGGCAACCTCGCCGCTGTTTCCCGAGGTTGTTGTCCACACATTTCCCCATCGATCAATGCTCGGCTTTGAGGCTCCGGCAAGTTCCAGTGTTCTTACTTCTCCACCGCCAACCGGAGCGATCGAGACGGAATGTGCGTTTCCGATCCACGCAACGGGACTGTCCTTCAGAGGTCCGACAGCGGGATAGCTAGGATTTTCTCCTAGTTCTTCAGCAGACAGTAGTACCCGACTGTCCGAGAGAAGACCGATGCTCAGTGCACCTTCCTCAAGCCAGACAATCCGTTCAAAGCTGTAGTCGGGACCGGTCGGCAGGTCTGGTGCGTCCAGGTTTACGTCGTTCACCGCTATCTCAACGTCCGTTACGCTTGCAGACTGTTTTAGGGTCTCTGTAATCTCCCACTTCAAAAGTCTGCGCAGCTGAGCGTCATCGGGTAGCTGCCCGCGCAAATCCACCCGCGCGACACCTTTAGTAACGTCCACGCTTTGGGTCGTGAGATCCAGTCCCTCGGCCAAATGATTCATCACCGCGCCCTCCAGTATCTCCGGAGGACCCTGCAATACTGCCTGCGCCAAGTGAGAGGCAACGCGCGACCTGGACACCCACCTGGGATCCGCAACCAGACTCTGGCCGTCTGCCGAGACGAAGTAGACGTTGTAGGAACCAAACTCCGTGGTGAAGGACGACTGCGAGAGAATCACCCCGTCTTCGAGACCCGCAATCCTCCATTCACCGTCCTGTCTCGCAAGTCGAAAACGCAACGTCGTCGCTGTGTACATTCCGAACTCGTGCAGGAACCCGTCCTCGCCCACTGTCGCCGTTGCTGGAACAGTAAGCGTCACCTGCGCCGTATTTCCCGATTCTTCCTCGCCCATCTCCGGCACCGGGATATGGTCCGTTGGAAATATCGTCACCTGGGCGGTGGGCTGCCAGGTAGCGGCCGTGCTCGGAAGCAAATAGCTCTTGGCCGTGTCGTAGTTATCGAATGAACCGGCCGCACTCGCACGCAGGAAGTCCGAGATCAACTGTTCGGGCGTCGACCCCGCCTGGGGACCCGAGCCGATTTGCCCAAGTGGCTCGCGGTTGGGCGCCTCGATTGGGAACGAGTGTGGTGAACCAGCCATTGGTAGCTGAGCGCAACCGGTGACAAGAACGAGAGCCAACGTGAGCAGAAGTGCGATCGATCTTCGCATCACTCCCCCTCCCAGACCATCAGCGGAAACTCTGTAACTGCGCTCAAAGCCTCCCTGGGGAGTGTCACCACGAATGATGCTCCCTTCCCAGGCTCTCCCCACACGTTAATCACGCCGTTGTGTAGCTCGACGTCTTCTTTGGTTATTGCCAGTCCAAGACCGGTACCGCCTGTCGTGCGAGCCCTGGCCGGGTCCGCACGGAAGAACCTATCGAACACCTGTTTAGCGGTCTCAGGCGACATCCCCACCCCGTAGTCACGCACCCGAAGTGCGACCGATGTTTCACCGGCCGCCACGGTAACCTCAACGGGATTGCCCTCTGAATGCTCGTAGGCATTAACCAATAGGTTCCGAACCACACGCTCCATTCGTTTGGGGTCGAGCGGCACAGAACATCGTTCGGGCCTGGCTGAAAGTTGCACTTCCACACCCAGACGCCCAGCTAATCCCGCGTTTGCGTTGATAACTTTTTGTACGAGGGAGTAGACGTCGGTCGACTCGCCTTCCAACTTTGCACTGTTCGCATCGTACCTAGAGATTTCGAGTAGATCGGCCAGCATCTCTTCGAAGCGCTGTGCCTCAGAATGAAGCAGTTCTGCAGAGCGGTGTCCCGCTGGACTGAGCTCATCCCGCTCCTCGTAAATCATGTCCTCGGCCATGCGGATCGTCGTCAGCGGTGTACGAAGCTCATGTGAGACATCCGAAACGAACCGCTGTTGGAACTGCGATAGCTCGTCGTAGTCGTGAATCTGCTTCGAGAGGGAATCGGCCATGTCATTGAAGGCGCGCCCGAGCATCGCCATCTCGTCTCGTCCCTTTTCATTGACTCGACTATCCAAATCGCCGTCGGCGAGACGTTCGGCTGCTACGGCGGCATGGCGCACCGGTCGAAGCATCCGGTAGACAAGGTAGAAGGTCAACAGGCTCATGATGATCAAAATGGGGACAGCTCCCCACATCAACACGTTGATCACCAAGTCCACCGTCTTTTGTTCATTGGCCAGCGAGTACAAAATGTAGACTTCGGATTCGCCTGCTAAAGGAAGATCAATGAGCGTTCCCGCAAGAATCGCGGGCTCTGTCCGATCATCAGCTTCGAGTGGAACAGACTGCCAAGCTCCCTCGTCGTGAACAAGAACTTTACGCAGGCCGGACTGTGCAGCTAGTTCCTCGACGGTGCTGGACCCGAGGGCATTTATTCGAACTGCGGAGGCGTCCCTTTGAGTCGGGGTAAGGTACACCCCCACCGCCCCCGCACCCCGGGCAGATTCGAGCATCGAATTTAGTATCTGTGCTGCCGACTCCTGAACTTGATCCGGGGTTGCGGCCACCGACTGGTTCAGGCTCCCCTGTGCTGCAGAAAAGCGGAAAGAGGCGTCCTCTAGTATCGCGTCACGCCGTTGCTCAAACAGACCGGTACGAAGCTGGGTCGCCACCCAGAATGTGAACAGGGCGAGCACAATGGTCAAGAAAGCCGCCAACGTTGCCGCAATTCGCGTAGAGAGCGAACCAGCGAGCCAGCTGGGCGTCTCAAGCCGAGCAACCCTGCCGTCAGTGGCGGAGTCAGACTCGTGGGCGGTGCCCTCCGGGTTTCCGCTTGCAGGCGGGGTTTGATTCAAGAGCCTGTGCCAGCGCGATAACCAACGCCGCGCACAGTGATTATCAGCGAGGGGTTCTCGGGATCGCGCTCAATCTTGGAGCGCAAACGTTGGACGTGGACATTGACCAGGCGGGTATCCGCGGCGTGTCGATACCCCCAGACCTGTTCTAGTAGTTCCTCGCGACTGAAAACCCGCCAGGGTGCTTTGGCGAGGGCAACAAGAAGATCAAACTCAAGTGGGGTTAGGGAGACTTGCTCTCCGGCCCTGGTCACGTCATGTCCGGACACGTCAATCTGTAGATCGCCGAGCTGTAGCTGTTCTTCCTCTGTGTCCTGCTCGCCACGGAGCCTGGCCCGGACTCTCGCGACCAACTCTTTGGGCTTAAACGGCTTCGGCACATAGTCATCGGCCCCGGCCTCCAAGCCCTTGACCACGTCTTCCGTGTCAGAGCGAGCGGTGAGCATGACGATGGGCACATTGGATACCCGGCGAATGGCATCACATATCTGAAACCCGTTCTTTCCAGGCAACATAACGTCAAGCAGGACCAGGTTGGGCTCATGCCGCTGGAACGCAGCGAACGCTTGGTCACCGTCGTAGCAATCCACGACCTCGTAACCCTCAGCGCGCAAGACAATGCCGATCATCTCCGCCAGAGCGGCATCATCATCGACTACCAGAATTTTCGAAGGCATAAACCGATGGTGCCATGAACGGGGAAACCTGTCACGTACAACCCGCATTTCGCGCCATCGTCTACACCCGCCCGTATCACCTCCAGGCACAGACACGCCACTTTGCCGCATCTGGTGCGAAAGCGCTGTAGGACTCACAATGGTTTCATGAGCAATCAGAATGGAAGCTGGGAATGGCCCGCTGACTACCCTCCCCAAAACTATGGTTCGGCGCAAGGAAGCTGGGATCAAGGACCCTACTCTACCGGCCCGAAGCCGCCCGTGGTGCCATTTCGCCCCATCAGCATCGGCGACCTCTTCGAAGGAACCTTTGCGGCTATTCGCTCAAATCCCAAGGTCATGTTCACGTTCTCACTTGTGACCATGGCCATAGTCGGTACCATTGCCGGAATTGCGAACGCGTTTGTCTTTGAAAACCTTCCAGACTGGGCGGACGGCTTCGACCCCACGGTCTTGGACCCGGGCTCCTCCCCGATGATGACTTTGCCGACACTGTCGTTACAGTTGGTCATTTCCGTGTTGCAAGCAGCAGCCGCGATGTTGATTACGGGAATGCTTGTCCTATCTGTCACCAACGCTGTCGTCGGACTGAACAACGATATGACAAAGACCTGGGGACAGTTACGGCCCCGCTTTTGGAATCTCGTCGGTACGACGCTACTGGTCGGACTGATCATCGGTGGCATCGCCGTGATCGGAGTTATCGGCATAACTTTGCTAATTGTTGCGATCTCAAGTGCGATCGGTGACCCGGGTCTTTTCCTCGGGATTACTGCCCTCTTGATGATTCCAGTCTTCATTGCCGTAATCATCTGGTTGTCAATCCGGCTCTACTTTGCCACCATGTGTGCGGTCGTGGAAGATGTTTCTCCCACCCGGGCCCTCGCCCGATCATGGAACCTAACAAAGGGGTCATTCTGGCGGATTCTCGGTCGAGTCACGCTGATGATCCTGGTTGTCGGGGCAGCCTCATCGATCCTCAGCGGAGCGATCACCGCCGTTGTCATCGGTCTGTTAAGTTTCCTCGACGCATCCTGGATTATCGGGTTGGTCTCGACGTTGCTCGGCGCCCTGGTCTCGGGCTTGGTTCAGCCGGTCACCGCAGCCTTCAGCTCACTCATGTACGTCGATGAGCGGGTCAGGAAAGAGGGTCTGGCCCCGCGTCTGCAAGCGGCCCTCGACGCGAATAGGCAGGATCAGGCACAGCAGGAGGCTCAGCTTCCCCCTCTATGACCGTGAAGTGCTCCCGTTGACGCAGAGGTGCATATTTGTCCTCCGGGGAACCTAGAGTGCGATACGGACCCGAGGACAGACGTTCCGAGTCTAGTTCTTCTGTGCCCGCTCCGTTTCCTGCGACTTCACGAACGACCTCAACCAGTGCGAGAAGGTCATCAGCGGACGGTGGGGCTGGCTCGAATTTTGATTGAAGCCTTATGACTTCCCAGCCGCGCGGAACAGTTAGTCCCTCCGCATGCACTTCACAGAAGTCGAAAGAATGTGGTTCGGGCGAGGTGGCGATGGGCCCTAGGACGACCGTTGAATTAGCGTAGTCGTAGGTCAGGGTCGCAACGGCTTGACCGCGGCACCCCGGCTTTGAGCACTGTCGCACTGCGCACCGCCTCTTCCATCCGTTTCTAAACCCCATTAATGCTACCCGGGTCTTGGTAGATTCCTCCGACGTCCTACCGAGTGGCGCGCCAACTTGGTAATCCCGGCCGAGACCTTGGCTTCAAGTCTCAAGTCCCTACCTCGACCCGATTCGCGGTACCGTTTGTGTATGAGCACGACAGGGAGACACGCCAGGTACCGCGCCCCTGACCGCTTACGGATAGCCGCGCTCAAGGATGACAATTCACGCCTTGGGACGACCCCACCGCCGACCCGCTACCGTGATCGACGTGGCCGAGGGTTGCGGGGACCGCTCCTTCATCCGGCTCTTCCCGGCTGGCTGACCAGGCGGGAACAGTTTATTGAGCTAGTTCAACAGGTTATGGGCGAGTTCCGCGAGAAGGTACCCGAGGCCTGGACCATCGAGTTCGGAGTCGAAGAGGTTCCGCCATCGGATCCGGCCGACTGGGAAGGGCACGAGACGACTCTGTCACGCTCATTCCCTCGTGATCGACGTAGAGGACTCAGGCCACGCGTTGTTCTTTACCGATTGCCGATCATCCGATGTAACGCGTCGGATCAAGTGATCCCTGCGGTCTATTCGCTACTTGCGGCACGGACCGCGGAACTATTGGATATCTCGCCGGACGATCTACTCAACTGACCGAGTTCATCCATGAGATGGGAAGACATCCACTTGGCGATTGACCGTATTCGCCACGTCCTGGCGTAGGTCCATTGCGGACGTGAGATTTCCGGCCGGCGCCTCTACAGTGACCCGCAGTGCTGCGAATATCGGCGAGCTTGAGGTAAGTGACGCAGCGGTTTCCGATCCGATCTTCGAGAGATCAACGGACTGCGTGGACTCAGCCGGTACTTCAATCTCAGATTCGCCGAGGGTCACGATCACAGTTTGGCTTCCAACGTTTGCCAAGACGAGCTCTCCCCGGATGTTTACCAAACCAAGTTTCTCAGTCAATGCGCCGAGTGCCGACTGTGTCGGAAACATGGCGCTATCCAACGAGTCGGCAGACGAAAGTAGGTTGCGAATCCCCACGTTGAGGTCGGGAGAAGCTGCAAATACGCCCCCATCGCTCTGCTCCAACACCGAAGAGACAATCGGAACGTTGGAAGTAACTTTCAGAGCCCTTGTACCCGCGGGCAGTCCGGCCAGATCAACGTCAAAAACCCCCATCGCTTCAACCTCGAGGTCTTCGGTTCCACCCAGGATGACCGGCCCGTCCTCCCCGTACGCCGTGATCTCGATCGATCCTGGTTCCGTACCCGCGTTCGCGACACGCAGAGTCTTAGCACTCTGAGTATCTAGGCCGACAAGGACTGACTCGGTCGCCGGAACGACCCCGGGGACTCGGGAGAGGCCAAGTGGCAACTCCCCGTCTAGCCGCGAGGTCTGAAGCCATGAAGCCACGCCCATCCCGTCAGCCTGCACTCGAACGGCGATCCGACTTTCCCCGGACGCCCAGACTGCGGGGAGGACGGAGACCGTAGACCCTGCTGCAACCGTAATGGTCGCGGGCTGATCCAGAGCGGGTCCAATTGCGGTCATCACTTGAACCTGTACCTCGACAGACTTGATCCCCGGATTGCTCAGAACAAGTACCGTGTCGTCGCCGATTTCCGTCGCGCCAGCACTCAAGACAACATCTCGGCTGGGAATGGCACAGGACTCGAGAATGAAACTGGCCAAATCGCCCTGGGGCTCCGCCGAAAGTGTCGCAGCAGCATATGAGTCACTCTGGAGGTCCTGCGCCGGCACCTTCAGAGCGGATCCTCCGCCCTGCAACGGCTCGGCGGTGATACCTGCGGTCTCCCAGAGCTGCGGTTCACTCTCGCGCGGCTGCGCAGTGGCAGGGTCAATTATCCCGGGAGGGCAAGCGAGCACGAGCTCACCCTGTTCAAGCGCCACATCAACCAGTCGTCCTAGTGTCTCCGCTTCGGTAGGACTTCCACCGGTAGCCGTGTCCGAAGCTCTCAGCTTAAGTAGAGTAACGCCGCCGAGTCCGCCAATCAGCAGGATGAATATGAGGATGCCTGCAACCATCCTTGCCGGGTAGCTGCGCCGAATTCCACCGGGTCCGCGCGCATGGTCGCTACTCATCGCCACCCGCCTCATCGGTTGTCGCCTCTATTTCGTCCTCAGGACCGAGCTCCCCCATTGGTTCAAGGTTCGACTTAGTCTGTGCAGTCGCCATCGGAATGCGCTTCGCAGATCTGGCACGAAGAGGAATCGAACTGACGAGTAGTACCAGAGTCACAAAGGCGACGCCGCCGATCCACCAGGGCTGATATCGGGTCACGTACTCAATACTCAATTGACCGCTTCCCGCAGGAATCTCAAAGGCCTGGCGCCAGTCACCGCTGTCGACCTGCTTTAGTTCCACCCCATCAAAGGTTGCTCTCCAAGCCGGATCACGGGTCTCGGCCATTACCAGGGTCCCGCTCTGATCCAGCTGAAGACTGGTATTCACTCGAACTGGGCCGGATGCGACTTCGATGGCGGTGCCATCGAGGAACTGAACCTTGATTCGAGCGGGAACCGACTGATTAGGGCGAACACGCCACATCGTTCCAGCCTCAACCGTTCCTATGCGTTCCATGCCCTCGGTTGCGTCGATGGTGTTAGTGATATCAGCAACGTGGTCACTGTCTGAACGCAGAAGGACGATATCAACGGCGTGTTTCTCAAGGTCGGTCGCCGAGTCTCCACGAATCCCAGTAACCAGTGCCGCACCGGCCTCGGCCAGTGACTCCTCGGACCCCAGTACGGCCAGATTATTCTCGCTGGAGGCAATGCCCGTCCAGCCGTGAATATCGGCGATCTGCGCTCCCGATCCTCGTAGCAGCATGAGCTGAAGAAGCGGGCCGTTGGTTGAGATCTCCAGAACCCGAGCTCGCCGCTCCCCCTCTTGGGCCTCTTTCGCGATCAGCGGGAATGCCTCACCGCGACTCGGAGAAATGGCGAATGAGGCGAGTTGGGAGCCGCCGTTTTGGTTGCCTGTCTGCGCCGGTCCGATAATGCCCACTACAAGTAGTCCAGCAATCGTCAAAGCAGCGCCGAGCGAGGGAATCCCCCCTATCAACCCACGTACAAGCGCGCCTCGGTCTGAGGACCTCTCACGTCGCAGACCCGGGGCCGACACTATCAATGGAGTGGAACTGGTCATCGCAGTACTCATAAGCGAGAGTGTGCCGGCCGCCATCAGGATCGGGGCAATGTAGGTTCCCCCGCTGCTCGCGGTGACCTGGGCGGCTCCCGACCAAAAAAGGACCACGCCCGCGAATGAGCAGACCGGAGTCCATCGAATCCCTCCGCGGTGAAGCAACGCATACGCAAGCGAAACAACGGCCCAACCAAGCAGGAACAGTCCTGACGAAGCTGCGAAGATCATCCAAACGTTTGACCATCCGAAGGCAAACTCTGGGTTGTCGAACGCCGCAGGACTCAGTTCGTAGCCAGCCAGAAACTGCCACCAGGTGGAGAGTTCTGCACCGGAAGAAACCCCTCCGACCATCCAACCCACAAACTCGGTGGCGTTGAACGATGAGATATGAGCGGCCAGGGAAGGGAGAACCAGAACGATGGCCGGAATAACAACTACCAGAATGCCCCAGAACCGGGTGCTCACCTTCGACCGGGATTGATCGACCACCAGCGCTATCTCCGGAGAGAGCGACTCTCTGGCCAGCGAGGCCATTGAAGTTCCGAGCGTTGCAATCAAGATCGCGACCACCAAGACGACCAGAATCATCACCGGAGCAACCGCGCCGATGAACAACGTCGCGAAACCGGCAATACCAAGCCACGCAAACCTGTCAGCCCTGGAGACCAAGACGACCTCGGAAACCGATCTGACTCGCCGGGCGATAGACGGCCCCAAACCTCGAAGTAGTCCAGTTGCGGCGACCGGGAGTAATAGCAGGGCGAGTACAACCTGAAGATCGCCTCGCACCAGGGAAATTATTAGCGGTGGTGAGGCGGCCCATAGCAGAGCGCCCGCTAACCGGATCGGGATTGAGTGAGTCAGGGTCGAAGCAAAAAGCCAGCCGAAACAGACCGCAAGCGGCAATGCGAACAGAGGCAGAAGCGTCGCAAATGTAATTGGTTTGATGCCGATAAGTGCGAACGGTGCACTAAGCAGCGCAAAAGGCACCAAAACTGGGGTGGCGGGACCAGCGGCACCGTCACCAGAAATCTGCCAACCGCTGAGTGCCTGGTCCAAGAGCATGCCCCAAGATGTGGGAAGGTCGCCCCAAAGTCCGCCTTCTATTCCGCTCAAGTAAGGTCGCCAGATGAAGATCGAGGCAACCATCACCAGAAGCAGAGCCACACCTAACGTAATGCCGGCCTTGAGACGGTGCTGATCCAGTGCGGCCAACGCACTCTGGTCCAGCACGGTCTGGCTAAGCCGTTCCTGACCCGAAACCCTCTTCCTCATCCTCCGAGCTCGACCGATGTCTGCGGGATTCGCCTCCAACTCCGCAACCGCACTTCGTGGCACCTTTGCAAGCGCTGCGATGTTACGTCGTCCACGCATAACCGAACCAGACATGCCCACCAAACGTAAGTAAGCGTTGACCTCGGCCAGCGCCAACCTCGGTTGCCTGGTTAACAGCCGCCCAACCAAGCGAAGAACGGTGAGAATGGGCAGCCACAAGACCAAGAGCGGAAACGAAATGGCTGATACGGAAAGGCACCAGTTGTAAATCTGGGCGGTACGGCGGTCCTCAAACGAATCATTTCCGCCACGCTCGCGTGTTCGAGCCGCCTGCTCGTGTAAAACCCGAGCGTGCGGCGCAACAGCGACGCGGTGACCGGCCAGACGGACACGCCGCCCAAACTCCAGCCCATCGCCGAAGGGTCCAAGTGCTGGATCCAGTCCGCCAACCTCGTCCCAGACCTGCTTACGAACTAGCATTCCAGCCGTTCCCACGGCCAGCACATCCTGACGTGAGTCGTACTGTCCCTGGTCGATTTCGTCAACCTCGATGTCCTCAACGCGTCTACTACTGCCGGTGGCGCGAATGCCTAGTTCAAGGAGCCGAGTCGGATCGTCATAATCCAGTTGCTTCGGGCCGATTGCTGCGATGCTTCCGGAGGGGCGACCAGTCTTCAGCAGCCAGGCCAACGCTTCCGGCTCAGCGATCATGTCGTCGTGCAATAGCCAGATCCACCGAGCTCTCGACACCCCGGGGATTGCCTTTACATCAGGGTGACCTAGAGCGGCATCAATCGCTTGTCCCAGGTTGGCGGCTGTCGGCGCGTGTACCTGCTCAATTAGCGCTTCAGCGTGGGGAAAGCTGAGCTTGGCCGGGGCCGTGTGACTGACGTGCACAAGAAGAATAACGCCGGGGAGAGCGGTCTGCGCGAGAACGGAATCGAGCGCCTTCAGACCCTTCTCGGTCGGAGTTCGCGGATTGTCCCTGTCGCCGCGAACAACAACGATCGCGACCACATCAGATGCGTCGGCGTCCAGAGCAGAGGTTCGCTTTGACGGTTGTTCAGGCACAGGACCTCGGTTGAAGAAAACCTAGGAGGCAGAACGACGTAGTCTCCGCCGTTCCCTTTCGGAAAGGCCGCCCCAGATTCCGAAACGCTCATCATTTGCTAGGGCGTAGTCGAGGCATGCGGCACGGACCTCGCACTCCGCGCAGATGCTCTTGGCCTCCCTGGTCGACCCACCCTTCTCCGGGAAGAAAGCCTCGGGGTCAGTCTGAGCGCAGAGAGCTTGGTGCTGCCAGGCAAGGGGGCCGTCAAATACGTCCAGTGCTGGACTCAATCCGGAGTCCGGGGTGAAGGCAATTTCACCCTCTCCGAATATGTTCCACATACTGGCTCCAATACTGATGGGAAGTAGCTACCTACGCCTCGCTACGTCGCCCGGCATCCGTTTGACACCTAATTACACCCGTGTGATTCGACCTCTGTCAAGCCGATTCCAGAGACTTCGAGAATAATCCGCGTGTCGTTCCCGCGTGGCGCGAGTAATTCCAGGCATCCCGCAAATAGAATTGCCGATCGCTCATGAGGCTTTCCACATTCAGCACCGCTAGTCTGGGTACGTGGAACAACTCAACGCAACCGGGCTTACCAAACGGATCACCAACGTATCTGAGCCCGTTCTCACCTGGTTCGCTCCAGCAGGTAGGGAACGAATTGAGCTCTCTGGCCCCGTGGCCAGACGTTGGATCGCAAAGACCGACAACTTCATGGCATCGGAGTTCCCCTACGGCGGGGAACACTTCTGCGCCCTACTTCCCGCGCACTGGCGCACCCCGTTTTGGCTCCTGGTTCCCTGGATGAGGGGAATGCGCCTTGAGCCGCCACGGACTGCTACCGATGTAGACCTCGTCGTGAGTGATGACTCTGCTTTCTTGGAGTCAATCGCGGACCAGGGTGGTCCTGATGCCCTGGTCGCACAGAACCTGCACTCACTGGCGCTCGCCTGGTCCGGTGAACTCCCTGGCACGATGCTGGACGGAATCGCTGACGTGATGACGTACGGTGATTGGGTCGAGGACCCAGCCGAGGCAGAGCCCGGCGTTCAACTGGTTTCAGAATCAATCGAATGGGTCCCTCCGAAACTGTGGACAAAGCCCGAGGAGCAGGGGCTACCTATCGAGACCCTCGGCTCCCTCGACTACGTCGGCCCGCTCTTTGCGGCGGACAGAGGAAAAGGCAGTACGTCCGCGAAGGCTGGTGAGACCTCGTCACAAGAGTCCCTCGCCCGCGCCTCACTGAGGCAGGATTCCCTCACCGACTCCGTACCCCGCCGGAACGCCCACGCCGACTCCTCGACGAGAGGGGATTCCCTCGGGGCGGCCGAGCCGTCACTGAGCGCGAGTTCATTGGACCTAGAAGGCGCGCGCATCCTCGTTCACACTCTGAACCCGGTGCTTTTTAGCGCTCAGATCGCGGGCTTCTGGATGGCTGGCGCCAGGGTGATCTGGGCTCCTGGCCACACCGTCTCACAGGAGCTACTGGACCGCGAGCGCCCCGACTATGTCCTACCCGACGGCGGCGCCCACAGCTAACGACTGTTACCAGACCCCGATTAGGCGTGCAACAGCCAGGGCGAACCCGTCCATGCGTCTCCGGCGAATCTGTGGAAACCGGGCGAACAGCTTCACTCGAGTCGAAATAGAAGTGTTTTCAAGCAGTGCCGTCATCTCGGCGAGTTCGTTCTGCCACTCACGGTCCGCTCCAGCCTCATCCGCAACGCGCGCCGCATCGTGAGCGACGCGGAGAAACTGCTCGCGGTACTTGCCGCTGCGAAGATTCCTGAAACGAGACAGGACCGCCTCCGTCCCGCTGTGCTCCCCGAGCGCGTTCTCTGAGTGCTGACGGTAGGCGACCTGCGGCTCCTTATCAATCATCCAGCTCAGACCGGCGGCTCGAACCAGGGCATAGACATACCAGTCATGCAACCAGACGCCGTCCGCACCGAAGCGACGGTACTGGTTCACGATCAGACTCCACGACTCGTAATCCATTAGGAAGGTCGAACCCGGGCCGGGCGCCTCAAACACAAAGTCCCACTTCGCTTGAGGTTGATCTTTGCGGATTACGTGCTTGCTGAGAGTTCCGTCCGGGTTCCGTTTGAACGATAGGACGTTTGAGGAAACAGCGTTCACCCCGGCTCGCCTAAGGAACTGGACCTGGTGCGCTAGCTTACCGGGACGCCAAATATCGTCCTGGTCGGCGAAGGCCGCATATTCGCCCTCGCGCACCTCCATACCATTCAGCGTATAAAGGAAGTTGGCGCCAACGCCCGGCTCGCCGGTGCGGGAAGGCAGTACGGTGACGCGGCTATCGACCTGAGCTAGCTGGCAAATCCACTCGGCGGTCCCGTCAGTGGAGCCGTCATCGGAGATCGTCAAAGTAACCTGAACGCCGTCTTGGTCGAGGATAGAGCGCACCTGTTGCTCTATCCAACGACGACCGTTGTACGTAGCCACCGCAACGTGAACAGTGGGCAGGTCCGCAGGCTGACTAGAGGCCAACTATCCACCGTCCATTCCACAGAGGTCAAGGTTTTGCGCCCGAGGCGCGAGGAACCGTGAGTACACAGTACGAAAGTCTACAGTCGAAGTAACACTAAGACTTAGGCTCGGGAAGCCGAGGCCGCGTTGACAAGCTCTGGGTCGAGCTTCGGGCACCACGGGCGACGGAGGCTATCTGGGTATAGAACACGAGGTATTCGCCCCGAGACGTCCGCCAATACGACACTGGCATCAACGCCGAAGAAGAGATCGCCGGAGCCGAAAAGTACGGGCAGGACAAGCGTGATACGCCGGAACCATACACACATTCATGCCGCGACCCCTTCTCTTAGCGGTAGCTTCTGAACCCATGCGAGATTGGTTTTGGAGGGTCTGACAGTGTCTAGAGCGCATCAATGAGATCGCGGATCAGTTGGGAATTCGAGATATTACGCTGACGAGCTACCTCATCAAGCTTGGCGCGACGGCCGGTATCGAGACGAACAGTAATCGGTTTTGCATCCGAACCAACGCTCACCGGACGACCCATAACCGGCTTACCGAACCTCCAGTTAGGGAAGCCTTCTTCTGCTTCTTCCGCCCATCGTTCAAGGTCCTCATCGTCGAACTTCGTACCGTCCGCACCGACATAGGTTGTCATCTTCTACCTCCCCACCCCAAGTTCATTTAGGACCTTCCTAGTTGCAGACATTGCATGGAAGATAAGCCATTCATCATCGTTCAAGTTCACAGCTACGTATTGCAGCAGACGTCCATTCATATCGATTCCGATTCCGATCCACTCAGGAGGAAAACCTGTTCCTTCTCTGGGCGCCGAGCGGATGCTGTTCTCAAGTGCTGCAATAGCGTCTTCATCTTTGATCTCCGGGTGTATTCGATTTACTCGCCTATGTACTCGGATCAACATGGCGCTTCGCCATCATTCGCGATGCCAGAAACAATTGTATTACATAAGTCTGGAAACTCATATACTGATCGATTTGGCATGCCGTGATACTGGCGATTTGCGTCGCCTTCGGCAAGTGGCATCGTCCACGGTTGGGGAGAACTCCCATAGTCCGACCCCGTTCGAAGTAGCTGTGGACAACTACAGTTATTCTCACGAGCCGCTTAGGAAACCTAACCTTTTGGAGCCACTTGGGTGAGACTCATTCTGGAGACCCAGCAGTTTTCACCGCCCAGATCCTGTCTTCCGCGTGACCACGGTGCAGAATTGGGCACATAGGCTATGCTCCCAAACCCCACTGCCTAGAACATGCCACGACATCTGTTACTTGAGTGCCCAATAAAGTGGTTACTGGCCCAACTCGCCGTACTTTGCCTCCACCGCATCCTTTTGTGGCTTCCACCAGTCTTCGTTCTCGGTGTACCACTTCACGGTTTCCTCGAGTCCCTCACGGAAGTTTCTGAAGATCGGCTTCCACCCCAACTCGTCACGCAACTTCGACGCGTCAATCGCATACCGCAAATCGTGTCCAGAACGGTCCGCCACCAAGTCGTAGTCGTCCGCCGGGTATCCCATGATCTCATTGAGCATATGGACGACCTCTTTATTGGTCTCCTCACCGTCCGCGCCGATTAGGTAGGTCTCGCCTATCCGACCACTCTCAAGGATCTCCCATACCGCCCGGTTGTGGTCCCAAACGTGAATCCAGTCGCGAACGTTGGCTCCCTCGCCATAGAGACGAGGGCGGATACCCACCAAGCGATTGGTGATCATCCGAGGAATGAACTTTTCGATGTGCTGGTAAGGCCCATAGTTGTTTGAGCAGTTTGAGATCGTCGCCCGCAGCCCGAAACTACGAACCCACGCCCGAACAAGCAGATCCGAACCTGCTTTCGAAGCGGAGTACGGGGAGGAGGGATTATACGGGGTCTCCGGCGTGAACTTGTCGTCGCCTTCGAGGGGAAGATCGCCGTAAACCTCGTCCGTTGAAACGTGATGGAAACGGGTGTCGTACTTTCGCGCCGCCTCAAGGAGGGTGAACGTGCCGACTAGGTTCGTGTTGATAAATGCTGCGGGGCCCATCAGGGAGTTGTCGTTGTGCGACTCTGCCGCGAAGTGGACAATCGCATCCGCGTCCTTGACGACCACATCCACGATTGCTGCATCGGTGATGTCGCCATTGACCACAGTCAGACGAGTCTTTTCTTCGGGGGTGAAACCCGTCAGCGAGTCCGGGTTCCCGGCGTAGGTGAAGGAATCAAGAACCCGAACTTCCACGTCTGGTTTCTCTTTTAGCAGGTAGTGGACGAAGTTGGCTCCAATGAAACCGGCGCCGCCGGTGACCACAATGCGCATTAGTTCTCCTCGGTTGGAAGGTACCGCGAGTAAGTCTATCTGGACTGCAGGCCAACGGAACGAAGTACCCGCAGTCCCCAGTAGCGCACCTACAGTCTCAAACCCGTGAGAGTTGGCTTCTGACTGAACGAGCTAAAGCACGAGCGCCCCCACAGGGGCACGAAGTCGTTCAAGGCCAGAAACGGCCGTTAGGAGAGTATCCTTCACTTTCCAGATAGGGTTTTGGAGTGAACTCTCTAGTCTCGGTCGTCGTTGTGACGTTCAATCCGAATCCCGTCGCGCTCAAGCGACTTCTGACTGCACTCCGACCCCAGGTTAACTCGGCGATAGTTGTTGACAACGGCTCCAGCAACCAGGCGACAATTCGCGATCTTGCCAAAGAGTACGGTGCCACGCTCATTTGTTCCGAAGAGAACATCGGCATTGCCGCCGCCCAGAACGTGGGGATTGAGCACGCTCTACGAAACGGCGCAGACCATGTCCTGCTCAGTGATCAAGACTCCGTGCCCGCACCTAATATGGTCCAGCAACTCATGCAATGTCTGGGCGAGCAATCGAGTCTGCCTCACTCCCGTCCCGTCGCGGCGATCGGTCCTGTGCCGGTAGATGAGCGGGGTAACAGAGGGGACGCCCTGGTCTACTCGTTTACAACCTGGGGACCAAAGCGCCGAGAGATTCCAGAACCCGGTGATGTCCTCGAAGTTCCGTTTGTCCTTGCTTCCGGATGCCTGATTCCCCGTGCCGCTCTAATTGACGTGGGACCGATGAACGAGGGGCTATTCATCGACCATGTCGACCTTGCCTGGTGTTTGCGTGCAATCCAGAAAGGATATCGAGTCCTAGCTTGTGGAGATGCTCGCCTAACTCACGAGTTGGGTGAGGAAACCACAAGGCTTCCTGGCGGCCGCGAAGTACACGTCCAATCCCCCATGCGCGCGTATTTCATGGTTCGCAATACTCTGCTTTTGATGCGCGCGCCGTTCATGCCGCTCAAGTGGAAACTCGGCTATATTCCCTACCTGACCAAGTACATCGGGTTCTACACCTTGGCGCCGGGACGTGAAAGACGGGTTCCGCAAATGGTTGAAGGATTGTGGGATGGCATAACGGGCAAAACTGGACCGTTTCAGGACGACTAGTCCTTTCCGCGTTCAACCAGGTTGATCAGGTAATCGCCGTATCCCGATTTTCTTAGGGGTTCTGCCACTGCCCTCAACTGCTCATCAGACAAGAATCCTTTTCGCCACCCAACCTCTTCTGGGCAACCGATCTTCATTCCTTGTCGGTCCTGAACCGTGCGAACGAAAACCGCGGCATCCGATAGGTCGTTGAAAGAACCCGTATCAAGCCATGCGGTTCCCCTCGGTAATACCGAAACCGCTAGTTTTCCCCGCCTTAGGTACTCTTTGTTTATGTCCGTAATCTCGTATTCGCCCCTGGCAGAGGGCGCAAGAGTCTTTGCAATGTCAACCACCGAATTGTCGTAGAAGTACAGTCCTGGCACCGCATAGTTCGAACGAGGTTGTTCAGGCTTTTCCTCAAGTGAAAGCGCGCGATACTCGTCGTCAAATTCCACCACGCCATACTCTTTCGGATTAGCCACTTGATAGGCGAATACGGCTCCACCATCGATATCGTTCAGGCGAGACAGCCGAGTCCCCATTCCCGGCCCATAGAACAAATTGTCTCCGAGCACCAAGGCAACCTTGTCATCCCCGATGAACTCTTCCCCAATCACGAAAGCCTGAGCGAGACCATTAGGGACCGCCTGTTGCGCATAGCTGATCTCGACCCCGAATTGCGACCCATCCCCCAATAGCCTCTCGAAGGCAGACGCGTCGTGAGGCGTCGTTATTACAAGGATGCTGTCAATGCCCGCCAGCATGAGCGTGGTGAGCGGATAGTAGATCATTGGTTTGTCATAAACGGGCATAAGTTGCTTTGAAGTGCCCAGTGTCAGCGGATGCAAGCGGGTACCACTACCGCCGGCCAAAATGATGCCCTTCACAGATGATCTCCTTATTCGTATACGACACTGCGTACGGCTTGAATGTACGTCGGACCCCACCGGAGTGTGGGTTCCAGTACCGCCGAGTCAGTCCAGTCATTCCACGCATTGACAAAGACCAATCTCTGGTCCAGAGGTCTCGAAGCAACTATAGACACAGCTTGGTCCAACCATCGGCGGAACGTATAGGGATTCGATCCGTACCATATGTCAGCAAGAAGCTTCTTTCGCGAAGTGTTATCGAAGCTCACCATCACAGTTGGGAAGCTTTCCACCCCCCGTTTTCTAGCACTTACGGTTCCGTTATGTACTGAGTCCTTATATGAGAGCAATCGTCCGTGGAAAACAGTCTTAACGTTGAGGTGGGCACGAGAGGCCATGGATTCTTTTAGGTCAAGGGGCGGGTATCCCATGATTCCGTCGAATCCCGACTCCCTATACTGATGAGAGACTTGACCACGTTTCTTGTCGGTATCGACGGCGAGCAAATAGATTTCTCCAACACCTCGTTTAGCGGCGCGCGCACGCCACTCCCGTGTAACCTCCCCCACGTCTGGAATGTCGGCGGGACGAAAGACTGAAAGAACCGGCTTTCCATCCATCCGAAGGTAGCGGCGATCCTCAAGAAATGGCATCACGTCGTCGATGAAAGCGCCCGTATCCAGTTCGTCATATCTCTGGGCACGAAGTATCTCTTCCGAAACCCCATCCCATGGCTTAATCCAGTCTTCATTCATCCACATCAAGCAGAACGGTTGATCAAGGTTCTTGTCTTCCAGCAGCCGCTCTATCGGAAGGTTCAGACTCCTTGCCCCACTAAACCAGTAGTAGTAATACATTAGACCGCGGACTCCGGCGTATTCCTCGAGGTCGAGCTGACGGCGACGAACCTCATCATTGCGCAGATCGTAAGTGCCCAGTTCGGACGGAATAAGTGGCTGGACATGCCCGCTAAAGGACTGCCTGGCTTTCATGACTCGGTTCCACTCGCGCTCTCCCTGGCTCCATTCCTCCTCCCCCGCGGCTGCGGTGTGGAATTGGGGCGCATAGAAAGGAATAACGCGCGCTGAGGGAATAACCGGGGTTCCCGGGATAAAGCGCCTCCACCCATCGTTCCCTGGCCCTTGAATCTGTAACTCCTGCCCGGTACTCGACGTCCGGTATCCCGCCTCAGATGTCAAGACTCCAATCGTGCGTTCAAGTGCGTAGGCTGTCGTACCCTCGGTATCGCCTTTTCCCTTTTCAAAGTCTTCTGGAGTCATGGCAAGGGCGCGAAGTCCCTGCAGAATAAAGGAGCGAATCCAGTACATTCCACCCGCGGAAAAGCTCAGTTCCAGGTGATCATCAGCGATTCCCAGACGCTTTAGCAGCTCTCGCGCAGCGACTCTACCCGATCCCCAACTCTCTGGACCACGAAGACTGCCCTCTTGCCCCAAGCAACCCAGTGACGGATCCGAGGCGAAGAGGGCAAGGACTGCTCGGACATTGTCTGCGGAGCCAATGAGGTCGCCAAGACACGCGCGCAAAGAATCCGGAGAAAGGTCAGATCGAAGTTTCAACACCAGATCGTAAGAATCCAAGTAACCTGCATTGGCCAGCCAAACGACCGCCGCAAGGCTTCCACCACGACTCTGAACATCCAGAGGAATGACTCTGCGGACCTCGCCGACACGAAAAGACCCAACCGCCAGTTCAGTCCCGGGTGCTCTAGTGATAAAGAGGTCAAACGGAACCGGGATTTTTGCGAGTTCAGATTGAATGATCGCATGGGCGCCCTCGGCGCTTTCTAGGTGTAGTAGCACCGCGACGCGCGCGCCCGAGTGTCCGACTCTTTTCGAGGCACTCCTCCATCCCGGCGGAACCCACGCGTTCGGATGACCGCTCGAACGGGCAAGCCAAGCGCCGTGTGATGCCGGCCCAGGAACTCGTAACCCCTGGGCCCTGAGCACTCCGGAGGTCTCACTCTTCAATTTATGAATTGCCTTGACGCCAAGATGACCCACTCGCCGAACCAAAGAGCGCTTACCGGCCTCGAACCGAGCAGCATCACCCTTTATCCGAAACGCGCTGACACCGTCAGGAAGCCAGTCGTCAATGCCCTCTCCGTACCTCTGTCGCACCTCACGTATCGCATTGGCCGCCATTACGACATACCTGTCGCTGACAACAAGACTTCGTTTGACCATCGGGATACCGGCGTCCAGAAGTACCTTCCATCCATCAAACGTCGGATTTCCTTCGCTGAGAGCAGTCGTCTGAGCATCCAGCATCACGTCCCATGAATATCCGTAGAGTTCACAGGTTCTCATGAGCCCAAACTCATAGACCTGGATTATGTTCTCTTTACTTCTCTCCTGCCGGACAGACTCAAAGAAGCGAACCCAGGGCTCCTCCGCCAAGACGCCGTTGCGGAAGAGGACAAAGAATGACTGGAAATGATGCTCAATCTGGTATGACTCCGTCAGTGCAAACACGTCCGCACTAGAATCACTTATTGCATTGTCAATGGCAGTAAGTGGTTCGAACGGACCAACCATTGAGTCGTTGGTAATAAGCACCCGTGGTAAGGACCGGATCTCCTGGAACTGTGACAGGACGGCACCCCAAGAACCAAAGTCATAACCAACGTTGCAACGTCTAAGCACGACCGTGGAATCCGGGATCCCGTAGGGCCACTCTAAAGCCCCTTCTACGTCGGAGGTATTGACGACTAAAGAAGTAAAGCCGATATCCTCAAGGGCCTCCAAATAGGCCGAAAGGGACCTCGACATTTGCGCCGTGGCGGTCCACGACGAAATGATGGCAACTGAGCCAGACTCGAGTGCCTTCGAGATGTCGCCGCGCTCCAGTCGAACTGGATTGCTAATAACCGCTTCACTCATGGCGGACCCTATTTGATGAAACGACGCACGGCCGAACGTAGCCACTGCTCGGTTCGAACAGCCCGAGCCTTCCTGTCGGCTTTGGCACTCTGGACTCTAAGATTTCTTTTCCACGCAGGGGTGGAGCGCACACGCCGTAACTGTTCTTGCGACGTATTCGCTCGCTCACGCAACGCAACGTTTTCAACTTGCAGGCTACTAACCTTATCCTCGGCGGACGCAAGGGCCTGGTTGGCCTCCGTCAGCCTGTGCCTTAGCAGTATGACTTCGCGCTCAAGATCAGGTTCCGGAACATCAGACATCGGTGATGACCTCCAGTTCAGACCAACTGCCCGGCAACCTAAGCGGACCTGATTCTGCTCCCTGATCATCGGACCTGACCAACAGTTTCCAACCCCGGTCGACCTGATCCCAGACATGGCCGTACCGGCGCAGGGAAGTCGACAACCAGTAGGTCCCTGACTCGATAGGAAGTGCCGGTAGATCCAGCTCGATCGAGCTGAGTCCCTCCGGAATATTGTAGGTTCTCCCCTCCAACATTGAACTCTTTGAGGACAAAAGAGCGCCGCTCTCCATAAAGATGGAAATCACCACCTCCACCGATTCGACGGGGCTGGCAACCTCCAAGAGCAGACGGAGCCTGTGATCCTCTCCGGACCGAATGATCGATGTGGCTTCTCCGTCCGTTCCGAGCACTTCGATTCCTTGAACAAAAGCCTCGCCCGATCCACGTCGAGGAATATCACGCTTTGCCGATGAGTCAAGTAAATACTGCTCTTCCTCCACCGCATTAACGTTCGAAATGTACTCTTCGACCACCTGTTCGATGGCACCCATCGCACGGATTTTTCCGTGATCCATCCATATCGCCTCGTCGCAAAGCTCTCTGGCAAGCGGCATCGAGTGAGTGACCAGGGCAATTGTGGTGCCCCGTTCACGCAACTTGTAAATGTAGTCGAAGCACTTTCTTTGGAAAGCCTCGTCACCGACAGCTATAACCTCATCAACTATCAAGATCTCTGGCTCAAGCATGACAGCGATTGCGAATCCGAGGCGGACAAACATCCCCGAGGAGTAGGTCTTCACCGGAGCATCTATAAACGGACCCAACTCCGCAAAGTCGATAATCGCTTCCATGTGCTCGTTTATCTGCTTGTTCGACAGCCCTAGAATCGCACCGTTTAGACGGATGTTCTCCCGCCCCGTAAGTTCACGATGAAAGCCAGAACCAAGCTCAAGAAGAGCGGAGACATTTCCGTTGACCCTGAGCAGACCCGACGTAGGTCGATAGACACCGGCCAGCATCTTCAACAGAGTCGATTTTCCAGAACCGTTATGTCCCACCAGACCGAACGTACGGCCCTGCCGGATGCCGAAGGAGACATCATCAACCGCATTGAAGGTGTGTTTGGCCCCGCTGCGTCCCTTTACGAATGCCTCCTTGACCGTGTCCCTCTTCTGCTCGTGCAGTTTGAAAGTCTTGGTCAGATTCTCGACCTGGATCGCGAGTTCACTCATGCGTGCTCCCCCAAGTCCTCACCCTTCGTTCGCACAACCCAGGTCGCGAGGCCAAGCGAAACCAAAGCGGCTCCGGCAACCATCCCCCACTGGTATAGGTTCCCTGGGGTTAACTCATACATCAGCGACCTAAAAAGAGTGACGAATCCGGTGAGAGGGTTGGCCTGAAGCAGTGCGACGAGGTTTCCGCCCCACGCCCCGCCAACCATCGAGAGCGGATAGATGATCGGCGTCGCGTAGAACAGCAGCTGAAGGGCGATTGCAACCAGGTGTGCTACGTCCTTTGCATACACGTTCAAAATAGCGAAAATTGTTGCGATCGAACCTACGAATATCACTACGAATACCATCCACACAGGGATGAGCAACCACGTCCAAGACACGTTGCCCAAAAAGAGCATTATGATCGCCAAAATACCGAACTCGATCAGAGACTGAACCCCGACTGCCAGGGCAGATCCCAAAACCGGCGCGTACGCGGGAAAGTAGACCTTCTGCAAGATCTGTCCTGCACTAAGCATTTCCGCGATTCCGTTGTTCACGGTGTTGGAAAAGAACGTCCAGAAGATGAGGCCACAGAACAGCCAGACTACGAAAAGACCTTTACGTCCCGAGCCGAAATCCGGGGGTTCAACCCTGAGAATGATAGAGAACACAACCGAATAGATGCCTATAGTCGCCAGTGGAACCACGAGGGACCATAGCCAACCCAGGGCACTTCCTTTGAACTTTGATTTCAGGTCACGTTGCCCGAAGGTATAGATAAGGAACCAGTAGGACCAAATCGGCTTCTTTGGACGCACGCTTTCTGCGGGTGTCGTGCTCATATGTCTTGGAGTCAACCAATCATCTCGGCATTAGTTGCACGCGGTGATCTTGTAGACCCTGGCACCTCCTACCTGATTCAGCAGTTCAAAGCCCTCTGACGTGTCCACGTTGTTGAATCCTTGATTCCACCCGACGAACTCGGAGGTGGGAGAGTCGGACTGAATGAACGCCCTGATCTCATTGTCCTCGATTATCTCGCAAACTCGTGGATTCGAATGTATCTCATCGAAGTGCATCGCCAAGAATTTCTGTTCAGAATCTGCGGGCATGCGGTGGCCCTGGAACTGACGAGCATCAGAGAGGACCGATACCCAGGCTGTTCCCGAATCTGGGTCACCCACCACAAGGTCTCCCGGCTCCAGAACGTCGTCCAGGGTCTCGACCAGAGCGACTTCATCCTCTGTGAGTCCGACCCCTTCACTACCGTTACGGTCATAGTTCCTCGCCGCGAAGGCACTCTTTACAGAGTTGAGAGACCAAGAGTTCTCTGTCGTCCCGGCAACCAAAGCAACGACCGCTATCGACGCTCCAACCAAACGAAATCCGACTTTTGGATCCTTAGTTCTCTCCACCAAAGCAGAAATCATCGCCCAGGCTCCGACAGCTGCGAACGAAACCAGTGGCGCAGCGAGCACCGTTGAAAATCGGGAAGAGTCCTTCCACCACGGAGCGGTAAACACTCGCAAATACGACTCTGGTCCCGCCGCGACCATGTACAGGAACAACAGGAGCACCACCGTGAGTGCCATGACTACATTTCCTGTCACATTTCGGGACATCACGACGGCAACCGTCGCAAATAGCGCCAGAAGCAATGGAATAAGACTCGGGGACTGAAGGAATGTGGGCCCCAAAACCAGATGCTCAGCTGCCTGTCTGAACGAGATCGACTCCGTTTGTCTCCCGTTTATTCCCTGAATGTATCCAATTCGCGGAAGCAAAATCATGCCGCCTCCGATGAGCGCGATGGCTCCGATAGCGAGCGCAAAACCACCGAAATAACGTCTCTGACCGAAGAGACGTTTCACCACCCCGGCAGCACTCAAGAGACCCCAGATGACCACCGCTGCACCAACTAGAAGCACCGTGCTTATGTGAGCCGCTGCGGCTCCCAGTGTTGCAACAACAACTGCGGTTCCTATCCCCCAGGACGGAGACTTTATGAACCAGACCAGCAGGCCAAAAGCCTGAGTGACCAGAACAACCGCCAAACTATACGGGTAAATCGAGAAGGCAAAAATCTGAATTCCTGGAATCAAGACGATGGGGATTGCTAGCACGGGCGCGAGCAGCCCCACCTGAGGCTTTGACGGTGCGAGCGCTGCCGCAAGTGAGGCTATCGCCCACGGCCATAGAACAAGACCCACGGTTAAGGCACCGATGTTCGTTGCCTCGACAATGGAGTAAATCTGCGCCACGGGAACGACTAGCGCATGCCAGAGCGTTGGATAATAGGGCGCCGGACTCGTCCCGGGGTACAGCTCCGCAAAAGGACCCCTCGGGTCTGCATACCCGGTCTCTAAAATAATCCGAACGCCCTGCATGTGGTACACGGAATCGCCTACCGTGGGGAGCGCATCCGGCGTCCCCATCACAGGGATGATCGCGCTGCCGTAGGTGATGACAAAGACGGCGACGCCAGCTCCGACCCAGGCGACCTGGGACCATTTGATACCAGCAAGTTTGGGCACAAGAGCGTGCCCGCTTCTATCGACCCAGATTCGCGCGATCACCGAGATGGCGCTCACAACCAGTGCCAGTGCCACAACGTTAGCCAACCGCCAGCCAATTCCGAGTGCCGGAAGAAGTATCGTCCCAGCTCCGATTATCCCAGCCCCAACTACCGGAGAGTAGAGGAACGCCGCGGGTGCACGAAACCTAAGCCCTCCCCATAGGAGGGCGAATCCCGGCAAGACAAGAATTCCGAGTAGTAGGAGGACTCCCGGAACAATACCGAGCCAAGCGAGCAAGCTATTCACCTATGACGAGTCTGGGGGTTCCTTGCCAAAGAGTGGGGTCGGTGATGCGCCGACCATCAAACAAAACCCTGGTTCCCGGCAGATCAGCCGGGGTGATAGTTCTATAGTCGGAGTGATCGGCCTGAACGATTACAGCGTCAACGCTTTCACCAAAGTGGTACGGAAGCCAACCAAACGCCTCTATTTCCTCATCCGAATACATTGGATCTTGAACGACGACTTCTGCACCCACAGCGCGCAACGCGTCAACTGTCGGGAAAACACCCGAGAACGCAGTCTCCTTCACTCCACCACGATACGAAGCGCCCAATACCGCTACACGTAGCCCCTCTAACGATCCCAGAGTCTCTTGCACTCGATCCACGACGTACTGGGGCATGCCAGCGTTGAACTGGCGAGCCGTTCGAACGACAGAGGCGTCCGGGTCAGTCGATAGGTAGAGGCGCGGGTACACCGGAATGCAGTGACCACCAACCGCGATACCAGGTCGGTGGATATGACTGAATGGTTGGGAGTTACACGCATCGATCACTTTATCGACATCAAGACCGA
Organism: Actinomycetaceae bacterium MB13-C1-2; assembly: GCA_035621235.1. NCBI lineage: Bacteria > Bacillati > Actinomycetota > Actinomycetes > Actinomycetales > Actinomycetaceae > Actinomycetaceae bacterium MB13-C1-2. The sequence goes on from CP141731.1 coordinate 147,242, forward strand.
CCTTGTCGGCGTAGACGGCAAATTGATTGGCGAGTCCAATATTGACGTCTCTGTAGGTCGTCTCTGCAAGCTTTGCCATCTCAGCAGCTTCAGCGGAGCCCATGTCCCACACGCCGTTTGGACGCGGAAGATCCCCGCGCTCGTCAAAATCCAACACCTGCTTATAGAACTCAATGCCGCGCGCGGTACCCCGCTCGCTCAAGCCACCAACCAGCTTCGGATACTTGCGTAGGTCTTCAAAAACGCGCCCCGTAAGGACCCTTTCGGGAGAGAAAATCAGGTCGAAATCGGTGCCTTCAACCAGCCCCGAGACCTCCTCGATCAAAGGCTTCCAACGACCGCGAGTTGTTCCAACTGGCAACGTGGTCTCGTAAGAAATCAGTGTGCCTGGACTGAGATGCTCAGCCAACGATCTCGTTGCCGCATCCATCCATCCAAAATCAGGCTCCCAAGTCTCATCATTGACGAACAGTGGAACGACCAAGACCACGGCATCCGCAGTCGGTATCGCCTCAGCATAGTCCGTAGTCGCTCGTAGACGACCTGCGGGAACCAGTTCCGAGAGCTTATCTTGCAAATGTGCTTCGCCGGGAAATGGTTCCACACCCTGATTCACCAGGTCTACGGTCCCCTGGTTTACGTCAACTCCCACGACTTCATGGCCCGCATCGGCGAACTGAACCGCGAGCGGTAGACCAATCTTCCCAAGGGCAACAACAGCTATGCGCATCGAGTTCGTCTTCCTTAACAGCCGTGATCCTGCTAATGAGCACTGCAAGTCTACGTCTACTGTCTACCAAACCCCTGTTGCGCATCGGAAAGTTCACACACTTCTATCTATTGGCCACCCGAGCCCAAACACCAGTCTCCACTAAACTCAAAGCCATGCGAGTTCTTTCTGTCGTCGGCGCACGTCCCCAATTCGTGAAGCTAGCACCAATCGACGCGGCTTTCCGTAGTGCCGGTATAGACCACGTGATCGTTCACACGGGCCAACACTATGACCCCCTGCTTTCCGATGTCTTTTTCGAAGATCTGGGAATCTCGGCCCCGGACGTTCACCTGGGAATCGGATCTGGTTCTCATGGAAGACAAACCGGCTCGATGATGATCGCTCTTGATGACGTCTTCCTTGAGTATGACCCCGACTGGGTGCTGGTTTACGGTGATACTAACTCCACACTCGCCGCAGCAATCTGTGCTGCGAAACTCCACATCCCCCTGGCGCATCTTGAGGCGGGATTACGTTCGTTCAATCGCCAGATGCCCGAGGAACACAACCGCGTCCTCACCGACCACGCCGCCGATCTGCTGCTTCCACCAACGCAGGTTGGCGCCCGCCACCTCGCGAACGAGGGGATCGCAGAGGATCGCGTTATCGTCACTGGTGATGTCATGACCGATGTTCTCTACAGCACTCGTGATCAGGTGATGCATCAGGTCCCCCCGTTCACAGACAGCCTGGAACTACAGCCCGGCACCTACTCAGTGGCAACTATTCACAGGGCCGAGAACACGGACGACCCGGAGCGCCTGCGGGCGATCATTGATGCCCTGCAGAACATCGATCATCCGGTCGTGGTATTGGCACACCCTCGGTTGCTTGCAAAGTGCGCAGATCATGAACTCGAGCTAGGGGGCGGAAATCTCATAGTCCACACTTCGCTCGCTTACCCTCAGCTCGTCTCTGCTGTGATGAACTCTCGGGGGGTAGTAACAGACTCGGGCGGATTGCAGAAAGAGGCGTTTCTGCTTCGAATCCCCTGCACCACGGTTCGGACTGAAACCGAATGGACCGAAACCGTCGCCCTCGGATGGAACGTCCTGGTCGAACCGGGACCCGAACTTACCAAAGCAGCAAGTCGACCTCGCCCAGCCGATACCGATGCCGCACCATACGGCGATGGGCATGCCGCGCAAAAGGTGGTCGAAGCTCTTATCAGCGCCTCCGGCGAGGGGCTATCTGACTAGAGACATGAGGCCCTAATGGGCGTCTAGTTTGAGCACTGGTCTGTCGTCCGGTCTCACTAACTAGACTGGATTGGTGCCCGTCTCCGATTATTTTAGAAGACTCGCACCGCTATCCAAGGTAAAGACAAAAGATGGTAAAGAGAGCTACGCCGGGAACTCCCGCGACTGAGACCTCCCCTAGTGAGACGACTGGAGAGGCTCCAATATCAGCTGCCCAAGACAGCCGATCTCGCCGAATTGCTATGACACTAGGTAAGACCCTGGTCTGGCTCCTAATCTTGGCAGGGGCGATAGCATTCGCTCTAGGCCGGTGGGTTGTTCGCACTTTTGGGCACATAACCTTGGACCAGGCAATAATGAACTTGGACGGAGCCGGAGAGGGCGGCGGCAAAGAGTTCGTCTACGAAGCAATACTCGAAGCTCTCGTGGTGCCAATCATTCTTGTTATTTCCCTATGGCTTATAGTTCGAGTGATCCGAAATTCTCTTAGAAAACATGACTCTAGTTCAACGGTACGACGAGTGGCATATGTGCTTCCCGCACTTGTTCTTGCTGCGGTTCCCCTCGCGGGCGCTTGGTCATTAGGTTCGGCCCTACAGGTACGCCAGTACATCGCTTCGCGCGATCCATCCCTTGACCTTGCTGACCATTACGTTCTGCCACAGCTTCAGGAGAGCAATGACGATTCTCCAACCAATCTTGTACTCATCTACCTTGAGTCGATCGAAAACACGTTTGGGGACGACGAGGTATTCGAGATCAATATGCTCGAATCGATACAGGAGGCGACGGCGGATTGGGATTACATCGACCCTCTAGAGCAGTATCCGGGCGGCGGATGGACAATGTCCGGTATCGTCTCGACTCAGTGTGGGATTCCCCTAAGGATGCCACCGTCGGCGGGTATCGAAGGGACTGAGACTCTCGATCACTCGAGCGAACTCAACCGTATGACGACCAGTTCTTACCTTGCTGGCACAACCTGTCTTGGCGATGTACTGCAAGAACAAGGCTACAAGAATGTGTTCATGGGTGGCGCAGATGCTTCTTTTGCATCCAAGGGACAGTACTTCACACAGCACGGTTACTCAGAATTTCTAGATAGGAAATATTGGGAACAACAGGGCGAAACAGAGTTCACCGAATCCTGGGGACTGTCCGATTCGAGACTGCTCGAGAACGCGAAGGCCGAACTAGCAAAGCTTGAATCTGAGGGCGAGCCGTTTTCACTTACCGTGCTTACTCTGGACACACATGAACCGGCGCCCCGATTCGCGTCCTGTGAACAGAGATCGGAATACCCTCTGGTTGATGCAACAAGGTGCTCAATGGATGCCGTTGCCGATTTCCTCAGTTTCGCCAGTAGACAAGGATACTTAGAGGACACAACCTTCGTTGTCATGGGCGATCATCTAAAGTTTATTACCACCGGTGAAAGCCTGGGAGCGGACTTCACTGACTACGAAAACCGCAGTATCTTCAACCGAATCGAGTCTCCGGTAGCAGGTGAGATACGCCTGAAGACTGTCGATCAGTTCGATATGTTTCCGACAATCCTGGAGGCAATGGGATTCGCGCTCACCGATGGGCGAGCCGGGCTCGGAGTGTCGGCATACAACGCGAGCACTCCCCCAGGTTCGCTTCATCAACTCTCTTCTGAGGAACGAGAGGCTCTGATACGCTCGCGTTCCTCAGACTTCTTTGCGAGTATGTGGGCCGAATAGAAGGTCGCGGCTAACTCATGCCTTCGTGCGGATTCTCTCGTAGATATCCGAGTACATAGTTGCCACGGATTCGGGCGAGAAGCGAGCGGCAACACTGTTTGAAATCTGCTCGGCGCTCACCGAGCTAGTCTTGTCCCGTAGCCGGATTAGCGCTTCTGCATAGGCTTCAGGGGTCTGATCCACGACGATCTCACAGAAACGTGGGTCTGCATACTCCACGTGACCACCCTGATCGCTGGCACATATCGGACGTCCATTCACCAACGCCTCTGCAGCGGCGACGAAAAAGTTTTCTCCTTTTGTCGGACCAAAGAATATGTCCGCCGCAGCGAGCGCCTCCTCAACATCACTGGGGCTTCCTGATCCGGGAAAATATGCCTCAACACCAAGTTCGCGGGCCAGAGCAACTGCTTCTTCACGCTGGTCGCCATCGCCTATCCAACGCAGCGATGCATCGATACCCCGTCGAGACAGTTCAAAAAGAGTACGAACGGCAAGAAGTGGGTTCTTCCTGTCGATGACTCCCCCGGTCGACATGAGTCTCATTGTTGGCTCTGCATCCCTGTAGGGTGCCAGAGTCCGTGGCGCTGGCACAATGCAGGGGATTATCTCAACCGGGCGGGAGCCTCGGAACCTTCGAATCGGCTCTGCCAGACGTTCACTTTCGGCAACAACAACATCGGGAAGCCGAAGTAGCGACGCAAAGGCTGGCCGTACTGCTTGAAGTAATAGACTCGCCGAGTCTGGGGAGCTGAGAGCGGACCAGTGTTCCGTGTGAATCCACGGAATCCGACCCCTCGACATCGAGACTACTGGCAACGCCGATATAGCGTGGGAATGCACTATATCGGAGCCCTTGAGTGCCGCTCTTAGGTGGGCTTGGGCTTTTGCTACTGACACCGGATTAGCCGGATCCATTCCGATTCTTAGTAGCTGCACACCGTCACACCGGCTAAGTCGGCTTGTGCCAGCCTCCAAATCTCGGTCCAAGTGAACCACTCTGACATCTAGACCCGCTCTGTGCAGGGCAACCACTTCTCGCTGCACAAACAGTCCCGAAACGGGTCGATCCGGTGTTGGATACCAGGGAGAGACGACCGTGATCACCGGATCTCCCCCCGGATCTGAGGCGTCCTTATCCGCCACACCTTCAACAAACTCCGCCACGGAACTTCCAGCAGCCTCCAAAGAGCGATTATCTTTTACCCACCGGTGAAGTCTCCACGACTCATCTCGTTTCGCCAGTGGTGCTTCAAGTGCCGATGTGAGAGTCTGTGCCACCTTCTGAGGCTCGTGAGAGGAGACAAATCCTAGCCCATTTGCCTCAATCTCATCGGCGACTGGCCCCACCCCCGCGTATAGGACCGGCGTGCCTGAAGACAGAGCCGCCAACACTTTCGTTGGGTAGGCAAAGTCGTATCCCTTGCCCGGAACAATTGAAACCAACGCCAACTCTGCTCCACCGAGTAGGCGCGCGACCTGTTCTGGACTCACCTGGGGTAGCTGGACCACGACATCACGCTTGGCGCTCTTGTGCAGTTGCCTTGCCGTCTCACCGATTACGTCCCAGCGGGAACCCTGGCCCACGAAAACGATCTGTACCTGTGGATCGTTCTTCATCAGGTATTCGGCCGCCTCGGCAAACACCTCGGCTCCCTGCCACTCCGAGGCTGTTCCGGCGTACAACAGGTATGGCCCGGTGATCCCCATTTCACGCAGCTCACCCTCTGAAAGAGGGACAGCATCAGGTGTGTAGACACTGGTATCAATTCCGTTTGGAATGACGCACACGTTCTTTGCCCCAAGGGACCTAGCCCGTTCGGCTACTCCCTCGCTTACCGCAATCACCCCTGCTGCTCCGCTGAGTGTAAAGCTCTCAAGTGCTCTGACCACCGATACGACAGGTGCTGACGTTCCGGCAATCTTTGTCGCATCTGACCATACGTCAGCGGCATACCAGACATAGGGAACCCGCCGTATGGCACAGGCTAAGCGAACGAAGAACCCTGTCGTCGGTGGCGGTTCAACGAGCACAACGTCAGATCGTTTGCAGGTAAGAAGCCGGAAAAACAAAGGAAGGTCGAACGACATATATGGCACGTACCCTCGAAGGTACCCCGTCTTGTCGCGCATGACCGGCCAACGAAGAACGGTTCCGTCAGAGTCTTTTTCCCCTCTGCTGAGCGGAGTCGAGGGATGGGTCAGAGAAGACCTGGCGGCGGCTCCTTCGAAACACGAGGTTAACACCGTGACCTCATCGCCTCTCTCTATAAGGGCGTGTGCGACCGCCCTTAAGCGAAATGATGCGGCGGCGGGTTCGGGATCGAAAATGCGCGAGGCGATGACGACCTTGACCATCTTCCTATTCGCCTCCAATCGCGCGCCGATAGATTTCGGCATACCTCAACACGAATGATTCCTCTCCGTACCGTTCCACACAACGCCGTGCTCGGTCCTCGCGACTCTGGGAATCTGTCGGCCACTCTTGGATCGCGGTCATTGCTTTGGTCAACTGCCGCTGATTGCCGACATCGATCAGAATCCCGTCCGAGTCAGTCACGATGTCCTCACCACCCCAGGTTCGCGTGGCGATAACCGGAATCCCCTGCGACAGCGCCTCAACGAGCACGACTCCCATCGTCTCAGAGTCCGAGGGAAGAACAAAAGCGTCAAGTTGTCGAAGGAAGCCCGACACCTCCGTCCGTGGAATCCGACCCTGAAACTCCACGCTACCTCCGATACCAAGTTCACTCGTCTGTTCTTCGAGTGCTTGACGATCAGGTCCATCCCCACCTATGACCAGCCGCGCCAACGGATTAACTATCAGGACTTCGGCAAACGACTTCAAAAGCAGATCGACGCGCTTCACGGGATCTAGTACCGACAAGTGCCCATACGTGAACGTCTCCCGTTGTACTGATGATGGGGACTCCCGGATCCTTGAGGTTGAAGGTCCCTTAAGTTCAGGGAGCAAGTTCGGGGAGGTGGACCACGAGTTGGACCCCGTCCGAAAACGAGCTTCCATGTATCTGGCCTGTCCTGAAGAGACCGCTTGTAGACTCGCGGCTCCCTGTGCGATCCATGTTTCTATGCGGCGCCCCACAGCGGTGCGCGTGGGAAGGTGCCGCAGGCTCCGGTGCTCTGTGTAAACATATGGGACTCCGTGCTCTTTTGAGAGTCGTGAAGCAATCACGGCACCCGGATAGTAGCTGTGGGCATGAAGCACGTCCGGGCGACCAAATCTCGCAACGTAAGCGTTCCAGGAATCCTCAATTTGAGCTTTAGCCAGCAGAACATTCGCGAGGCGTTGCATCGGCAGATACTGGTGAAACGTCGAACGGGCGACGCCCACGCCGTTCTCAACACCGACCCTAGGCCCGCTCCTTGGCCGACCTCCCCGGGTGTAGATCGGTATCGGCTTAAGTGATAACACCCCTACCTTGAGACCGTTGGAGGCTAACGTCTGCGCTTGTTCCCGGAAGAAAGAGCCGTTGAGGTCCTCAACGTCGCTCGGATACCAAGAGGGAATCATCAGAACATGGACAGGATGAACTCCCGTGTCGGTCTCGTTAGCGCTCAGGATTTCAGCCACCGAATCCGCACGAGTCTTCCAGGTGTTTCGACTTCCGGCCGCTGCCGCATTTTGGGCCTTGGTTAGGATCTCGCTAGGGTGCTCTTTCAGTCTGGTCAGTACTGACCTAAGCGCGCGCTCGCTGAAATCGACCACCCAACCAGCGTCGTTTTCTCGGACCACGTCGGCTGCAAGGGTTCCCTCAGAAACAAGGATTGGGACTCCGTTGCCCAGGTACTCATAGAGCTTCATCGGAGCTGCGAAAGAGCGGTATTCCTGCGGTCTCATCATCAAACATGCGACATCTGCCGACCTGTAGAGGGGAACTAGTCCCTCGCCCGATTCATGCACGACGCGAACCGAGTTACCCAACAAGCCCTCGTACTCCTTCGAGGCAGACTCCCATTGATCCGGGCGGGTGCAGATCGTCAACTCGACCCCATCAACGTCACGTACGGCTCGTAGCAGTTCGGAGATGTCATAGTGCTCGCCCCCAACTGCGCCAACATACAACATGCGAAGCGTTGTGAGCTTTTTAGTTCGATCCTTCTTTAGGTCACTAACCGCATCACATCCCGGGGGAAGCGCGACGGTACGAATATCTTTGAGGTGGGGAATGTAATCCGCCATCTTCTGCGAGGGCAAAAAAAGGACATCTACGTATCGATTGAAGGTATCGATCTCTCGGGCGTAGAGCTGTCGCATCGCGAGCGCAACAAGTCTACCCACACTCTTTTGGTATTCCTCGAAAGCCCAGTAGACGTCCCGATAGAACACGCCGGATGGCACGCCCCACCTGTGTAGAAACTGAAAGATTCTCCGGTCCAGGTTGAGGATCAAGGGAAAGTGTTTGGGTTCGGTGAAGGATGAGGGAATTGTCGCGGCCTCTGAATATACAAAGTCGGGTCGCCACCCCAACTCCATTCGTTTCTTCAAATTTGCGAATTTCGCCCTCCGCTCAGCGGAGTATCCCGTAATCGTAAATACCTCGTAACCAAGCAAACGAAACGCCTGGAGCATCTTCCACGGCCTTATTCCCGATGCAGAGGTTGCACCGTTAACAACGGGAAATGGGGCATGGAAGATCATGCGCTTAGCTTCCATTGGCGCACCTACCTTGACGTCCCAGCGTCCAACTAGCGATGTGGTACCGCAGCGGTGCCTGGCGGGAAAATATCTCGGCACGATTGACGGGCACTAGCGCATCAAATGAATGCAATCTTGAACGCTCCACCAGTAGGTCGGATAGTTCTTTGAGACTCGTGTTTCCCTCACATATTCCCCGAATGAGCCTGTGCTCAGATCGGGACAGGCATCCGAGTGCTCCCGGATCGGACGCAATAACTGAGCGCGTGAGTTTCTGAAGATCTTTTCTGTCCTGCTCTGACAGACCGCCAGCCACCCGGTTTCGGACCGCGTCGGGTATGTTGCTTCTGAGGATCTTGACAATCAATGCCCTGCGCTGCCCATCAACCGACATTCCCGGTGCGGAAGGATCCGTGGCCAACGGTATCCACTTCAACTCAGAAGCGACCGATCTCCTAGTAGTTGTCACTCTTACGTCTTGGTCAGAATGAACCACGTATCCTGGCGGACCAAAAGCAAACGCGATCCGAGCTCCGGAAAACCACACTTTGTTAGAGAACAGGATATCCTCTCCGGTCGGGATGTCCGTTGGGAATCTAACCTCTCCAAACACGCTTCTTCTTATCAGCCCAAGCGGAGCCGCTCGATAAACGAGGCGGTCTTTAGCTCCGTCAAGGTCGACTCTTCGACCCACACGAACAGGTGGTACAGAGGCCGATATTCCCTCGGGTTCTTGGCGATTAGCTATGACGAAGTCAGCGCCATTTCCGCGTTCAGCTATTTCCATCCATCGGTCTATTGCTCCGGGCTCCAAAGTATCGTCGCTCCCAAGCAAAGCCGTGAACTCCGCGCTTGCACAGTCAAACCCAAGATTCATGGGACCGGATGGGCTGTGGATTCCGTCGGCGCAATGGACCAATAGCACCCGTTCGTCGTGCGCCCATTCGCCCAGCTGCCCCGCTATGAGTTCGCGTGACACATTGTGCGCGACGACTATGGTCCGAATCGGCGTTCGGTTGTTTTTCAGTACAGATGCAACCGCCCTGGCGATAGGTCGCTTCGGATCGTGCACCGCAATGATGACATCGACCCGCGCACGGGGCCGGTAATCCCCGTCACCGCCCGTAGTGGTTTGAGGAGAGCAGATCCGGGTAACCGCCTCGCGCCACACCTCAAGCATTGGCGTTACATCAACGTGGGTGGCCGCAACCGAGGCATTCTGCTTCCACTCGTTGATTCGCTCTGCATCTAGTCCATCGATCGTTCTGACGAGGGCGTCTTCAGAGAAGTCGTCGGTCACAGCTCCGATGCCATACTGCTCTACCCGCCTGGCCATCTCCTCGGTGGGTCCGACTACAACTCCGAGGCGCGCTTGAACAAAGTCAAAGAACTTGTTTGGTAGCGCAAGAACGTTATTGGTGGCGGTCGCCGGGAGAAAGTGTATGCCGACGTCGTAGTGGTTTAGAGTTCCGACAAGGTCCCCTCGTGCGATTGGCTCTAGGACCCGGATTCTCGGGCCAAGATCATCACTTAGTTGTTCGAGGGAGCGGTGATATTGGGTTCCGGTACCCGTCAGATACAGGTCCAGCGTCACCTCTGAGATCGAGCGAGCTACGGCCCGCATCATTATCTCGATATGGCGATTAGGCAGCGCTGCTCCCGCGTGAACCAGACGTATTGGATGGTGTACCGGGGTCGGGTCAACATTAACCAGTGGAAGAGCATTCTCAACGACCCCGGGTTCGAATCCGAACTCGTTCATATAGCGCTTCGCAATTGCGGCAGAAACCGTCGTCGTTGAAACGGCGTTGGAGGCGTGATTTGCAAGCATCCAGCGGTAGTACGGTTGACGAAGCTTCACCCAGCCCTCGTCCTGATCCTGAAGCCCCGGATAGTACTCGTGAAGATCAGCGTGAACCCGATCAGCACCAAACAGTTCTATGGCCAAACCAACCGGTTCGATATCGTTGGCGATCACCGCGTCGAACTCTCGTCCCGCCAGTAGTCTGTGGGCCGCGAGATTATCAGCTTCAAGTCGTTGAGCTAATCCGTACAGGCCAAGGTGCAGGAGCGTAGCCCGAACCCGGTCACCGCTCTTCGACTCCTTGCAGTCAAAAAGCAGTAGCTCGGCCGGCGTTTCAAAGGAATCACCGTGACCGCACACCGTCACGTTAAAGTCGTTCGATAACGCCCCGATCTGTTTCAGCAACCGCGCATCGTGCGAGATATCTGAGTAAGAAATAAGCAGGACGCTCGGCTTTTCTCTGTTTGATGTTTGCTCTCCGCACTCTAGCGGGACCAGTTGCTGTCTTCCAGACCCCCATTTGCCGTCAAGGAAATCTCTAGACCAGATTCCCACGAGCGAGTTTTCCCGCAGAAGACGACCCAAACGACTTACGTCGCTTTGATCCTTCACAAACGCCTCGAACGCAAGCGGATGGTTCATCTGCGTTCTGATGCTCCAGGCTCGATTCAGGGGACGATTTACTCCGGTCTTTCGCGCCAGCTTCACAACCTGGTCGCGGAACGGAACTCGAGCGGAGTCAGCAGGAGCCTCAATGTAGCCTATGGCTTCATCGATCCCGGCTTGCTCGGCATAGACCCAATCAACAAACTTCTGATACCAGCGACGGTCCGCAGTTAGCTCTTCTGAGCCGATGATCCAAGCGTTCAGGGAGCGAGGCCAGTAAAGAGGTAGGGCCCAGTTCCATCCGAAATGCTCATAGGCGCTCATCGAGTTGTTGATGTACTTCGCCTGGCGCTCCCGAAAGTTGAACAGGCTGACTGCGTTCTGAACACGTCTGCTGTTATTTGGAACCAGCCCAAATGTGCGTCTGATAGATTTGCGAAACTCTGGGCTTCGCTCAAGACGAGTTGTAGCCGACGAGCCAGCACAATGATGCTCTGCGATCACGGCGACAATATCCGATGCCGACACCCCGTTCTTCAGGATCTGCTCATCATGCATAGCACCCACGGGGGTGTGCCCCGGCAGGATGATTGCGTCGTCTTCTACTAGCCCGTCCCTCTTACATTTTCGTAACGCATACCAGTCTTGGACGTGTGGCAGAGCGCTTGCATTCCACGTGTCAGAGCGGAAGGAATCCGTTTCTTCACTAAACCACGTAACTGAGACATCTGCCGGGTCCATCTCAACGAAGACCCACGGAATGTCTAGAGCATCCGCCACAGATCTAGACATCGCCGCCTCCGGGATGCCACGTTTTCCGTACGTGAACGCCAAGATGTTCGATGCACCGCGCCGCTTCAGCATGGCGGCAATCAGCCTAGAGTCAAGGCCTCCAGAAAGCGGGACGACAAGCTGACGGCCATTTGAGCGTTCAATAAGGTCGTCAAAATCGGCATCCAAAGCGGCAAGATACTGAACCCCATACTCGTGTGCATCTCCCATTGCGCTATCTGCTGGGTGTAGCGGAAGGCCGGTAAACTCGACTTTCGGCTCGGCACCGTCCAGGGGAAGAGTGACGATGGACGACGCCTCGACCATAGAAACCCCCTCGACCAGAGTTCCCTCGTTCAAAGTAAACCCTGTCAGTGCGAATACCTCTGCCTCACTCCGATCTCGCCTCCAGTCTGGCAACAACGACCGAAGCGCGTCGGGATGATCGGTGATAATCCATTTCTCCCCCGCGCGAGCATAGAAAAGCGCATGCGAGCGTACGACGTCTTCCATCAACACAATGCAGTCTTGGCGCACCAGCACAGCACACCAGTTTGTTTCCATCTCGTGAGCGACACCGTCGTCAAGGAAGCGCCTTGAAACCGGCCGCATGGGACCGAGGCTGTCCCAGAAACAAGATGTGTTGTCTCGAGAAAACTGCCAGTTCGGAGACCGCAGATCAAGAATGTAGCTACCGGTTTGAAGAAACATGGTCTCCTCCGCTCGATCGTGAGCGTTCTTTTTGGACCCTCGCACTCACGCGCTTCCGTCGAAGCTCTTTTCGCCACCAACTGTGACGATGTACTAACCCTGCGACTCGCGCCGGCAATCGATTATCCAGGTATCGGGAATTCGCTATGACGCCCATCGACGCGTTGAAGTCTCTCTCTAGAAGCGACACCAAGATAGCGTTCCAAGTTCGGGTGAAACCTTGGTCAAATCCCTGAGCCTTCCCCTGCATCTGCGCGACCAGATCACAAAGCCACTCAAAGTCACCCTGGCCCCAGTCTTCGCGACTTCTGCGGTCTTGGAATAGGGGGACAACGCTCACCTGAAAGATCTTTTCGGCCAAGTCTTGTCTTTCGCGAATCGAGAGGGAGTTGATCAGGTCGCTCTCCCACAGATCGCTCAGGGCGGCCATATGCTCCGAAAGAGGTTTCTCGATTGTTGTGACGCGCGAGGAAGCATCGCTCCCGACCACGTATGCCGGATCACTTGCGTAGTAGGAAATTGAAATGCCCGACGTCCATAATCTGGTGCTCGTCTTCAAGTCTTCTCCAGATACCACATCTTCGTCGAATGAATAGTCGGGATTCTGAAGGATCTCTGTTCTAAACAGGCCAAGCGGCGCAGTCCGATGAAAAAGTCGATCCTTTGCGCCCCGAAGGTTGCGTTGACGAGATGTCACTGGAAGAACCACGTTGGCTGAAAGGTGATCTGGTCTAAGCGGAGCAATTACGCCGTCCGCCCCGTCCTGCTTGAGGTGAGTCATCATCAGGTCTAGCGCCCCATCCTCGAACCAGTCGTCCGAGCCCATAATTCCTAACCAGGGAGCAGTCACCTCGCGCACGCCCTCGTTGAATGCAGCACCCGGCTTTCCAACGTTTCGACTTACTTCAACCACACGCACCCGGGGATCATCAGGTAGGTCCAGAACGGACGGGTCGATCCCATGAGCCACAACCACTACCCCTGCTTGTGGACAGGCGAGAACGGAATCTACGGCTCTTCTGATCGGACGATCTTCACGGTGTACAGGAACGACAACCTCTGCCTTTAGGGAACCTGACGGTCTGCTGACCATTGCACCTGACTTTCTGTCGTTATTGTGTCTGGATGTAAGCTTAGTCCCGGCTTCAGGCCGATTTTTTGGACGCAAGAGGGGATCCAGATGAAACAAGCACTTGGGCGCCTCCGATCGATTCTGCCCTACTTACCAGAGGGCGCGGTGCCCTACATGGTGCGATACGTGGTGCTGTCTTGTCTTCTTACTCTGCTTGATGTCGCCGCGCTGATGCTACTTGCCCTCTCACTTTCGACAATGTTGCAGGGCGATGATGTCGTAATCCCAGTCATAAACTTCACGGTCAGCCAGGACAATTACGTCTGGCTGTTGGTGGTCGTCTCGGCGCTTATCCTCCTGAAGTCCCTGCTCTCCCTGCTACAACAGTGGTTCGCAACCAGACGATTTACCGAGTTTGAGTTGACCCTCGGCCTGCGTTTGTTCGACGCATACATCGGAGCACCTTGGATTGATCGACTTGCCCGATCAACTGCGACACTGGTGAGAATGGCCGATGTTGGAGTAGCGGCGTTGGTCAGTGGACTGATCATGCCGCTGATCGCTCTCCCAGCGGCACTAGTCTCTACGATTTTGATACTTGTAACGTTGCTCGTTGTTCAGCCTCTAACAGCGGTGGTCTCGATCTTCTACCTCGGGGGCATTGCCGTCCTCATGAGCGTAGTTCTGAGTAAGAAAACGTTAGAGGCGGGTAGCGTCAATCAGCGTTACAGCTACAAGGTCGCCTCGCTCATGACAGATATGGTGGGCGCCCTAAAAGAGATCACGCTTCGCAACAAGTTCGACGAGGTGGCGGGCGAAGTGCGAAGCAACAGAAAACACTCCACTCGTGCCAGGGCGAACATACAGTTTCTTGGCTCCATCCCCAAGTTTGTAATGGATGGCGCTCTGGTCGGAGGATTCCTCCTTGTTGGCGCAATCTCGTACCTGGTGGACGGCAACCTTAACGACGCTATCGGAGCCGTTGTCATGTTCGCGGTGACCTCCATGCGCCTGATTCCCTCACTCCTCACGTATCAGACAACAGTCAATACTCTCAACTCCAACGCGGCACAGATAGACGCCGTACTACGCGATCTTCGATCAGCCGATAAGTACCGCTCCACCACGGAGCACCTGGGCAAGGAACCGCTACTCCACGACCCCGAAGAACTGACCCTCGATAACGTGACCTTTACCTACCCGAACCGTGATGAACCCGCAGTGAGTGAAGTTTCGATGTCTATCAAGATGGGTTCGAGAGTCGGCATCGTCGGTGAATCCGGATCGGGAAAATCTACTCTGGTGGATATCATTCTTGGTCTTCTTGTACCCCAAGAAGGCAAGGTGAGTGTTGATGGGCAGGACATCACCGATGTGATGACAGATTGGCGTTCTCGAGTCGGCTACGTCCCACAGGACGTTTCACTGTTTGATGGCACTATCGCCCAGAATGTTGCCTTGACTTGGCAGGACGACATTGACACCGAGAAGGTCATAGAGTGCCTGAAAAAAGCCCAAATGTGGAAAGCGGTGCAAGAACGGCCTGGGGGTCTGGGAGCCAAGATTGGTGAACGAGGCATTGCTCTGTCAGGGGGGCAACGCCAAAGACTCGGCATCGCGCGTGCCCTCTACGCCGATCCGTACATCCTGATAATGGACGAGGCGACATCCGCACTTGACACGAAGACCGAAGCCAAAATAACGAAGGCACTTAGCAAACTACGGGGCGAAGTTACCGTGATCTCAATCGCCCACCGTCTTTCGACAGTCAAGGATGCCGATGAGCTGTTTTACATGGAAAACAGCTTCGTCCTCGCCCACGGAACATTTGACGAGGTGGTAGCGGACGTTCCGAACTTCCGTGAACAGGCTCAACTAGCTGGACTGCTGGAACACGCCGAGAAGTAAGCCCGACTAAGACAGCAAGAATGGGCGCAGCGCAGCGGCGGCATTGTCTTTGCTGTGCACCTTTAGGACATAGTCTCGCCCTTGTTCTCCCAGTCTCGCACGATACTGCGGATCGGCTACTAGAGCCCGCATTACCTGCTCTAGACTGCTTGGATCCGCCTCAACAACAGGGGCATCTAGCCCGTATTCTTCACGGATATGTTCGCGCGTTGACTGCCAAGTATGTGCAACAGCTACGCGCCGCGAGAGCATTGCTTCCAAAGATGCCACGCCATACTGTCCATTGAGGATTCCGTCGACAACGATGTCCGCAGAAGCAACTAGAGCAGGCATCTTCTCGGGGCTAATGTTGGCAACGTCGATGAATCGCAAGAGGCCTTCCGACTCGAGCTTTCTAAGGGTGGCCCTGATCTGATCGGTGCCCTTCCACACTCCCTGGCTGGGAACATGAAGAACTACCGGAAGATGGCTGTCTTCCGGGGGTAGCGGCGCGTCCCACCGATCGGGATCAGAAAGCGTCGGTACCCAGGTCGCACCACTTCGAAATGCACGCAAATAGGGATTTGAGACGAACTCTGGAATTCCCAAACCATCAGCGAGATCGTGATTAGCCTGGGCAAGGCGCTCAACTTCTTCCACCCACTCAGGGCTTGCGTCACGATAGGGAGAAAATGGTTCAAGTAGTTGATGTTTGGAAGGTAGCCGCACATCTGTCCCGTGCCACATTAACGCGACTTTGAGGCCTAGTTCTTGAAGATTTTCTATCTGTCGGCTGGTTAGTTGCCACCCCTCGTCGACTATCAATGGCGCACCCGCCTCAACAATGACGTGGGTGAACCGAGCAAGCTCCTCCAGTTGGCGACGTTTCCATAGGTGCGAGTACCCCCATACGTTCATCCGAACGTCAGTGTCAGCGGCAAATCTATGCCATGCTTCGGGTTTGTAATACTGAAGACATTGGGCCCCGACTCCCGGTAAGCTTTCCGCTGCCCTCGCCCACAGGTAGCCTTGACCTGCATAGTTGGTCGGACCGATGAGCAATCGAGTGTCCGTAGCGGGAGCATGGGCAACCTGACGTAGATCTGTCGGCTTCCAGGTTGCGGTGGGTCCGACAATCCTGGCCTGTACTGACTCCGGCAACAACGGAATCGTATGGGCAGCAATCTCGTTTCGAACTCTAGCCACTGTGGAAGACATTAGTGCTCACCGCCTAATTTTGGGCTTCAGAAAACAGGAATGGGCGCAATGCTTCTGCTGCCCGCTTGACCGAATGTACGTCCAGCGCAAATGACCGACTCTCGCGAGCTACCTCGGCATACGAGGTTGGCTCTAGCGCGATGCTCCTAACCACGGTCTCTATTGTCTCCGGGTTGGCCTCCAGAATCGGCAGATCTCGGCCGGTTCGCTCTACTATCTCGCTGCGCACAAAGTCCCCGGCCTGAGCAACTACGACGCGGCCAGCCAACATCGCCTCAACTCCGGTGACTCCATACGGGCCAATGGCAAGTTGGTCGATAACCACATCTGCCCATGAGATCCGGGTCGGCATTTCTTCATACCTGACATTCGTTATTTCTTGATACTCGATTAACCCCGCGTCGACTAGAGACCCCATCGCTTCGCGAATCGCTGGAGTGCCCTTCAACTCAGGGCGCGAAGGAGCGTGGAGCACCCGTAACTTGTGGCTTCCCAGTCCGGGAAACGGAAGAGCGGTCCATCGCTTGGGGTCGGTGAGAATCGGTAACCACCGAGCCTCTGGAACATAGCTCAATAGATCAAGAGTAGACACGTACTTGGGAACATCCAAACTGTCCAAGATCGCCCGATTCTTGGTCGTTTTCTTCTCCAGTACGTCCGTTAGTCCATCTAGCGACTCAGAAAATGGCGAGAACCTCTCAATGGTCACGTGCTGGGAGGGCGTGCGCACATCGCTACCGTGAGCAACCATCGCCACCTTTATTCCGTGTTCGCATAAGTCTTGAATTTCTGACCTTATGTCGTCTCCATAAAGGCCTGGAATAATCGGTAACTCCGACTCATAAAGGATGTGGGTGAAGGTGTCAATAATCGCCCTTCTTTGTCGAGCCGCCCAAGCGCGTGAATACCAGCCAACCGTGCCGGGAACAGCGAAATCCGGGTCTTTTGTGAAGCTAAGTCCAGGTCTTACAAACGCTAGACTCTGCGCCTCAACGCCCTCCAGGCTCCTAGCCGCGTTAGCCCAATAGACTCCCTGTGAGGCGGAATTTGCCGGACCAATCAACAATCGTTTCTCGCCTTTGGCGGCGCGCGCAACACAGTTGAGGTCGTCCCGATCCCACGAATATCGTTCACCGACGATTCGCGTTCGCAACGAAGCGGGTAACCACGCAAGAGCGTGCTCTGCAGTCACTCTAACTATCTGTCTAGAAGCTCTCATCAGAGCATCACCATAACATCGGCTCCAATCGCACCGAGCGACAGTGCGCAAGGGGCCTCAGCGACTACCCCTCGGATTGGTTTATCTGACACCGTAAGAGAATAGTCGACCATCCGAGTGCACCGCCCAAAGTGAGGACTTGAAGTCCTTCTGGCTTGCTGAGCCGATCGCAACCATCCCGTTCCATCCCTGACCAATGGCCAGCTTTCCACTAAGAGTTCCACTCGCCGAGGCCGTGTAACGGAAAAGGTTGCCAGACTTTTCTCGAACAACAAGATCGGCGGTTCCTCCACCACCCCAGTGGCCCACGCCGGTCATGGCCGTCACCGACGACCAGCCCGATCCCATATTCACCGAAGACGCGAAACCGCCATTGCCGTCCCCTAGGTAGAAATGAAGCGTGTCTCCCTTTATGCCGTAGATTGCCGGACGGGAACCCAACTGCACCAGAGCCATCTTCGACATGCCACCCCAGCCCTGACCAATGACGCGTGAGCCCGCCCAACCACCTTTTCCGTCTCCGCGGTACAGATGCAAGGCACCAGTCAGTGAGTGCCGCGCGAGGATGTCATTGTTTCCATCACCGTCCCAATCGACGCCACCCTGAATCCAGTCCATCTTTCCCCAGCCGTTACCGATGACCACCGGCATGGCGAACGTCTCGTCGTAACCGCCCGCATACAGCCTCAGATTCTTGTTGCTGTCTACCAGCATGAGGTCGGGTCTCGAATCTCCGTTCCAGTCCCCGGCATATACGATCTGCGCGGGCCAACCGTTTCCGATCTGTCGGCTGCCCGACCACTCGACCGGCGTAGGAGAGTTATTCGAGGAGTCTCCGCCCGAGGATGCCGGGAAGTAACGTTTCATCAAGTCCCAGAACATCTTTTGACCGATGGCCGGACAGTTTGCTCCGGTCCCGTTGCCGACGTACGGCGTGTACATGTAAAGGGAAGCCGTAGCGTAGTTCTCAAGCTTGAAGGTCTGCGAACCGCAGGCGGTGCCAGCATTGTTCTGAACCGTCACACTCTGTCCGTTTTGGAACGCAAGAATGTACTGTTCCCAGGTCGCATTGATCTTGTATGTGGCAAGCTTTTCGGCGCCGTAGTAGACCTGTTTTGCAAAGCCTGCCTGCGCCGCATCGCACCCACTTCCATCCGGACAACCCGCACCCATTGCCTTGGCCCAGACAGCATCGGTCTTGGGCTGAGTCAGGCCAGACTGTTCCTTTTGAAGGGTGACGAGAATGACCTGGGGGTTTAGACCGCAAGCCTTTGCGGTTTTGTCGATGATGGTCCACGGTCGCTGGCTACCGCTCAGATTGAGCGCCGAGCAACCTCCTGTCTTCACTCGGATCGGATTGAGCTTAGAGGTTGGGAACGTCATATCCTTTAGGCACTTTGAACTCCCGCTTGATTTACAACTCGCACCAGCCGACTCGATGAAGCTCTTGATCTGGGACTCAGTCATCGCATTCGGGTTGTAGAACACCGCATCGGAGATCACATTGCCCGGCTTAAACGTGGTGGTGGATGGCGTAGTCGTACCTGAAGACGGAGCATTAAGCTTCGCAAGGTAGGCATTTACTTCGCTGCGGACTGTATCCATTTGCTTGTAAAAGGCATCTCCGGGACAGTCTGTCCAACCCACGTCACGATGTGCGGAGACCCTGGGAACGGTTGCTCCACCGGCCCACTGGGCCTGGACCTTGACCTTTTCTGTCGCACTCTTGACTCCGTGCAGGTTCAGTTTCCAGGCAATCGCTTTGCTCATTGCCTGCCGGGCAACTACCGGAGGAGCTGAGTCCGTATAGCTTCCTAAGACCGTGATCCCAAAAGTGTCGTAGTTTGCACCCAGTGCGTGGGCTCCTTGAATCCCCTTAGTGAGCCCACCGTAGCGACCTTCCCAAACCCCACCGTACTTATCGACAACCAAGTTATAGCCGATGTCTCCCCAACCCCGAGACACTGCCTGCCACTGGTAGACATTGCGTAACTGCTGCGGAACCTGAGCCTGGGTGTAGTTGTTATTTCCCTCGGTGTGGTGAACCACGGCTCCCTTAACCGCTATCGGCTCGGGGGTCCAGGTGCTCACCTGGCGACAGTCACCAGTACACCACGCTTTCCTTGTGCCAATCTTCAAGCCTTCGAAGCCAGTGTCGTAGATAGTCCCCGCTGAGTTGAGTCCGACCGCGGGCTGGATGCCGCGCAGAGACTGTACTACCGAGCCGGAAAATGACACTCCGTCCGTTTCGACCAAACCGTCGGTGTCAAGAGCCTTGTCTCTCAGATCTGTCCCAACCAGTTCGTCTGTGTCGAGAGCCTTGTCGTCTTGATCCGCTTCCACCGGTTCATCTGACCTCGAATCTTGGTCATCTTCATCCGTTTTGGTCGGACCGTCCGATTGGTTGTCCTCTTCCTCGACTAACTCATCTGCCGACTGGGCGTCGTCTTCATCAGTCTGATCCGGGTAGATATCAAGCAGAACGTTTTCGGCTGGCGCAAAGGTCTCAGCATTGATCACATGCAACGTAAGACCAGAGACATCGGTGCCCGAATCGGTCTTGGCCACAACCTCGACGGCCTGCACGTTGGCTAGTGTGAGGGGCTCAGTTCCGCCACGGGTCTCGTCTACCGACTGATTGACCTCGGACTCTATAGTCCTCCACTCGGTCCACATTCCGTCTGTCAGATAGCGCCAGTAAACTGACTCGGGCTGTGGCGAACCAAGGTCCCAGGTCACGCCGAGCACGGCGACATCGGCTTCGAGATCAATGCGAGCTATCCCCTGAGTGTCCGGGGCGAGAGTTCTCTTCGACTCCTCCACCGTCTGCTCTTGAAGCGCCTGCTCGACCGCCTCAACCTGTTGTCGATCGCCCTGTTCCTCGGTCACAGGGCCGGTCTCCGTGTAGCTCTCGTCGATTACTGCGTCCGCGAAGTCGAGTTCGGTTGTCTCCGGATCCACAACAACCGGGTCAACCTGGTTCATAAACAAAGTTGCTATCTCGGTCGTAGATAGGAATGGGGCTGTGGGGAACGTCGAGGGAGAAGCTGACTCCGTTGCACCGGCATCCGTTGTCACGAGCGCCAGGGAGCCAAAAGCAAGAGCCCCGGTCACGACCGTAGCCCCGGCCTTTTTGAGAATCAGTCTTGAGGTAGTCCTCTGCAGAGTTGCCACGCGCCCGTTACTCCTAGTGTTGAACTCACAGTAGTCACATTGACCTCAACCGTAACACTAGTAACAGGAAGCACGAACACCTGCTGAATAACTACAACCGTGTAGTTATTCGATGACCTCAGAGACTAGTGTCGTTGCTCCAGCCAGCGGAACAGACTCACTGCCCCTAACTAAACCTCACGACGGTCGAGGGCTCACGCGCCACCTTTGAGCCTCCTACAAAAACCTTCGTGGTGGTTATCACTGTAGTCTTGCCCGTTGACCATCCACCGTGAACAGCCTGCCCATTTCCGATGTAGATTGCGGCGTGCTCACCAGGCCAAATCAGAATGTCACCGGCTTGCCACTCCCCCGTGACCTGCTTAGCCCCAACCTGCAGATATGGCTCAGCTACAGTTCCCGCGTACCATGGCACACTAATCCCAGCCGCTTCAAGCGCCCGCGAAATCACCCAGGTACATTCACCTACCGCCACCCCAACCTGTTTCTTGGCAGCGTTCGCCACCGCGATACCCAGGGCATTTGAAGTGCCACCGTTAACCCCGTATGACATCAACGCACCGTCTTGTCTCACAGCCCACAGCGGTGCATTGAGCGTTCCCTTGTCGGAGCCGCTCATGTTTGCCATCGAGTTCCAACCATTGCCGACGAGAGTGCGAATCCCTGGCGTTCCGTCAGAAAGTCCGGCATACAGGTAAAGAAGTCCGTCACGATCTCGTGCCAACATGTCGGGAACTCCATCGCCGGTCCAGTCTCCCACTGCAACGAGAGCGCTCATTGCCCCCCACCCGGTACCGAGGCGATTAGGTGATCGAAAACCACCGAAGCCATCCCCCGGATAGAAGTACATCCGAGACTCACCTGCCGTCACGGCGTATATCCCGGGACCTGTCGCCGTTTCCGTGAGGAGGATGTGGGACATACCACCCCACCCATTGCCGATCTGACGCGATGGCAGAAATCCACCTCTGCCGTTGCCCGGGTACAGCCGCAAGGAGTTGTCAGACTTCATCCTCGCGATGATGTCAACGTTGCCGTCACCATTCCAGTCCACTCCGCCTTGAACCCATTCAACGTTATTCCATCCGTTTCCGATCCTATAGCGAACACCAAATCGCTCGTTCGCCAGCCCTGGGTACAGCCACATGTACCCAGCATCATCAATGAGAATCATGTCCGGATAGCCATTGCCATCCCAGTCTCCAGGGAATACGACTCGTGAAAACCAGCCATTGCCGATCTGCACCGGGCCATTCCAACTTATCGGTGAGGGTTGGCCAATCGTGCCACCCATAGGTTCCGCCCTGGATATGTTCATTCTTGCTAGATGTGCGTCGACCTCACTGCGTACAGTGTCCATTTGCGCATAGAAAGCGTCACCGGGGCAGTCCGTCGGCCCAACATCTCGATGCGCCGAAACGGCCGGCACGGAGATCTTTGCGGCGCTTCCGGCCTCTAGGTTCCAGGCACCGGGCACTTGAATCTTGGTCGTAGCGCTCTTCACACCAACCTGGTTTAGCTTCCATGCGATCGCCTTACTCATTGCTTGACGAGCAACGGTTGGAGGCGCGACTTTCGTGTACGAACCGAGCATCGCAATACCAAAAGTCTCATAGTTGGCCCCGTATGCGTGGGCTCCCTGAACCTGGTTGGTAAGGCTTCCGACTCGTCCCTCCCAGACACCACCGTAGGCGTCAACGATCAGGTTGTACCCGATATCGCCCCAGCCGCGAGTGACCGCATGATAATACTGGATGTTTTGGATCAGTTGGGGGACCTGGGCTTTGGTATATCCGTCCTTGCTGCTCTCCGTATGGTGAACCACGGCACCCTGGACTTTATTGGTAGTCCATTCATCAACATCACAGCTGGGACCGGTGCACCATTGCTTCCGAGTGCCGATCTTCAGCCCGTCGTAGCCCGTATCATAGATCGTTCCCCCAGCGTTCAATCCGCTCGTGGACAGCGAGCTCAGCGAGTTCGGTACCGAGGACGATCTCAGTGAGACTCCGTCTGCCTGGGCGAGGTCTTTCTTGTCGAGCGCGACGTCCTCCGTGTAACCCGTTTCCTCCAACTCTTCGTCGACCTCACCCGACTGTCCCTCAGTCCCTTCCTTTTGAGGTTGATCCCCTGTAGCTTCTTCCCCCGACTGAGCTTCTTCGTCAGGGTATATGTCGAGGAGGGCGTTATCGGCGGGCGCGAAATACTCGGCATTGACTACCTGGAGTGCCAATCCCGGAACCGGAGTTCCTTCAGCGGTAATCGCAACCACCTCTACGGCATCCGTATTTGCCAGAATCAGCACCTCGGTGCCAGCGAGTACCTCCCCGCTTTCCTCATTCGACTCTGCTTCTAGGTTCCCCCATTCCGACCACACTCCGTTCGAAAGAGAACGCCAAGCTATGATCTCGGGAGTGGGCGAGTCAATGTCCCATGTAGCGCCGACGACAGCAACGTCTGCGTCCAGGTCGATCCGAGCGATGCCCTGAAGAACTGATTCATCGCTTCCGTCCTTCCCCGCCTGTTGCACTGCCTCTACCTGCTGTTCGTTTCCGACCTCCTCAGCGACAGGTCCCGTCTCGGTGTAGGACTCGCTGATCACGGCGTCGGCGAACTCAACCTCGGTAGCTTCCGGATTATCAACCACCGGATCGACCTCGTTAACGAACAGCGCCGGAATCTCACCCGTAAAGAAAGAAGTTGCACCCTCGGAACCTATCGATGAGGGACTGCCAACAGCCTGCGCCCCAGGGGCGATGAGGAAGACAGAACCCAAGGCCAGTACGGAGACAACAACAGTTGCTCCGAATGCCGCCAAGTAAGATTTCGAGGTACGAATCAGCCGAGTTGCCACGCGCCCGTTACTCCTAGTGTTGAACTCACAGTAGTCACATTGACCTCAACCGTAACACCAGCAACAAGACGCATAAACCTGTCGAACGTAACTACAATCGTGTAGTTTTCGAATCCATCGGGCGCCGCCACAGCCCGGCCTGTGTCTGCGTTTACCGTCTGGCGATCCACATATGGGGAAGTCAGCGCTCGTTTGAAATCAGAGGGACCACCCAGGGCATCAGAGCCCGCGAGTATTCTGCGGAGATGTGTGAGTAATCTCGGTAGACAACTACGTCTCCAACCACCGGATAGCACCATTCATCGTCGCAGAACTGGGAATCCAGATCGAGGACCTTCACGTCGGAACGATCTAGCTTGTCGGCCGCGGCCACCATCAGGTCGGGAGGGAGAGCGTCTGTTCGCATTGCGCCACACGTTTCTAAGTTCCGACCGTTTCCCACCAAACAACGCGTGACGTACTCACCGTTAGTTCGGGGCACTGCCTTGATTACCACGACCTCTTTGCCCGAATCAGCAATAGCTTCCATCGCGGCTGCATAGCCATCAACCGGGTCCGCATACTGCGGATCTTCTGGCCGCGACTCCCATTCATACGCACTCTGGTAGCTGGTAAGAAACACTATGTCTGCGTCACTGTGTTCAATCGTCGCCAATACCTGATCCACCCATACATCACAGTCTCGTGCGTTGTCCTCGGTCTCTTCACCTTCAAGAACGCGGCGAGACAGTGACAACGGGCAAGATGCCTTGGCGTAAGTGGCAATTTCCCACTGATTCTTTTCACTGATTTCGTCCAGGCCGGGTAACCATTGTGTCGCATGCGAATCTCCCGCAATGATCAGCTTCTTCTTTGGCGCTTCATCATCCGTCCCTAAGACGCAGGATTTCACTTCAGAACCGTTAAAACCACCCTGGCATGCTCCGAACTTGGCTCCCTTGTTCTGCAACGCCACAACCTCTGGATCCACCACGTACGAACCAGTGCCCAGCGGATCACCACAGTTGTTATCCGGGTCCAGAGCCCCTGGTCCAGTGCACGACTCCCTGAGCCTCTCTTCCAATCGTGCCGCAGCAGCTCTATCTTCGTGCTGTAGCTGAGCCTGCACGGCCGCGTTGACCCCAAAGAACACCAATGCACCCGCAAGTGCGAATGACAATGCATTACGAGGGCGGCTGAAGAATCTGCTGGCTCGGAGCGGAGCCTCAAAGTAGTGGGTGCTGAAGTGAGACACGATGACAACCCCAACTCCGATAACGAGTTTTTGTCTCCAGTTCAGGACGCTACCGGTCACCAACGGCAAGATGACTATCGGAGGCCAGTGCCAAAGATAAATCGCATAAGAGATCCCCCCAGCCCAGACCATCGGTCGCCAGGAAAGGAATCTACGCGGTGATCCTGATGCCTCGCTGTCGCCAAAATAAAGAATTAACGCGGTTCCGATAACCGGCATGGCGGCCGTATAGCCAGGAAATTGCGTTTCGCCGTCAAACATAAGCGCAGCCAAAAGGATAAGCACGAGTCCCAGCCAACCCGCAATGCTTGCATAAGCGCTGCGCCAAACCCTTCCGCTCACATAGGTGGCGGTAAGCGCAACCATGCCACCGATCGCAAACTCCCAAACGCGCGTAAAAGTAGCAAAGTAGGCCCAGGAAGGGTTTTGAGAGGTGGCGGTAACGGAGAACCAGAACGATACCAACGCAACCATACTCAAAATCCAGATTAGGACGGTGCGAGGGGATGTCTCACCTCTAGCGCGTCGCGCGAGGGACAGCCCCAAAACTATAAGAATCGGCCATATCAGGTAAAACTGTTCTTCCACCGAGAGTGACCAGTAATGCTGTACCGCAGTCGCTTGAGAGCCGATAGCCATGTAGTCGACCGAATCCCAAGCCAGTTGCCAGTTTTCGTAGTACATCGCACTCGCGCGGATTTGCGCGAAGTAGTCGGGCCAAAGATCTTTGGGAACCAGGAAGTAAGTAGCTACTGCCACCACTGCTAGCACCAACAGGGAGGCAGGAAGCAACCGTGCGATCCGACGGGTCCAGAACCGCAATAGACGGACGGTTCCGCTAGATTCTGCCTCGCGCAATAAATGGCCGGTGATAAGAAAACCAGAAATGACGAAGAATACGTCTACTCCGACGAATCCCCCGGACACTCGATTTGGCCAAAGGTGGTACAGAACCACCGCCACGACGGCAACCGTCCGGAGGCCTTGAATATCCGGCCTGTAATGCGCTCGTGATTGCTGCTGGAGTGGCTTCGCCGCCCTTGGCTCCGTGGCGACTGACACCAGCTACCCCACTCGAATGGATTCGCCTGTTTGTGCGGACCTTAGGATTGCTTCGGTTACCTCGAGATCGGCTTGAGCTTGTTCCATGCTGACGTGGTCGTTGGCTCGCCCTAGTATTGCGTCACGGAAGTTCTCTTGTTCGACCGCGAGCGGTTCGCGTTTCTGTAGGGCATAGCGGGTCACCTGTCCCTCCGATACCCCCCGGAAAGCGGCGATTTGATCCCACTGAACCGGGAAGGATCCATTCTCATAGAAGGTCAGGTCACTCAGCGCGGTGTCAGCCACCAGCGCCCCGTGCTCCCCGGTAACTACCGTCACCCGTTCCTTGAACGGAGTAAGCCAGTTCACAAGGTTCGAAACCAGGACCCCGTTGGCGAATCTGCCAGAGACGGTGACCATGTCCTCGTGCTCTCGACCGCTGCGATGTGCAGTCTGAGCAAACACCAGCTCATACGGCGAGCCCGCAATCCAAGCAGCAAGGTCAACATCGTGAGTTGCGAGATCCTTCACTACTCCGACATCAGAAATCCGTGCAGGGAACGGCGACTGACGGCGCGTTACTACCTGGTAAACCTCGCCGAGTTGCCCTTCCTGGACTCTTTTACGCATTTCCAACAGAGCCGGATTGCAACGCTCCACATACCCGACGGCGCCAACCACTCCCGCAGCATCAAAAGCGTCGGCTATACGCCTGCCCGACTGTACGTCCGTGGCAAGAGGCTTCTCCACCAGGGTGTGCACTCCTGCGTGAGCGAGTTTTATTGCGGCGTCTTCATGAAAGCCGGTCGGAACCGCGACGATGCAGGCTTGCACGCCTTCGGCAATCAAAGCCTCGACTGAGTCCAATACCTTCAGGTCGCCGGCGACCCCAAACTTGTCCCCGGCCGGGTCCGCCACTGCCACCAGATCGAAACCCTCCAGCGCTCTGGCGTTGCGCACGTGATGGCGCCCCATCGAACCGATACCAAGGACGCCGACTCTGATGTTCTCATTAGTGGTCATAGTTCTCTAGGCCCCTGCCCTTGCTGTCGCATTGACGGCTTCCACCACTCGCTCCAGATCTTCGTCGGATAATGACGGGTGAACTGGCAGAGAAATTACCTCTTTAGCGGCCCTCTCTGTCTCGGGCAGATCAAGGCCGGGAGCGAAGTGCTCTAGTGACGGCAGACGGTGGTTAGGGATCGGATAGTAGACACCGGAGCCCACCTGGTACTCATCTCGCATTGCCTGAACCATGCGATCACGCTGCGAGGCGTCCGCGCGAATCGTGTACTGGTGGTACACGTGCACCGCTCCGGGGGCAACGCTTGGAGTTACTACGCCTTCTAGATGTTCATTCAGGAATGCCGCATTGGCCTGACGCTTCTCAGTCCACTTGGGAAGATGTGTGAGCTGGACTCTGCCAATCGAGGCGTGAATATCGGTCATACGGTTGTTGAGCCCAATCAGTTCGTTCTGGTACTGCTTCTCCATCCCCTGGTTTCGCAAGACTCGTGCACGGCGCGCAATTTCTTCGTCGCCTGTGGTAATCATTCCGCCCTCGCCGGAAGTCATATTCTTGGTCGGGTAAAGGGAGAAACCCGCAGCGGTACCAAAGGTTCCGACCCGCTTGCCATTCAGTGAAGCACCGTGGGCCTGCGCCGCATCCTCAAACAAGACAAGACCATATTTGTCAGCAAGAACGTCGAACTGATCCATCTCGGCGGGGTGACCGTAGAGGTGCACGGGCATGATTGCTTTGGTTCGATCCGTGATCGCTGCCTCTGCGGCGGCCGGGTCCATGCAGAAGTAGTCGGACTCAATATCCACAAACACCGGAGTAGCACCGGTTATTGCTACTGAGTTTGCTGTCGCCGCAAACGTGAATGATGGCACCAGCACTTCGTCACCAGGACCGACCCCGGCCGCCAAAAGCATCAGATGCAAAGCAGACGTACCCGAGTTAACCGCAACCGCGTGGACATCGTCTACGACCTGTGCCGAGAACTCCTCCTCAAATGCTGCCACCTGGGGCCCTTGAGCCACCATTCCGGACCGCAACACCGCCGAGACTGCCTCTACCTCTTCTTCACCAATAATCGGCTTCGCAGCAGGAATAAACGCGCGCTCCGTAAACTCATTACCCATCAGGCCCCAACCTCCACCAAATTGTTTTCGCCTACCTCACGGTACAGCGCGCCGGTTTCCGGGCACCGGAACAGCCCCGTTTCTTCTTCAACAAGACGCGCGCCGGCGCGACCAACCCAGCCAACTCGCCTGGCGGGAACGCCTACAACCAGACCGAAATCGGGCACATCACGAGTCACTACAGCACCCGCCGCGACCGTGGCCCACGCTCCGATTCTCACCGGCGCAACACACACCGCCCGCGCGCCGATAGCTGCCCCTTCACCAATCTTTACGCCCACTGGCTCCCAGTCCGATGCGTCCTTGATCGTTCCATCCGGATTGATGGCTCTAGGATTGTGGTCATTAGTCAGTACCACCGCCGGACCGATAAACACGCCATCAGCAAGTTCAGCGGGCTCATACACCAGCGCATAATTCTGGACCTTGCAGTTGTTCCCCAAGCTGACCCCTGTGCCGATGTAGGCTCCACGTCCGACAATGCAGTTTTGTCCGAGTACCGCACCCTCACGCACCTGGGCCAGATGCCATATGGAAGAACCTTCACCGATGACCGCATCCGGCGAAACATCTGCAGAATCGACGATCCGAACCATTGTTCTCCCCGTACTGATCACTCGTCATTTCGACACAAAAGGAACGCCAAGTGGCGCGAACCCCATAGGCAATATTAGCCGGATCAATCGGGCTGATCACCACTCGGACTTTCGCATCCATGATAAGACTGCCACAGTTAGCGCTTCAGACTTGGATGGCGCGTGATAGATGCAAGAATGGCGATATGGCTGAACCCGCAACCAACTACGCCCAGACGTGGCTGGTAATTCCTCTGTACAACGAAGCTGAAGTGATCAGCGACGTGGTAAAGAACGCCAAGAAGTCGTTTGCCAACATCGTTTGTGTGGACGATGGTTCCACAGATGATTCAGTTCGAGAAGCAAGACGGGCGGGAGCAATCGTAGTTCAACATCCGTTTAATCTTGGACAGGGAGCGGCACTACAAACGGGCATCGACTTCGCCCTAAGGCAACCGAACATGCAGTATCTGCTCACTTTTGATGCAGACGGTCAGCACCGGGTTGAGGACGCCACCGCAATGGTCGATCAGGCCATAGCTCAAGACCTTGCGATGGTGTTCGGAACACGTTTTCGCGACGGTGCCTCGCCCGTAGGTTGGTCGAAGAAGGCTGTTCTAAAGACAGCCGCCGCAGTTACTCGCTGGAAAACCGGCTTAGATCTGACCGACGCTCACAACGGTCTGCGTCTACTTAGGCGGGACGCAGCAGAGCGGATCGACCTGAAACAGAATCGCATGGCCCATGCTTCTGAGATCGTCGGTCAACTAGCCGCAACCGACCTTCCTTGGGCGGAGCGCCCGGTGACCATCGACTACACCGAGTATTCCAAGGCAAAGGGACAGTCACTTCTAAACTCCGTCAATATCCTGGTCGACCTGGTGATGAGGTGAGCATGAAGTGAACTATTGGCTGATTAAGGGGATCCTCATCATTTCGTTGATGGTCCTCATGTACTTTCTGTTCCGCCCTGCTAGGTCTGATTCATCGTTGGCGCTTCGTCGCATCGGAATGTTCCTAATAATGGTGGCGGCAGTGTTCGCCATCATTTTTCCGGGACTGTTCAACAGATTCGCACAGTCCATCGGTGTTATGTCCGGCACCAATCTGCTGGTCTATATGCTCGTCATCGTCATTCTTGCCCAGATGGCTTCTTCATACAGAAAAGACATGGCGTCCCAGCAGAAACTCACTACCCTGGCTCGGAAAATTGCCCTGATGGAAGAAGAAAACAGCGGCGCTGAACCCCGGAACCTAGGGAATCTGCCTGATGAGTCCGGCGTCGAAGGTAACCCCGGACCATACAAACCCCAGGATGGGGAATAAGTCCCTTCAAACCCATCTGAACCTGAATGTTTCCTGAGAACTCGTCGCTAGTCACGCGATTTTGGCCACGGACGGACACCTTGGCTGCCATAGAGCCGTAGGATTTGCACTGATGAGCAAGAACCAGAACCTGAACCCGTCGCAGATTCCGCCGGCACATTCGGCCACTTCCATGCGCTCCACGCGATGGATCGCAATGCTACTGGCTGGCGTACTTGGAGTTGCACTGTTCGCTGGCACCGCTGGCGCCATCCTTTACAACGACATCACTGGAACCGTGAAGGGATCAGTGATTGATACTTCGCACCTGAACGCAACCGCTCAAAGCGAAGAACAGAGTGAGGCAGACGCTGGGCCGATCGATAGTTTTGAGGGTCGCCCGGTAAATCTTCTGGTGATGGGCACGGACGCAAGGGTCGGACAGCGCGACATCGTCAACCCGGAAGACACCGACGAGAGCATGCGTGCTGACACCACACTCATAGTCCACCTCTCGGCTGATCGACAGTCTGCGACCGTGGTTTCAATTCCTCGTGACATCTGGATGCTCATCCCCGAGTGTCAGCTTTCAGACGGTTCGGTTAGCTATGAGCAATGGGGACAGTTCAACTGGGCTTTCTTCTTCGGCTCGGGAGGAGGAACCGACTCCGATGCAATGGCGGGAGCGATTGCATGTACCGAGAAAACCGTTGAGGACATGACGGGAATCAACTTTGACGGTTACGCCGTATTTGACTTCAATGGTTTCGCGTCGATGATTGAGGCGCTCGGCGGGGTCGAGATTTGTCTAGACGAGGAACTCTATGACCCGGATTATCTGGCCATGGCATTCCCCGCGGGTTGCAACGTTATGGACGGAATAACTGCAACTCAGTTCGCCCGCGTCCGTCATGTTGGCGACGGATCTGATATGCAGCGTATTCAGCGCCAACAAAACATGATCGGCGCGATCGTGAAGAAGGCACTGAACACCAGCATGCTTACCAACATGCCGAGCCTCTATCAGTTCCTAACGGCGACACTGAATAATGCTGTCATCTCGCCGTCCCTGGCTAATATCAACTCCAGCCTCGGTCTGGTTTCGTCCCTTAAGGGCATTGACCCGGCCAATATTCGATTCGTGACGATGCCTGTACTCACTGCCGACTTCAACATGTATCGCAATGTTCCAAAAGAGCCTCTCGACTCCGAGCTGTGGGCCTCTCTGATCAACGGCACCGACCTACCTCCAGGAATTGTCTACCAGAACATGGACGGCGAATACTTCACCGTGGGTGAAAACGGAGAGAGCATTCCGGGAGGGAGCCCTCGCACAGACGACGAAATCGGGGGCATTCCGGGCTGGGACGCCTATCGGTATGACGAATACATCGGCGGCAACGGTACCTCGTTCGCCGTCCCGACATGGGGCGACTCCACCAACTGATCCGCTCCCCCAGCAGGGTTCAGAAGTATATGAGACACCCTGACAAATGAGCGGAGAAGACACGCCCACGTTGAGTACGGTTATACCCGATGACTAGCACCCCTCCGCCGTCTTACCAGCCGCGAGAACAACGCCCAAGACCTTCGATGCCTGGCAGCATGCCACCGCCATCGAATTCCCCCTCGCCCGAGATGCCTCCTGTGGCTTCGCCTCCACGCAGATCGGTAGTGTCGGAGATCCCTGGTGATCCTGCTGTGATGCCGCCGGCTTATGCGCCCGCACGCGGACGGGGGACGAGTTCTCCCTCAAGCTCATCGCCCGAGCCATCTCGCTCAAATATCCATGCACCTCGCGCCACGCGTCCGACTCAGGGGCGAGTCCAGAGTTCACTACCGCGAAATGGCCCACCGGCCCGTAAGCGAGCTAGGCCCGGCCGTGGCAAACGAATCGCCTTGGTTACGCTACCCCTGCTACTAATCGCCATTATCGCGTGGCCTCTGTGGCTCATTCACCATGTGGATGCGTCCATGAACCGTGTGGAAGCACTGTCGGGGGCCGCGAATACCCCGGGAACAACTTATCTGTTCGCTGGCTCAGACTCCCGTGACGGATGGAACGAGGACGATCCCACCGAGGGCGGGCGCTCAGACTCAATGATTCTTGTACACAAAGCCGCGAACGGTCAGACCGCGATGGTTTCACTTCCTCGGGACACATACATCGATATTCCATACGTGGGTTGGAACAAGCTCAACGCCGCGTTTTCACTTGGGGGCCCTGAACTGGCCGTCGAGACAGTGGAGCAAATGACCGGTCTTACCGTAGACCACTACGTCGAGATTGGGATGTCCGGTGTCGGGGAAATCGTGGACGCACTCGGCGGCGTTAACCTCTGCTGGGACCAAGACGTCTCTGACGAGTATTCCGGTATGGAATGGACCGCTGGGTGCCACGATGTGAACGGTACGGAAGCCCTAGCCTTCGCACGGATGCGCTATGCCGACCCACTGGGAGACGTGGGACGAACGATGAGGCAACGACAGATACTCGGCGCGGTTTCGGACAAGGCACTTTCCTGGAAGACTCTGGTCAATCCTGTAAAGCAACTTGAATTGGGAGACGCGGCAGCCGACGCGCTGACGGTCGACCACAAGACGAAGATTTGGAACGTTGGATTCCTATTGCTGGCAATGAGGTCAGCATCGGCCGATGGCCTCACGGGAGCACCGCCGATGTGGGACTACAACGCGATGATGGACGTAGGGTCGGTGATGCTATTGGACGAGGACCTCGCGCCCGTTTTCTTCCAAAAGTTGGCCGCCGGCACTCTTGCACCAGAGGACTTCGACCAACCACTGTGACCTTCGAAGCACAGTAGGTAACCGAAAGCCCCGATCAGTCACCACCTCCGGCGGTGCTTTTCGGGGCTTCGGTCCAACAGAGGCTACCCTTCCGCTGGAACCTTCACCGGGTTCGGACCCGCCTGTCGCGCGTCCCACGCCGACTGAAGGATCTCGGGCAGACCGAGCTCGGCCTTCCACCCAAGAGACTCCTCGATCGCGCTACAGTCCGCAGTCAGCGCCGCTGGGTCGCCCTCACGACGCGGCCCGACCTTCACCGGGAAATCCCACCCGGATATCTCACGCAACCCGTCGATTACCTCGTACACCGACGATCCTTTACCGGTCCCCACATTCAACGGCACGTTCTTCACGCTCCCCTCACGCAGCGCGTCCAGCGCTACCAGGTGCGCCTTGGCAAGGTCCATAACATGCACGTAGTCACGAATGCATGTTCCATCGGCCGTCGGATAGTCATCCCCGAAGACAATCGGCTCTGCTCCCTTGGAGATGGCCTCAAGCACAATAGGCACCAGATTCATGGTCGCGGTGTCCGCCAGATCAATCCATCCGGTCCCCGCAGCGTTGAAGTAACGCAGCGCCAGATAGTTAAGTCCCCAGCCGATGTTGCCATCGTTCAACATCTGCTCGCCGATCCACTTGGTGCGCCCATATGGGTTGATCGGGTTCTTCGGCACATCCTCACTTATCACTTCCAGATCGGGCATGCCATAGACGGCCGCGGATGAAGAAAAAACGATATCTCGCACCCCCGAGTCATACATGGCACGCATCAGGTTTGCCAGTCCCCCGATGTTCTGTTTGTAATAGAACGAGGGGCGCTTAACCGACTCTCCTACCTGTTTCTTCGCAGCGAAGTGAATCACCGCGTCGACGTCTTCATCAATCATCGTCTGCGACAAGACATCCAGTGCCGCGTCCGAGGAAAGATCAAC
Source organism: Actinomycetaceae bacterium MB13-C1-2 (assembly GCA_035621235.1). Lineage (NCBI taxonomy): Bacteria > Bacillati > Actinomycetota > Actinomycetes > Actinomycetales > Actinomycetaceae > Actinomycetaceae bacterium MB13-C1-2. Next base: position 180,956 of record CP141731.1, read on the forward strand.
CTGTACCAGCGTTGCATCCCCAATCCGCGACTCATCGCCGCTTGAAAGATCATCAACAACGACGACCCTCTCACCGCGCTCTTGCAGTAGTCGTACCACGTGGGAGCCGATGTATCCGGCGCCTCCAGTAACCAGTGTGCTCATGCGTCAATCCTATCTTTCTACAACCTGTTCGCCCTGCGGCCGACCGACATGAGCGGGGCCTGTGGCATCACGATATTGGGGTCAAAGTTTGAGGGAATCGCAGAAAGCGACAAGGTGAACACGGGCGGCGAATTCTTTGTTAACTCCAGCCTCGCCCCCATGCCCTGAGCCAGGTCCTTGGCCAGAGCTAATCCGATTCCCGACGAGCCGTGCTCGGAGTAGCCCATCTCGAAGACTTCCTCGGCCACGTCTGGGCTGATTCCCTCGCCCTCGTCGGAGACGTCAATCAGGACCGCACGAGAGGAACCACTACGACGTGACCGCACCACTGTCGCCCCCGCGCCGTATCGGAGCGAGTTCTCAATAAGAATGGCGAGGATCTGTGTCAGCTTTCCCTCTTCCGCCAGAACCAGTTGTGCAGCTTCATCCTGGAAAACCAGGCTACGTCCCGCCGCACTAAACTGTCCCTCCCACTCCTCAAGCTCGTTGTTGAACACCTCAAGGAGTTGTACCACCTCGGTCTCGCTACCCGCGCGGCGAGCGGAGTCAAGAAGGTCGTTGACCACTGTGGTCAACCGCTCTACCTGACCCAAGCATGCCTCCGCCTCCTCCTGAACCTCCGGTTCCTTAGAGATGTACTGGATTTCCTCCAGTCGCATCGATAGTGCGGTTAGTGGAGTCCGAAGCTGGTGTGATGCGTCAGCCGAACGCTGTCTCTCAGCGGCAAGCCTGCGGGCCATTCGCTCGCCAGTTCGAACCAGCTCCTCTTGGACCAGGTCAATCTCCTCAATGCCCGAGGGCTTGACCTGGGCACGAACCTGACCCGAGCCAATTTGTTCGGCCTGTGCTGCAAGATAGATAAGCGGCGCTGACAGACGCCGAGACATGTTGCGGGCCAGAACCCACGCTAAAAGAAGGGAAACCGCGACACCGGTCAACAGCATCACTTCCAAAAAGACTATCTTCTGGATAGTTGGGATTGCGGAAACCTCAACTTCGACTGTTGCTCCGGCCAACGAACGGTATTTACCAGAAAGCGACGGTCCTACGGGCGCCGAGTTTGCCACCAGGTAGTACTTGCCAGGAATCGTAACTACGATGCGGGCTTCGGGCTCGCCGCCCTGAGCATCCGCCCACTGGGCCACAATGGACTGGGTGACATACAGGTCATCTGAGAGGCGCCTGTCAACCGAGCGAGCAACAGTGACAGCCCTAGTGTCTACCTTCGCCTGGTCACTTTCCCAGACGAATCTACCCCCCAGTATCGCTGCCGGGATTCCGAGAATTAAGACAACGACAATGACTGCGGAGAGGATCATGCGCGTGGCTCGACGACGCATTACTCACCCCCTCAGGAGAGACCTGACGGTTCTAGAGCTCGAAACGGAACCCCAGACCTCGAACAGTGCTGATGTAGCGCGGATCAGAAGCGCTGTCACCCAGCTTTCGACGCAACCAAGACACGTGCATGTCGAGGGTCTTTGTCGAACCTTGCGGATCCTGCCCCCAGACCTCACGCATCAGCTCTTCACGAGGAACCATCTGCCCGGCTTGTTTCACCAGCACCTTCAGAAGGTCAAACTCGCGGGCGGTTAGCGAAAGCTCGCGATCTCCAACAAACGCGCGGTGAGCAGGAACATCAATAACGACATCCTGGGCGCGAAGCTCCGTGTCTCCCGCCTCTCCGTGGCCGCGACGCAGTAGGGCACGAATCCGTGCGAGCAACTCGGCCAGGCGGAACGGCTTAGTTACGTAGTCGTCAGCCCCAGCGTCAAGGCCGATAACCATGTCGGCCTCATCGGTACGCGCGGTCAGAATCAAAATGGGCATTTCCAGGCCGCGCTGTCGAATCTCGCGTGCAACGTCTAGGCCATCCATGTCTGGAAGACCAAGATCCAGTACAACCAGATCCGCACCCTCAACCTCATTTAGAGCACTACGGGCGGTCCCGTGGTTTCTTACCTCATATCCCTCACGCCCAAACGCGCGCGCCAAAGGTTCAGAGATTGCCGGGTCATCCTCAACGAGCAGTACTTTCGTCATGCCTTCAACTTACCTTTCTTGACGCTCCGTTGCACAACGCTTTACAAAGCTTGACACGATTCTTCATTCAGATTAGCGAGCTTCTAGGGGAAACTGAGACTCATCTCTTACTCGGCTCTTGTTCAGAGATCAGGAAAGGGGAGACCTTCCCGAATCCGTGTAGTTCCACCGAGGGAAAGTCGTCGACTCGGTACTCAAACCTGAGGGGGGACGAGGCGATAGCCGCAGCGGTCGGTGCGTCAGTTAAGACACTGCCCGTCGGAGCAACATCTACCAGTCGTGCTGCCAAGTTCACAGGGGGCCCGAAGACGTCACCTGAGCGAGAAAAGACATCGCCAAGAATCAGCGACGCTCGCACGGGAAGCAAGTCTTCGGCTTCATCAAGAGCTTTTATCAGGCTGGTAACCACTTTGAGTCCAGTATCGAGTTCATCAGCAATGAAAAAGACCGAGTCGCCGATCATCTTCACCACCCGTCCACCGTTCGCGGTCACTACTGAACGACACAGGTACTCAAACCTCTCGACCAATCCGACCATCTGACCGCCCAGCAGAGACGAAGTAGCTGTGTAGGACTCCATGTCGACGAAGCCGAGTGCTCGGGAAAGTGGAAAACGACGCTTGGAGTGGTTGACATCCCTGGTTGCCACCTCGTGTGTAACCCGCTCAATCAACGCATACATCTGCCTGCGCCATGCATAGATCATCTGCGACTCAAGAGCATCGGCGACATCCTTCATTTCGTCGATGGCGACGACTCGTGCCGATGAATCGTCCAGATCGTATCTACGCTCTGCGTCCTCGACCAAGGCTTCAAGTTCCCAGAGCGATAGGCGATCCGCGAGATGAGACTGGGCCCTGGTTAGCGCGGCCGATGTTGATGAGGAAACCCCGGCCGCCCTGAGCGTTTCCCACCAGTACTGAAGCGCATGCAAATCCCACTCGGTGAACTGTTTATCGTCGGGGTCTCCCAAGGGGAATCCCATCTCAAGCCAATAACTCTCGATTGCCTCGACATTCGTCCCCATCTCCCGCGCCATGTCATTGGCGGACATCGTGGGTTCCCCGCCCAGAAAAATCTGTCGGTACCGATCGAGAGTTCTAGAGGCTCTATGCAACTCCGTCTCGGTTTCGGGCGCACTCGATCGGGCTGGCGCTTCCGCAGCGCCCTTCGACGCAGTCTTGCGTGCTGAGTTTGAGGAATTTGTGGCAGAGGTCACTGGATTACTGTATATCTTTGGGTTCGTTTAGACCAGAAGGCTCGCATGCGTTCCAAGTAATATCCTGCTCCTATGACTACCCATCCCATTTCGTCACGACTTGATAAAGCTACACCCGTAGACCTGCAAGACCCGCACAGGCACAGCGAGAAGCGCGCGCCGGGCACAGTTCGAGACGGCATCAGCCGATGAGTCAGATCGTGACTGAGCCGAAGGAGCGGCCTCGCCCCCGGTTGATTCTGGCTTCGAAATCGCCCGCGCGTAGGGCAACTCTGTTGGCTGCGGGAGTGGATCCGATAGTGCGAGTATCGGGGGTTGACGAGGAGGCGGTAGTCGCTGAGCTTCAAAGCGCGCGGGACGGTGAAGCAAGCCCGGCAGAGATCGTGTGCGCGCAAGCCGCAGCCAAGGCTCTTGAGGTGGCGGGCGACTTTGTTGGCGAGCTAAACGACGCGAACGGCAACACGGCTGAGACTTGCGCTCTCAGTCAGGTGAATGGTTCCACTGCCGCGGCAGGTGATATCTGCCGAATGGGCAACTCTCCTACCGAAGCCAGCAACATATACCCACCGAATCCAGATGCCGCCGAGGTCAGCGAGATCTACCTGGTGATTGGGTGTGATTCGATGCTTGAGATAGGCGGCCGCATGGTTGGGAAACCGCTGACTCCCGAGGTAGCTCGCGAACGTATCCGCGAGATGCGGGGAACCGATGGAACTTTGTGGACCGGGCATTCCCTCGTCCCCATCAGAGCGGTCAATGGAGAGTGGGTGGTGGACTCTCCCCTGACGCAGGCTGCGTCGACCACAGTTCACTTTGGGCAGATTACGGACCCAGAAATAGACGCATACGTCGCAACGGGAGAGCCATTGGAGGTGGCAGGTTCGTTTACGATCGACGCCCTCGGCGGCCCGTTCGTGGAAGGGGTGACCGGCGACCCTCACGCGGTTGTCGGCATCTCGCTTCCGCTACTGAAAAAGCTGACGGACAAGGCCGGAGTTTTCTGGCCCGATTTCTGGACGAATGACTGAGGGAGTCTCAGCGTCTGGAGCGTTTTCACGCCGACAAGTCGCAGTCTCGGATTGTCGGGAAGCCGCACCCTCTGGGACAAAGATCGTTCCCGAGGTCTGCCGCCTGCTCCGAAGACGTGTCGCGCTCCGGGAGCTAGAGGGTAGTTCCACTCGGTAACAGGATTGATTTACCGCCCCTACCAAGCGCCTCAACGTGCCCGGTGATCGAGTTTCGTCGGAACAGCACGTTCGATGCTCCAGAAAGCCTCGAAGCGTCAATCATCCACGGATCGATAAATGACCCTCGGTTGCCGGGGACCACACCGCCACCCGGCATCAGGGAAACTTTGGTGTTCGCGGTAATGAATAGACCCGCTTCGACCACGCAGTCGTCTCCCAGTGGGATTCCCAGTCCAGAGTTGGACCCAAGTACACACCTCTCACCGATCCGAACTTTCTGGTCGGCGGCCCCTGCCACGCGTCCCATCGTGGAGGCGCCCCCGCCCACGTGGGAATTCGCACCCACCGTGACACCCTGAGCTAGGCGTCCCTCAATGGTGGCAGCTCCGACTGCGCCGGCGTTGTAGTTCACGAAGCCGGCGTGCATCACGATAGTTCCCGGAGCCAGGTACGCCCCGAGCCGAACGCGAGCAGCCGAAGCAATACGAACATCCGTCGGCACCACGTAGTTGACCATCGCCGGAAACTTGTCGACGCCGGTAAGAGTTACCGGGTGACCATACGCGGCACGAAGCCGGTAACGGGTGTCCTCAAAATCCTCGACCGCGCACGGGCCAGCCGAGGTCCACGCGACTATCGGTAGCCGCGAGCGGATCCCGTCTAGATTTACGGTGCCCGGTCGAACCAGACGATGTGAGAGCAGGTGCAGACGTAGGTAGGCGTCTGCCGTGGACGCGGGTTGATCCCTTAGGTCAGAGACACATTGAACCACAGAGGTGTGAACAGCCCTAGCGTCATCTCTGCGCTCTAGAGCACTTAGGCGTTCGAGCATGGCCGGGTCGCCTTCCTTGGGTTTGTCACCCAAGTGAGGCTGCGGATACCAGACATCGAGGGTCCGTCCGCTCTCTGTTACTGTCGCCAGTCCAATGCCCCACGCCGTCATGTCATCCATGAACTCCACACTACCTAACCTGCCATTGCCTTGGTGAGCGATGCCAACTCAACGATGTTTGATTTCAGCGCATCTGTGGACACCTAGTCACCTGACGCCAAAGGTGTCACAGCCCATCCGCGTGCCGGACCCCGGGCGCACAGTAATCGATCCCGTCGAGACTGGATGCACCGGCGTGTTCGGGCATCGATCCGCATGCCGTCTGGAAGAACGGCTGATTCCGGAAAAGAGGAACTACTCCACTCGGCGCGAGCGTGCCCTGAGCGGCGTGTAATCGCGCTCGACTGCACCCTGGTATACCTGACGCGGACGCCCAATACGGGTGTTTGGATCTTCGATCATTTCACGGTACTGCGCGATCCATCCGGGAAGGCGCCCCAAGGCAAACAGTGGAGTGAACATCTTGTTCGGGAAGCCCATTGCCGAATAGATGAGGCCTGTGTAGAAATCGACGTTCGGGTAAAGCTTACGTTCGATGAAATAGTCATCATGTAGCGCAATGTCTTCGAGTTCCATTGCGATGTCGAGCTTTTGGTCCCTCTTACCAAGGCGTGAGAGCACGTCGTGAGCGCTTTCCTTGACCAGGGCTGCACGAGGGTCGTAGCTCTTATATACGCGGTGACCGAAGCCCATTAGGCGAACGCCCTCTTCCTTGTTCTTGACCTTGTCCACGTAATCCTGCACCGACGCGCCGGACTGGGCGATCTGGTTCAGCATCTTCAATACTGCCTCGTTCGCCCCGCCATGGAGTGGACCAGAAAGCGCGCCAACACCTGAGGCGACCGACGCATACAGGTTCGCATCCGAGGATCCGACCAGACGAACAGTCGAGGTCGAACAGTTCTGCTCGTGGTCCGCATGAAGAATCAGAAGCATGTCGAGGGCGCGAACCAAAGACGGGTCGATGTCATAAGACTGATAGGGCATGCCGAAAGTCATTCGGATGAAATCTTCGGTGTATCCGCGCTGCGAGTCGGGGTAAAGAAGGGGGAGACCAGCGGCCCTCTTTTGGATGTAGCTAATCATCGTCGGCATTTTGGCGATGAGAAGCACCAGGGCTTCATCGAGTTGATCCGGGTCATGGGGATCAAGCGTGTTCTCGTAGTAGGTGGCGAGTCCAGCCACACCCGCTTGGAGGATTGCCATGGGGTGCCCGTCGGCGGGGAAAGCCGTGAAGAAGGCCTTGAAATCCTCGTGTAGCAGACGGTGGGCTTGGATGCGACGGATGAAAGACTCAAGCTGAGAAGCCGTGGGAAGCTCACCGTAAATCAGTAGCCAAGCGACCTCAAGGAAAGAAGAGTTGCGGGCCAACTGCTCGATTGGATAGCCACGGTAGCGGAGAATGCCTGCGCCGCCGTCAATGTACGTTACCTCGGAAGTGCAGGCGGCAGTGTTGCCGAAGCCGTAGTCGAGTGTGACGTCACCGGTTGAGGCGAGAACCTTTCCAATGTTTAGACCGTCCGAGCCAACCGAGGCGGGGACGCGGGGCATCGGAACCTCGGTCTCGCCAACCTCGAACACGCCATCCGGTCTCGTCGGTTTGGCCTGTTCAGTGGTGGTCTCTTTGGTCTGAGCCTCGGTGTCTGCCATCTGACTACTCCTTGCGGCGGGATTGAGGGGCGGCGCTTTAACTAGACGTCAGCGTCAGCTCGCAAATATGCAACTTGCCTACCTGAGCACAATACCTACATTTGTCACTGACCGCACAGCCGATTTGAAGAACGGCCCTAGGACCTTAGTCACCGATAAGTCTGCTATCGGACAAGGACACCTGGGGAGACCGTCGAGTCAGATGGATCGAACAGGCTCCACCTGGGGTCCGCTATAGACGGTCAGCGAACCTCAGTTCTCATCCGAGTCAGCTGCGAAGCGACCGTTGCAGCGCCTCATTTCCCTACCCCAACACAGGTTCCGGCCCTAAGTAGCAGACTCGAGGGTCCACCGCGGCTACTCGGCGTTAATGTCTGCCGGCAACGCCTCAACCAGCGGATGATCGAAATCAAGGACGCCAGTCTTTGCGGCACCGCCTGGCGAGCCTATCTTCTCAAAGAAATCGACATTGGCCTGGTAGTAGTCGGCCCATTGCTCCGGGAGGTCATCCTCGTAGAAGATTGCTTCCACGGGGCATACTGGCTCGCAAGCGCCGCAATCCACGCATTCTTCTGGATGGATATAGAGCATCCGTCCGCCCTCGTAGATGCAATCCACCGGGCATTCGTCCACGCAAGCCCGGTCCTTAATGTCGACGCAAGGCTCTGCGATTATGTAGGTCATCTCGCCTCCTGATCTGACACCAATTAAACCGCTGTGGACCGGGAAGGTAAACCCGCTGGGTGCGGGGTGCCTCACCATCGGGACGAACAGGTCATCTAGACGAGGGAATGCCGAAGTGGTCGCCCTTCCGAAGAGACCCGGTAGAAACCCGCAGCCCGGGCCACTCCTCGATCAACGCGCATTTCTTGTGCGCAGAAGAGGGAAATAGTCCGGCTTATGACAACACCCGACAGAAGTCCCCGGCTATATGGGATTCGCGAACCCAACTGGACTCATTGAGTGCGCGTAGATTAAGACATCACACCAAGCCTCGCTGCTTCCCGAATAGACTGCTATTAGTTGGTCCCGTGAACACTCGGCACCCGAAGACATCGAACCAGAAAGAAGACCCGCATGTGCACCAGATTCTTAGTCTCCTCTGGAGGGGATCCCGGCAAGGGAATCGTGTCCGTTGGTCGAACCATGGATTGGTGGGAAGACACCGCGACCGTACTCGCTTTGAGACCTCGAGGAACGAAGCGCTCCAGTTCACCCAGTTATCCAGGTGGGTTCGACTGGACGTCTGAGTACGGATCGGTTGTCGCCCTCATGTACGGCAAGTTAGCCGTCGATGGCCTAAACGAGAAGGGCTTCCAGGTCAGTGCGTTGTATCTGACCGAGGCCGACTATGGTGAGAGGGATCCGCAGCGTCCCGGGATTGAGCTGGGACTGGTGGTCCAGTGCTTGCTGGATAGGTTCCAGAAAGTCACTGACGCCGTCGAGTGGCTTGTGCAAAGCAAGATTCAGATCATCCCATTGATGATCGGTGAGAAGCCGGGAACCGGACACCTAGCTTTGGCCGATGCCACCGGAGACTCCGCGGTCGTCGAATATCTTGATGGCAAGATCGTCGTTCATGAGGGACCGGCCTACACCGTGATGGCCAACTCCCCCGTCTACAGCGAGCAGCTCGAACTGCTTAGCCGCTATGAGGGACTCGGCGGTGACCAGCCCCTCCCCGGCGGAGTCAGTTCAACTGACCGATTCGCCCGCGCAGCCTACTACTCTCGGCATCTGCCAGAAACCAATGACGTGGAGCTGTTTGCCGCCCAGGTATTCAGCGTTGCCCGCAACGCATCAGCACCATTTGGAGTCATTGATGTGGCTCGCCCGTACGTCTCAACGACCCGCTGGCGCACCGTTTCTGACCTAACTAACTTGATTTACTTCTTTGAGGAGACCACCAGACCGAACGTGGTTTGGATTCGACTTAAGGCACTTGATTTTGAGCCCGGTCCAGAGCAGATCCTGAATCTCGACGCCGAGAGCATCCGAGACGAACCCTCTGGTGACGTCAGCGGACTGTTCAAAGTCCGCTGATCTAGCCCAAGCAGAGCGGCCCCACGCATAGCGGGCGGCGAGACAATCACCCGGCGAGCCGATGCACCCATGCGAGCGGCCTTGCTAGGCGACCCGTCGGTGCGCTCGGGAGCGGAACGCAGATTCAGGAGGCGTTAGATTTCTTCCTTCGACCGAACTTCTCCTTTAGACGTTGCCACAGGTTCTTCTTCTGGGACGTTGTTTCCGTGGTCCCCTCAAACTCGTCCCATGAAGCGCCCTTCAGCACCACCCGATAGAGGTTTATCGTCGTGACGATGAAGATCATCGTCACCGGCCCGAAGACAATGCCGGGGAACCCGAACATTGAGAGGCCCGCAAACACCGCCAACAACATAAGTGCGGGTTGGAGATAGGCGTTCCGTGGGACCAGAACAGGGCGCAACACATTATCCGCGTTCGAGGTAATGAGAACATGAAAGAGCACCACGAATATTCCGCCAACGATGTTTCCACTGAGTGCCATACCAATGCCTAATGGGATGGTTACGATCCCCGCGCCCAGCGGAATGATTGAGAGTACGGTCAAGAAGATCAGGAACATGAAGAATCCCTGATGAATTCCCCCGATGTATATTGAAATCGCCGCGAGAGTTCCCTGTACCGCCGCGATGACGAACTGACCTCCCACCGTCGCCTTGACCATAGAACCGATTTTTGAGAGGTATATGTCAGTGACCTCGGGGTCCAGGGGACTCAGATCTTTCACCAGAACGACGATCTTGTCGCCGCTTCCAAGTAGCGCGATGAACACGTAGAGAAAAATGATCGAAGCCGTGACAACACCGGCGATGCCGCCGACTGAACTCTTGGCGAGGTTGAGGGCAAATTCCCCCATATTAGTGGCGAAACTCGAGATAGCAGACTGGATTTTTTCAGGCGTTAGCTCAATGTCTACGTAAGGGATACGGTCAAGCGCCTGGTTGACCGTATCCAAGATGCGCTGACCGAGTTGACCCATGTCAGTCTTAGACACCCAAGCACTGACGGTGTCAACCATCTGCTTAATCTGGATACCTGCCATCGTGAGAATGCCGCCCACGGGAACGACGACAATTGCCAACGCTGAAAGCAGTGTAAGAACGGAAGCGACCCCTGCATTCAGCCGATTCTTGAGCCGTAGGAAGAGGGGTCGGAACAGGTACGCAAGCACCGCCGCGAGCGCGATTAGCTCCAGATACTCCCGAAGAAAGTACGCACCGAAACAAAGTACGATCACTGTCATTACCGCGAGCGTACGTTTCTGGTTCGCAGTGAATCGCTCGAGTGCAGACTTCTGTTCGTCAGGCGTGCTCGTGCTCAACGCGTCGTGGTCCGAGCTCTCACCGGCTTGTGGCGCAGGATTCTCACTTTTCATTTGCTCAGCATACTCACACTCTGGCATTCTGCGACTAGCCAGATTTTAAACGAGGTGCACCACACTCCCGCGCTCAGACATAGCTCTAACCGGCATCAACGGGGAGGTGTGGCGCGTGTTCACGACGAGCCTGAGCCTCCCAGACCGGCTCGAAGACTCAATCTGCTGGACCAGAAACCCGGGAATTGCGCGAAGGAGGGGAGATCGAGCATCGGCTCTCCCCCCTGCCGAGGTGGAGCTCTGGCGCCACTCCAGAAAATCGGCTACAGAACCAAGAACCCCAAAATCGCACTGGCCAGCGCACCTACTGCGAGGACTGCCTCTACCACTACGGATTCCTTACGTTTTGCGTGTGTGTAGACCGCTCCAAGCATGACGACCGTCAAACCAACGGCCGCAAGCGGGGTCAGAATTGGGGCGATACCACTGGCCATAGGGGCGATGAGTCCGATAGCGCCAAGAATCTCAAGCCATCCGATTGTCTTGATCATTCCTGGGGAAGTGTCTTCAGCCCAGCCCATGCCCGAGGCAACAAGCTTCTCGCGACTCTGAAAGGCGTGCATGGCGCCCGCCGCGAGAAATACGACGGCAAGAAGAACGTTAAGGATCCAAAGCGCGACTGTCATGATTTTCTTTCTGTTGTTGGATAGGACTATTTCTCGTGACTTGGGCGCCCTCGGCGCCACCGTCAACCAGCTACTTCGCGAACCGAGCCATAATCTTCTGTACGGGCGCTGTCGCGGTAAGAGGAAAGTACAGCTTGCTCAAAGCTGGCACAGAAACCTCGTGGGGGTGCCGTTTCTCTTGCATCCTCCAGAGCTTTTCCGCCAGTTCATCAGGATTCACCAAAGCCATATCCGGGAGTTTCTTGCCCGACTTCTCTAGCGTCTGATGAATCGCACTGTTCTCAATAAGGGACGAAATGTACATCCGCCCCACGAACACATTTTTTGGCTCTAGTTCCTTTCCCAGAGCCTGCAGATAGTTGCGCTGGGCAGCCATGGCAGGACCGGGCCCACTCATTTTTGGAACTCCTGTAAGAGCCGTTGCACCCTGTGCAGTGAGAATCGCTCCCCTACCGTTTTCCATCATGCTTGGAAGAAATTGCTGGACCAACTCGACGAGGGAAGTCAGAAGTATCGAAGTGGTGGCCTCGACCCTCTCGCCCGTCAGCTCGGTCGCGGGGACGAAAGTCATCTCAGGAGAAGTCGGTGCGTAGTAGATAACTTCAGGGTCACCAGCAACCTCACGGATCCTCTCGGCAAGGTCACCCATTTGCTCCGGCTTCGAGAGATCGGCCGCTACGGGATAGGCACGAATCCCGTACCTGCTGAGTTCGGCGGCAAGGGCGTCAAGCTTCCCCTGGGTCCTTGCAACTAAGACAACCTGGTAGCCCATCTGACCAAACTTCCTGGCAACGGACCGACCGAGTCCAGGGCCAGCGCCAAACACTGCAATTACCGGCATAATGATCTCTCCTTTCGGATATCTTGTTTCAAGTATCGGTACATTTGTACCGATAGTCAACACACGCTATCTTTGCTACTAGCGAATCCATTTATTCCTTTTCCCTGAGCTTGAACTAGGACGAATCCATGGCAACGAACGTGCGCGGTGAACAGCGGCGAGAACTCTTACTCAATGCTGCGGTCCGTGTTGTTGCTGGTGGCGGAGCAGGAGCTCTCACCCATCGGGCAGTCGCGAGCACGGCCGGGGTGTCCCACGCATCCGTCACCTACCACTACCCGAGCATCGCAGACCTGCGACGAGCGACGCTGACCTTCGCCGCAAACAAAGTCGGGCCGGAGTTCGCCGCTTCGCTTTCTTGTAATGAGGGCGGCACAGCAGTTCTCGAAGACCTTGTTAGCAGGTGGAGACAGATCGGACTGAACCACCGCGAAGAGTTCGTTACGCTTTTTGCTCTTCTCATTGAAGCCCTCTACGACGAGGACCTACGCGCGGACGTCGACGGACTATTCGCTCAACCGACTCAGGCACTCGTTGACGAAGGTGTTCCACTTCCGGCAGCCGAAACTATAATCGGTTCACTTATCGGCTCAGCCCTCATCGCCCTGGCTCGCAGTGAACCAGACGAAGCTCTCGGGCGATTTGATGCCGGAGTCGTAACCCTACTAGACGCGATGAGGAACGGCCTGTCACATGAGTAACCCCCGCCCGGAAACCACTCCTCCGCCACTACCTTGGATGGAGTGGCGTATCGGAGACCGCGTCGTCGTGCGATATCGCGAACCCGACGGGGTACACGATGCCCTCGGTACCCTACTAGAGCGCGAACCCGGTTACGTGGTGATCGAAGCTCGTAGAGGAAAAGTTCGAGTCGAAGCAAACACTATGATCACCGGCAGAAGGGTTACTCCGGTACCGCCGACAGCCTGAAACCCAAATGTGACGAGCCACGCTTCCGGTGCTATGCTCTAGCCTTCTTCTTCCTGGCAGCCAGCTTCGCGCGATCCTTCGCGTCGAGTGCGACCTTCCGAATACGCACCGCATCGGGAGTAACCTCAACGCACTCGTCCTCGGAGGCAAACTCCAAGGCCTCTTCTAGGCTCAGTTTGCGCGAGGGCGTCAGCGCCTCAAGAACATCCGCCCCGGCCGAGCGCATATTCGTCTGCTTCTTCTCTCGGGTCACGTTGACATCCATGTCTTCATTACGAGGGTTCTCACCAACAACCTGCCCCTCGTACACCTCGGAACCCGGCTCGATCATGAACGAGGCTCGCTCCTGCAACTGTGCCATTGCGTACGGGGTTGCTTGCCCCGGCCGGTCAGCAACCAGAGACCCGGTGGGTCGACTGGTGATCTCCCCCTGCCACGGCGCATATCCCTCGCCAATCGAAGACATGATTCCCGTACCGCGAGTATCGGTGAGGAATCGGGTACGGAAGCCAATGAGGCCGCGAGCGGGGACCAGAAACTCAAGGCGAACCCAGCCGGAGCCGTGGTTAATCATCGTCTGAAGTACACCCCTGCGAGTTGCAAGCAACTGGGTAACGGCTCCCAGGTGCTCCTCTGGAATGTCAACCGTAAGTAGCTCCATCGGTTCGTTGATCTTGCCGTCGATGACCTTGGTGACAACGTGGGGTTTCCCGACCGTCATCTCGTAGCCTTCACGGCGCATCTGTTCAACGAGGATCGCAAGGGCCAACTCGCCACGCCCCTGCACCTCCCAGGTATCGGGACGCTCGGTAGGGAGAACCTTGATCGATACATTGCCCACCAGTTCCCGTTCTAGACGGTCACGGATCTGGCGCGCAGTGACCTTTGTTCCCTTAACTCGACCAGCAAGAGGTGAGTCATTGATGCCGATAGTCATTGAGATTGCCGGGTCGTCGACGTGAATTGGCTCCAGCGGTCTCGGATCATCTGGATCGACAAGGGAGTCACCAATCGTGATCTCCTCGATACCGGCGACCGCGACGATATCGCCGGCCGTGGCGATCTCAGAGGGCTTACGGTCCAGGCCTTCAGTGCGTAAAAGCTCGGTGACCCGGACATTTCGGGATGTCCCGTCGTGACGAATCCACGCCACCTGATCACCCCGGTGCAACGTGCCGTTATGGACGCGCAGCAATGCCAGACGCCCCAGGAACGGGGATGCATCCAGGTTGGTGACTTGGGCTTGAAGTGGAGCACCCTCTTCATAATGCGGGCCGGGAATTCGTTCGAGCATCGTGCGGAACAGTGGTTCGAGGTCGCTGTCAGGAAGTTCCCCGTCAGGGGGCATATTGAGCGACGACATCCCCGCTTTTGCAGCCGCGTAGACGACTGGAACTTCAAGAATGGCGTCAACGTCAACGTCGTGTCCCTCGTTGATAAGGTCATCGGCGAGGGAGAGAAGTAGCGAAGTTGTCTCCTCCTGCACCTCAGCGATGCGGGAGTCAGGACGATCAACCTTATTGATTACCAGTACAACCGGAAGATCTGCGGCGAGAGCCTTACGGAGAACAAAGCGCGTTTGTGGCAACGGTCCCTCAGATGCGTCAACAAGTAGGACGACACCATCGACCATCGAAAGTCCGCGCTCGACCTCACCACCAAAGTCCGCGTGACCCGGGGTATCAATAACGTTGATGCAGACCTGGTCCGCCCCTGTTACTTCTTTAGCTGAAGGCCCTGCATAGTTCACTGAGGTGTTCTTGGCGAGGATTGTGATGCCCTTTTCCCGCTCAAGGTCTCCACTATCCATAACTCTCTCACCGGTCTTTTCGGTGGTCATGTGGGAGGAAAATGCTCCCGCCTGCCAGAGCATCGCGTCCACAAGGGTGGTTTTGCCGTGGTCAACGTGCGCCACGATCGCGAGGTTACGGATGTCAGGCCTTACCGGCATACAGGGTCCCATCGGGAAAGTCGTCGCGCCATAAGAAATGAGCGCGGGATATCGGGTCACTTCTACACTCAAGGTTAAGCCCGGTTAAGGCCTGGAATGGTGCGAGGTTTACCACCCGCTCACTCCTCCCCCTTCTGGGTTGCCAATCAGATAGGGGTCTTTTCCCGCCGTTTTTACGGCGTGTCTGACCCCTATCTGATTGGCAACCCAGAAGGGGGAGACAGGCCATACAGCGCCGGTCAGAAAGTGAAGCCCAAGATTAGGGCCGCGGCAATGGTTGCGATGAGTCCACCCAGTTGAAGGTAGTTCACCTTTGTGGTGACGCCCGTGAAAGGTCTGGTGTTCTCTGGCCCCACGTTCTGCGAAGACGTAGACGACTGCCCATATAGAAGCCGTTTCAGTGCCGATCTGGACTCCCAGCCCTCGATCTGGCGTCTAGTTGCCTGGTGTGTCGGATCTCGACGATCAGGGTGATCGATAAGAAGCTTCTCCTCCTCAATCAAACGCACCGCAACCGCAGGTTCAACTCGCATGGTCAAACGCGGACCGTTCTCGAAGTACAGTTCCGGGATGACGGGGGCTTCCTTTTGTCGGCTTGAGGAGAATCCGCCTCGCGCAGGAACTCCGGCACAGTAGATGCGCTTTGGCGGGGTGTCCGATCCACCGGTAAGGGGATACGAACCATAGTTCGGTTGCCGAGCCGAACGCACACCAGTCGGCACCTCGTCCGGAACTTTGGATTCTTCCTTAGACAAGGAAGGAACTGTCACCAAATACAGGCCGTAACTAGATTCTGCCTCCCGTAACGCGGCCCATCCCACCAGGTAAGTGCGGATGTGATTACGGACAGTTATCCCGGTCTGCTGGACCGTCACCGATGGCCAAGCCCAGAGGAACCATGTGAAGTAACAGAGCGCAAGTGCGATAGCCGCGGCGGCGATACCGCTGGCGGGACCATCGGAACCCCACACCATGACGACAAAAAGCAGGCCGAATGCGCCGACGACCACTGCGCCCACCTGACCGGTTCGTGATCGCAAGACAAGTTGATAGTTCACAACAAGAGCCTACACATACGCGCACAGGCAAACCTGCCGGGCCCCGAGCATCGACCGGTTAAGAATCACGACGACTTCACACCCCGAGCGGGCACACTCTGGACGGCACCGCTAGCCGAACGCACCGCGATTACTGGGCCACCGAAGATGGAGAGATCAAGAAGGATGAAACAAAGGACCCGAGTCCAGTCACGACACGCTCTCGCGTAGCCACGACCGGGCTCGGGCCCCTCAGCTTATTCAGCCAGGCGAAACGCTCTACTTCATGTAGCCGATGTTCTCAGCCTGAACGTTCGACAGACCGAATGCACCGAAGTTCGCGAGGTTCGCGGGTACCGCGGTCATTTCCATGCGCTGGTAAATCGGCAGAACCATGCCGTTCTCCCAGATCAGCTTGTCAACTTCGTTGGTCATCTCAACGCGCTTGTCGTGGTCGGGTTCAACAGCGATCTTTGCGGCCAGTTCCTCAATCTCTGGAACACAGACGTTAGCGAAGTTCGAACCGCCATTGCGACCAAAGTTGCCGTCGCCATTCTCACCACAGCTGTAGATCTGTCCGATGTTAGCCATCGGGTACGGGGTGCCCTGCCAACCGAATGCCACTACGCCAAACTTGCCGGGGAAGACGTACTCTTCCCAGAACTCATCAGAGGAGACGTTCTTGATGGTGACCTCGACCCCGATCTCAGCAAGCTGAGACTGAAGCAGTTCACCCTCGGTCTTCGAGGTAGAGATGTCAGGCATCATGACGTATTCCATCGTGAGCTTGTCACCAGCGTCGTTGGTACGGACAGTGTCGCCGTCCTTCAGCTTCCAACCGAGTTCGTCAAGTTCCTTCTGAGCGCGCTCCGGATCGTAGCCGAACTCAGAGCCGTTGTCCTGGTAGCCTTCTTGTCCCGGCATGAAGAAGTGGTTCTCAAGAACCAGATCAGCGGGGACCAGGTCCGGGATACCGGCGAGGTCGGCCTCAGTGATGGATGCACGGTCGACGCCGCGGCTGACAGCAACACGCACTGCGGGATCCGAAATGGCCGGGGTATCACCATTGAAGGTGAAGTGACGCCAGGTCAGGCCACCGGCGCGGCGAATCTCAGCGTCCGCGCGGGTCTCAGCCTGCAGGTACTGCTGGGCGTCGATGATGCCCTCGAGAACATCGACCTCACCGTTCGCGAAGCCTGCGGCAGAGGTAGCGGGATCAGCGGCGCGGAATGAGACCGAATCAAGCAGCGGAGCCTCACCCCACCACTTTTCGTTCGGCTCAAGGTAAACGGTCTGCTGAGCCTCGTCGACGCTCGCGAACTTGTAGGGGCCGGCCCACCACTTGTTGTCTGGGGTTGACCAAGCGGTATTGAATGTATCGGCATCCGAAACACCGCTGGCCGGGTACACCTCTGAGAGCGCTGCAGACCAGTCGGGGAAGACATCCTTGAAGTCGATCACAACGTCATACTCGGTGTCACCCTGAGAAACGGATTCCCAGTGGTCCCAACCATCACGGGATGCACACTCGAAAGCGGAAACCTCGCCGGCCTCTTCCTCAACCGCGTCCGTATCCTCGGTTGCGTCAGACTCAGCTACATCGCCCTCATCAGAAGCAACGCCGCAAGCCTTTCCGGTTGCCTCATAATCTTTCCAGGTGATCGGCGTATCGTCGCCCCAGATGGCCTTCTCGTTCAGGTGCAGGATGACCTGCTGCTTGCCGTTCGGCGCCTCATCCCCCACCTTCAGCTCGTAGTCCTTAACGTAGTTAGGATTCGGAACGAAGGATGCGTCAGCGGCGTAGATCCAGTTACGAACGCCGGTGAAGTTACCGATTCGGTTGTTGTCCACGTTGTTACCGGCCTGGTGAATTGGGTTCCAGTAGGTAGGCATTGCCGAGATCGTCTGGCGGAGTTCTCCGCCCTGAGCAAGCGCGTCGCGCGGCTGGGGGTTGATTCCCGGGTTGTCGCTGATGACTGTGTCGCCATCAGTTTCCAGCGCGCCTGCGTTATCGCCGCTCTGACCGCTTTGTCCGCCTCCGCTGGAGGAACAACCGGCTAGTGCCAGTGCCCCTGCGGCGGCAACTGCTGCGAGGCCATAGACCTTGCGTCGCATCAAATACCTCCAAATAGAGATTTACAGAAATCTTTCGGTCCAGCCCAAGGCGCAGACCTTGTTCGCCAGAAGCACGGCTTCAAGGGGCGAACATTGTGTTGGTCTCCATCACAGAGGAATCCCCGTGTGTGCCCACACAATCGAGTAAACATTAGACCAAGTGAGTGGCCCGGTCCCCTCCACCGGTAACTTTCGCCGCCGAAACGTAACCTAAACGATCAAAACTGAGAGCCGGGTTACAAGGCCCTATCCGAAATATGAGACTGCCCCGGCAGGCCATAAGGTCCAACTCGGGGCAGTTTCAGGTGGGTAAGAAACCTAATGTCCGGTCGCAGACTCGTTTCCTATATCCCGTGCAGAGTCGGTATGTCGCAAGGCAAGCAAAACGAAGACACCCCGGGGGTGCGGGCTCGCTGCGCAGGACAGGGGCCGATCTGCGGCACAGGACACTAGATCGCGACTGGATTTGCCTCCGGAGCAAGGATCGAGTTCGCTAACGAATCTGGCGCATCGTTTGGTGCGAAGACGTTAATGGACTCCGGGTAATGGCATGCAGTTACCAGGTCCACGCCCTCTGCCCGCGGGATCAACTCCGGGCTAACATCCTCGCACTTCTTCTGTTTATCGGCGGGGAGCATTCGGTAGAGAGGGCACCTAGTTCTGAATCGACAACCCGAAGGAGGATTGGCTGGCGAGGGGAGATCACCCGAGAGGATTATGCGACTCCTGGATCTCTCCAGTTCAGGATCGGGCACCGGGATGGCCGATAGTAGCGCCTGGGTGTAGGGGTGACGTGGATGTTTGAAAACCTCCTCAACGTCGCCGCTCTCCACAATCTTGCCGAGATACATAACCGAAACCCGATCGGCGATGTGCCTAACAACCGACAGATCGTGAGCCACGAAAAGGTAGGACAGCCCCAGCCTCGATTTAAGGTCATCCAGCAGGTTTATAACACCCGCCTGAATCGACACGTCAAGCGCGGAGACGGGCTCATCAAGAACCAGCAAGCTCGGCTCCAGTGCCAGTGCACGGGCGATACCGATTCTCTGTCGTTGCCCCCCAGAGAAGTGCCGCGGGTACCGGTTGAGGTGCGCTTTTTCCAGCCCGACTAGTTCAATAAGCTCGTTGACACGCTCACGCGTCTGCTTCTTTGAAAAACCGTTGTACTTGAGTGGTTCACCGATAATGTCTGAGATCGGCATACGGGGGTCAAGCGATGCCATTGGGTCCTGGAAGACTACCTGAAGGTCCTTACGAACCTCCTTCTTCTCTGAACGAGTGAGATGGGAGGTGTCATGCCCCAAAACGACAATGCTTCCGCCCTCGGGCTTAACGAGATCCAAAATCTCAAGGAGAGTCGTCGTTTTGCCACAGCCCGATTCGCCGACCAGTCCCATGGTTTCGCCAGACTTGATAGTGAAGGAGATGTCGTCGACCGCGTAGACGGTACCGACACGCCTCTTGAACACCGCGCCCTTCATTAGGGGGAAGTACTTCCGCAACTCCTCGACCTTCAGTACGTCCTCACGCAGATCGCGGTCGCGCCGCCCCGACTCGCGGTCGATATGACGCGGAATCGGATAAATGTCCTTATAGGTCCACTCATGCTCGCCGATCTCCGATGCCCTGATGCAGGCAGAGGTATGAATCGACCCGCCAAGTTCGCCGTGACTTAGCTCAGTGTCACCGGGCTGGCTGTCCTCTGTTCTTCGGTTGTCATCAGCTACCGGCAACAAGACTGGTTCGCCATTCAAGCAAGCTGCGGTCGCGATCGGACACCGCGGTGCGAACGGACATCCAGTCGGCTTCTTCAGCATCGACGGAGGGTTTCCATCAAGAGTGGCGAGCGCACTATCCGACTTCTCATCAGGACGAGGAAGGGCCCCCAACAGTCCGATCGTATAAGGCATGCGCGCACGGTAGAAGATATCGTTCACTTCGCCAAACTCGACAACGCGCCCCGCATACATCACCGCGACGCGGTCAGCGATTCCAGCCACGACGCCCAAGTCATGCGTAATCATGATGACCGCTGCACCGGTCTCTTTTTGAGCTGTCTTTAGCAGCTCAAGCACCTGCGCCTGGATCGTCACATCCAGAGCCGTCGTCGGTTCGTCGCAAATGATCAGATCAGGGTCATTGGCGATTGCCATTGCAATCATCACACGCTGGCGCATTCCGCCTGAGAACTCATGCGGGAAGGACTTGAAACGCACTTCAGGGTTCGGAATCCCGACCATCTCTAGGAGTTCCATGGCCCGTGCCTCAGCGTTGCTCTTGCTCAGCTTCTGATGAATTTGAAGGGCCTCAACCAGCTGATAGCCGATGGTGTAAACCGGGGTGAGGGCCGACAGCGGGTCTTGGAAAACCATCGACAAGACCTTGCCACGGATGTTCGACATGTACTCGTCGGAACGGCCCAGTATCTCCGTTCCGAACAGCTTGACAGAGCCCTCAACCTTGGCGTTGTCGTCCAGCAACCCCATGATCGCCATGGAGGTAACAGACTTGCCAGATCCCGATTCACCCACGATCCCCAGGACTTCTCCGTTGCCCAGTTCAAAGTTGATACCTCGGACTGCGTGAACTCGTCCGTCCTCTGACGGGAACGTCACGTGGAGGTCCTTGACCTCGAGCACCGGCTTGCCACTAGAGGGTTCTGGAAGCGCAGCGCTCTCAAATGGAAGCTTGTCTTTGCTTCGCTTGCTCATGCCTCTCCTCCTGACTGCGAAGTCGGGTCTATGGCGTCTCGGAGCCCATCTCCCATGAAGTTAATGAAGACCAGCATCAGGGTTAGCACTGTTGCCGGCGCTAGGAAGACCCATGGGAAGCTGGTCGCTACCTTTTGTCCCTCGGAAAGAAGGACGCCCAACGATGTCTCCGGTGACTGCACACCGAACCCGAAGTAGGAAAGGAAGGTCTCCATCATGACCGCTGAGACCACTCCCAGAGTGAAGTCGATGATCAGGAATGAGGAGACGTTGGGAATTATGTGGCGGGTGATCGTCGCGAACGAGGGCACGGACATGTACTTGGCCGCCCGGACGTAGTCCAAAGAGATAACTGAGAGCGTCATTGAACGAACAACACGTGCGGTCAGCATCCACCCGAAAGCCGCCAAAAGGAAAATCAGGGTCCAAGTCGCGCCTCTTGTGCCACCGAACTTCTGCGAGATGATCGCAATAAGCAGGAACGAGGGGATGACCAGAAGCAGGTCAATGATCCACAGGATCGCCTTGTCGTAGAACCTCCCGAAGAACGCGGCCGAGGCCCCAACCAGCGCCGCAACCGTCGTCTGGATCAAGGCAACGCTAATTCCAATGACAATCGACTTGCGCAGACCCTCGATTACTAGGGCAAACAGGTCTCGACCAGTCTGTCCGGTGCCAAACCAGTGCTCAGCGCTCGGTGGCTTCAAAAATGCGGCTTTATCAACGGTGGTGTAGTCCCATCTCGCAATGTAGGGACCCACGAGTGCAAAGAGCACAATGATTAGGAAACCTACCAGACCGATGACGGCGGTTTTCTGCCGCATAAATCGACGTATCACAAGCTGGGTGCGAGTGAGCGATGCAGGTTCACCAGTCACGGCTTCAGCCGCGGCCAACTCTTGGTCCTGGAGAGCCACAGCCACCGAAGGAGTCATACCCGCCTTGGGATCGGGATTGGCTGACGTTAGACCGTCAGGATCAAGTGGTAGTTCACCCGCAGGATCAGGCTGACTTGCACCAGTGTTGTAAGAGTCTACTTCTCGCGTAATCGCGTCATCTGAGAAGTCAGGGTGCGAGGGATCGCGCGGAGCCTCATTGAACTCCTCGTTCTCACGCATTTCGTCAAAGTTCTGCTCATTGTTTTTCGCCACTGTTCGCCCCTAACTAACTCGCACGCGCGGGTCAACGACAACAGTGAACACGTCTGCAAGCATCAGCCCCATGAACGTCATTGCCGCAGAGAACGCCACGACCGCAACCGTTCCGTTGATGTCGTGTCCCTGGATCGAGGTGACGGAGTAAATACCCATGCCATGCCATGCAAACAGTTGTTCGGTGACCGTCGCGCCAGTGAACAGTCCCGCGATAACGAATGCGAAGTACGTCGCCATAGGGACCAGCGCGGTGCGCAACGCGTGCTTACGCACAGCGGCAGACTTGCGCAGACCCTTCGCGCGAGCTGTGCGCACGTAGTCTTGGCCCAAAGTATCAAGCATCAGGTTGCGCTGATATCTGGAGTAGGTCGCAATGCCACCCAGTGACATGGTGATAGTTGGCAACAGCAGGTGTTGTGCGCGATTGATTATCTCTGCGCCGGGATAGCTACCGATCTTTCCAGTCTCGCCTATGAACTCGAAGAAGCTTGTTCCGGTGGCCTGGTTGAACTTGATTGCCAGGATCTGCAAGACCGTACCGATGACGATGGTCGGGGTGGAAATCACAATCAGTGCCAGGAGTGAGATGACACGATCAGAAACCTTGTACTGCCTAGTTGCGGTCCAGGCACCGAGCGCCACACCACCAATAATGCCAACGAACGAGCCGATGAAAATCAGGCGAACTGAAACCCAAATGCGAGTTGAGAGGATCTCATTGACGGACTTCTGTGCCGGGGTATAGCCCCAGTCCCAGTGAAGAACCACGTTCTGGAGCCAAATCCAGTAACGTTCCAGGACCGGCGTATCCGGGTTGATGTTTAGCCTTGTCAGCATTGCGTTAATCGCATCGACGTCAAGGTTGGGGTTGGTGAAGTCGAACGTCGCACGGGGATTAAGTGCGGTTCCCGCTAGGAAGTACGCCAGAGACACCGCGATGAACAGCAGAACCGTGTAGTTCAGCAGTCGTCGTAATAGGTAGCGATACATATGAAATAGTCTTTCCAGTCTTTCCTGCCGCCTGCAGTCGGCAGAAACTGCATCCAAAACCCTCTGGTTCAACAGATGGGCCTTTGTTGCTGGGTACTTACCCTACCCGCAACACAAGGAAACTACTGAACCCACGACACTCAAGGTGACGTATCAGAAAGTCCGCGGGCAAGAGAATTCTGTTGATAACCGTAGATAAGGCCACCCTAAGCTCCAATGGGTGACGCAATTGCGACGGTGAAGGTGGTAACTGCCTATCGGACTCTAAGACACTCTGAGCGGGCCTTTTGGTGTTGTTCTCGTTATCAAATCCACATGAACGATCCAACATGCTTAGCCAGACCTGGCAGACAATAGTGACGTGAGTAAGGACGGGGAAGATAACGAGGAGTGCTGCGAGCAACCCTACGGCTCCCCCTTCGCCCGGAACTCACAGGCATGGCGTACTCGCTCAGTGGTAGTGGGGATGGTACTAGCGACCATTGTTACTGCTCTCTCATTGCGGCCGGTCGCAACCGCTGTTGGCCCGGTGCTAAACGAGATCACCAACGGGCTGAGCTTAAGCGCCACCGATGCAGGTCTGCTAACGGCGTTGCCCGGACTCTGTTTTGCCGTCGTGGGTTTGCTAGCCAATCGACTCACCTCATGGGCCGGAATAACAGGTTCGTTGATCCTGGCTATGTCGGTGACTACGATCGGCATGTTCGTCCGTGTCGAAGCCGGTTCCTGGGGCTGGTTCCTGTTCTTCTCGATCTTGGCCATGGCCGGCGCTGCTATCGGCAATGTGGTGCTACCCGCGTATATCAAGGCCGAGTTTCCCCGGCGAGCGGCAGCCATGTCAACGGTTTACACCACTGCTCTGGCAGCGGGTTCGACCCTACCCGTCCTATTTGCCACCTCGATCAACCAGAGCATCGAGGCAACCTCGCCAGGTCGAGGATGGCGCATGGCGCTCGGTGTATGGGGAGTATTCGGCCTTGTCGCACTGCTGGTCTGGGCCCTCCTATATATAGGAGTACCGCACTTCCGTAGGCGCGGTGAAGTCACGAACCGTTCGGGTCACTGGTGGACGATGTTCCGCTCCCCCACCGCCGTAGCGCTAATGCTGTTCTTTGGGTTGCAGTCAATGCAGGCCTACATTCAGTTCGGCTGGGCTCCATCGGCCTATCGGGCAGGTGGCCTAAGCCCGGATGCGGCCGGAGTGATGATGACAATCATCGCCCTCTGCGGTATCCCTGGTGGTCTAATTATGCCCAGCGTTGTCGCGAGAAGAAGGTGGCTTCGTCCCTCCATTGTCCTTTTCGGGCTCCTGCTTGCCAGCGGATATCTGGGAATCGCATTTGCGCCCACGTTCCTCCCCTGGCTTTGGGCTCTCTGCCTGGGGGTTTCTGGTTTCTGCTTTCCGACAGCACTCGCATTGATCATTGAGAGGACGAGAACTGCGTCTGTCACCGCCACGGTTTCAGGTTTTGTTCAACCTGTCGGATACCTTCTGGCTGCTGCGGGCCCCTTTTTGGTCGGTGCGGCATTCGGAAAGGTAGGCAGTTGGCCACCAATCTTGGTTGTCCTAGCCTGTACCTCGGTGCTCTTGGTTGCATCCGGTCTGGTAGCAACCCGAGATCGTTTTATCGACAACGAACTGAGATAACTCCGCGAGTTGCCGATCTTCACTGTCTCCACTGACAAGTGTGTCAGTCTGGGAACGCAAACCGGCCGCTCAAATCGATACCAACGCACTCCCAAGCTGACACAAATGCGGGGCCATCTGAGCTCACGGATTCTGCCGACTTGTCGGCCACTAGTACGATTGTGACATGAGTATCTCTAACCTCGTCCCTCTTCCCAAGTCTTTCAAGTCGATCAACGGCCCGTATTTTCGAGCTGATACTGCAGCGGTCAACGGCGCGGATGAACTGGCGGCAATGATCGAAAGGGCCAAGCTCGCGATAGCCGGACCTGGAACTCCCGGTTCGGGGACGGGAATGATCGAACTGACCGTCGACCCCGAGTTTTATTCGGTCTATCCGGACCTGACGGATTCCATGGGAAAGCCGACGGAGGAAGCCTACCGAATCTCGGTAGGAGAGAACCTCGTACAACTCTCGGCCCCCTCGACCAAAGGCCTAGCACGCGCGATCGCAACGCTCACTCAACTCGTCGAAACAAACCGGGATGGCAGCCTTGGAATCCCGCAGTGTGTTGTTGAGGACGCCCCCAGGTACTCCTGGCGGGGGATCTCAATGGATGTTTCACGTAGCTTTTACACGATCGACGAAATGAAGACGCTGGTTGATCTGCTGGCGTTCTACCGCATGAACACGTTGCATCTGCATCTGTCGGACGATCAGGGGTGGCGCCTGGAGGTTCCGTCTCTGCCTCGCCTCACCGAGATCTCGGGAATGACCGCGGGCGAAGGTGGACGGAGCGGTTTCTACAGCACGGAGCAGTTCGCGGACCTGGTTCAGTACGCCTCGGATCATGGAGTCACTGTGATCCCAGAGTTTGATGTTCCAGGCCATACCAATGCAGCAACGCATGCGTACGGGGAACTGATGCCGGACGGGGAGCCGACTGACGCCTATGCGGGCACAAAAGTCGGATTCAGTAAGCTATACCCTGGCGTACCTTTCACCAAAGAGTTCATGATCGATGTCTTTGAAGTCGCAGCCCTTGCCGGTAACGGTGAGTACGTTCATATCGGGGGCGACGAGGCTCTTGAACAGAGCGCGGAAGACTACAAACTTCTAGTTGAGCAAGCGGCAGCGGCCGTTGCCCAGACCGGAAAGAAGGTCGTTGGCTGGCAAGAATCTGGTGGCGCTGAACTGCCTCCGGACTCAGTGGTGCAGTACTGGAACAGTAACGTCGATCCGGCTCCCGTTCTCGACGCAGTTGCAAATGGCCACGGCGTACTGATGTCACCGGCACCGCACGCTTACTTCGACATGATGTACAACGAATCGACACCCTATGGTCAGGACTGGGCCGGGCTGATCGAGCTGCCGAAATCCTATCTGTGGGATCCAGCTAAACAGCTGGCCGGTGTCGATGAGGAACACATTGTTGGGGTCGAGGCAGGAATGTGGACGGAACGGATTCGCACCCTTGATGAGTTGATGTACATGCTACTGCCCCGAATTCCTGCCCTCGCCGAGGTTGGTTGGACCGCGCAGGAGTCGCGAGATTGGGATGACTTCCGTTCTCGGATTGCTGACCATCCTGAGTACTGGGACAGCGCCGAACTGAGATGGCACCGCTCCCCGGAAGTTGACTGGAAGCACTAGGGCGTCGCCCCAAGCCCGCACTGGTTTGCCAATCACATCGGGGTCATTTAGCCGTGATTTCGCGGCGTGTCAGACCCTTATCTGATTGGCAAACCGCTTAGGGGAGGGCTCTAACACGCACCGAGAGGCAAGTAACGCAGCCTTCAAGCTTCTCAAACTCTGTCATGGGGGTCGTAGTAACGGTGTATCCAAGGTTGCGCAGTAAGTCCGCGGTCTTGGGCGCCGAAGCAGACATGACCAGCTCGGTATCGCTCAGACAAACGACTGCCGTCCCATGTTCCTCCGGGACCGGAAGGAAGCGTGGGAAGATCGCCGGGTTGTCAACGAAGTCCGGATAGCCAATTACCGTTCCATCTGGCAGTGCGGTTACCGCCGTCTTGAGGTGAAGAACCTTAGTTACGGGAACCGCCACAACCTCTGCCCCAAGGGGCGCGAGGATACTCCGCATCTGTGCGATCCCCTCGGCGTTGGTGCGACCACCGCGGCCAATGTATACGGTGTCTCCGACCTTCAGAATGTCGCCTCCGTCGACCGTACCGGGAGCCTTGATCTGATTGAGTGAGCATCCAAGCTCTGCCGCTACATCACGGGTCCCGTAAATCTCAGGCTTTCGGGAATCGGCTCCTGGCCTGGTCGAAACCGCGACGTTCCGAAACATGAGTACCGTATCCTCAACGAAAACTGCATCTGGACAGTCATCAGCCGGTGCCACTTCAATGGTCTGCCACCCATGCGCCTGCAGAATGGCAACGTAGGCCTCCCACTGCTGGATCGCAAGGGGAAGATCAACCTCGACCTTCTCAATGTTGTCAGTGAGTCCCTCGTTCAAACGGGGACCGGGGCGGCGAACCAAAGCGATTTTGGACATTAATGAGACTCCTATGATGACGACTACTCTATTGTGGCTACTTTTCTATCTCAGCGCGAAAAGACAAAGAATCGCTACGACCCGAGTTCCCCCGCATCGTGACGTCGCTGCAAATCCGAGTTCTTCCTCGACCAGAGGAAATAGAACGACAGCGCTATGATCATCCAGATCGCGAAGGCAGTCCAAGTGACAGTTCCGAGCCCGTGCATAACATACAGGCAAGCGACAATCGAAAGGATTGGTGTGAGCGGATAAAGAGGAACCTTGAAGCCTCGCTTCAGGTCAGGCGCGGTCCTACGGAGCACCATCACTCCGATCGAAACCAGAAGGAACGCTGAAAGCGTGCCGATAGAGGTCATATCCGCCAGGATGCCAATCGGAAGGAACCCCGCAAGAATCGAGACAGCGATTGCCACAACCCAAGTGTTGACTGTAGGAACGCGGGTCTTAGGGTGAACCCGCGAGAACGCCTTTGGAAGCAAACCGTCTCTTCCCATTGAGTAGAGGATACGGGTCTGGCCATAGAGGCAGATAAGCGTTACGGAAAAGATCGAGATTACCGCACCCAGAGCCAATATCGTGCCGGGCCAGGATGACCCGGTAACGTTTTCGACGATCTGAGCCAAGCCGGCCTGTTGTCCCTCGAACAGTGTCCAGTGTTGGGCTCCCAGAGCTGAAACAGCAACTAGCAGGTAGATTCCCGTGACAATGACAAGGGCGAGGATCAGCGCGCGAGGAACGGCCTTCTGGGGGTCTTTTACCTCGTCTCCCGTTGTCGCAACTGCGTCAAGACCAATGAACGAGAAGAAGATTGATCCGGTAGCAACGGATATGCCCGCGACGCCCATTGGGGCAAAGTTTGAAAAGTTGTCGGCATTGAACGCTGTGAAGGCGACTGCAGAAAAGGCCACTAGAACAGTGACCTTGATTATCACCATGATCGTGTTCGCCACGGCAGATTCGGAAGCTCCTCTGAGCAGCAAAACAAAGCACATAAGAACCAAGATCACGGCGGGAAGATTCACGATCCCGCCAGTCTCAGGGGAGTTCAGCAGGGCGTTGGGAAGGTCGATGCCGAAGAGGTTGTGGATGAGGAGGGCTACGTACTCAGACCAGCCGACGGCAACGGCGGCCGCAGAGACTCCGTACTCCAGGATCAGGCAAGCTCCAACGACAAATGCTGCCAACTCACCCATCGTCGCATAGGTATACGAGTATGAGGACCCAGACGAAGGAATGACCGAGGCCAGTTCCGCGTAGCAGACAACTGTCAGACCGGCGACAAGAGCTCCCAGAAGGAAGGAGAGAACCACCGCCGGTCCAGCTTCGGGAACGGCTTCGGAAAGGATGAAGAAGATTCCGGTGCCCACCGTTCCACCAACGCCGATCATGGTCAGGTGGAAGGTACTAAGAGATCGTCTAAGCGTGATTTCACCGGGCAGAACCTGGCCATCTTTGGTTTCTACGGCAGGTTCTTCAAACTGGTAAATATCAGCGGGCAGATCGGCGGAATGAACTCCTGCGGGAACTCGACGGCGCGTTAACTGTCCGGCTAGTGTCAGTTCTTTCGCGCTCGACATAGTGCGCCTACCATCCCGGCGTCGTGGCTAGAGGTTATGTATCGGAGCTGACACCACGCACCGACTCAGTGCATAGTATGCCTGTCTATGCATAGTGAGTGTTGAGTTCTCGTATTCTGGGAACTGTTGTGCGGAAGTTAGAGGCGGCGTTGCCGTGACCCGGATATTCTCCGTTGTTGGTGTTGGTTTGTGGGTTGATTGGTTTGAGGGACCGCCCGTGTTGGGTGGTCCCTCTAACCATGTTTGGTTTGCGGGGGGTTGCTAGTCTCCCACATTCTCTCGAATGTAGTACCTTCGCCGCTGCGGGGCTTAGCTTCCGGGTTCGGAATGGGGCCGGGCGTTTCCCCCGTGCTGTGCCCCCCGCAAAGTTTGTATGCACTTATTAGTAGTCCCGCACCCCATCAAACACTTGTTGTTTGTGTGGTGGGGGTGGGTTGGTGCTGAGTTTGTATAGTGGTCACTTTGTGTCTGTTTTGTGTGCTCGTTTTTTGTGTGTTTGTTTGGTTTTAGTGTTGGCCGATTAGTGCCAGTTAGCTCTTGAACACCTTGCGGTGCTTCCACTCCTGGTCTATCTACCCCTTAGTCTATGGGGGGCCTTCACACACACGAATGTGTGTTGGAAACTTTATCTTAGAGGTGGTTTCCCGCTTAGATGCTTTCAGCGGTTACCCTTTCCGAACGTAGCCAACCAGCGGTGCCCCTGGCGGGACAACTGGTATACCAGAGGTTCGTCCGTCCCGGTCCTCTCGTACTAGGGATAGGTCTCTGCAAGTTTCCTGCGCGCGCAGCGGATAGGGACCGAACTGTCTCACGACGTTCTAAACCCAGCTCGCGTACCGCTTTAATGGGCGAACAGCCCAACCCTTGGGAGCGACTACACCCCCAGGATGCGACGAGCCGACATCGAGGTGCCAAACCACGCCGTCGATATGAACTCTTGGGCGGGATCAGCCTGTTATCCCCGGGGTACCTTTTATCCGTTGAGCGACACCCCTTCCACACGGGGGTGCCGGATCACTAGTTCCGACTTTCGTCCCTGCTCGACATGTCTGTCTCACAGTCAAGCTCCCTTTTACACTTACACTCAAAACCTGGTTACCAACCAGGCTGAGGGAACCTTTGAGCGCCTCCGTTACCATTTAGGAGGCAACCGCCCCAGTTAAACTACCCACCAGGCACTGTCCCCAACCCGGATCACGAGTCGAGGTTAGATGCACACTAGCCTCAGAGTGGTATTTCACCAATGACTCCACCACAGCTAGCGCCGCGGTTTCATAGTCTCCCACCTATCCTACACAAACACCAGCGAGCACCAATACCAAGCTATAGTAAAGGTCCCGGGGTCTTTCCGTCCTGCTGCGCGTAACGAGCATCTTTACTCGTAGTGCAATTTCACCGAGCTCATGGTCGAGACAGCAGAGAAGTCGTTACGCCATTCGTGCAGGTCGGAACTTACCCGACAAGGAATTTCGCTACCTTAGGATGGTTATAGTTACCACCGCCGTTTACTGGGGCTTCAATTCAAAGCTTCGAAACCCGAAGGGCTTCTAACCTTTCCTCTTAACCTTCCAGCACCGGGCAGGCGTCAGTGCATATACCGCCACTTACGTGTTCGCATGCACCTATGTTTTTAATAAACAGTCGCTTCTCTCTATCCTCTGCGACCCCCCAAAGCACCATCACCGCGAGGGCGAAGCACTCCTAGGGGTCCCCCTTCTTCCGAAGTTACGGGGGCATTTTGCCGAGTTCCTTAACCATGATTCACTCGAACGCCTCGGTATACTCTACCTGACTACCTGTGTCGGTTTAGGGTACGGGCGGAAGAACACCTCACGTCGAGGCTTTTCTTGGCACCACAGGCTCAATCCCAAACCCCTGAAAAGGGGTTCCCATCACACCTCACCCACAAAAGTCCGCGGATTTACCTACGGACGGGCCACATGCTTAGACACACACAACCACCGGTGTGCGGAACCTACCACTGTGCGTCACCCCTGTTAACACGCTCACCACAACCAGACAACCACACACGCAACAAAATCAAATCAACAAGAAACCCGTAAAGGAATCAAGAATCATCAAAACTGAAGGATGCGTGACTGCGATTGGAAGTAATGTTGGACGGTATAACTTCCGGTACCAGAATATAAACTGGTTATCCATCGACTACGCCTGTCGGCCTCGCCTTAGGACCCGACTAACCCAGGGAGGAAAAACCTAGCCCTGGAACCCTTAGTCAATCAGCGGAAGGGATTCTCACCCTTCAAATCGCTACTCATGCCTGCATTCTCACTCCCCCACAATCCACCACACGGTCACCCGGCGGCTTCACCTCATGAGGGACGCTCCCCTACCCAACCAACAAACCACAAAGGGCCTGCTGTTTGCCACGGTTTCGGCGGTGTGCTTCAGCCCCGCTACATTGTCGGCGCGGAATCACTTGACCAGTGAGCTATTACGCACTCTTTCAAGGATGGCTGCTTCTAAGCCAACCTCCTGGTTGTCACAGCAACTCCACATCCTTTCCCACTCAGCACACACTTAGGGGCCTTAACCGGTGATCTGGGCTGTTTCCCTCTCGACTACGAAGCTTATCCCCCGCAGTCTCACTGCCACGCTCAACACTATTAGCATTCGGAGTTTAGCTGATCTCAGTAACCCAAAAGGGCCCATCAACCAACCAGTGCTCTACCACCAACAGGCAACACGCAACGCTGCACCTAAATGCATTTCGGGGAGAACCAGCTATCACGAAGTTTGATTAGCCTTTCACCCCTACCCACAACTCATCCCCCCAGTTTTCAACCTAGGTGGGTGCGGTCCTCCACGCCGTCTTACCGGCGCTTCAACCTGGCCATGGGTAGATCACTTCGCTTCGGGTCTAGAACACGCGACCAAAAAACGCCCTATTCAGACTCGCTTTCGCTACGCCTACCCCACAACGGGTTAAGCAAGCCACATGCCACTAACTCGCAGGCTCATTCTTCAAAAGGCACGCCATCACCCACCCACACCAAAACAGTGCGTCAGGCTCTGACGGCTTAAAGGCATCCGGTTTCAGGAACTATTTCACTCCCCTCCCGGGGTACTTTTCACCATTCCCTCACGGTACTAATACACTATCGGTCATCAAGAAGTATTCAGGCTTACCAAGTGGTCTTGGCAGATTCACGCAGGATTCCACGAGCCCCGCGCTACTCGGGCACCAAACCAAGCCCTTGCTGCAACCAACCATCTACACGACTATCACGCCCTACGGTCAGCTATCCCAAACTGTTCAAATCAGCTACAACAAAAACCCAAACCCGCGGCAACAGGCTTGAAGGTCGGCCCCACAACACCGCGCATGCAACCCTCGCCGAGTAATCACACACACACGGTTTAGCCATCATCCGCGTTCGCTCGCCACTACTAACGGAATATCTTTTCCTACGGGTACTAAGATGTTTCACTTCCCCGCGTTCCCCCCACACCACTACTTAACTCATGATGCGGCGACCAGACACAACTCTGGCCAGGTTCCCCCATTCGGAAATCCCCGGATCAACGCTCGCTCGTCAACTCCCCAGGGCATATCGCAGACCGCCACGTCCTTCATCAGCTCTTGATACCAAGGCATCCACCGAACGCCCACAAAAACTAAAAACCAACACAAAAAACAAAATCACACAAAATAAAGACACAAAACAACCACTATACAATTCACCAACAACCCACCAACAACAGCCCACCCCCAAAAAGAAGACAAGCCATCACCAGCAAAACCCAACCACCAAACCAAAGAAAGAAAGCAAACCCTAAAACCTTAGAGCCCAAGCACAAAACCTGGAACCTTCCCCCAATGACTCACACGGGTGTTGAGAGTAAACCCGATAGTGAACCCACCACCACACCAAAGCGCGGCAGCAGGGCCCCAGAAAGCCAGCCCAACAAGAACCAACCAACCAGAACTGTTTCTTTGACAAATCGCTGCAATATTTCCTGCACCACCCCACCACAGAGCAGTGACTCACAAAAAATGTTTCCCCCACCAAAAGCAAGAGACCCGCGCAAAACCAAACGTTCCCGCTCCAGCCTCAAACCACAAAATCAGGGGCTCCTTAGAAAGGAGGTGATCCAGCCACACCTTCCGGTACGGCTACCTTGTTACGACTTCGTCCCAATCGCCAATCCCACCTTCGACCACTCCCCCCGGAAAAACCGGTTAGGCCATGGGCTTCGGGTGTTACCAACTTTCATGACGTGACGGGCGGTGTGTACAAGGCCCGAGAACGTATTCACCGCAGCGTTGCTGATCTGCGATTACTAGCGACTCCACCTTCACGAAGTCGAGTTGCAGACTTCGATCCGAACTGAGACTGGCTTTAAGGGATTCGCTCCACCTCACAGTATCGCAACCCTCTGTACCAACCATTGTAGCATGCGTGAAGCCCAAGACATAAGGGGCATGATGATTTGACGTCATCCCCACCTTCCTCCGAGTTAACCCCGGCAGTCTCCCATGAGTCCCCACCATAACGTGCTGGCAACATAGGACAAGGGTTGCGCTCGTTGCGGGACTTAACCCAACATCTCACGACACGAGCTGACGACAACCATGCACCACCTGTACACCAGTATCAAAGAGTCCCCCATCTCTGGAGTATTCCGGTGTATGTCAAGCCTTGGTAAGGTTCTTCGCGTTGCCTCGAATTAATCCGCATGCTCCGCCGCTTGTGCGGGCCCCCGTCAATTCCTTTGAGTTTTAGCCTTGCGACCGTACTCCCCAGGCGGGGCACTTAAAGCGTTAGCTACGGCGCAGAAACCATGACAGCCCCCACACCTAGTGCCCAACGTTTACAGCGTGGACTACCAGGGTATCTAATCCTGTTCGCTCCCCACGCTTTCGCTCCTCAGTGTCAGTAATGGCCCAGAGATCCGCCTTCGCCACCGGTGTTCCTCCTGATATCTGCGCATTCCACCGCTACACCAGGAATTCCAATCTCCCCTACCACACTCAAGCCAGCCCGTACCCACCGCACTACTCCAGTTAAGCTGAAGCCTTTCACGGCAGACGCGACAAGCCACCTACAAGCCCTTTACGCCCAATAATTCCGGACAACGCTCGCTCCCTACGTATTACCGCGGCTGCTGGCACGTAGTTAGCCGGAGCTTCTTTACCCCCTACCCTCAACACCACCAAAGCAGTGCCTTGTTCAGGGGCGAAAAAGGTTTACAACCCGAAGGCCTTCATCCCTCACGCGGCGTCGCTGCATCAGACTTTCGTCCATTGTGCAATATTCCCCACTGCTGCCTCCCGTAGGAGTCTGGGCCGTATCTCAGTCCCAATGTGACCGGTCACCCTCTCAGGCCGGTTACCCGTCAAAGCCTTGGTAAGCCATCACCCCACCAACAAGCTGATAAGCCGCGAGCCCAACCCTTCCCGAAACAAATCTTTCCAACCAAAACCATGCGGAATCAGCAGAATAATCAGTATTAGACACCCTTTCGAATGCTTATCCCAAAGAAAAGGACAGGTTACTCACGTGTTACTCACCCGTTCGCCACTAACCACACAAAGCAAGCTAAGTGCAGTCCGTTCGACTTGCATGTGTTAAGCACGCCGCCAGCGTTCGTCCTGAGCCAGGATCAAACTCTCCAACAAAAACCAAAACAACCAACCCCACAAAAGAGCCAGCCAAACAGTCAATGCCAAAAAGAAAACACCCAAAAAAAGGATGCAATCCAAGCCAAAAAACAAAACAACAAACGTCAAAAAAACAAACACTATCAAGTTCACAAACAACACCCCCAAGCACGGAGCTTTACGCTCTGTGAAGGGCTGGCCTTTCGTTCACATCAGAACTTCCGGCGAGATACAAACTTACAGGGGTTCCACGATTGCGTCCAGCCGGAAGCGTGTGACCCCCGTCATGCGGCTTGAAACTGCTTCTGATCAGCGGGTTTACACCGCCAATCCGGGCGAGACCGCGCCCGGTTTCGGGCGTGTCCGAGCGGATACGACGAGTCGGCTTAGAGGCTCTTTATCGGGTGCAAACGAACATCATCGACTGCGGCGAACCCAAAGCACGCAACCAGTTATCGGAGCAGACAACTGGTCGCTGGCGTACGCGACCGGCAATTGCTGGAATACACGAACGGTAATTGTCGGGATACACGAACGGCAGTCGCTGGCGTACGCGACCGGCATTTGTCGGAATACACGAACGGCAGTCGCTGGCGTACGCGACCGGCATTTGTCGGAATACACGAACGGTTAAGCGCCGAACGGGGTGGACTCCGGAAACCCGGTATCCACCCCGCCCGATACAAGACCGTTTTTGCAGGTCCTAAGTAAAGAACTACCCGCGCTTGAACTTAAGCTCGGCGTCATCTCCCTTTAGGACAAGGGAATCACCCGAGATCGTTCCCGAAGTAACGACGTCCAGCGCACTGACGTACGCGTACTCGGCGTCCATAATCGGCTCGTCACACGCCATCATCGTGGAAGCCACCGGGCCAAACAAGAGCTTGTCGCCCTCCGCTCGAACAGTGCCAAACAGGTTGTTACAGCCGGCAGTTCCGTGGAACGCCCCTTCATCTTCAACCGTGAGTTCAGGGGTAGTGCCCTCAACGATGACTACATCACCCTTAGGGCCGGTCGCCGATTCAAGCACCCAGGCACCCGTAATGTTCTCAGGGGTCGCCGTCTCGCCTCCACCAGATTCCCCGCAACCGGTAAGCATCGACACACCAAAGACAGCAACTACTCCAAGAGTCATTATTCGTTTCATTTGAATCCCGTCCCTCCAGTTCGAACTCCGACTCTAAAGATTACAGGCGCAACTCATCCATTCGCTCGACAACCATTGTCTGCTCCCCGATTGTGACCGAGGCCGTGACCTACCCTGCGAGCAATGAGTGCAGACTCGGCGGTACCCCTGTCGAAAGTCGTAAGAAACGACAAGACTTAGCACATGGATAATCCGGACGCGCCCAAGCCTCTTTACTTTCACGTCGTCAGTTCTCCGGTTGGCGATCTAGGGCTAGTCGCAAGCGCACGTGGAATCACCCATGTCTTGTTCAACCCTGAACGAGAACTCAAGCATCTCTCGCAGACCTACCAGGTTCTCTCCACACGTCCCGATCTAGCGGACGAGGATGATGGACAAACTGCCGCGCGCCATCTACTCCTTGCTGCTCGGCAACTCCGCGACTACTTCGCAGAAGAGCGCCGCCATTTTTCGCTGGTACTCGACCTTGCGCCAGACGCAGTCAGCGCGGCCTCATCCTCACATCACTCCAAGAAACGCACCGGCAGTTTTCGAACTGCGGCTCACCTGGAGCTCCTGAACATCAACTACGGTGAGACGGCCTCATACGGAGACATTGCGGAGGCACTCGGTTCTCCCGGAGCCGCAAGAGCCGTAGGTGGCGCCTGCGCAAACAACCCGATTCCGATAATTATTCCGTGCCATCGCGTTCTTCCATCCACCGGAAAAATCGGCAACTACAGTGGTGGAACAGGACCGGAAACGAAGAAGTTCCTCCTAAACCTCGAATCGGCAAATTAGGTCTCAACACTGCAACGTTCTCAACCCCGAACAACTTTTGGATAGACAACTTACTTACTGGACAGTAAGCTCACGGTTACCGTCACGATGAACGTGACGTTCGCCTATCTATATAGGAGCCAGCAATGTTGCTTACCTCCGCAGTTTCTAGACCAACGTCTAGAAGGATCGCCGCGTTTACCGCGGTGGTTGCCCTAAGCGCCACGGCGCTTGCGGGATGCGCAAAGTCCGATACACCCTCATCATCCTCACCCGAGTCCGGGGAGTCCGCCACGACCGAAAATTCCGGACAGGGCACCACCGCACTCACTATTGCAAAACCCGATGGGGCGATAACCACCGAATCGCACAACCCTTATCTCGGCGACTCCGCGGCCTCAAAGTACGGCTACCGCATGGTCATCTTCGAGCCCCTTGCTCTGGTAAACCCGACCGGTGACCTGGGAACTACTCCGTGGCTTGCTGAATCCGTCGAGTGGAACGACGACTACACCGCAGTCACGGTTGTCCCACGCCCCGGAGTTACTTGGAGCGACGGTGAGCCGTTCACTGCCGATGACATCGTCTATACATTTGGCCAGTACCTTGACGGTCGGCTAACCGATACCTCCGGCCTCAGCTACACGGGGGCGGACGTGGACGGCGACAAGGTGACTTTGAACTTCGAGAACTCGATGTTCGTGAAACAGGCCTCCGTTCTTCACACTCCAATCGTTCCCAAGCACATTTGGGAAAATATCGAAGACCCCGATACTGATCCATTGACTGGCGAAGGCCAAGCCGTTGGAACCGGCCCCTACACACTTACCAACTGGACCACAGAATCCGTAACCCTCACCGCACGTGATGATTGGTGGGGCGGAAAACTTGCCGTTCCTGAACTCCACTACATTTCATATGGTGACAACGCCGCTCTTACCTCGGCGCTGGTTTCCGGCGATGCCGACTGGGCGCAGGCGTTCCTTCCCCAGATCGAAACCAGCTTCCTGGCAGCAGATCCGGAAAACAACCACTTCTGGGCAGCTCCAACCACCGGTGCAGCAACGGTGTTCATGAACCTTCAAAAGAAGCCGTTTAACGATGTGGCATTCCGTGAGGCACTGGCTTACACGATCAACCGAGACGACTACGTAACCATTGCTCGCGAAGGGGCCTCCGAAGCCATCTGGAACAAGACTGGCCTCGGCGAAATCCTTAGTGATGAAATTGCCTCCGAGTTCAAGGACGAGGACTACTCAGTCGACAAGGACAAGGCGCGCCAAATCCTAAGCGATGCCGGCTACACCTGGGATGCCTCGGACAAGCTCGTTGACCCTGAGGGAGAGGTCGTCACGTTCAGTATCTCCGTTCCTTCCGGTTGGAGTGACTGGAACACTGAGCAACAGCTCATCGCGGAAGAGACAAAAGCGATTCTCGGCGTTGAAGTCAAGATCGATATGCCCGATTGGGGCGGCTGGGACGCAGCCCGAACCGATGGCGACTTCGACTCGATCATCCACTGGCTAGAGTCGACCAACAACGCATACGGCCTCTACACCTCGACCATGGATCCGCGCTGGATTGTTGACGGCAAGGCCACATACAACTTCGGTCGTTACGATAACCCGGATGTCACCGCTGCCCTGAACCAGTACGCTTCTGCTTCCTCGGACGAGGAGCGCGAGGCCGCCCTGGAAGTGATCCAGAAGCATTACGTCGAGGACATCCCAGCGATCACACTCGGCGCTCATCCGCTGCTGGCCGAGTACAACACCCGCAACTACGTGGGCTGGCCGGATGCGGATGATCCGTACGCTCCAGGCGATCCCACTCAGCCGAACATCGTTATGGTTCTGCAAAAGCTACAAGTTAAGTAACTGAGAAACGTGCTGGGCGGGGCCATCTCTTCTCGTCCCCGCCCAGCACCTAGCCGAAAGCGATCACTCAACGATGAGTAACTCCCTCCTTTCAGTGCGCGATTTCTCGGTGGTGTACGACGTCGATCCACCAGTAAGAGCGGTGACTGACGTCAGCCTGGAACTAGAGCGCGGTGAGATCCTTGGACTGGCCGGCGAAAGTGGCTGCGGAAAAACCACGCTCGCCTACGGAATCCAACGTCTCCTTAAACCCCCTGCCGTCATCACAGGTGGTGAGGTAGTCTTCCACGACACCTCAGGAACCGACATCAACGTGAACAGTCTCAACGCGAACCAAATGCAGCACTTCCGCTGGGACAAAATCTCGATGGTCTTCCAGGGCGCAATGAACGCACTGAATCCGGTGGCTCCTATCGGTAAACAACTTGAGGACGTTTACATCGTCCACCGTCCCAAGATGTCCAAAGCAGAGCGACGACACGAAGTAAACGAACTCCTTGAAATCGTCAAGGTGGGCGCTGATCGGGCGCGATCCTACCCCCATGAACTCTCCGGTGGAATGCGCCAGCGCGTCATGATCGCCATGGCACTCGCCCTGCGCCCACAGTTAATGATTATGGATGAGCCAACGACGGCTCTGGATGTTCTGGTCCAACGCGAGATTCTTCAGCAAATCTCCACCCTTCGCGAAGAATTCGGCTTCACCGTCGTGTTTATTACCCATGATCTGCCCCTGCTCCTAGAGATATCGGACCGTATCGCAATCATGCGGGAGGGCCGAATCGTTGAGATGGCCCCCGCAGAACAGATCTGGAACGACCCTCAAAACGAATACACAAAGAAGCTTCTTGCCTCGTTCCCACGGTTGACAGGATCGAAGGGAGTCGTGAACCGATGACCGACCTCAACTTCAACCATGTAACCAAGATCTACAACGTTCGTGGAGCCGGACAAATCAAGGCTCTTGACGATGTCACGTTCTCACTTCGCTCAAAACAGACCATCGGTCTGGTGGGACAGTCCGGCAGTGGTAAATCAACCATCGCGAAGATCCTGACCGGCCTTGAGACACAGACCGAGGGCGAGGTACTCATTGATGGTGATCCGATCCCGCGCCGCGGAAGTGCCCTACGTAAATATCGCCAAGAGCTACGCATGGTCTTCCAGGACCCCTTTGCTTCGCTCAATCCTTACCACACCATTCGCCACCACATCGAACGACCACTGCTGCTTGACAAGGTTGTCCCCAAAGCCGAAGTGGATCGGGAGGTACGCAGACTCCTTGAACGCGTGCGACTGGTTCCAAGCGAAGTCATCGATCGCCGCCCCCACGAACTCTCTGGAGGACAGCGACAACGCGTCGCGATCGCTCGCGCCCTCGCTTCCCGCCCGACCCTACTCGTCGCAGATGAACCGGTTTCGATGCTGGACGTGTCAATTCGCCTCGGCGTCTTGAACCTGCTTGCCGACCTGCAGCGCGAGGAGGGACTGGGAGTCCTCTACATAACGCACGATCTGGCAACCGCCCGACATTTCAGCGATGAGATCATCGTCCTCAATCAGGGCCGAATCGTTGAGCAGGGCAGTGCAGACGAGGTCATCCTGCACCCGAAAAATACCTATACGAAGAACCTGCTTGCCGCGTCCCCTGATCCTGAGAAGCATTTCGCGCAGGCATCCAGCATCCTTGGAGGGACGCAATGAGCTCCGCGGATTCATCGGTACGAGATGACGTTGAGGTCTTCTTGACCGAGCCCGACCCCATTGAGGCGGGAACTACAGCAACGAAGGTATATCGGGGGCGGACGCGGATTCCGTGGCGTTTTCTCGGAAGTCGTGCGCTGTTCTACCTGTTTACCCTCTGGGCTGCGCTGACGATCAACTTCTTCGTTCCCAGAATGATGAAAGGGGATGCCGTAAGTCAGTACCTGTCGCGGAACAAGAACGTGAGCCCCGAGGCGGCGGACGCACTCCGGGCTTTGCTGGGACTGGACACTGACAAATCCATGTGGGACCAGTACGTCGACTACTGGAAACTTCTGGCCCACGGTGACTTGGGTATCTCAATCACCCACGGGATGCGTCCCGTTACTGAAGTTATCGCCGGGGCCCTCCCCTGGACCATCGGTTTGGTCGGCGTCGCCACCATCCTTGCCTTCACAATCGGTACGGTTGGCGGGGCGATAATCGGGTGGAAACGCGGAAGCAAACTCGACGTTTTCATCCCCATCACTACCTTCTTCAACACAATCCCCTACTTCTGGCTCGGTCTTCTGGCCATCTCCGTCTTCTCTGTTGGTCTTGGTTGGTTCCCAATCGGTAAGGCGTTCGGTGCGGGGGTTACCCCCGAGTTGTCGTGGAGCTTCATCGGCGAGGTCATTTACCACGGGACCCTTCCGGCTCTGACCATCGTCCTCGCCTCCCTCGGAGGCTGGATGCTTGGAATGCGCAACATGATGCTGACTGTGTTGGACGAAGACTACATAACCGTCGCGCAGGCCAAGGGAATGCCAAACAAGCGTGTCCTATGGCGCTACGCCGCCCGTAACGCGGTGCTACCGCAGATACAGAGTTTTGCCCTGTCACTCGGCTTCATTGTCGGTGGCACAGTCGTGATGGAAATGGTCTTCAGCTACCCCGGAGTCGGAAAAATGCTTCTGGATGCAACCAACGCGAAAGACTACGCGCTAATGCAGGGTGTTTTCCTGATCATCACCCTGTCCGTGCTGATCGCAAACATCCTCGCTGATGTCGCCTACGCATTCCTTGATCCGCGTACCCGCCAGACGGAGTCCTGAACAATGACCACATATGAGCCCGCCGCTTTCGGCGAAGATGCAGAGACCAACGATCTTGATGCGGCCATGGAGCCGACTCCAGAAAGCGCATGGAGCAAGTTTGTCGCCTCATTCTCGATGTTCCGTAATGGCAAGTCCATTGCCGGCCTCACAATCCTCGGCATCTTTTTACTCATCGCGATATTCGCCCCCGTGATCGCTCCCTACCCACCGACACAGATCGATGCGATGGCACGCCTGCAACCTCCATCATCCGCACACTGGCTCGGGACGACGCACCTTGGTGAGGACGTATTCAGCCAGGTCATCTGGGG
Organism: Actinomycetaceae bacterium MB13-C1-2; assembly: GCA_035621235.1. Lineage (NCBI taxonomy): Bacteria > Bacillati > Actinomycetota > Actinomycetes > Actinomycetales > Actinomycetaceae > Actinomycetaceae bacterium MB13-C1-2. The sequence continues at coordinate 222,117 of CP141731.1, forward strand.
CACCCGCGGAGTCATGGTAGTGGGCATCCTCGCCACGATTATCGCCATCACTATCGCGGTCACGGTCGGCGTTGTCTCCGGTTATCTTTCCGGCTGGAAGAGCGAGTCGCTCTCCGCGCTCGCGAACGTGTTCCTGGTGATTCCCGGCCTACCACTTATCATCGTGGTTGCCTCACTGTTCGAGGATCCGCCACTGTGGGTCATTTCCCTGGTCTTAGGACTCACCGGATGGGCCTGGGGAGCGCGAGTCCTTCGTGCACAGACCATGTCACTTCGCAACCGTGACTTCGTTCAGGCAGCGAAGGCTAACGGCGAACCGCTGTACCGAATCATTGCGGTCGAAATGCTCCCTAACCTAATGGGCCTTATCGCCGCGAGCGTCGTCGGCACAATGACCGCCGCCGTTCTCAGCTTGACCACGCTCTCCTTCATCGGCGTTATCCCCGTAAGCAACTACAACTGGGGAACCATCCTTAACTGGGCGTCCGCACAGGGTGCGTTCCAACAAAACCAGTGGTGGTGGTACCTCCCTCCGGGGCTCTGCATTGCAGCCATCGGTGTCGCTCTGTCCCTACTCAACTTTGGCATCGACGAGTACGTTAACCCACGCCTCAGGTCTGCCGGTGAACGGGCTCGCGCAATGAAGAAGCGCGGCATGAACGTGAACGACACGGTCACTCAAGTCCGGGCAGTTTCTGAGACCAAGAGCTAGCAGTTCCAAACCCAAATCACTCCTACTTTCTGAAAGAGTTCAAAATGTCTTACGATCCGTCCGCACCCTACCTGGACGCTTCACTTTCCATTTCCAAGCGGGTCGACGATCTGCTCGGCCGCATGACTCTGCCGGAGAAGGTCGGACAGATGATGCAGATCGACGCTCGTGGTGACATCGAGGAGTTCGTGCGGGACAAGACGGTCGGGTCGATCCTTCACACCTCGCCCGAGCGGATCGAGAAGGCATACGAACTCAGCCAGCAGACACGCCTCCGGATTCCCCTACTGGTTGGTGAGGACTGTATTCACGGTCATTCCTTTTGGCCGGGTGCCACCATTTTCCCAACTCAGCTGGGGATGGCTGCCTCATTCAATCCTGACCTGATGCGTAGGTTCGCCCGCGGCGCGGCGACAGAGATCGCTGCGACCGGAACCCACTGGACTTTTTCTCCGGTGCTCTGCATTGCAAGGGACCTGCGCTGGGGACGTGTCGATGAAACGTTCGGTGAGGACCCCTATCTCATCGGCGAACTTGCTACCGCGGTCGTCGAGGGATATCAGGGCCAGGGACTTGAGGACCCCACAGCGGTCCTCGCCACCGCGAAGCATTTCGCTGGGTACAGCGAAACCCAGGGCGGTCGAGACGCCTCCGAAGCCGATATTTCCAGGCGCAAGCTACGTTCCTGGTTCCTCCCTCCGTTTGAGAAAGTGGCCCGTGCGGGATGTCGAACATTCATGCTCGGCTACCAGACCACCGACGGAGTGCCAATCACTCTGAACGAGTGGCTACTTACCGACGTGCTTCGCGGCGAGTGGGGCTATACCGGTACTCTGATCACCGACTGGGACAACGTTGGTCGCATGGTCTGGGAGCAGAAGATTCAACCGGACATTGCACATGCCTCAGCGGCCGCAACTGAGGCGGGCAACGACATGATCATGACGACTCCCTCGTTCTATGAAGGAGCTCTCCAAGCAGTTGAGAATGGTCTACTTAGCCCGGATGCCTTCGACAGAGCGGTGGCTCGAATCCTCGCTCTCAAGTTTGAACTGGGGCTGTTCGAGAATCCGCGACTGCCCGACCACGAGTTGATCGGTGAGGTGGTTGGTTCTTATCAGGAGCTAAATCTGGAGGTGGCGCGCGAATCCCTCGTACTTCTTGAGAACGACGGAACACTACCGCTTGCCGCGCCTTTGAAAGCAGCGGTCATCGGACCTGTGGCCGATGACGTTGACTGTCTGCTTGGGGACTGGGCAGGTAGGTCGGGGCAGGCAGAAATGCCCGAAGGGCAACCTCGTGAAATGTCCACCACTCCACTTGACGGGATTAGGGCGATTATTGAGGAGCGCGGAGGCGAGGTAGCTTACGCGCGCGGGGCCAACATCGCTAATCTTCTGCCGAACCCAGAGGGGCCGACTTTCCCCGACGGCCAGCCACGGATGCCGATCATCTCCCCCGCCCCGCTAGACCAGGGCATGATCGATGAGGCAGTATCAGAGGCGAACGACTCGGATGTCATCGTCGCCGTTGTCGGCGACAACATTTTCTTGTGTGGAGAGGGTAGATCGACTGCAACACTGAATCTGATCGGCGGACAGAATGCCCTGATCGACGCGTTGATCGAGACTGGAAAGCCTGTTGTCATAGTGCTTCTGGCGTCGAAGCCACTGATCTTGCCTCCCTCGGCTGACAGGGCCGCGGCCGTCATATGGGCAGCAAACCCAGGGATGAAAGGCGGCACGGCTCTTGCCGAGCTGATCTTCGGAGATATTGAGCCCGTCGGGCGTCTGCCGATCTCATTTGCGCGTCACGCCGGGCAACAACCAACTTTTTACACGCAGATTCGTGGACAGCACGGTGATCGATACGCAGACCTGACTCAAGAACCCGCATGGGCGTTTGGCGAGGGCAAGTCCTATACAACGGTTCAGTACAGCGACCTTCGACTGGATTCGGCCGAGCTGGGAATCGCGGACACCGTCGTCGGGCATGTGAAGGTGGCTAACACAGGTAGCAGACCGACCCGCGAAACGGTTCAGGCCTATATTCGCGACGAGGTCACCAGCGTCAGTTGGGCCGACCGTGAGCTGAAAACCTTTACGCAAGTGTGGGTCCAGCCTGGAGAGACCGTGGAGGTTGAGTTACGAGTTCCCGTTGCTGAATGCACAATCGTGGATGCAAAAGGCAACCGCGTGGTTGAGCCGGGTAGGTTCTCGCTGCTGGTGGGTCCTTCCTCACGCAAAGTTGACCTTATTGAGGCATCATTCCTAGTTAGATAAATGTGGCCGGATAACAAGCGCGGTGCCCGCGAATTGCTAAACTTGGGACCGATCTATTAGTTAGGCAAGAGCGATGACAACGGCTGGTACAGGGCATCAACAGAGCGCCAAGAATCGGCCTGAGACCTTAGAAAAGCGCCAGGCAATTCTTGAGGCCGCAACCGAGGTTTTCGGGCAGAAGGGATACAAGAACGGATCCCTCGCCGAGATTGCTCAGCGTGTCGGTTTGACCCGTGCGGGGGTTCTCCATCACTTTGGAAGCAAAGAGAATCTGCTTCTGGAATCCGTGAAGATTCGTGACACCTCGGACCTTGAGGAAAAAGGACGAGCCTCGATGCCCTCGGGCCGCGAGCAGTTTGATCACCTTATCGATACGGCGTTTCGTAACGCTAAGCGCCGGGGCATAGTCCAGACGTTCGTGGTGATGTCATCTGAGGCGATAACCGAAGACCACCCGACCCACGGATACTACGAGGAGCGCTATCAGAATCTCCGCCTCGAAATAGCGACCAACTTTCGTGAACTCTGCAAAGAAGAGGGGATTGAGGACACCAGCACCGTGGACAATGCAGCGGCATCGATCCTCGCGGTGATGGATGGCCTTCAGTATCAGTGGTTACTCGAACCCGAATGCCTCGATCTGGGCGAGGCGACTGCCTTCGCCATTAATGCAATAGTCGACTCGGTTCTACGGCCGACATCCTGAGGCCACCCGGGAGCGCACAAAACGGTTCCGTGTCCCGTCTCAAAGTCGAGGCTGGTGACGATAGTTCAGCGCCCCCATTGCCACTGCACGTCACGTCACCAGCCTCCAGGAGTTCCGGGACTCGCTACCCGTTGCTCCGCTTGCGGCAAGAGGCTAGATTCGCCGCAAGTTCCACTGACGAAAGCGCCAGTTCACAACATCACCTGTCCGCAGACTTCTTCTTTCGGGGCTTAGGCGGGTACCCGGCACGCCACATGAAGACTCCCCCGGCCACCACACCCGCAGGTAGAATCACGGCCCACCATGGAAATCCCGGAATGTCCGGCACCGCCTGCGCGGCGGCGATGTCCGCCTCAGGCGTTGGCGTTACTCGCTTAGCCGTAACCAAATATCTGTGCGTATTGATGCCAAGCGGGGTACATGTGACCAGCGTGACGATGTCTTTGCCGCCCTGCACGATTAGCGACCCGGTTTCTTCCGGGAGAATCGTTTGAGTCTCGTAAACCTCGTACGTGAGCACCTCACCGGCAACAGAGATTGTGAAGGTATCCCCCACTTCAAGCTTCTTTAGATTATTGAACAGGGTTGCGGTCGCTAGTCCCGTGTGCGCTGTAAGAACGCTGTGCGTGTCCTGCCCACCAACGGGTAACGATGTGCCCTGCAAGTGCCCGACCCCATGGGCTAGTACCGTGTCGCTGGTACCGTGATAAATAGGGAGGTCAACGTCGATAGCGGGAATCTTCAGACGCGCCATCATCGCTGGCGCGCTTGAGAGTAGAGACCAGTATTCCCCTTCAGGGTCGGACTCCCCCAGTAGAGTGGGAACGCGGCTTTCGCCGCTTACATCAATCTGTCCGGTGGAGAGCTTTTCGTTATACTTCCTGGCCTGCTGCAAACGGACCTCATTACCGGGGTCCTTATCGGCCAATACTTCGTCTTGAAACTGAACGATCGCTTTTGACTCGTGGTACTGCGACCACCAGGCAGCAGTCGAGGGATACATGAAAACAACGAGTCCCGTGAGTCCAATAATGACCACCATCAGCGCGCTCCATCGGAACCGCCATTGGCGCGGTTTCTTGGCATGCGCACCGCCCGTTCGAGGCCTGCTACCGCGGTTGGGCGGGACAGTCCCGTCAGGTGGCATTGCCACTGACCTCATGTCCGACGCGGTTTGGCTTGCCCTCGTCTTGGTAGCGGTACTCACAGAACCTATTTACCTCTGGCCTAGTCGTTGATGATGGTGATCTTTAGCAACGAGAGCGGGGCGAGGAACTCCAGTGCAAATGTTCCTCGCCCCGCGCCGCACCATCGAATTGGTGCAGTCGTTGCCACTACTTGTTACCGGCGCCTACGCCTCAGTCTCCTGGCGGCGACGAGTCACTAGGTAAACACCAACAGCAATCGCGCCCAGACCCAAACCTCCGATGGTCATCAGCAGAGTGCCGTTCGCGCCGGTGAGAGGTAGATCCGGACCATCCTTCTGGGTGTTCGTAATGTCGATGTCGAGCATGGTGGCGGTGCCGGGTGTGATCGTCACCTGGGTAACATCTCCTCCGGTGTATCCGGCAGGAACCTTGGTCTCGTATAGGCAGTAGTCCTTGCTTGGATCGGTCAACGGACCATCATTACTGTTCGCGATCCACAGGCCCAGAGGAGAGGAAGCCGGAGCGGTGTTGTCCCACAGAACGACACCGGTTGCATCGGACTTACCAGACGCTACCTTCCCGGTTGCCGGAGCGTTGTGGGGGCATGAAGTGTCGGTCATCGGGTAGACCTCGAACTCTGCGCCCGATAGAACCTCGCCGTCCTGGTCAACCTTGTTGACTTTCAACTGCCCCCAGTAGGTCAACGGATTCGGAGGATCAACCGGAGGCGTAGGAGTGGTGGTTCCGTTGAACTCTGAACCATAGCCAGGATCGTCCGGATTCTCGGACATGGGGTTCTCAATAGTTCCCGTGCTAGTGACAGCAGTGACCTTGCCTGTGAAAGCGATCTTGATGACATCGCCTTCCTTCAGGGCGGCGAGCGCCGTTGTCCCTAGTGACCAACGAACCTCATCGGTTGCGTTGGTGGCGGGTGTCTGCGTGTAGTCGGTCACCGCGACATCATTGATGGTGATCGAGGTAAGACCGCCGAACTGCATCCCAGGGGAAAAGTGCTCCCAAATGCTTGCTGACGAGTACTCAGTTTCTCCTGCCTTCAGAGCGGGAACAGTCTGAGAGATTTCATATGCGACCGTGTCGCCGACCTTGTAGCCCGCCTGGGTTGCGTCTTCGTTGATGGTCTTCTTGGGACCCTCTGTAACCTGGTTCTTCGGATAGGCGTATACCTGGTACAGCCAGTCACCGTCAGCAGGTAGCGGCATCGTCACGAAGAAGGGTTGGGCCTCGCTGGTTACACTAACCGGAACCTGTGCACCAGAGACCATTTTGTAGGCGCCGGTGGCGTCTGTCTCTTCGACGTAGTACAGACCAAGTGGAAGATTGCCGAAGTTCAGTTCGCCGTTATCGCCAGTCGTCCCGACCCTGGGGGCAAAATCCGTATCTGAAACCGTGCACAATTCACCGTCGGTAGTGCCGGCAGGCTTGGTCGTCGGGTACCCCGTGGTAGGAACCTTCGCCCACGCATCTGGGTCAGTCAGATCCAGCGGAGTGCAGGTACCAGCGCCATCTGAAACGCCAATCTGCCAGAGAGTGAACTCAACGCCTCCAAGAACAGGCTGGTTAATGGTCTGTTGGGTGCCATCACCAGCGTCGTCAGCACTGCCTTCATGCTTGACGATGGTCAGTGAACCCTCGTCCGGATGACCCGGCTGATCCGGACCAACTTCTGCGGCGAACGCGGCGCCCGATGCGGCGACCACACCCGTCAGGGCCAACGCCAGTGCGCTGGCACCAGCGGCAAGACGCCGCTTCGTATTACTAATCGTCATTTCTCTGTTATTCCCTTCATTCCGCCAGTCTGTTGCCGCGGAAGTCTGTTACAGCGATCTATTCCTCTGTGTTGAATCAGGTGGTCACTCTGCGTGGACTCCGGCCCCTTTCTTCCGGAGGGCCTTGGCTCCGAGGAGAGCGGCTCCGAAAAGACCACCACCCAGGAAAGCGAACATCGCGGAACTCATGCCGCCAGTCAAGGGAAGATTTGGCCCATCCGCCTGCTCGTTCACAATCTCGCCGACGTTGTATGACGGATTTGAACCCGTAACATCGACATCGAAGCTGGGCAGGGCAGGGCCCAACCTATATCCCGCAGGAGCCTTGGTTTCAGTAAGTGTGTACTGACCGCTACCGATGTTCCAAACCTCAAAGTAGCCAGCACGATAGTCCATGTCGTGGTAGCCCCCGCTTAGGCAACCCAAGGTGTTGGCGGCCACGCAGTCCGTGACCGTACGGTCAACCGAGTCAGGTCCGATGGGTCCCACTAGAGTCCACTCTGATCCGGCTAGGTGCCCACCATCTTCGTCAACCTTTTCCCAGGCGATGGTGCCAAGAGCAACGGGTTCGGGAGGGACGTCCTTGTTCCGAAGCGTGCAGACGACGTCATCACCAGCTTCGACCTTAATCTTTCCGGCTGTGATCGTCTTGTCATCGTCTCCAAGCGGCTCAGTCTCCTTTTGTATCGTCCCGCTTTCGCAACTAATGTCCACGAACTCGTAACTGTCCAGAAGGGTTTCGCCAATCGTGTAGTCCCCTGGGTCTACTTCCTTCGTTTCAGAGGAGTTGAACCTGATAGCGGGCTGTCCATCAGGTGTGGCCGTCAGGTTGAAGTCGTTCACCCCGGCGGTCCCGGCGTAAGAGTTATCAACTTCCTTGATCAGCGTGAGTCGCGCGGTCTCGGGGGCCTTCTCATTTATGACGGTGAATACCCCAGCGGGAGACTGCGAACATCGGCTCAGGCTCACGTTGTTGAAGTCCATGATCTGACCGACAAACTGACCGCAACCCTGGACATTACTCATCTGGAACTTTCCGTCCCCGGCCATACTCAAGTCGTAAAAGCCGACTCCGTTCACCAAAGAGTTAGCAAAGTTGAACGGATCGCTGGTTTGGCGGGTTTGGACAAACATTGCACCTAGCCCCCGAGCCTGGAACGATGCCGCCATCGCCGTGCTCAGCTGTAAGGAAGCATTGTTAAGCTTGAACACGTCTGAGCCACTGAGGACAAACACAGGGAAGACGTTGCCGGACCCTGAGATTACGTAGGGCCCTTTCAGTTCAGACTTAGAGTCGATACTAATAACCGCAATACCATCGCCGTTCTTGTCATAAGAATCGACGTTGATCGTTTTCGGGCTAGCCGTCGTCCCAGATCCGGTCCATGCTGCGGTTCCCTCAGTTGACAATCCTGCGACATATGTTTTCAAACCTTCAAGCTCTGACTGGAGCGCAGTCATGCCAGCAACGTCCTGTTTCTTGCTGTTGGCTATGGCTTGGCGGGTCTGTCCTTCTGTGGGATACCAGTAACCCCCGGTGCCCTTAAACGGATTCGTACTCTTTGACACCGTTCCCGTATCGGCATACATCTGGATGGTGCCCATGTTGAACATGTAACCGGCCTTGGTGCCGCGAGAGAAAGCGACGTTGCCGTCGTAGCTGGTTCGCGCAGTGAGGTTGGCGGCGCCCGTGACAGGCCAGCCTCCGATCGAGCTACTGATCTTGCTCCAGGGAACTGTGCTGATCTTGCCTAGTTCGTTGTCCGAAGAATTGATATTCATCGTCGGCTCGGCGCTTGTTGAGGTTCCAACCAAGAGGTATTCCCGTAGCTGCGGCATGATCGGAATCATCCCGGCTGGAAGCTTTTGGTCAGCCCTCGGAACCGGGAGGTCGAAACGCGCGGCCGACACAACCACGGCAGGCAATTTGTAACCCGCTGGCGCCTCAGCTTCCTCGACTAAATACTTCTTCGAGGGATCAAGGTGTTCCCACTTGACTACACCGTTGGTATCAGAGGTCCTGATGCCACCCACTTTTTTGTCGGGCGGGCTCTCAACGGTTCCGTTGTTGTTAGTGTCTTCCCACAACTGGAACTTGGCGCCAGCCAAGACCGCACCGTCCGGATCGGTCTTTATCAGGGTGACCGTGCCCGTAGGATCGTCAGTCTTCGGGGTGTTGGTGAAGGTACAGGTGACAGCGCTTCCTGTGGTTCCCGTAGTTTCCGGATGGGTGTAGTCGAACGTGGTCCCCTCACCCGAAGCGATCTCGACCTCGTTTTGGTCCAGACATATATAAGTAGTGAAGTAGTTCGAGAGAGAACCAGATTGCGCCGATTCCGAAACCGTATAGGTTCCGCCAGAAGTCACAATGACAGGTCCTGCTGTAGGACTTTGAAGTCCAGTCGTGTTTCCTGTTGTGGTGGCAGTACTGGGTGTAGGCAGATCGCCTCCAGCAACACCAAAATTGAACTGATCTGTTGTGGCGAAGCGCCCCGCTACGTCTTTCTCTACCTTTAGCGTCGGTGGAACAGCACAGGATGCAAAGTCACCGGGTGCCCCGGGAATACCAATCTCGTACCCAGAGCCCTCTATCAACACTCCTGTTACCGGGTTAACCACGAGGTTCTGTGGAAGAGGATTCCCCGTAGATCCAAGATAGAGATTGCCGTTGGACCCAAAGGCGAGGTTTCCTATCGAGTTGCTGTTGTTGTATTCCGTTTGACGAACGAGGGTCGGAGTTAGCGTCTCTACCGTGCCAGGTTCGGCCAAGATAGGCCCCTCCACACGATACAAGCTGTGCTTTCCGCTAGTCGTGTTCGCGGTGAAGAAAAGATGCCCGGATGCGTCAAAAGCAATGTCGGAGATATTGGTGCCGTCCATCCCAGCGGCTGTGGGTGACATCTGACCGACGAGTCCAACTGGAGTACCGGCATTCGATCCGCTTGTGTAGAAGGCGTATAAGAAACCGGTGTACACGTTGTACGCGTAGTAGTAGCCGTCCCGGGGATTGATTGCGCCGCCGACCAGACCTGTGCCAGGCACATAGCCTGGAGCGTACGAGCCATAGGCAGGAGTCTGGAAGTTCCATGCGTCCGGATACCTAGTCATCTCGCCTGTTGCAACATCAATCCGATAGATACCTTGACGCGTATCGTTCGCACCCCCGGTCTGATCTGAGGCCCACAACGTCGAGCCATCGAGCGACATGGCCAACGCGTTGTAGCCCATCGTCACATCGGGACCAAGCTTCGTGAGATCGTTGGAAGTCATACCAAAAATCGACCCATTCGACCCGAGGGTCGACTTGCGAATCCAGCCCGAGTGCCAATCAAGGGAATACAACGTATTTGCCTCGCAAGAAGCAGGCTCTGCTGGTGCTGGCTTAGTGATGTTGGTAAACGTGCAGGTGATGTTCTTTCCAGCCGCTTCTTCGGGGACTGTGATTGTTCCTGACGTACCACCAGGGGCAGGAGTGACTGCAATCTCCGCCCCACCGTCAATGCTGCAACTCAGATTGGAGTTGTAGTCGGAGAGCTTAGTGCCCGTTTCCTCGAGGACTAGTCCTGCACCGGTGGTGACCCACGTCGGACCGGTAATCTCCTCCAACAAGGTTGTGCCGGATACTCGGGTCTTCGCCGTCGTCGCAACGAGTTCCGCGCCCTCATAGGCCACACTCAGTCTGAACTCGTCGGTCGTCTTGTCCTCGTCACGTAAATCCTTCTGCAACGTCAACGTCGTCGGGCTGTTGTTAGAACACGAGGCGAGATCTGTATTGTTTTGGGTATACGGCCTGGTCCCAATTTCAGCCACGAGTGCGCCCGTCAACGGATTGACCCGGTGAATCTTGGTCTGAGTACTGACATATAGGTCGCCGTCTTGACCTACGGCGATGCCGTTCACCTCGCTGGTGAAGTCACGGGTGACGGTTGATCCACGGGTAGGCTTGCTTGGCCAGACATCGTATTTTGTGCTCGCAACACGTCCGGCCGCGATATCGGCAGCCGCCACTGTGGTTATCGAGAGCTTCCCGCTCCCCTGTGCAACGATGTATAGGTTGCCCGCCGAGTCATAAGCGACATCGCCGTTCGCCCCACTAATACCCACAGGAACTCGGCCACTGACGTAGCTCGCACCGGTATTGACGTCAATTTCGCGGATGACAAAGTTACTGTTCTTGAACTCGCCCCAGACGTAGTTTCCAGTCTTCGGGTCGATTGCACCAGCGATCGGACTATTTCCGGGATTGTAGGCAACCGGATACAAGTTGCTATTCAGCCATGCCCAGTCGCCGCCGGGCTTTTTCACCAGCATCCTGATCATCAGATTAAAGTTCTGATTCAGATCTGGTCTGGACGTGTACTTTCTCGCGTAGGCATACATTGTGCCGTCAGCAGCAATAGCTAGTCCGTTTACGCCGTTCTTGACAGCCACTTCAGGACTCGTGGCTGAGGGTGTCCAGTTCGAATACAGGGTAAACCAGTTCGGATCAATCTTCGTGGCAGCACCGCCACTCTCAGGGACTGACCACACACTTCCGGAAGCAGTCACGCCAAAGAGGATCCCGAGCTGACAAAAATCCGTGGTAGCAAGGTTACTTATGCGAGCATCACTGGAAACAACGTCGCTAGATGATTGCTCAGTGATTTCTGCCGGCGCAGGAGTCTGCTCCTTGACATCATCGGACTGTAGGTCAGTGGTTCCGGAAGTTCCACCATCCGCTGGCGTCTGCACCCCAGTTGATTCGTCTGTTAGAGCATCGGCAGTCAGACCGGTATCACTAACCGTCTCAGTTGACCCGTCGACTGGGTCAGTGGTCCTATCCGTGGCTACCGAGATCTGCTCATCCGCAGGTGCGGGGTCAGGAACGGTGTTCGCGTACGTTACAGCCGACGTGGACACAATCGAGCCCACACCAAGAAGGATCCCTGCTACCACAACACCGTAGGTTTTCCGCAGGCGCGCAAACTTCTTCACCAAGAATCTCCTCTTAAAAACACTGTGACCGAACTCGACCATAGAGATTTAAAGCGACCAGTTGGTGGTTTCCCCGAGAACATGGCCCCTCTGCATATCCCCCGATGTTTAACCCGAGGCGGCCTTAGGTCCCAGAAATCTTCGAAATCCGTGCGCATAACCGCAGGTCATGGGACGGTGGAGTCGCACTTTAGTCCCTCGAACCGCCAATTTGCCGGACGGTCGCAACTGACTCAGATCAGTTTGTGAGGATGCGGATACGGGGTTGGTTCCCGGTCGAATTTCGACCGGGAACCAACCCCGATTTGTTACTCGTCCACTGCTACACGCCGGCCTCGTCATCGCCGTCGCGAGGGCCGAAAAATCCGAGTCTATAGGCAGCGTCAACCGCCTCGTGACGGTCTGCCACCTCAAGCTTGCGGTAGATCGATTTGAGCTGATTACGAAGGGTACCGATGACGACAAATCGCTGCCTCGCGATTTCCGAGTTCGAAAGTCCCTTCCGTAGCATGTTCAGAATTTCGAGTTCACTACGTGTCAGAGCGGGACGTTTGGACCAGATGAACGGCCTGGGGTCATTCCGCATCGCGCTCAGAGCATCCGGAAGTCCCCCGCTGAGATCCTGTTCGACCGCTGAAATAAGCTCATCAGCGATTTCAGGGGGGACGAACCGGAACGCGAACCGCATCAGCCTTGGCGCTCGGTAGGAACGCCATGCCATCTGTAAAACATTCTGTGCGGCACCGAGGCTTCTCTGACTGCACAGAGACGCGGCCTGAAGGACCATCGCGAGCACCTCAAAACGAGGCATCATCGGTTTCTTCAGCAGACGGTCCGTGATCTCCACGGCACGTTCGTGCTCACCCCTCCACTGGTACCAGATAACTCGACCCAAAGAAGAAAAAACGTCTTCTGAGTCGAGTTGTCGGGCCAACTCACAGGCCCTGGTCTGTGCCCCGAGACTGACGTAACAGACCATTGCACCTAGGGCAACAAAGCTGCTGGGAGTCCCCCCCCCCCCCCCAGAGAAAACTACTACGCTCCACTGCCGCGTCGACCTGCGATACAAGTAGTTCCTGTGGGTCCGCGATTCCTCGAACTAGCAGTACCAGTCCGTCAATCGCGGACCGTGAAGGCAGCGGATCTGGGTGATTGATTATCGCTCGCAAACGTGAAACAGCCACCTGATCATCCGCATCCTCCAAATCGCGAAGAGCCACCGCGTTACTGATCGGATCATCGGGATGCGGAGGTTTCGAGCCCGATAGCGATGTGAACCCACCCAGATCCATCTGAGTGGCGGCGCAGACTCGTTCCATTGGCATTATCCGATCCGAGGGGTTTCCAACCGTCACGATCGAGTTCGCAAGCGTTAGCGCATCTTCGTGGCGATCGAGTTGGATCGCCACCCAATACGACAAATAGAGCTGACCGGATAGAGCCTGACGGGCATCTTTATCTACGTCTTCTGATGAGGGGTCAAAGTCACCCAACAGTTCAAGCACGTGATCTAGGAATCGCCCGGCAAGAAGTCGATCGCCCCCGGAGACGGCCCCAAACGCGACCATTGAGGCCCTAGCGAACTCGTCAAACAACCCTGTTGCTTTCCGCATCGCAACGGATCTAGCAGCCCGCAACGAACGTGCTTTCGTTGCTTCGGTATTTCCAAGCTCCCAGGTTTGTATCTCTGAGAAGAGGATTGCGAGCGCCGGGTAGTTAGAGAAGTCAGAGACCGTTTCCGAGAGGAGTCTGGCACAGTCCGGGGAGGCGAACAGCAGCAGTCGACGCAGTCTGCGTTCCGCGAGGCGTTCCGCCTCAATCAGGCGTCCGAGCATTAGCAAGGCTCGCGCTTCACCAAGTATCGAACCGCGGTCCACCTCGGCTCTTAGTCCAGCTTCGAGAACAGAACGCTGTTCCTCTTTCGATGCCGTCTCTTGCATCATTTTCCAGGCATCCGGTGCCCACCTGAGAGCGTCTTCTCCCGATTCGTCATCAACGACCTCATCGAAGACTGGCCAGGCAGACATTCTGGCGTAGCAGTAACGGATATCAATGTCCGAGGCAACACTTGCTAACAGCGCTTCAGTCACTATCGGTAGTCCGCCCGCTGCGACCAGTGCTCGACCCGCCCCCGACTCCATAAACCCCGGATTATCACGGAAGCTCTTGTAGCACAGCGCACTTGAGGACAATTCACTTATCACCCTTGAGTAACCAGTCGAACGAGCACGTATCCTCGCGACATCACGACCAACGATCCACGGGCAACCGCGCATTGACTCAGGCAGAACGAACATGTCGAGAACTGCGCTGTCTGCGACCAGATGAGCGGCAATTTGCTCAAGTTCAGCCCGATCGAAAGCGAGGTGACGCTCATCGAGAACCGTTGCCAAAGGGATTATCGATACTGGTACGCAGTAGCAAGCAACCACCACTGATCCAACTTCGGCTATCGCGAGGATCTGCTCCCATAGCGCCGGGTTTTCGCTCAGCGCGCTTTCAATACCATCGATCAGGTACACCGTGTCTTTCGGCGCCCCTTTAAGTTGTTCAATCTCAGCGACAACTTTGTGTAGCTTATGTAGGCCGTGAACCCACTCCGTCTTGTCATCTCCAACGGTCTCGGCGCACTGCATCATCCAGATGGTTTTTCCCCAGCCGGGGGCCGATGCAAGTACCGTGAGCGGGGGAAGATCGCTCCAGAACACACCAAATTTTGAGCGGTGAATAACCGAATCACATGGATTGACCTGAGCCAACAGTTCCTGCCCAAAGTTGTTCTTCAGTAGATTCCCCTCCCCAACGCGACGAACTCAACCACAGAGTTCTCGAACGCGAGAGTTTTTTGTCGTCGTTGACATGCAGCCCTCGTACGCACCAATAACTAACGGTTCAAAACAGTAGGCGATGGGAGACACATATAGGGGACATTCCAAATGTTTATCCCCTGGATTTATCCCCATTGGGAAACGAGGCTCGACGCGCGAGAGAGAACCAGACTCGTCAATCAGCCGATCGGCCGATGTGGCCCACCAACCGACGAATACCCCGCATCCCAATGCTTTAGCATGCTTAGTCTCATGGATCTGATAACCGTGCGCGACCTGCGCAAAAGATATAAACAGCACGATGCTATCGATGGGATTACCTTTAGTGTCAGTGAGGGTGAGTGTGTTGCACTTCTTGGTCCCAACGGTGCTGGGAAGACGACCACAATCGAGATCCTTGAAGGATTTCGAAGCCCCAGTTCAGGGGCAGTGAGTGTCCTCGGAGAGAACCCGCGAAGCGGCGGTCCACAGTGGAGAAATCGCGTCGGAGTCGTCCTGCAGTCGACTTTCGAGGCCAGTTCGCTCACGGTCAGAGAGGAGCTGAAACTCGCTCAGGCTTCATACTCGAACCCGCGCACAGTCGATGAAACATTGCATATGGTTGGACTTGAGACCAAAGATAGGGCGCGCGTTGCTCAACTTTCAGGAGGCCAGAGGCGCAGATTAGATGTTGCCCTGGGAATCATCGGCCGCCCCGAGCTACTGTTCTTGGACGAACCAACAACCGGATTCGACCCGAGTGCCCGCAGGAGCTTCCAAAACATGCTTGCCTCCTTGCATCAACGGGGACTGACCATCGTGCTAACCACACACTACTTGGCCGAGGCGGCGGTCCTGGCAGACCGAGTCCTTGTTCTGTCCAATGGTCACGTCATTGCCGAAGGGGCTCCAGAGGACCTGGGCGGCCAGGCAGCTCACACGCCCAGAGTCACCTGGTATGACCCAGCAAGCGGCCAGACCCGAACCGAGGTCACTGCCACCCCGACGGCCCTGATAGAAAATCTCGCCGCAAAGCTCGGCGAAATCCCCGAACTACAAGTGATTCGACCGACCCTGGAAGAGGTTTACCTGGAACTGATCGCGAAGGACGAGGCGGCATGAGCGCACTACCAAGTACGCCGCTGGTTGCGGCGCGTCGAGTTCCCTTCGAATTGCTGTCGTTTGCGCGCGAGGTGTCCTCGTTATTCTTCAACTTTGCCTATCCGACGCTCATGTACCTGATCTTTGTTGGGAGTGGGGTGTTCTCGGATGGACTGGAGCGGACCGATTTTGGGATGAACCAGTTTTTCCTCCCTGGAATGGTGGCTACGGGTGTCATCTTGGCGACAACCCAAGAACTGGGGATGCGAGTGGTTGAGGAACGCGAAACCTCTCTACTAAAACGACTGCGCACGACCCCTACAACCGCCTTGGCTTACGTGCTTGGAAAACTGGGCCAGGTGGGCATCTTGGCGCTGGCGCAAACTACGCTCTTGATGACCGTTGCTACGCTCGGCTTTGGCGCGACGCTGCCCGACTCACCCAGGAAGTGGGGAATATTCATTTCCACATTGCTACTGGGCATCGCATGCGGGGCTGCCCTTGGTTTCGGACTGTCTGTCCTCTTACCGACTGTGCGCTCAGCCAACGGCGTTATCGTTCCAACAGTGCTGGTGCTCCAGTTCTTCTCCGGGGTGTTCTTTCCTTTTGACAGTCTGCCGGGATGGATGCAAACAGTCGCGAGTGTCTTTCCCTTGCGCTGGCTGGCTTCGGGAATGAGGGCGGCGCTATTTCCTGACTACATGGCACAGATGGAGCCGTCCGGTAGCTTTGACGTCGCCGTAGGATTGGTGGTGTTGTCCGCCTGGACCGTCGTATCCATCGTGATTGCGGTCCGCTTTTTCCGTTGGGTACCCCATGAGCAAAGTTGAGTCCGAGAAATGGTATTGGACGGCGCCGCTGGTCGGACTCGGCGTGGCAGTCGTTCTTTTGGCCGCGTTCACGAACGCACCTAACGCTGTACTCACGGGCGTTAGTGTCTTAGTCCTCTTACTCGCGTGGGCATTGCTAGTACTGTCCCGGAATGCTTCGCTTGGCACAGGAAAACCAGAGAGCCTCTTCCCTGTTGCCGTTGTTGTCTCCATGGGTCTTGGGATCATGGGGAGCGAGTGGATGCAGATGCTACTTTTTGTCTGCTATCCCCTCGTTTTCATTGTGTCCAGACGACTGCTGACGGGTGTCATCTGGGCGTGGGCGCTCACAGCGGCAGTCGCTATCGGACTCCTGTACGACGGGACGGCGACTTGGGAGGTCCTTTGGTACTCCCTGGTCGTTGGCTCGTTTGCAACCGCAATGGGCGTCTGGATCAGCAGGATCTGGGAGTGGGGAGTCGAGCGCGAAAGAATGCGCTCTGAACTAGCGTCCTCCCAAGAACAACTTCTTACGGTAACCGGGCAACAGGCGACACAAGCGGAACGGGAGCGGATCGCGCGCGAGGTGCATGACACCCTGGCGCAGGGCTACGTGGCGATTATTGCCCTAGCCCAGAGTCCGGGTACACGCCCACAGATCGAGCTGGTAGCCAGAGAAAACCTTGCTGAAGCCCGGGCGCTAATCAATGCATGGCGTTCTCCCGCCTTGGAAGATCGAGATCTAACCGAGGCGTTATCACGTCTTGCTGCCAGTAGCTATGCAAACTTTGAGGGAGGGGCCGAAGGCGTACCTGTCGAGATTGAGACGTCACTCTACCGCGCGGCAGGCGAAGCGTTGCATAACGTTAGGCGGCACGCGGGCGCGAGCAATGTCCTCGTCCAACTGGAGGAAGACTCCGAGGCGTACATACTGCGGGTCAGTGACGACGGTGTCGGGATGGGCGAGGCGGCAGAGGGAAATGGACTATCGGGCATGAGGGAGCGAGCGGCCATGCTGGGAGGGAGCGTGGCGATCACATCGGGAAACGGGACGACCGTGTGCATCCGCATCCCGAAAGAGGCTCCACTGCGGGAGGCGACATGATTCAGGTGATGGTGGTCGATGACCATCCGGTTGTCCGAGCGGGAATAGTCGCGATGGTCCAAAGTGACCCTGAAATCGTCGTGAGCGGTGAGGCCGGGAACGGCGTCGAGGCATTGGACCTGTTGGAAGATGTCGAGGTAGACGTGGTTTTGACAGATCTGAGGATGCCGCAAATGGACGGAGTCTCACTTACCGCTGCCCTCGCGACGCGAGCCGAACTGCCGCGCGTGGTTGTACTGACAACCTATGATTCAGACGCCGAAATTCTGCGGGCGGTCGAGGCTGGTGCGGTCGGATATCTCCTCAAGGACGCTCCGAAGGAACAGATTATTGAGGGAGTTCGGGCTGCGGCCGCCGGCCATGCCTCGTTGTCGCCACGTGTTGCGGCGGCGCTGGTGGCTAGAGTCCGGGCGCCGGAGGCGGCCACCCTAACGGTGCGTGAAACCGAGGTGTTAGAACTTGTTGCGTCGGGGGCGACGAACTCTCAGATTGCTCGCGGTCTCGGAGTTTCACTCGGGACGGTGAAGGCACATTTGGAGCACTCGTACACGAAGCTCGATGCGCGGGATCGGGCTTCGGCGGTGGCGAAAGCGATCGCGGCTGGGATAATCCGATAGCAGGGGCAGATCCCTGATCGAGCCTCGATGCCCGGCTTCGGAGTGTCGTGTTCTAGGAAGCTTTAGCGGCGCGATCGACGCCCCACGCCATAAGCAATCCCAAGGCCAAGACCATCGCCGAGGTGAGCACCGCGGAAGCACAGGCCGCTGCGGCGCCAGCCGACGCGTCAATCCCAATCCCCGTTCCCGCTCCAGTCAGCGATAGTCCAAGCGCTGCGGCAAGAACCGACCCGCCGATAGTCGACCCCAGTGCAGTTCCGAGTTGTCGGACAGTTGACTGTGTCGCTGACCCAATACCGGATTCATCGGCTGGAACATCGTGCAGGATTGTCGACGTCAGTTGAGCCGAAGCGAGACCAAGCCCGACACCATAAGGGACAAGAACGAGCGCGACCCATGGCCCGGCCCACTGCTGGTGTAGAGCGAGCGCCGTCATCAAAGTGCCGACGATCTCCAGGCCCAAACCAAGCAGGACCACTCGAGTCGCGCCCATGCGGACGGCTAGGTGTCTCGCTGCGGCGCCTGAGAGGAACGCCCCGGCGGCCATGGAAGCCAGGACAGCCCCGGAAGACAGAGGACTGAGTCCGAGCCCGGAAACCAGGTAGAGGGGAAGCACAAACAGAAGAGAGAACTCGCCGATCGCCACAAGACCGGCCGTGATGTTCCCTAGGGTGAAGGTGCGGAGCCGGAACAGCGAAAGGTCCAGTAGTGCAGGTTTGCCAACCTTTTGACGGTGTTTTTGCCAAACGACAAATCCCACTAGGATCACCGCGCCCGCACCGATGGCAACCGGGACTGCAGAAACCGGGGCTGCCGGGCCCCAAGTTAGACTTCCGAGAACCAACGTGCCCGTCGGAGTCCACCAGCCCAGCGAGTTAGCCTCAATGAGCCCGAACACGATTGCTCCGAAGCCAAGGGCGCTCATCACTGCGCCGATTGGGTCTGCGCCGCCCCCACCCTCATTCGAGCGGGTCTCGTCAACATAAACTAACGCACCCACGAAGACCATGAGTCCCAAGGGCACGTTCACCCAGAAAATCCACGGCCATTGCAGGAACTGCGTGATGGCACCTCCGACGAGGGGTCCGAGGGCTGCCGACCCCGACATCACTGCGCCCCACACCCCGAAGGCCGCTGCGCGGTCACGGCCTCGAAACGTGGCATTAACCGTCGAAAGGGTGGAGGGAAGAACCATGGATCCGCCAATGCCCTGCACCACCCGAGAGACGAGGAGCGGACCAATGGATGAGGAAAGGGCAGCCATCACTGAACCAGCGACGAAGGTCGCAACTCCTATCAGCATGAGACGACGACGACCCGTTGCGTCCCCAAGTCTGCCCATCGACAGAAGCAAAGCTGCGAAAACAACCGAGTAAAGACTCGTAATCCACTGTGCATCTGCGATGTTGAGTCCCAGATCCGTCACGATTATCGGCATTGATACCGCGACGATCGTACCATCCAAAACGACTAAACCCAGTCCCAAGGCAAGTATCCATAACCCGACCCACTGGCGCCGCGTTGCTCCACTGCGGTGATCCCGTAGCACCGGATCTGCGGTCGTGTAAGACTTCGTTCCGACCGCACCGCCATCTGTAGACATGCTAGCCCTCGATCTTTGCGACACCATGTCGCTAACTGACACCAACATATCTAGTCAGCGCTGGGCGTGACAAGATGGATACGGAAGTGTCGCTAAGTTGCCCCGACGCGAGTTCAGCGAGCATCCGGGAGAGCGCTACTCCCGAAGTCAACGAGGCATCACCAGAAATCCCGAAGGCCGCACAGAAGGGCAGATGACTATGCCGAGGATCCAAGCTGCGACGGTGGCCGAACACCACGCGAACGTCGAAGCGCGCCTGATTGATGCCGCCGAGTCTTTGCTCCGCGCCGATCCTCATTCGCAACTCACTGCAGGAAAAGTATCTGGGCAAGCTGGGATCGCTCGGACTAGTATCTATCGCTACGTCGAGTCCGTTGATGACCTGGTCGGACTGGTCATCGCCCGCCATCTTCCGACATGGATCCAAGCTGTCAACGATGCTACGACCTCGGCGGGGTCCGATCCCATTGACAACCTGGTTGCCTGGACCGGGGCGAACATAGAACAAGCCGCCCTAACCGGTCACGCTTGGCTGATGGAGGCGGCAAGGGCCAGGCCGTCGCGTCACTCGGAGGAAGCTTCACGCGGAGCCCACGGGGCCCTGGAGATGAGTTTATTGGCCCTGTGGAAGCGAATAGTTGGCGATGAAGAGCAACGAAAGGCCGCGACACTAATAACCAACGGGATCATCGAAAGCGGGTTTCGCCTGTTGGAAGGCGGAATGGACCCGGACATCGTCTGTGAAGTGTCGTGCCGAGCTGTCCGTGGCCTCGCCCTCGAAATGACTGACTAGCTGTCGGGTATTCCGAAGGCACTCACCCACAACGAATAACCTCACCAGACGAATAATCCGAGTTGTCGTCCAGCTCATAGCAAAGCGGACGCAGGGCTACGTTCGCTCTACCGACACATCACGCTTGTACTATTTGGACCCCGGAGAAGAAAGTTGGAGGGCCCCGTAGGCCACCATCGGCAGAGGCTCAGCCAGACCTGACAGGTCAACTCCCTGAAGAACCGTGTAAAAGGCAGCCGTCAGTTCAGCCAACGACGCCACGTGAGAATGTAGCAAGTCTTGTTGATAGTCGATCTGCCGGATTATGCCAGACAACTGGCCTTCCAAACCTCGACGCGCAATCGCAAGCCCCCAGGCCGCGAGGAATCCTCTAACCCGCTGAATTGCCGCGTTTGCTTCATCCAACCTATCGCCGACTTGGATGAGTTCAGTCTGTAGCTCCTTTAGCCCAGCGGCTAGCAGGTCTGTATCGCGCATCATTGTGTGGCAGAGTAGCGGAACATTCTGCAACGAGCTCGGACCCCCAAGCGCACCCTGAGCTTCGGCCGCAAAAGAAAGCACCATCTCGTTGTGCAGGCTACTCAATCCGATGTCGAACCGCGCTTTTCGAATCTTACGATCCACGTCTGCCAGCGGTTGCACGGTGGCTTCCAGAGGTAATACTGCACGCGCCGTCCACTCGCGTACGGCCTGTGAACTATTGACAATCGCCTTGGGAAGCCCCGGGGTGTTCAGACACGATTGCTCGGCGTCGTTCGCAAGCCGAATCAGGTCTTGGCGCACTGTGTCGGTGCGTGAGAGAACCTCGTTTATGTTTCCAGAAATCTGTTCCAGCTGTCCCAGTTTTCCCAAGAGGTCCTGGATGTGAAGCTTTAGCATCTGAGCTCCACCAACCACAGCACCGAGCGGAGACTCAGCGTCGGCCACAATGTTCGGCGCGGTAGAGAGTTCCTCTCTTCGCATTACCTCAGCGGGCAATGCCGCCCACATGAAATCCTCAAATGAGGCAAATCCTGCCCGACGAAGCCCCTCTCCCAAGTCCTCTTTCCCAGCAATCGCAACTTCAGGTCGATGCCCACCACGAGCAAGCGCCTCAAGTTCGAGGCGGCGCGTTCCAGAATAGAGTTCCTTGGAAGCCTCCCACAGCGGGTCGTTCACCGGCCGAGTTCGCACCGAGAGGAATCCTCCTTGAACGGGAGTAACCGTGGCGAAAACCCAATAAAAACGACCGTCTTTGGCGAGGTTCTTCACGTAAGCCGCGATCGGTTCGCCCGCCAGCAACCTATCCCACATGATTCGAAAGACGCCCGCTGGCATGTCATTGTGCCGGATCAGGTTATGGGGAGCTCCCATCAACTCGTCGAACCCGAACCTAGCTATGTCCGAGAATGTCTGGTTTGCCCCGGTGATAATGCCTTTCACGTCAGTGGTGGAGAAAAAAATCTGGCGAACGCCGACGATTCTCTCGGTATCAGTCTGACCACCCTCCGGGAAACGTAACTCGCTCAACCGCGTTCGTCCCCTAGACTGCCTGCCGATCCCCACGGAACTGAGGTTCTCCCTAGATCAGAACGATCTGGCTCATATCGTCCCCTCGTAAAAGATTGGAGATCGAAATAAAGCGAGGTTTCTTCATCGCTGTGACCAGGAATTGGTTCTAGGTAGTCGCTCTCGTCTTTGAAGTCATCTTCGACCCCGGCCATTAGGCCCTCAAGCGCCATTCGCGCGGCTACTTCCCGATAGAGAGGTGGTGTCACTACCGGCTTGGATTCTACAGACGTCACCATTTGCCGCCATGAAGTAGGTTCTTCGGCCGCGGTGGAGTTAAGAAGTGGTGCTGCCGTATCGACCCTATTGATCGATGCAACCTGATCACTTGCAAGTATGAGCCTGTACTCGCAATTCCCGCCAGCGGTACGAGAAAGCCTTAGCTCTGCCCCGATCTGGGAAGCAATTACACTTGCGGTCGCAATCGCCCGGCAAGCCGGATCATCGCGCATCTCGAAACTGTGGGCGTGTGCGGCTTTATCAAGTTGGACAAAATAGGCCTCTTCCACGTGCGCGCCCCGCGTATGTGCTTCAAATACGGGCCTACCGTCACTCATATCGACGGTAAGTAGTGACCGCCCAAATCGATTGGCTAACGCGAGCGCCTCAAGGATCTCGGCCAAAAGAAGGCGCACAGGACGCGTCACTGAAGGCACAATGACCGGGTCCTGCAACACGGTAAGTTGGATGTTCTCCACCGTCATGTTGCTCTGCATGGCGAGCCTGGCAAGGGTGGAGGCAGGAATCGGGTCCGTGCCCGAATCCAGAAGGATCCCTTCTGTTGCCAAAGCCGCCTCAGCCTGAAACGATACGCGTGAACTCAACTGGCGCATACCGTAGATGTTGAATATCAGGTCGGCGTCGATGGTGAGTTCTTCCATCTTGTCCAAAAGTTCTTCCTGTTGGGCTGCGAGATCTGAGATCGCAACGGCAACATTGCGTAGCGCCACGTCACTTCTGTCTGTATGCCCCTGAGTGTCCGCGGGTGAGATCGCGACCGGCGCTGCTCCGGCTACCAAATCTTGCCAAGTCGCTGTTTCAGGCTCCGCGAGCGCAGCGTCACCTTTGCTCGTCGCCACTTGTGTGTCTGGAGGCGAGACCGTGACCGGTGTCGCCCCGGATACCAGATCTTGCCAAGTCGTTGTTTCAGGCTCATCTTTCTCAGCAGTTTGGGCGGGTGTTGTCCCGTCACTGGAGGCCGCCCGAGGTTTCTTTTTGAGCACCTGCCAGATCTTGTAGACGACCCACACCAGAAGCACCCCCGCAATCGCCGCTCCCACAGCGATCAAAGTGGTTCCCCACACAGTCGTCGGCCACATAGCCAGTTCCTTCCCTAGGTACTCCAAGATTACTCAGCATCCGACCATTCGGAAAGTTCAATCCGGCATGGATCTATCCTACGAACGTCCTATATACCTTTTGTCTGGCCTGCTTGCTACACGTTCTGGACCCCGGCGAGATCTAGGCCCTCGCGACGGCTATCCGTTACAGCGAGTGCACCACCACTCATAGCAGGTACGAGGCGAGTGCCGTCGTCAGTCGAGCAATCCGGAAGAATTCGTCCCGAGTGCGCAAGGCAGACGTCCAACTGGACATATGCCCAGCCTGCGCGTTCTGTCCACCTTTTATACCCGGGCATATTCGGCTGTACCCGGGCATAATCGGCTGTACCCGGGCATATCCGCGCTTACCGGGTTTGAGTCAAGGTGGCCATCATCGTACTGAGGTTGGTCTTGGCAAAGTCCGGCACCTCAGTGTCCGCGTGCCCGCGATACTTGGTCTCCACAGCCATAACCAGAGCGAGGTATAGGGAATACAACGAGCGTCGGATCTTCTGAGGCCCGTTGAGCTTCGTTATTCCCATACCGCGCATGAAATTGGTCGGATCGCCAAAGTCTGGGATATCGATGCCGGTCAGTCCTGCCTCCATTAGAGGATCGCCGAAAATGGCTCGTTCGTGGTCGAGGATCGCGACGATTTTACCGTCCTTAATCATCGAGTTCTTCGCCCAGAGATCTAGCTCAACGAGTTGCGGGACTGTCACTTCATCAAGTACCTCGGCATTTTCAGCGACGACCTTTATGATCCTCTCGTACTCGCACCCAACATCAACCCCGGCACGTCGTCCATCGTCCACGGTCTCGTCGATTAGCGCGACAAACGCTTCGCGCCAGGAGGCATAGCCGAGACCAAGCAGCGGTCCAAACTGCTCGCCTGTTACAGAGTTAATCTCTCGGTTGAGCGCACCGAGCGCTTCGTTGCCTGCGGCAACCACCTCTGGGGCGAGGAGACCCGCATCAGCCGCCAGGCCGAAGTTCTCGGCATCGATAAACTCCATGAAGAAGTAGTCAGCGTCAATGAGGTCGCCAGCGAGATCTGCGAAGTCGACTCTGGGGACTGGAACATTGGTGCGCTCTTCAATGAGCCGCATTGCTTCTAGTTCAGTGCGCATCATGCCGATCTCGCGGGTGAGCACTGGAGTGTCCGCTGGAGGGGCTATCTTAAGGACAACTTGTCTCTGATCCGCAAGCGTGAGCCTATAGGCAACGTTGAACCATCCTTCTGTCATTTCAACTGCGAAATCATCGAAGGTCGGCGCCGTAAGCTCTCTCGATCATCTTCCGAAGCACATCTGGACTCTGGCGGTTCTTTGTTGTGCTTTCCACCACAACATCGTAACAGCGGGGAAATGGACTCCCGCGCGGAGGTCGGCATCTCTAACATGCTCGATCAGGCGGAACGCTGCGTGCGGGCATCGCTGCAGTGACGCGGAGAATTAGGTTCGGCCCCCGAGGACCTGATCTTGATGATCAATGTGGCTCTAGACGAGCAGAGGGCCATGATTCAGAGGGCTGACGTATCGTCGAAGTTCAAATCGAACCTAGCTATGGTTCGCCTCAACCGCCGAATATTCCGCAAAGCCCGGCATATGAGAGGCGTGCGAAACAGCTTGAGTGAGCAGGTCGTGAACGTGGTCATCGAACAGCTGGTAATAGACATTGCGTCCCTCCCTCGTGCCAACGACGAGGTTCAGGTGACGGAGTAGCCGCAAGTGGTTAGAGACTGCCGCCTGCCCAGCATCCAACCGCTCACACAATGAAGTCACGGTCGCAGGTCCATTCTGCAGGGCATTCAAGATGCGAAGCCTCAACGGCGAGGCGAGCGCACGCATTATCTCCGATAGACGGATGGCATCCTCTTCACTCAGTTCTTGAGTGACCTCCCTTTGCGCTGCCTGATCCATGCGAACCACTCTACAACGCACGCGGTACAACAGAATGTCTATATATCAGAATATAATGATGTATGGTTTCTGTATGACCAAGCTAGAACATGACGAAACTGCACCTGATCACCGTCACGGCAAAGGCTTTTCCAACATTGAACTATGGTTCGCAATCCTCGCCGGTATCACTTACGGCGCAGGGATGTTAGCGGGGTACGTGTTCAAGCTGCCTCTGGTCGGCGTGCCACTTGCATTCTTCCTAGCCACTTACTTTTTCGGTGGCTTCTTTACTTTCAAAGAGGCTATTGCATCGACGCTAAAGGGCAGGTTTGAAGTCGACTTCTTGATGCTGGTCGCCGCCATCGGGGCCGCCGCAATCGGTATGTGGGCAGAAGGGGCAGTTCTTTTGTTCCTCTTCTCGCTAGGTCACGCGCTTGAGGAATTTGCGTTGGGCAGAGCAAGCCGATCCATTGAGGCATTGGCTGAGTTGGCGCCGCGAACCGCGCTGGTTCGTCGAGAAGCAGACGAGACCGTCGAGATACCGGTTGAAGAACTT
This sequence comes from Actinomycetaceae bacterium MB13-C1-2, assembly GCA_035621235.1. NCBI lineage: Bacteria > Bacillati > Actinomycetota > Actinomycetes > Actinomycetales > Actinomycetaceae > Actinomycetaceae bacterium MB13-C1-2. The sequence goes on from CP141731.1 coordinate 247,891, forward strand.
CAAATTGGCGACACTGTCGTGGTCCGCCCGAACTCAAGGATTCCAGCGGATGGTTTCGTAGTCGCGGGATTCTCGGCGGTCGACCAGTCCGCGGTAACCGGGGAGTCGATGCCAGTTGAGAAGGAACCCGTGACCAGGGTTGGTAGAGCCGAAGCCAACCTAGATGCCCTACCAGCATCTAACAAGGTCTTTGCTGGAACAGTGAACGGGAGTGGCGTACTAGAAGTACGCGTATCCGCGACCGCGGCCGACTCAACACTCTCTCGCGTTGTGCGACTGGTTGCGGAAACGGACCAAACAGCGTCACGAACCCAACTCTTCATTGAGCGTTTCCAACGATGGTATGTACCAGCGGTAATAGTCGGGGTAGTAGCAACCCTGCTGATTTCCTGGTTGGTTCTAAACAACTCATTCAGCGATGCTTTCTATTTAGCAATGACGATCTTGGTCGCCGCCAGCCCCTGCGCTCTGGCGATTGCCACTCCGGCTGCGGTGCTTTCAGGTATCGCTCGCGCCGCCCGCGCCGGTGTGCTTATCAAAGGTGGTGCCCCACTAGAAACGCTTGGGAGAATCCAAGCAATGGCGTTTGACAAGACTGGGACCCTCACGTGGGGCACTCCCTCAGTAGACACAATCTGGCCAACCCTAGGAGCGGAGGGAGAACAACTCGTTCCCGTCCTGCTCGCAGTGGAGTCCCTCAGCGACCACCCTCTCGCGACCGCAATCACTCGCGATCTCAGTAGCCAAGTACCAGTAGACAAGCGACTGGTTGCTACCGACCTCAACTCTGTTACAGGTCGAGGTCTCGCAGCGGTGATCGATGGTAAAACTGTCGAAGCCGGCAACCTACGTATGTTCACTGAACTCGGGGCGCGGCTCCCGGATCACCTCCGGGAGGGTTACTCGTTTATCCATGAACGCGGGCAAACAGCAATGCTTGTTCGGTACGACAATCAGTTCCTCGGAGTCGTCGGGGTAATCGATAAGGCTCGTGGCGAATCCGTCGAAGTAATGAGCGCATTGCGAGCGGCAGGGGTCAAGAAGATGATCATGATCTCTGGTGACAGTCAACAAGTTGCCGATGCCGTGGGCCGTGAAGTTGGTGTCGACCAAGTGATCGGCGGCCTACTTCCCGAAGACAAAGTCACGGAAATAAGCGAGCTGACACACGATTACGCCCCGATCGCTATGGTCGGAGACGGCGTCAATGATGCTCCAGCGATGGCAAAAGCTGATGTTGCGATAGCGATGGGAGCCGCCGGTTCAGCCGTTGCCTTGGAAACCTGCGACATTGCGCTAATGAGTGACGATTTGGGAAGAGTCCCATTTGCGGTTCGTCTCAGCCGTGCCACTAGCCGAATCATCGCAGAGAACCTGATTGTCAGCCTCCTGGTCGTTGTCTTCCTTATCGTCATGACTTTCTTCGGACTGAACATCGGACTCGTCGTTCTCATTCACGAAGGCTCAACGTTGGTGGTCGTCTCCAACGCCCTTCGCTTGCTCAACTTTGAGCGCGGCAAAGAACACTACGGGATCACCCATGAAGAAAACCCCCTTTACACAAATGCAGCCAAGGAATAGGCGTCGCGCAAAACTGGCTCTTCCGGTGGGGTCATGGGGGCAGAAGTCATTCCGGTGGAAGCCAGGGCCGGGTTGGCGCAGGCTGAAGTTAGGCGCGTTGCTCGGCCTACCCCGTGAAAACCCAGGACTGAGATTTCGTCGGGTTTCGCTGTTTTGGTGCGCTTTCACGAATCACTTACGGCTAAGTAGGGGTCTCTCTTGAGCTGGCTGCGGTGCTCTAGAAATCAGCTGTTCCGATGGTGCCATTACGAATGGCTTCGATGATCGAGCTGTGCTGTTGAACGGGATCGGTGTAGAAGCAAAAGGCGTTACCATCAACATCAGCAAGCACCGTGAACTGTCCGGTTGCTTCGTCCCCGAAAGGACCACGTTTGATGGTCGCACCCAGAGACAGTGCGCGCTTCGTCTCTGTTGGCAGATCTTCCACGAGCATGTCAAAGTGAACCCGAGAGCCTTTCTCTAGGCCAGGCAGGACCTCGGTAGCAACCGGCTTTATGCTGATGCAAATGGGGTTGGCGACTACTTGTCCCCACCCAGAAACCGGGTCGATTCCAGACGGTGCGTCGAGCAATGACGACCAGAAATCCACCATCGGGGCAACCCTAACGGACTCAAGAATGATACTTTTTACAGTTACGGTAGCCATAGTCGTCTTCGCACCTCGCCGTTTGAGTAGAGACGATCCTGTCGTGGATCTCGCCGCAGCTATTTTACTCAGTTATTAGTGTTCTGATCGTCTCGATTACCCCCGGACGCGGCGAGGTTTGCAGTTCGACGGCTGACACCTCAGCATCCTTGGCAGCGCCAACAGTAACTGCACCATCACACCCGATCGATCTCCCAAAATCTCGCCGTTATCCCACCCAACCGCCCTTCTCCTCTGTGAAACTTAGGGCTGATTTTCCGTAGTCGCCGATGGGAGCCACTAGCGCCTCACCGTCGACACGAAGCGGTACTGGCACCGCATTCAGCGCTTTCCCGTGGCTGGTAGTTCGCCAGTACTGGACGGCAGGAGTTTGAACTGCGCGATGATCTTCTCTTCTCATAGTCAGGAGTGTGTGAGCGGCTCCAAGCAGACTGGCGCGAATGATTCCTGTTGATCCCCCTCGTAATAGTCTGACGATGCTAGCTGCCATACGGTATCCGGTTGCGTGATCCAATGCTTGGGCTGGCAACGCTCCAGGATTCCCCTCAGCGTCACGGTAAAAGTCCGCGATTCCACACGCTGCCTGGACAATCGAGTCAAATCCTCGACGTTCAGCCCAGGGCCCACGCTCACCCCAAGCCGACAGGCTGGCAACCACAAGGCCAGGATTCTTACTCAGAAGCGATTGTGGATCCAAGCCGAACTTGATCAGTGAACCGGGCCTATACCCGACCACGACCACATCCGCCTGTCTGACCAACTCATCGATAACGATGCGCTCACGGTTGAAATCTGCCAGCGCCGACCTTTTCCCCATCCCGTTCGACAGGTACTGCTCAAGGATCTCTGGACGCCCGGGGGCGTCAACCCGCAACACAGTCGCCCCCAAACACCCCAAAACCTGCGTACATGTGGGACCGGCGATCACGCGGGAGAGATCAAGAACTTTGATGCCCTCAAGATAGCCCGCTCCTAGGGGACGCCGCTGGTTTTCACCAGGCTCAACCTTGATCCAGGGGACATCCTGCATGGCAAAAGCCTGTGGATGCTCGTGCCACTCCGACTCTGACCGGACAGCAGCTGCGACTCCGCCGCACGCGACAACCTGATCTTCTATGCATTTACTCGACATCTCCGCAAGACGAATCCTCAGCTCCCCAAACCCATCAACCCGCAGCGCTTTACTGATGGCTTGTTGGTGATGCAGATAATTGCCGTGCAGTCTCACCCAGCCGTCCTCGGTCTGAAAGAAACCGGACATCGGCGACCAAACCCGTGGTCCTTTGCCGTCAACCTGAAGATTCTCAAAAGCCCGAAATGCTCCGAAAACCAAGCTCTCATCAGTCGTGACCCTTGGCGCGTCAGAGCGAGACGGACAGCTAGCATTGACCTCTTCAGCAAGGCTGCGGACCGCATCAACGGCAAAGTCCTCCACCCGCAGACAGCCGTTCCACCACAGTCTTTCGTGTAAAGCGCTCATTATCTAATGGTAAATGTTTAGTAACGTTTGATTCGGTTCTGTCCATGGGGTCATCACATCGGGTATCTGAAGTATGTCGTAGGTCGTTCGCATGGTTATGACTGCATCTGACACTCTCGAGTTGAGGATGGCTGCGTATGGTAGAGAACCAGATGACTTCACCCTCTTCCTATTCTGAGCGTCACCGGTAACAGACTTGTGCTTCACTGCGCCGAATCGCGACGAACCCGCATTTCCTCGAGACGTTTTGTGAAGCGATGTTGTCAATCCCCGTGTCAGCCACAGCAAAAGACCAACGAGGGCACCCGTACGCACCAACAGGCGGTTACAACGATGCGGTCCGGATAGAGTGAAACCGCAGAACCGTGGGGAAAACTAGACTCGTCGAGAGACAGAACCAAACGACACCCCTTTGCACCCAAAGGGTCTGCCAGTGGTGGAGCTACGGGGATTCGAACCCCGGACCTCTTCATTGCGAACGAAGCGCGCTACCAACTGCGCCATAGCCCCTTACTGCGCTAAGAAGCTTAGCACCGAAGACCACACACAGTGAACCTAGAACCAGTGATATTTGGTTCACTGGATAACCGAGCTCGTGTATGCGCCAGTCAGCGAATCCGAGTTTGAATCTGCGACGCACCCACCTTATTCGGCTCCACCGTTGATCGCCACGCAGATGCCTCGCCCGATTCAGTTGATGTGTCGCGAACGCCTTACTCGGCTCAGTTGCTTTGTTCCCCTCAGCTACTGAGCGCGGCGCTGGTCTAGTACAGCGTCCAGGTCGAACTTGAACGTCGGGTTCGAAGCCGTCGACGTGTCCACGACTTCCTCAGCCATCGGCACAGTAGCCCTTGTGGGTCGTCCCGGAACCACTATCGAAGACAACGGCTGCACGCTCACAATGTCCGTGTCCGGGTGAACTACGCGGCGAACGATCTTTCCCTTGCGTGAATAGCTCGGGGCTGGAAGCGGAACGAAGTCCCACTCTCCCCCGCTTACTCGGCGCGCGGAAGACGAATGCTGTTCCTCGTGCTGTTCAGCGGTCTCCACAGCGTCCCTCATCACCGATGGTGTCGAAACGGACTGCGGAATGTTTGTAGAACCTGACGCCGGGTTCTCCTCCACTGACTCGCTGGTCCGCGACACCCGCTCGGGTGCGGCCGCAACCCTGGGCGCACTTGTTGCGGGGCGGGATCCAAGATCGGAGCGACGCATCGCCGTGCGCAATTCAGCGATCCGATTGTTGTCCGCGTCGATCTGCTTCTTGGTTCGCTCCCCTGCAACGGCGGATGCAGCCAGCGTCGCCAGGAGGAAACCGGCCGGAACAAGCATCCACAGCCAGCCAATCAAGCCGGCCGCAGCCAGTGCGGCAAAGACGATCGCAACAACCACACCAGCGCCTGCGGTCACCAGTCGACGCTTTGCTGCGACCTTCTCTCTGGACAGGTGGGCCGCGCGGCGCGCTCGCAGAGCAGAGTACTCCTGTGCCGCGCGCACATCCATAGAAGATGCGGCCGAGCGGGTACGGGTCGAGTTAGCCGACTTTCCCACGTTCTCTTCGCTCATTGCATTTCCTCCCCGAGCCATCGACGAACTCACACCCCGCAGAATCGGCCTCGACGAGGGGCCGAAGTCTGACTCAGCCCGCTCCGGCGAGGTCTCCAACAATGTCAGATTCTCTGAGAAGCGATCATCCTTGCGTGAAGTTGCGAGCGCATATCTGCGCTTCGACCAGATCGGCACCGCGTAGCCGACAAACAGTGTTGCGATCAACGCGAGTATCAGACCGGTAAGCTCCACAACCCAAACCTATGGGTGTTGCCCCGCCAGTTGGGCATGCCACTCCGCGTGTTTTCAAACTATCGGCGTGGAAGTCTCATATCGGGACTCGCGAAGTGCTTGAATCATGGTTTGCCGCTGTAGGTCTTCGCGATCCACACCAAATCCGATGTGATCGGCCCACTGTCCAGCGATACTCATGAAGCGTGGTTTATACGCTTCTTGGCGGACTCCGATCCGCCTGCACACCCCGAGGCTGGGATTGTTCTCTGGACGGACGTTAATCTCTATCCGGTGCAGTCCCAACTCAAGAATCACCATGTCGATGACCGTAGCTGCGGCCAGCGCGGTTACCCCCTGGCCAGCCCAACGCTGACCAATCCAGTAGCCCAGAGTTCCCTGACTCATGGACCCACGCTCCACGGCACCGAGCGTCACACACCCTGCCACGTCCCCGTCAACGACAACGGCGATCAGCAGGCCGGTCCCCTCTTTCATGGATCGGTTCATGCGTCTGGAATACTCTCCCCAGGTTGGAGGCAAGCTATTGCTGCCCGGGGCAATTGTCGCCTCCCAGGGTTCAAGCCAGTCGCGGTTTGCCCGTCGCACCGATTCGATCTTCAGAGCGTCTGACCCCATCGCCGGTCGCACAATAACCTCTTGCGCTGAGCTTTCTGGCCGGAGCAACTCCGCGAGGTCTGCCGCCCGATATTCTCGTACTAGGTTTCCAGCGGGAACACCCCAGACCCGCGACCTTGAGGAAAGACCGAAAGCTCCCATGACTACTGCTCCAGGAGCAGGCAGGTCACCTGATCTCCCGCACTCACTTCTTCGACCTCTTCAGGAATCACGGCCAACGCGTTCGAGGTGGCGAGGGCGGAGAGCCAGAGTGCTTCGGGTTCGCCCACCACCGTGGCGGTATATCCTTCCCGCGGTGAGCCGGTAAGTCGTACCCTGATGAACTCGCGTATTCCGGCAGGCGAGGCAAACGAGCGGTCCACCACTCCTCGGACAGCGGCACGGTTTAGCTTGGTCCACCCCTGCATCTTTCGTAGTGCCGGGCGAACAAACACCTCGAAACAAACCTGAGCCGCTACCGGGTCTCCTGGAAGACAGTAGACGGGCACCGCCCTGCCGAACTCCTCGCCCACGGTTCCAACCCCGAGCATGTTTCCGGGCCTAATCGCAACCCGCTCAAAGGCGACATCGCCCAGTTCTTCTAACACCTGGCGCACGGTGTCCCCCGAACCAAACGACAGGCCACCAGTTGTGATGATCAGATCTGCACGCATCAGTTGATCTTCAATCAGATTCTTAAGGCGCTGGGCATCGTCTGGGACGGCGGCAACCCGGTAGGTCTCAACCCCAACCTCGTTCGCAGCCGCGGCGAGCATATGACCATTGGTATCGAAGACGGTGCCGGGATGCGGAGGAACCCCCGGTTCCACCAGTTCATCACCAATGGAGAGGATAACGACGCGAGGATTGGGGTGAACGACTACACGAGCCCGACCGACCGCCGCGAGCGCGGCGATCTGCACGGGACCCAAACGGGTTCCGGCACGCAGAACCGGTTCGCCCGCCACGAAGTCCTCGGCCTTCGACCGAACATTAGTGCCGAGTGCCCAGGGCCTACTGATCACGACCACTGTCTCTTTGAGATCAGCCAGGGCCAGTGGAATCACCACATCTGCACCCGAGGGGAGCGGAGCGCCGGAGCCGATTCGGACTGCGGTGCCAGGAGTCAGCTCAAGTGCCTGGGTCGAGCCGGAAGCAACTTCTGCAGTGACGCGCAAGGATACCGGGCTGGCCGCAGCCGAAGCGATGTCGGAAGCGACAACCGCGTAGCCGTCACATGCCGCGACATTAACAATCGGGTGGTTGAACGGAGCTACTACGTCTTCGGCGAGGATGCAGCCCATCGCATCGGCCAACAACATATCCAGTGGAGGTTGCTGCTGGGCGACGCTGAGGCAATCCTGGTAGAACTGGGCAACAGAATGCATAAGTTTAGTCTCTCACTCCGGATGCAGAGGTTGAGGGAGGCGAGACGTGATTTAGGAGGTTAGCGATTGAGGCAACTCGAAGAGAACCTGGACCGACAGAAGCGCAATTGGCGCAGAGTCTGCCTGACTAAGCGACGTACCCGACTTCAAGCGCTGGACCCTGACCGGCGAACAGACAGTGCGAAGCAGTTGAAGAGTGTCCTGAGTGATCCTCAGATCCCAATCGGTTCCGATTCCATAGTCGCCACCTACTTCCCCTACTCATCCGAGCCGGATGTATCCCGCTTTACCGATCAGCTTGTGGAGCGCGGGGTGAGCGTGGTTGCGCCAAACCTTGATTTCGACGGTCTTTCCGAGGTTCCGCCCTTCCTTCCACTGCGGGGTTCACGTAGCGGTCCAATCGACGTTGTCATACTGCCTGCGTTGGCCCTGGATGCCTCTGGAACGCGACTGGGCCGGGGGAAGGGATGGTACGACCGTGCTATGGAGGCCATTGAGTCCCAACAGGATCAAGTTCCTCTGCTCGTCGGCATCTGCTTTGCAGACGAGTTCCATAAAAGCGGCCAAATTCCCTTTACCTCCCATGATCGAAAAGTCGATTATGTGGCGACACCAGAAGGCCTTTATAGGACTTCGTAACGGGTGAGCACAACGCTCATGAGAACTGCTCACAAGAGCTGCAATCATTGAACATCAAGCAAACAAATCACTAGGACGTCGGCTAGATTCAGCCCCAAAGCTGCCAACCATTGAGCGTCGGAAATCACTACCGCCCCGACGGGTTTGTGGCGGTTGCTAACAAAGCACCGCCTGGGAGCACTACACAGGTTCCGACCATGGTCGATGCGGCGAAGAGCGTTAGCCCCCATGGTTGGCTTATGAGAAACGCAAAGAGGGCTAAGGAGACAGGGCGGCGTATACGACGCCATCTGATACCTGTCATAACGGCAGTGTTGGTGATGGCCATCGCCACCTTTGCTGTCCTCGCGCTGAGACCAACTCCAAGCGGGGTCCCTGCGCTAGTTGCTCTGACCGATCTCCGGGCGGGAGAACCCGTAACGAACAAGACAGCTTCTGTCTTCCTTCTTCCGAAAACTGCGGTCCCCGACGAAGCCGTGAGTAGCTTCGCGCAGACAGATGGGGAGGATATCCGCCGAGACGTGGCGCGAGGGGAAGTTCTGTTGCTTAGGGACTTCACAGACAACACCTCGGGTGTGCCTCCGGGACGATCGAGAGTCGTGCTCGATCTGCCGGCCGACTCCGATGGATTGAAGACGGGCGAGGTTGTTCAGATTTGGGGTTCTTCGGACGCCTGTCTTGCTCCTGACTCCCCGATTGAAAAGCTAGCTTCGGACGCAGTAGTCGAACAGGTAAACGAGGTGGCCAGCGCTGCCTTTCAGGGCGACGCAGACGCCAGAGTCAGTTTCTTGATGGCAAGTTCAGAAGTCGCTCAGGTGCTTTGCGCTAGCACCCAGTCCGGACTGCACATCGTAGTTGCCGGACCCTGACGGGTACCCAACTAAAGTTCGTGTGTGTCAGAACTCGTGGCGCTCGTGAGCGGCAGGCAAGGGTGCCAGGGCGAGCTAGGCACCAAAGTTGTCGGACCCTGACGGGTACCCGATCACCAGTGCGGCGGAACGTTCTGGCGAAGCCAGGCGTCGCGACCCTTCTCCGTCTTGTCTCGCGGCTGAGAGGCATCACTATCCGTCTGGCTCGATGGCTCAGGCTTACCCACCGCCTGATAGGGATCTTCAATTTCGCCTGCCTCAAGCCTCAATCGATCAACCCGGCTCAGCCGTACCACAGCGCGATGCTTAGTTCGTGGCCTGTCGCTCTTCGGATCGGATGCCCTGTGAGGGTTCGGAGCCAGGTCTGAACCCGAAACACCGCCGGAGTCAGCAACAGAGGCGCCATCCACGATCGGATTCCAATCCAAATCTGGCTCGCGACCCAGAACCGAATCGGGATCGTTCTTGCTCACTTCTGGTCCAGAGCACGCCTGGCAACATTGCGTAGCACAGCATCCGTTTGGGCTCCGTGGCGGGTTATGTCCAGTTCCTCACGAAGTGCTTCCATCAGTTGCTCGTCTGTACGCAAAGTGCCGTCGTCGATGATCCACGCAGCCATCTCATCAAGTTGCTCATCGCTGTATGCCGCAAGGGGTAACCCGCTCGCATAGGGGGGACGAGGACCGCGTAACCGGGTTTCCGCTACAGCAGAGAAGCTCTGAGCTCCCGGCCCCCGAGAGCCGTGTTTACCAAAGTCCCCACCCAATAGCTCCGGCTGAATTACCTGGAGCGCCCCGGTAACCTCAAGCTCGCTGACAAGATCGTCAACCGCATCTGCCCCCGAGTTCGCCTCGTCTGTCGTCGCGCCCAAAGTCTCCATGCCGGGCAGTACGACTCCTAACGCCGCCGCCGCGGCCGGAGTTTGTGGCTCCCCGATTCTGGCGTAATACTCATCGACCGCGTCCAGTGTCAGCTGCACTATTTCATCAGCAATCCGGTTCGGATCAATGAAAACCGCCATCGAAAGCGCCGTATAGACTTTCCACCCCTGCGCTTCAAGCATTCTGGGCCAGTGCCGACCACGAACCCTGAGGGATGGCTCGCCAATATAGGCATCATCATCGGTAAGAACAGCGACCAGTAGCTCATCCGGAACCTCCGGATGACCGATGGCCATAGGAATCCTCATCCCACCATCGGAGCCGTAGTTCGGAACGACCCGCAGTCCAACCCGGTGAAGCCGTTCAGCCAGATCCGTAAGCAACTCCGGCGGAGACTCTGGTTCATCCCCTTCTACCTCCGGCTGGTCTGCAGTACCGAACTCCGCGGCGTGCAGCAGGTTGAACAGGATGATCTCGCCGTCCTTCTTAAGCCTGGTCCTATCCAACTCATCGGCTTGGATCGACGACACGAGCTTCACGTCACCACGCAGTCCGAGGGATAGATCCTCCATAGTTCGAAGACCGTCGGCGGTCGAGAGAATCCCAAAGTCATGAATAACCCTGCCGTGCGGGGTCTTGGCGAACCCGACCGAGACGATTGTCCTATCGCTCTCGCGCGAGGCCAGTTCTACAGGGAAGACAATGATGTTCCTGAAGTCTTCATCACCACTGCGATATTTGGCCAGGGCCGTGTTCGTCTTACTACGTGACCGAAGTTCGGTGGCGATCCGCGCCGCGTGACGGTCGCTGAAGACGACCACAGTTGGACGCTCTTCGGGATGAACTCTCAGCTGTTCTTCTATCAGGTCAGCAACGGCCTCAACCTCGGTCGACGATGTCTCGATTGCGTGAACGCCCGGCGCGGGCATTCCTCGCCCGTCAACATAGAGGAAAGTGAATGGTTCCGCGGCGCGCGGAGATGGGACCGCAACCAGCGAATCGCTACCCATGTGGCGACCGATCACCTCGGAAACCATGTTGCCAACCGGGATCTGCTCTCCGGGGACCTCCAGCGTCGGAAGTGCGCCGCTGATTGTGGTCAGTAGCTGGGAGTTCAGGGCACGCACAGGATCCTGGATGGCGATGACTTGATCGCCGCGCGCCAGTAGCGGAACTACCTCCCCCTCGGTGAGGCCCTCAAGGTCAAGAAGAATTATCGAGTCAATCCTCCGTCCGCGCTTTATCAGATTCGGTACCTGCGCGGGTCCGGCAACGACAATCGGCTGAAGGTCCGATGCGAGGTTGACGGTCGCAAACAGAGACTCCACGTCCGTGTGATTCCACAGACCTGCTCGCAGTCCGCGCTTCTGATCCGGGTACAGTTCCTGCGCCTCGAAGGCGCGGGACAGTGCGTGATCAACCAAAGCTGGGCCGAGGGAGGCAACCTGGTCCTGATCTAGGTCCCTCGCAGTTCCAAGCAATGCCTCAAGGCCCTCGGGGTCGAACCCACCCAGTCGAGGCTCCTCGGCCAGCATGAATCCGAGTGCGGAAGCCCACCATGCCAGGTCGAGTTCAAGGCTCAAGGCACTCCCGTCGATGCCCCTTTCACGCAGATCAACGACCAAATCTCTCAGCCCAAGCGAGTCGAGTTTGTCCAGCACCTGCAGTAACTCCGGGATCTGTGCCGCTCCTTCCGGATCGCGATAGAGCGCTTCGAGAACGCCCGAAAGCTCGTCGATCGAAAGCGAGTCAAAGGCACCGTATACCGGTTCCAGTACCGGCCTAATCACCGCAAGTTCGTCCTGAACTGCGCGATAGGTGTCCAGGAGATCTTGAAGCTGGTTCGGGACTGTGGGAACGGAATCCGGGTCGGAAGAAATCTGCTTCCACTGTTGCCGGACCTCTTGGGCGTCAATGAGGGCTGCGTGTAGGTCTTCGACATGCACGCCTGTGCGAACCGAGTCTCTTGCCTGGTGCTGAAGGCTGCGTAGTTCAGATCCCTTGAGCCTGATGCTGCGATCCTTGCGCCACTGTTTCGGCGCCGTCGCGACCACCATGTTAGCTGGTGACCGTTCCAACACATCGGGGCGGAAGACGTCGAGGCAGTCGCGAACTCGGGCAAGAACATCTAGTTGTGATTCCCACTGACTGAGCGTTACGGATGGCGCTAGAGAGAACTGTGCAGCAGTGGTGCTCATCTGCATGCGGAGAGCCGGGAGCAAGTCGTCCACCAGACGGCCGATTGATCCGATGATCGGACCAACATCCTCAGAGTTCTCAATCGCCACACCCTGCCAAGCTCCGTAGCTGGAGTCCGGGTTGAAGAGACCGAGATTTGAGGCACGCTCAAGGAGTTCACCCCCTGATTCACCACCGTCCGAGGCGAGTGAAACCAGAGAGGAAAGAGGCAACCGAACCCTGGTCTTTGGCGGATCTGCCAAAGAGGTAAGGTCCGTTAGAACCTGGAGTGCGTCGTAGGGGGAGACTCCCCACGGACTTAGCTCTGTGTGCAAAAGCTCCGTGTAGGCACCAAGTGCCTCACGCGCCGCCGTGAGGTTGCGGCGCATACTGGCGATCTGCGCGTTCTCAGGAGGAGGACCGGGCACGGCAAGCAGGTCAATAAGTCGACCTTCGACGAGCTTCTGGTCGCCCAGAGGGGTGAGGTCGGCGACGATCGGGCCCACACCGCTCTCTTTCAGCGCCCGGATGAGTTGATCGTGTTCGTCTTCTCGGTTAAGAACAATAAGGACTTTTCTGCCGACCTCCACCAGGGCGGCAGCGACCGATGCTGTCAGACGCGGAGCTTGGCCAGGGCTACGTGCCGGAAGCACAGCTGAGTGTCCCTCTGCAACCGCCTCAATAACGTCCTGTGTTTGCGGGTCCTGATCGCCGACACCCAGCTCTTTCCACGGATCACGGTCAAACGGGTTGGGTTTCACGGGCGGAATCGAAAAGAGTTCGCGCGCCTGCGGGTCACCAGCATAAGCCCGAACCACTGGTTCCGCGTCCGGCCCGATTGATGGAGCCAGTTCGCGGTAAAGTTGCCCTGCGGGATGGGTGAAGATACCCAGAACCAGCGAGTCCTTTAGTTCAAATCCGGGAAGCGCCATTCCAGTGTTGCGTACGATTGTCAGGGCTGAGCGCGGAACGAAGCCGTCAGGACCCCGCATTGCGCGGCCAAGTTCGACCGTATCAACCGGACTCCCCGCGTTTGCGATGGCTCGGAGCAGGCGGGTACTAACCTCGACACCCGGCTGAAGTTGAATCGTAACCTCGCCGCTAGAGTCGTGAGCGATACGCGCGCGACGCATCAGCACGGGAACGTCTTCGATTCCTGAGCCTTCCCAAGAGGCGACGCCAATGGCAAGGTGAATTTCGGCCTGACCGTATCGCTGTTCCAAAGTGTCTGCAAGAGCGCAGAGTTCTTGGATTTCGCGGGCTGCTTCCTCGTAAGCGGACTCTTCGCGAATCAGGGTGTCAAGACGAGTCGGATGGTCAACGTAAAGCTGCGCTAATCCTCCCGGATGAGCGTCGTCAAGGTTTACTCGAAGCTCGCGGAAACGCTGTCCGTCCTGCCCCAGTCGTTCGGCGGACATCGAACGCCACTTAGCCGAGGCTCCGTCAAGAATTGTCGCCGGGTCTACCTGAGGCGCTTCCTCAGCGCTCTCCGTCGCAGTCCTGTCGTTCGAATCAGGTGCCTCCTCTTGAACCGTATCCCCAGCCTCACTGTCGGCTTCGGGGGCGGGAGGTCGCGACCCCACCAGGGGGTCGTCTGCTATCTCCGAAGGATGGGACCGCTCGGAGCGCTTACGTGAGAAGAAACCTGACACCACAAGAACAGACTAGCGATAGGGGGAAGCTGTTCTGCCGCGGCGTGCCGTTGTTAACGCAGGTCGTGGTTCATCTCCACCGGTTGACAGTTCGGACACCAGTACACGTGTCGCATAGAAGAGGGTGTTGCGCCCCGTCTGGTGAACCTGATTGTTTCGGCACAACGACGGCAGGGTTGCCCGGCCCGGCCATAGACGTACAGCCGCTTTCCGGGACGGGTATCACCTGTTGTGGTCCTCTCAACTCGTCCCAAATTGGCACGAATCAGACGGGTTCCCATCACTAGACAGCGGTGCACGTCCACCTGTACGGCGGGCGCTGCAGGGTTGATTCCCGCCAGGAAGCAAATCTCGTTGGCGTACTCATTCCCAAAGCCGGCCACGTTCGACTGGTCTAGCAAAGCGACATGAATCGACCGATGATCTGCGGCGAGGTTTAGCGCCGCCGTCTCAAGGCCGCCGTTGTCCCACTCAGGTTTGAGTGGATCGGGACCCAGGTGGCCTATCAGTTTCGACTCTTGATCGGTTCGAACTAGCCGGATTTTCCCGACCAAGAATCCGACAGCCTGCGCCTGATCATTGCCCAGAACCAGACGAGCCTGGTGTGCAGGTCTGCGCCATCTGGTGCCGGGAAGGTACAGGTGCCATGTCCCGTCCATGAGCATGTGAGAATGAAGGGAGTACTCACCGATGCGGACAATGATGTGTTTCCCGAAAGCCTCCGCATTTTGAACGGTTTCTCCCGAAAGATTTGCCCGAGCCAGTGCTCCCGTACGAATCTGAAATTGTGTAAGGATTCGTCCCGACAACGCACGATCTAGCTGCGCCGCAACGCGGTAGGCGGAATCTCCCTCTGGCATGCTTGAACGGTAGTCGGTTCGCGGGCAGAACGCGCAGCGCCAAGCTATGAGCCGAAGCGAGTGGTTGGTATCAGAAAGTCCGATCTCACACCTCGTATTCTGTCGGGGCGGCCAGCTACAGTGCCGTTATGACTTCTGTAGTTCACGAAGACCCGCTATCGGGATTCTCGGCTCCGGCACGCGCCTGGTTCCGGGGTGCCTTCGCACAGCCAACAGAGGTCCAGCGTGAGGCGTGGAAAGCGATCCGTTCCCGATCGAATGCTCTAGTCATCGCCCCCACAGGATCGGGCAAGACACTCGCCGCATTCATGTGGGCAATCGACTCTTTAGCGAAACAGAGAGCCACCGCGAGCGGGGAGTCCGAGCGCGACGGGGTTCGGATCCTGTATATCTCTCCGCTCAAAGCACTCGGAGTTGATGTTGAGCGCAACCTGCGGGCGCCCCTCGCCGGGATAAGGGAGGCGAGCGTGGCGGCGGGACTAGAGGCTCCTGATATTTCCGTTGGAGTGCGTTCGGGCGACACCACCGCATCGGAACGCAGGCGTCTAATCAGCAATCCCCCGGACATCCTGATAACGACACCTGAATCGCTCTATTTGCTACTCACGAGTGCGGGAGCCGAGACTCTCAAGAGTATTGACACGGTAATCCTTGATGAAGTCCATGCCCTTGCAGGCAACAAGCGCGGCGCACACCTTGCCCTATCGCTGGAACGGCTCGACATGCTACTTGAGAAGCCTGCGCAGCGGATTGGGCTGTCTGCAACAGTTGAGCCGGTGCTAGAAGTTGCTCGATTCCTCGGCGGGGCCCAGCCTGTCGAGATCGTCCACCCTCGGGCAAGTCGAAAGTTCGACATCACGGTTGAGGTCCCGGTCCCGGACATGTCGAATCCGCCCGTGATTGAACCCGAGGTTATCAATGCTGGCGAACCCATAAAGGAGCACCGGCTCGGGTCGATGTGGCCGTCAATCGAGCAGTCACTTTATGAGCGGATCATGGACTCTCGTTCCACCATCGTCTTTGCTAACTCAAGAAGACTGGCCGAGAGACTGACAGCCCGACTTAACCAAATCCATGAAGAACGAACGCAAGATGCTGACTCTCCTGTTTTGGCACGAGCTCACCATGGATCGGTGTCAAAAGAGATCAGGGCCCAGGTTGAGGAGGACCTGAAATCAGGCGTTCTACGCTGCGTTGTCGCCACCGGCTCACTTGAGCTGGGCATCGACATGGGGGAAGTGGATTTGGTGGTTCAGATCGATCCGCCCCCTTCTGTTTCCTCCGGCCTGCAGCGACTCGGACGGTCCGGCCACCAGGTTGGTGGCACTTCCCGAGCGGTTTTCTATCCGACGCACAGATCGAAGCTGCTTGAAACCGCCGTGATTTCCAGACGGATGAGCCAAACACAGATAGAGCCACTTAGCGTCTTGTCCAACCCACTTGACGTTCTTGCGCAACAGACAATCGCACAGGCAGCCGTGGGCCCCCTTGAGGTCGAGAAGTGGTTCGAGACGGCTCGAAGAGCAGCCCCATTTCGGGACCTGCCTAAGTCCGCCTACGGATCGGTGCTGGACCTCATTTCTGGAAAGTTCCCCTCGACCGAGTTCGCTTCGCTCCGCGCACGCGTGGACTGGGATCGCGCTGTGGGAACCCTGAGCGCGAGACCGGGGGCGAAACGACTCGCGGTGACCGGTGGCGGCACTATTCCGGATCGTGGACTGTACCGGGTGGTGACGGGGAACGAGGAAGACGGTCACACCCGCGTTGGCGAACTC
This sequence comes from Actinomycetaceae bacterium MB13-C1-2, assembly GCA_035621235.1. Taxonomy (NCBI): domain Bacteria; kingdom Bacillati; phylum Actinomycetota; class Actinomycetes; order Actinomycetales; family Actinomycetaceae; species Actinomycetaceae bacterium MB13-C1-2. Next base: position 264,237 of record CP141731.1, read on the forward strand.
GACGAGGAAATGGTGCACGAAACCCGGGTGGGTGAAGTCTTTAGTCTGGGCACCACCTCCTGGAGGGTTCGGAATATCAATAGGGACTCGGTTGAGGTAGAACCTGCATTTGGCACCATTGCAAAGACCCCGTTTTGGCGCGGTGACTCTATGAGCCGCCCAGTAGATCTAGGCCGCGCTTTGGGAGAGACGGGAAAGCTCCTCACCGAAAGCGAGCGATCCGGGGCCGAGGGGTACCTCGCGGAAGCTGGATTTGACTCGTTCGCCATTGATAACACTCTCACCTACCTCTCTGAGCAGGTTGCGCAGACGGGACAGGTTCCCACGGCAGACTCCTTAGTCGTTGAGAAAACGCGCGATGAAGTCGGCGATTGGCTGTACGTGCTCGAGTCCCCGTTGGGTCTCGCGGTTCACTCCCCATGGGCTTTGGCAATCAATGCTCGCCTGCGAGATCGTTGGGGCCTCGAGACAAAGGCGACGCCCAGCAACGACGGGATAATCGTTCGGGTTCCCGACATGGATCTTGGGTTGTACTCGGAAGATGATCTAGGTCTGGAAAACACCCCTTCTGATGTCCCTTCGGCAGAAGACATTTTCCTGTTCGAACCAGATGAGATCACGCGGATTGTGCGCGATGAGATTCAGGGCTCGGCCGTGTTCGCTGCACGGTTTCGTGAAGCATCCTCACGAGCCCTAATTCTCGGAAACTCAAAACCAGGAAAACGCTCGCCGCTGTGGCAACAACGCCTACGCGCTTCCGAGCTACTTGAAGTCGCGTCGCGCTACCCCGACTTTCCAATGATTCTTGAGGCCGTACGCGAGGTCCTTCAAGATGTCTACGACACCGGGGCCCTTGGAACCCTGATGCACGACCTAACAACGCGGCGGGCTCGGCTGACCGAGGTCGTCACGGAAACCCCCTCCCCCTTCGCACGCTCTCTTTTGTTTGGCTACGTCGGCGAGTTCCTGTACGAGGGGGATGCCCCGGCCGGGGAACGCCGCATCGCAGCGCTAACAGTGGACCCCGAAGTCCTTCGGGAGCTATTGGGTGAGGTGCCGCTTCGTGACTTGCTTGAGGCGGACGCGATCACCGAGGTGGAGTCCGAACTACAGCGAACCAGAGATGGCTGGCAGTTCCGCGGAACGGGCGGTCTAGTTGATCTGGTCCGCATGTTGGGCCCGCTCACCGTGAGTGAAATAGCAAACCGACTGAGTGCCGATAACGCAACTGAACTGGAGGACGAGTCCCAAATTGTCAAACAGACCGTCGAGCGTGCCTCCCTAAACAAACAGGTGTTCATGGCAAGAATTGGCGGCACCGATTACGTGGCGGCTGTCGAGGACGCAGGAATTCTGGTCCAGGCGTCCGGCGTTCCACTGCCTCCGGGTCTCCCCTCCTCATTCCTTGAGCCGAGCGAAGACCCCGCACACCAGCTACTCGCCAGATACGCGCGCACTCACGGACCGTTTACAGAAGAGGAGGTGGCGTCGCGCTTCGCTCTAGCTCCTACGACCGTACATGCCGCACTGCGCGATCTGGAGGCACGAGGCTTACTCTCGCCCGGGCTGTTCCTTCCCGCTGAGCTGGCTGATGATCGGGGTCTAGATGCGGATCACTCACAGTGGGTAGAACGTACAGTGCTGGACCGGATTCGTGTGCGTTCGCTCGCGCTATTGCGCGGTGCGGTTGAGCCGGTCGGGCAGACCAGCTTCGCTGAATTCCTCGCTGAGTGGCAGCACTATGACACAGGGAAGTCGGGCCGCTCGCTTCGCGGGTCGGAAGGTCTCTACTCGGTTCTCGATCAGCTTTCGGGACTGCCGATCCCCGCTTCGGCCTGGGAAACATTGGTGCTCCCAAACCGAATCCTCGACTATGACGCCCGCGCCCTAGACAGCCTTGTTAGTGGCGGTGAGTTCATGTGGATTGGAGCGGGGAGAATTGGAAATCGTGACGGGTGGATCAAGTTTTTGCCGACCGGGACTGCCCCGACAGTAGATGTAAAGTCAGAGGTTTCCCTCAGCGATCTTGAGAGCGCTGTATTGGACGAGTTAGGAAACCGGGGCGCCCTCTTTGCCGGGGCGATCATTGATGGCTTGGTAACTCGGGGATTACACATTTCGGGAGTCGAACTGGCGGAGGCAATTTGGACACTCGCGTGGATGGGACTGGTTACATCGGACTCGGTTCAGGCTCTGCGCGCACGAGTCAGCGGCAAAAGGAGCGCACAGAAGACCGCGCAGACCAGGTTACGTGGCAGATCGCTAACCCGCCGGGGGATGACCGGTTTGTCGTTGGGTCGGGGGGTCGTTCCCGATCCGACGCTCGTCGGGCGCTGGTCCCTAGTCCAACCGGTCCCGGCATCCCCTACGACAGAAAGTTACGCTAAATCCGCTGACCTCAGGGCCTTGTCCTCATCCACGCGACCTGATACTCGACCCTCGCTCCAAAAAACCGGGACTCCGCGCTCGCACGCCGATACCGCAGTTGACACACACCAGCTCACAACAGACGCCGCCGCTACTCTCCAGGCCGTGGAGATGCTTGAGCGATACGGAGTTGTGACCAGAGGCAGTGTCGTGGCCGAGGACTTTCCGGGCGGTTTCGCCCAGGCATATCGTTTCTACTCCGACTTCGAGGTATCTGGATCATGCAAGCGTGGGTACTTCATCGAGGGACTTGGAGGGGCACAGTTTGCAGTTCCCGGAGCTGTCGACCGACTTAGGGAGATAGGCGACAATGCACAGAAGTCGGTAGGCGAGGAACCGGCGTGGACTCTCGCCGCGACCGATCCCGCAAATCCCTACGGTGCCGCACTCCCCTGGCCCGAGGGCCTAGTGGGGAAGAGGAATGCTGGCGCCCTCGTGACGCTGGTGGGCGGAGACGCACTCCTGTACATCGAGCGCGGGGGAAAGACCGTGCTCGCACGCGAGGATGCTGATGAGTCGCGGCGCGAGGTAGCCGTTCGCTCACTGGTCGAAACTGTGCGTCGCGCCGGCCTCGCCACCTTCACCGTGGAGAAGCTCAATGGCAAACCAGTTCGAGGGTCAGTTTGGGCGAACAGTCTTACCCAAGGAGGCTTTGAGGAAGTGCCGCGCGGTCTGACTCTGCGCCGCAAAATCCACTAGAGCGGGTGCGCCTATGGCGAGAAGTTACCGTCGGAGCCCCTAAGTTCAGCCGGCCGAAACATGCCGATCGGAGAGCGCGTGGTCTCGGCGACAAACCCGCCAAATGTGTTCCCAAGCTAGAACACTTCAACGGGACGGTTCGGACTAGAGAAGTTCCCCCGCCAATAGTTCCAAGGTCTGGGTACGACCTGGGGCTGAGGCTGGGTCCTCGTCCGTAAACGCCCCCGCGACTGGTGAGATCATGATTTCGTCGGACCGGTATTCCTCGACCAACCTGTGGAGATCCGCCGCAACCCGGCCTGGTGAACCGACGAATGTCATCGGGTACGTCTGCTGAGGCACCCCGAGTTCACGGGCGCTCCAATCGTAGTCTTCAACCGATTCAACAGATGGCTGAGCAGTTAGAGGCCCCCCGGTGCGTAGCCTCGCAGTCGTGAGGCGTTGAACTAGTGCTCGGCGCTCGGCCTCCTCCTGGGTCTGCGCGACCACAACGTTGACGGGAAGCAACGTTGTGGGTTCCGGGAACTGGGATGAAGGAACGTAATTGTTCCGATAGATGTCGAGAATGTGGTCCATCCCCGGGATGCCGAAGTGATTTGCGAACACGTACGGTAAACCCATTTGAGCGGCAAGCTGAGCCGAGTGCGCCGAGGAACCCAGTAGCCAAATGTCCACGGCAGAGACAGGCGCTGCCGTCGCATGAATGTCGTACCGGTGCCCCGCGACGTTAAGAGGCACATCCTGCCCGAGCGGCGTCATGCCTCGTCCAAGGAGCTCACGAAGCAGTTCAACGTCGTTGGCGTAATTGGCAACCCCGTCGCCGGGCAACCCCTGACGCAAAATCGCGGCAGTGAGTTGGTCACTCCCAGGGGCACGACCCAGACCTAGATCAATCCGATCGGGATACATGGCGGCAAGTAGGGCGAACTGCTCGGCAACGGCGAACGGTGCGTGATTCGCGAGCATGACGCCGCCCGAGCCGAACCGGATACGCTCTGTATTCGCGGCAAGATATGGGATAAGCACCGCGGGAACCGTCGAAGCAATGGCGGCCATGTTGTGATGTTCGGCCACCCAGTAACGGGTGTATCCGAGACGGTCCGCGAGCGCCGCAAGCTCCCTACTTGCCTGTAGGGCGTCGGCGCTGGTCTGGCCCTCGCGCAGAGGAATCAGATCAAGGACGGAGAGTTTCAAATCAGACATTTGCTACCTCACTAAGGGACTTCAGAGTCACTGTTGTGACAGAAGGTGACTAGCCCTCACGATACCGCGCCGGCTGATCTGTCGGCTGGTGCAGGTCTCGCTATCAAAGAAGGCAGGAAGGTGCCACAGGACCAGGCACGCAATCTCCTCGGGTCTGAACTGCCGGAGACGTACCGCACACCGAACGGTTCCGGGCACCCAGTTTGCTCTAGTCCGGGTTACCAGGAAACTAGGGCGTCACCGCGGCGCCGGGCACGCTATCGTCCTAATCCGGATTATCGGAAGGATTAGGGCAGGTCATCCTTAACCGTCACGGAAACTCGACCGAAAGGCACCGAAATACTCTCCCCGTTTTCCATATCATCGCTGATTTCAAGACGGCCAAATCCCGCATACATCGCGATGATTGCCACCATGGTAAACCCAACGATTACCGCCACGGTGGACTTGAGTATCTGGTCAGCCCGCTGTGATGTCATGGCTCGGCTAGCAATCCACACGCCAACAATGACGATAAGAAGCGCTAAGAGCAAAAACGAGAAAGAAGGCCCTAAAACTAGCATTACGCTTCGCGGTGGCTCGCTTGTTGGGTTCCCCTGAGAGTCGACGAAGCTTCCATCGTCACTGAACCCTCCCGAACTCTTTCCTTTCGAAGACGTTCCCATCATCAGGTAGACAAGTAGGCTCAGTAACAGGGCGATCAAGAGTCGAACGACGCGAACGAGGGCTGCCCGCGATTCTTCTTCTGTCCGCAATGGAGTTGTCGTGTTCATCAGTTGTCTCCCGATCTTGCTTGTGTCTGAGCTCTGCGACTATCTAGAGATAGGGGATCACGTTTGGACCATGCACTTTGGATCAGGCCGACGACATCTGCCTGGCTCACGCCAACTGCCTGCGCGCGGTCGACTAGGTCCTCCACGGCCCGGCCCAAAAGTGCTTGTTCCCGTTGTCGGGTTGGCGGTCCGATCACTCTTGAGCCTGCCATTCGGGTGGAGGAGATCAACCCACTTGTTTCTAGCTCCGAATACGCTCTAGCGACCGTTCCTGGGGCAACGCGAAGGTCCCCCGCCAGCTGCCTGATCGAAGGCAGTCTGTGATTGTCAGGCAACTCCCCCGAGCGAATCTGCGCCGCTATCTGCGACCGGATTTGTTCGTATGGTGGTGTCGTTGCAGAAACATCAACGACGATCATCGATCCGACTCCATTCCCGTCGCCTCCGTCGAATAACGAGGCAGATCAGAAGCGCGCCGCACAGCGCTACCGAAAATGATCAGAGAAATTGTCAGGACTGGACCAGTAAACGCGAACACACTGAGGTTGGGCGCCAACGCTATCAATGAATCGGATACAGACGGCGAGGAAGTAATCAGGAGCACTAGCGCCGAAAAAGCCGAGAACTCGATGAAGACCGCGCCCGCACTCAGTTGAACGATTATCGTGACGCTCTGGGACCTCCATCGTCGGTCAACGGTCTCATAGTCCGCGCCAGGGACTACAGGCAGTGAGCTCACTCGACGCACCGCGATCCAGGTGACCAGTCCGAGCACTGCCGTCAACGCCAGCAAAGGCAAACCTAGAACCACTCCTAGCAGCGGAGGCTGTAGTCTGCACTGCGTTACCCCGTCCACCAACTCGCATTTGAACCCCGGCTCAAATCCAAGTCCGGTGGCCCGGGTTCGAAGTAGCAAAGAGACACCCACCGCGCCGACCAGTAGGACTGCGGCCACTCCCCACCAAACAAGAGTTGTCTTCGCAAGCGAGTCTGTCGGATTACGAGACTCAAGTGAGGCGGCCCGACGATTCCCGATCTTCCCTCCGTGGGCGGGCCACCACGTGTAAACGAGGAGTCCCACAATTACACCGATGCCTGGCACCAATATCGCCCAGGCCGGGCGCGTATAGGGGAACAACACGAGGAGCAAAACGACCACCAATAGCGCGGTTATCGCCGCGATGAGCATCCTTCGCCGAGCGCTTAGCAGACTCGCAGACGCATCATCGCTCAAGGGAACAGTCGGCGTCGGGGAATTGCCTCCCCGACCGATAAGCCATGCGAGTGCAAGTAGCAGTGGGGGTTGTAGAAGGAAGAACAGAGTGAACGTCAACGAATGGAACTCCACCACACACCCCCGTGTACCAACTGTCTGATACAGGTAATCTAGGGTCGCCATGGGACTGTGTCAAGCACTTGACACACTCCCTCACCCGACCTTCGGTCTTCCCGAAATCCAGACGTAGACGCCCAGCACCACCGCGCCGCCTCCGAGCACAACTAGCCACCACGGGAAGCCGGGGCCTTGAACAACTTCGGCAAAAGGTGCTGGGGCGTCTTCCACTCGTTCGCCCGTCACGAGGATTCGGTGTGTGTTCAGACCTATCGGGGTGCAGGTCACCAGCGTCACCAAGTCTCTGCCCGCGAGTGGAATGATCTGCTCCGTCTGGTCCGGCGAAACAACCTGGGTGTCGATCACCCGATATGTCAACCATTCTCCAGCCACCTGAATGTAGAACTCGTCCCCCGGTTGTACCCGATCCAGCTTATTGAACAGCTTGGATTCGGCCAGCCCACGATGCGCCGTTAGCACGGAGCGAGTTCCGTCGCCTCCGACCGGGAGAGCAGTGCCTCGCAGATGGCCGACTCCCCTGCGAAGGGTGGCGTCCGCGGTTCCGTGGAACACCGGCAGATCCACTGAAGCGGCGGGAACGACCAGTCTGGCCATTACTTCCGAGTCGTCCACTCGAAGCAGATTCTGATAGATCGTTGATCCTGCGGCATCGGCCTCATCAGAGTCGGCAGCCGTCGGCACATTAGCCCCGGCCTCAAGGATCGCTCCAGTCGCAATCTGTGCGTTGTACTCGCGGGCCTGATCAAGCAATAGCTCATTCTGTGCCGCCGTGTTCAGGTCCGTCGCCGCCTCGTGGTCGCGCACCAACTGCGACTCATTCAGCGCCGACACCCACATGGCCGCACGCGGATAAAGGAACACGGAAAGCCCGATCAGCGCCGCAATCGCGATTAGTAGGGCAACCCAGTCCATGCGCCAGCGAGGGGCTTGTGCCCGCACAACTCCTTTGTCATCGGAGGCCTCCACCCACGTCGAACCCTGGGCCACAAAGGGCGTTTCCGAGTGTTTCCCCATCACGCCATGTCCTCGTTCGAAGGACGCTCCGCCCTCTTCCTCCCCGGAGTAAACAGGAGCAGAGCACTCACGGACGACACCCCGACGAACCACACCACCCACCAGGGGAAGCCCACCGCGGGAACTTCAGGAACTGTGATGATGTCTCCCGGTCCGTCGATACGCTCGGCATGGACCATTAGTCGATGCGTGTTCAGTCCAATGGGGGTACAGGTGAACACTGTTACCCAGTCTTCCCCCGGAATGATCGCCAGGCTCTCCGTGTCTCCCGGCTCCACGGTTTCAATCTGGCGTACCTGGTAGTAGTGGTCCTCCCCCATCACGCTGATCCACAGCGTTTGTCCCACTTCCGCGTTAAGCAGGTTGGTGAGTAACCGCGCGTTCTTCAAACCCGAATGCGCTGTCAGGACCGAATGGGTCCCGGGGCCTCCGACCGGCAAAGATGTTCCGTACAGGTGACCGATCCCGCGGCTAAGCGCACTCTGCTCTGTTCCGTGATAGATGGGTAGCGCGATATCTAGGTCGGGGTATGTCAGGGTTCCGATGGCGTCCGAACCCGATACCCTCAGCAACTCCATGTACGCGCGATAACGGGGAGTGTTCAGCTCCCCGTCGTCCTCTTTGGTTATGAACGGGTCAAGCAGAAGACCTGCCTGTAGCGTGTCGTTGTATTGGTACGCGGCATCCAGAAGCTCCTCGCGCCTTGGGTCCGAGGTTTGCTCAACCGACTGGTTGTATCCCGTCATTACACGCCGTTGGTTGATTGCAGAAAACCATTCCGCCGCGTCCGCATAGACCAGTAGACCCACGCCCACCATGACCGCGAACTGGATTAGTAGTCCGCTGATCATCTGGCGGGTGCGACGCTTCATTCTTCGCTCTCCGATTCCCGGCGACGGGTTCGTAGGAAGAAGCCCACGCACAGTAGCCCTACGCCAAGCACTATAGCGCCAGCTACGTCAGCTCCGGTTGAGGGAAGCTCACCCTCGCCGCCGTTGCCCCCGTTTCCGCCGTTGCCGCCACGCCACAGTTCTTGAATTAGCACGACCGGCGCGTCCACCGCCTCGACCGCACCGGCCATTACATGCGCTCGACCGCTCCAGCCGGAAGGAGTCTGTGTCATCACCGCGTAGTAGCCGCGAAACAGGGATGAGGTGCGGTCACGGTCTAACCCGTTGGCAAAGTTTGAGAAGCGAAGTCCCGAAATAGTAACGGATCCGTCAGGACCCGTCGTCCATTTGCTTTCACCATCAACTTCAATGGGGTTGGTGAGAGTAGCCGCGTCGCCTTCTGTTGCAAACAACTGGAAGACGGTTCCAGGAATCACCGTCTGTGGGTGGTCCCGATCCCGGGCCAATATCTGTATTGACCCAAACTTGGTTGTCTCAGTGTCCTCCGCGGTAGTGGCATCACTCGTGGATGCGCCAGAACCTGCGCGCATGTAGGCGCGATTACTGTAGACGCCGTCCGCTTCTGTTCCCGCCCCGCGCACCAGTGTCCTGTAGCTGATGACGACGTTGGTATCTGAACTGTCAGCGCGCGCCTGGTCTAGCTTCACCAATCCCGACGGGGTGAACTCGACTCGAATCACCAACTGTCCTGCCACATTCTGTAGCGAAATCGAATAGTCACTTGGTCCGATAACGGGCAGGAGGCCGCGAGTGATGCTCTGCCTTCGATCCTCTGAGGTTTGTGCCAATTGGACCCGAACCTCAGACACGTCCTCTATCAGGTCGAGTCGCGGGTCAAGGGTGTTAGTAACCGCGTACAGGTCAAGGCTCGGCACTCGCGGGATCGTGGAGTATGACTCCCAGAGAACCGGGTCCTCCGAGGTGATCGTGTCCTCATCAATCACGCGTAGGTCAATCGATGCAACCGCGTTCTTCGGATAGACGTGAATATCGGTGAGCCATGTTCCGGCCGTTGGGAGCGGTGCGGTAACCAAGAAGGGGTCCGAGGGAAGCACTCCTTTTGGCACACTAGTTTCCTGGACCAGGTAAAGGCCGGTGTCCAGAGGGCCAAGTTGTGCTACACCCCGGCTGTTAGTGGTCGCAGTATCCGCTGGGGTCAACGAGTTGGTTGAAGCAACGGCATCTGAAACAGTGATGCTATTGAGCTCCTGCCAACCGGAGGGATCAGTCAAGTCGATTCCCGGCACCAGTGTTGCGGTGAAAGTGACACCAGCTATTGGCGTTCCGTTGATGTCTTGCGGCAACCCCGTCGCGGGTTCGCCGAACTGGTCAGGCTGTTCTAGTTTCTTGATGGAGATTGTCGCCGAGTCTGGAATGGGATCAGAAGGCAGGTCCGGCGTCTTTGCTGTGGAAGCAAACGAGGCCGACCCGAGAGAGAACACGAGGGGCAAAAAGGCAGCAACGGCTGCGACCCGCTGTCGGGTCTTGATCATTTCGCCTCCTTCATTACACGCATTCCAGACCTACCAGACGAGCGCGGTGTTACGCGGGGTTCCTAGACTCACCACGTGGGCATGGTACCGATTACGCGAGTTCCGAGTCCGCTATCCGAGTCTTGGGGGGGCCGCCCAGACCAGTACTCGTTGCACGAACTTCGGGTGCGCCACCCGAACTCGCGTGCCATGCGGTTCGGGGCCACAGCGCACCCGCCGTCGCCCCGAACCGAGACGCTACGCGTCCGCGTTCTTGCGGCGACGGATGGCCGCAAACAGGGCGAGGCCCAAAACTCCGACCCCGGCAACACTGAGGATCAGCGTCCCGGTTCCACCCGTGAGAGGCAACTCAGGGGCAACGGCCTTTTCGTTGGCGATGGGCAAGGTAAAGCTGCCCGAACCCAAATCAACCTTGGTTACCTCGGGATTGAGAATATATCCCTGCGGCGCTACGGTTTCTTGCACACAGTACGCCTTGTTGGTGGTGCCCGCAGCGTTGCTGACCCAGAGAATCGTGTCCAGGGTCTGACCGACTACCGTCGGCCCAATGTCCAAAGTCCCCGTTGCTGGGGCAGTCGTCTCACAAGTCTCGGCACCAGGGGTTCCCGAAGCGGGCCAGACCTTAAACTCAGCGCCAGCAAGAGAGTCGGTGGCATCGCCATAGACGTGCTTGTTGATCGAGAGCTCGCCCCACTTGGTTTCGGGCTTGTTCGTAATCGGATCCGATACGGTTCCATTCAGCGTCAATGTTGCCCCGTTGTACAGGCGACCAGTTGTCCCGGGCGTCACGGTCGTGTGAATAACTACGGTGAGGGTGACATCCCCAGCCGGGGTCAGTGCGTTCACCTTGTCGAGGCCCGCCGTTGTCAGTGTCAGCTTTCCATTCGCAGCGTCGGCTGCAACGTAATCGGTGATCGCCAGATCGGTGCCGTTCAAAGCAGCCGAAAACACCACTGGATTTAGACCAGTATCCGCTGAGTCAGTAACAACGACATCAGTGTAGGGAAGGGTGGCTTCCGGAATAGTCGCAGTGATAGTCCACGGCACAGTCGCGTCCGAGTTCCAAGTAAGTGCGCTGGTGCCCGCGATGTTAGCGGCTTCAGCGGTCTTGGTAGGAATACCCGGTTCAGTGAGGACGTTCTTGGGGTAGGCAACGGGGCTGTACTCCCATTGGTTCCCCGCGGCGAGCGGTAGCGTCATCAAGAACGGATCCGCTGGCGTAGTAATCAGGTTCGAGCCTGCACCGGTCTCGGTGACCAGATAGGCCGCCACGGGAGTGTTCGCGAAAGTGGCCGCGCCGGTGGAGACCGTGGTAGCAGTGAACGTCGTCCCGGTGGTGCAGTAGCCGACTGGGAGGCTGCCATCGCCACCGTTCCATAAAGAATTCAGGGTGCCAAACTGACGCCACCCGACCGGGCTACGAAGGTTGATGGCGGTGCATGAACCCTGGGTACCTGTACCAATTGTCGAAATCTGGAAGGTGACACCTTCTAGCGCCGCGCCCGCGGGGTTGCCGTCGGTGCTACTAGCGTCCTCAACGTGCTTGTAAAGCGTGAGAGTGCCCGAGGTCGGGGCAGTCCCTAGCCAAGGAGCGTCATTCTGGGGCGTGGCGACAGCCGTACCTGCCAGAGTGACCAGGCCCAGCGTCGCTACCCCCGTAGCCGCCAGAGCTCTTGCGCCCCAGCCGTGTCGTTTCTTTGTCATTTTTGTTCCCTTCAGGGTGTTGAAGTCTTCTGTCGTCGTTTGTCTTGTCGAAAGGTTGGTCAGTTCACGAAGGCCGCACCCGTAGCGACCAGGCAGAGTTCAAAGTGATCGCTACGTCCGCCTCCTTTTGTGTACTAGGGCCGCCGCTGCAGCAACTGCGAGCACCCCTACGCCCATCAGCGCGAAGAAAGCTTCCCCACTCCCCCCTGCCTGCGGCAATTGCGGAATGGCGATGGTACTCATTAGGAATCGGTAGATTTCGTACTCGCCCGCCGCGCTAACCGTGATTTCGTTACCGGTCTCGGATGTCGAGATTGTCGTCCAGCACTTGTCGTCCATGCTCGGCTGCGTAGTCGGATTCGAGGTCGGGTCGCGAGGCGGACAGCCTTCGGCCGCGTTCGGCACGTACTTCTGGAATCCAACAAGGTACATTGGATAAACCGGCAGCCGCTTCAGACTGATCGTGTACTTGACCCCGAGGCGGGCCGAGATCACGTTGCAGTTCGCAGTTCCTCGGCACTCAACTTCATTGGAGCCGAAGGCATCAACCAGCGAGGGTAGGTCCGAGTACGCGGCCTCGGGGATCGCAGAGACCTCAAAATCGTCGGGGGTCAGACTGAGGTCCCACGGGTTGCTTGTTTCCACCAGCACGGCCAGGCGCGACTGCGCCATCGTGACGTGGCAATCAATGTCTGCACCATTTTGTACCTCAACGGTCCAAAAGTAGGACCCCGGTACGCCAGGATTCGGCGTTTTCGTCACCGGAAGCGGTATCGGATCAACCGAATCATCGCTACCTGTCGGCTTGTATTCGCACGACCAGTTCTCGACCGCGTAGGTATCGGAACCACCGGTGGCAGTTCGGGTCACTTCCAGTTCCCAGACCCCGGCCCGCACCGGTTCCGGCGCCTCCCATGATCCCGGATCGTCGGTAGGATGCTCGGTTTCACTCCCCTGGGTGGCACTGAGAATCCACTCGTCTCGTTGGGTCCCGCCCGGGGAAACCGCGTCGTCAAAAAACAGGCGCAGGTTGACCGGCTGCAGACTAGCGGTCACGTTCCCCGTCCAGTTCTCGCCCTGACTCGGGGTCACCTGTCTTCCGGGGACGTTCTGTGATGAGGGCGAGGTCCGAGTCCAGTCATACGCATAGGTGTAAGCGGTACTGAGTTGACCCGCTGGACTCTCAGCTCCGAGGGTGTACTGCACCGCCGCGTCAACGGGCAGCGCGACCCAATCACTCCCATCGAATGCGAATCGAATCTTGTTGGCTTGGCCAGCCTTCTCTACATACAGCAAATCGGACCACGAACTCACAAGAGGCGTGCTCCCCGGCGCCGCCCAGTCGATGATCGACTGCTGGTTGAACTTGAGGTCCGTGGTCAAGCGCGCCTCATCCACGGGGGCCTTGTTGAAAAACCTACAGTCAACGGCGGCACCGGCCGCCCCAAAGTTTGATGTCGGCGAAGGAAGGGCAAGACCCTCTGAACCATCCTGGTACACGGACGTTCCAGCACCTACGGCCAGATTCGTATCCGACGCCAAGCACCGATATTGGGAGTCGTACTTAGCGAAGTCAGTCGTTCCGGCCGCAGTCTCCCGAACCAAATACCGGTTAGGCGTAACCGAGGTGAAGTTCGGCCAGTATTTGCCATCGATCAGAACGTAGGGGTTACTCGTGGACCAGACCCGAGTCGCATCAGTGACCGGTGTCAGTATGGTTTCAGGCTGTAGCCCGTCCGTCGAACCGGTCGTGGTCGCAGTTCCCACGAACGCCTGATTGCCGGTTGCCGGGGTGCGCACTGACAAAGAAAACTGGTCCGTGGACTGAGCGCGGAACGCATTTTTCGCCACGGCGATGGTCGGAGGAGTCTGACAGTTCGCTATTCCCGACATCTGATATCCGGTGATGGGCGTCGGACCGACCGGTTGCCCCGTGTACAAGTCGTATCGCTGCGTGGCGTTATCGGTGGCCATATACAGGTAACCAAACGAGTCGAAGGCCGCACCGATGATTCCGTATGCACCCTGAATGGTCGCCTGTCCCTGAAGTAACCGCAGGGGTGTCATCTCTTTGGTTGTCGTTGCTGAGGCGATCGCGATCGCGGACCCAGTCGCGGAGTAGATATACCCATTGACAGTGTTACCCGTCGTCGGACTGGTCAGAAGGACAAAGAGGCCGCTCTGACCGTCCCTCATCAGGCTGGAGAAGTTCGGCATGGTACCGGAACCCTGATACGGAATGTCAGCGACCATTTGGGCGCGCAGGGTAAAGGGGTTAGCAATACTCAGCGAAGTGGCCGAAGCTTCCGCAGCGCTCATATCCCAGGCAAAGAGGGCAAAACCTAGTTTCCCGTTCGCTGCCTTGAATGTGGTTCCCAGATAATAGGTGTAACCCCCGGAGTCGTTGGATAGCAATGCGGCGGAGTCAACCTTTGAGACCGCCTGCCCGTTTACCTTTAGGGTCCTGTCACTGGCTGATCCCGTAAAGGTGACAGGAGCCGTGAAACCGGTCTGCGGGGTGTACACCAGCAGCTTTTCTAGGATGTTTCCACGCTGGCGCATGTCCCAGGTTCCGCCGGAGGCAACGACGGCATGGGCTCGGTTACCGTCCTCATTCATCGCAAAGGAAGCGACATTCTGACCGGAGGCAACCGCGGCGTTCCAGCCCGCTGAGCCGGCAATCTGTTCCTCCCAGTTGCCGTTACTGACCTGATGGTAGACGTAACCGTTCGTATAAACGGAGTACAGATTGCCACGGGCCGGGCTACAGCTGAACACAGAATTGGTGGCGAATGGGACAGGCGTAGCCGGGATGACAGCTCCGCTCACAGCCTGCTCGCCCCCGGTGAGTTCGTCGGTCGCACCCGACTGCGGGTCCTCGTCCGTACCGGCAGTGTCGCCAGACTGCGCGGTCTCGGCGGTCCCATCGGTCTCGATATCCAGAACGAGTTCGTTAGTCCGGGTGACCTCGTTTGGTAGCTTGCTACCTCCGCTGCCGTCGGATATCGAGGAGGTAGCTACGGAGCTATCAGCGGTCACAGCTCGGTCAGAACCCGCGTCCGCCGCCATAGCCACGGTGGGACTAAAGATCAGAACGAGACTTGCCGTGATTGCAACCAGAGCGCGACAAGGACGGAGGCCAAAAGGGGGCCACACCTCGTCTGTCCGCGTGCTCACGCTTCCGCCGTTCCTGGTCGTCCTGCAATAGCCAGTCCGCTCCACACCAGAACGAACCGGCCGCCGGAGAATAGCGCTGAGAAAGGGACCCGATCACGAAATTTATGCTGAGAACGGCGTCATCTGAAGAACTCGGAGCGCTTTCACCCCCCCAATTTCCCCCGTGCGTTCCGGCGATCTCGTCAGGATTTGCCGCATAACAGGGTCTATGGTCCCAACCGGACAAGGCCCGCGTCATCAGTCCCGTTTCGGCGCGCTTCGTAGAAAGCTCGGCATCCGAGGCGAGCAACTAAAGCCATCGGAGTCTGAGCGTTGGGACCGAACCTTCACAGGTAACAGGTGGAGTCAGTACACACGGAGGACAACCTCAACTCAGAATCACCTCACCTCTGAGTAGACAAACCACCCGCCAAAATCGTCGCGGAAAGACCGAACGACAAGTCCGGTTTCACTGCCGCTTTGTAATTATGGGGACCTAGAAGGAGTGACAGGGCTATTCTGAACCATCGTCCAAACCAAAGAACCCGGTCTTGAACTGAGAGTGACCGCGATATTCCGTCTCCGGAGAAGCCCCCTCCCTACGGTGGTGGATCGATAGAAAGCAGTGACGTTATGGACTCAACCGGCAGCAAATCTCTGGATGCGCAAACTACATCCGACCCCCGATCGATGCCCGCCTCGACAGCGCAACGACTCGAGACTGGAAAGCAGCTTCGAGGCCGTTTTCCTCGGCGGAGTATCGGCATGCTGGCTCCTCGTACCGGCGACGCGATGGCCATACTCGACGAGCAAAATGCGACCCGCGTTCCAGAACTCGTGCCGCTACGCAATCAACGAATGGCCGAGAGTCCGTTTGCTTTCTACCGAGGTTCAGCGGCGATCATGGCCGCGGACCTCTCCGATGAGCCGAACACTGACGTTTACGTCGCATCCTGCGGAGACGCACACCTGGCCAACTTCGGCTTCTACGCCTCGCCGCAAAGGACGCTAGTTTTCGACCTAAACGACTTCGATGAGGCCGCTTGGGCCCCCTGGGAATGGGATCTGAAACGTCTAGTTACCAGCGTAATTCTTGCCGGACAGTCGGTAGGACGGAAGGAGAACGTGACGCGGAAGGCCGCACTCGCCGTCACCCGCGCTTACGCAGAGGGTCTCCGGCTCGCAACAACCGTGACTCCTCTGGATCGCTTCTACGCCCATTTCGATGCAGAGGGAGGGGCGCGCAACATGCCAAAGTCTGCCCGTCGGACTCTCGACAAAGCCATCAAGCAGGCAAAGAAACGTACCAGCGAACGCGCGGCGAGGAAGTTAAGCGAACCAGACGAGCAGGGTCGACTCAGGTTCATTCCCGCTCCGCCAACAATGACCGAGCTCCCAGAGGCAGTGCGTGAGCACACGGTTCAGCTACACCACGAATACGTTGCCAGCAGCGAACCAGAAATCCGTCAGCTTCTTCGTCACTACGGCGTCTCAGACGTGATTAGGAGGGTAGTGGGCGTGGGCAGCGTTGGTACTCAGTGCACGATTACCCTGCTTCAAGACGGAGACGGAAACGCCCTGATCCTCCAGTCGAAAGAAGCGGGTCAAAGCGTTCTTGAGAGGTACGGAAAGATTGAGCAACCTCAGCCCCTAACGGATGCCGTAAAGAAACACGGCCAGGGCGCGCGGGTAGTTGGGATGCAGCGGATCCTTCAGGCCGTTTCCGATCCTTTCCTCGGGGAGATTCAGGCTTTCAATATCGATCTTTATGTCCGCCAGTTCCACGACATGAAGGGGAGCATTGACACGGATGCGGTCGACACCGACTCCTTCTTGGCCTATGCGCGTGCCTGTGGTCTGACGTTGGCTCGTGCTCACAGTCAATCGCCGCTGGCCGCGGTTGTTAGTGGTTATGTTGGTAGCGGTAAACAGGTCGGAGAAGCCATGTGGGTGTGGGGTAGCGCCTACGCCGAGCGAGTGGTAGAAGACCACCGGCAGTTCGTAAACGATAGACTCCAACCCCAGAACCAAGACTGATTCCGGGGCCGGAAAAGAAACTCTAGTGCCTGGGAGTTGGAGTATCCTGCGGATTCACGTCCTGCGCGAGTAGATCGCGAATGTCGCTGAGTAGCTTCACCTCGTCGGAGGCTTCCTCGGCACCTTCGTCTTCAGCAGTGCCGCCGTGCTCTGCAAGCTTGTTCATCGGAACCACTAGGAAGAAGTACAGCGCAAGAGCGATCAGCAGGAAGTTGACAAGCGCAGTCAGGATCGCACCGGGCTGGACCACGGCATCGCCGATGTTGAACTGTAGGAAACTATCGAAGTTGGGCTTGCCAATGAGGCCACCAATCAGGGGATTGATGAACTTGTCGACCAGCGCGTCAACAACGGTGGCGAAGGCTCCACCAATGATGACACCGACGGCCAGATCAATGGCGTTACCACGTGAAATGAAGTCTTTGAATCCCTGAATCATGGGGTTGCTCCTGTCGTCGATGGGCTCCGAATGCCCTAAGGCACTTTCGACACTTTAGGCGACTGTGCCGGCTCGCGCAGGACCTAAGACCGGGGAGTTTACTCACAGAGAAGGCATGAACGTGGCGACCAAGAACGCGCACCAGTGGCCGAACCAGACGCCCCGCAGACAGCGAGCGAACAGCCACGCGACCAGTGTCGACCCCGAGTGAGGAGCAGCCTCTTCCATCTACGCCGAGACTCGTGCCGGTCCCGTTTCCCGCCTTCTACTTTATTCGCGTGATAATGGGGCCGTGGCTATGCGCTCCCCTCTTCCTCCCCGCGATGGGGTGGGCGCTACCCGACTTCACCTCCCAAGCGAAGGGCCATGGCCGACGGTAGCCGAATACATGGTTGCCCGTTTTGGACACCTCGAACCCGAAGTCCTGCTCGCTCGCTTCGATGAGGGTGGGGTGGTCAACATCGACGGTGAACCTTTGACAAGGCACACCCCTCTGAATGCCGAAGCCTTCGTTTGGTATTACCGCAATCCGCCTGTCGAACACCAGATTCCTTTCGAGCCTGAAATTCTGTACGAGGATAAGGACCTGCTCGTCGTCGACAAACCTCATTTTCTGCCCACTACACCCTCGGGCAAGTTTCTGCAGAACACCGCGTTGGTGCGACTACGGAACCGGCTTGGAAACGATGATCTCTCCCCGATTCACCGGCTAGACCGACTCACCGCTGGCGTGGTGCTATTCTCGACTCGCCCTGAAACACGCGGGGCATACCAGACACTTTTCGCTCGTCGCCGGGTGAACAAAGAGTATGAGGCTTTCACCGCGCTTCCCCCCGCTTGGAGGCCGGAAACACCGACACTGGGCGGGAGGCCCTTTCCGGTAACGGTACGTTCACACCTTCATAAGGACCGAGGCGTACTGCGAGTCCAGGAACTTCCCGACCAGCCTCCGAACGCCGAGACAGTTATCGACCTGCTCGACTTTGACGAGACGAGGCTACACCTGCTGTTGCGTCCACACACCGGCCAGATGCACCAACTACGGGTGCATCTGGCTTCCCTTGAGGCAGGGATACTAAATGACCCGTTCTACCCCGTCTTGCTGGACGAGACTCCAGACGATTTCGAACGACCACTACAACTGTTGGCGCGATCAATCGGCTTCACTGACCCCCTGATGAAAACACCACGCGAATTCAGCAGTCGGCAAACTCTGTCGGGCGGGAGACGGCTTGCCGGCTAGCCCGTTGAGCGATTTCGAGTGGCCTTTGCCTATTCACCGGTATCTCACGATCTACAGGCCGCCCGACACATCGATTCGAGCTTTGGTCGTGAACGAGGATCTCGGTGAAAGCGCGAGGAGAATCCACGGCACAACCTCGTCAACGGTCCCCATTCGGCCAAGAGGTACCCCTCGACGCCGCCCCTCTGCCTCGACCCTGCCCTAATGATCGCCCCACGAAACCCCAGTTAGCGAAGCGTTGCCACCAATGAATACCACGGTCTCCGAAGTGGCATCCGGGGATGAGAGGCGCAGCCGATACCCCTCACAGTCCACATTGACACGTGATCCCGGAGTTAGGCCAGTCAGTTGCACCTCCTCTGACACGGATTCAGGATCGGTAGAACTCGGATCGACAACTCCGTAAGGCGAGATCACTGTCCCGATAACGAGGGCTGAACCATCCAACCTGTACTCTGTCGTCACCTCACTCAATGTGCCGGTCTGCGTCAAAGTCACGGCTCCAGACTGTGATTCCATGGCGTTTGGAGTGAAGATACTCTGGGTGATCGTAGCTTCGTCGATCCGCATTGAGTAGATGGCATTCGGGTTAGGCAGGATGACGGAAGTAGCGTCTGCGTCAAGGTCCCAGTGCCCAAGGATGCAGGTCACGAGCGGTTCGGACGCAGTCCCACTAGACCCGCTTTGGGAGCACGCAACGGTAGCCAGTGCCAAACAGGCAAGAATCGAAGTTGATATCAGACCACGTTCGATTCGACCTCGGTTGGTAACGCGCACGCTGACGATGCCTGACCGAACAATCTTTGCCATCCACAAATCCTAGTGGACCGCTTCGGTGAACCCCGCTCGCAGGCGGGCGCCGGTCACTCGGCATGTCTTTGAATACCGAGCGGACAAGCCCCCGCTCGCGGGATGGCTTACTAACGGACGAGGTCATCATCGAGTTTGCCGATGAAGAACCATCTCACGGAAGGGCACACTACCGGAGTCGACAACGTCGGATCCACTGGGCGTAACGTGCCACCACCGCCAAGAGGAAATCGGCACCCCAATCAAGCCAGAGACCTCTCATTCTCCTCTTCTTTGAGAACCTCAGAGCACACCTCGGTCACGTAGTCATCCGGGCTCTTCGCAACCCCAGGGCCAACCGTGTAGATGTTGTACATCAGACCGGGAGCGAGATTATTCTGCGCGGCGAAAGACGCGAGAGCATCCGAAGCCGGCCCTATGACATCGTCGTAAGGCCCTTTTGCCGTAGTGCAAATGGCATCGTGGGCAGGGAACTCCTTGCACTGCAAAGGCGGCGGCACCTGGACAGGTTCAGTAACCTGCATCCAAATCTCTACGTCGCAGTCACTTTCCTTATAGTCAGGATCGTGAAAAATCGCCCCTCCCATACCAATCTGATCCCACCCGATTCCAGCCTGTGACAGCAGAGGCGAAATCTCGGCCCAGAGCATTCCCTCGGCCCCATAGTCGGGAATGATCTTCCTCAAACTCACAATCGTCATCGCCGGCACGGACTGTCGAATCACCTCAAAGCTCATGGCATCTTCTTTCGTTCTTTCAATGAGGCGATGTAGGGATTCCAGCTTCGCTGCCGCCTCGTCAGCTGCCAACTGAAGACGGTCACGGTGTGCGTTCAAGACCTGAAACATCACCTCAACAGAGTCAGACTGCAAGGCGACGATCATTTCCTCTATGGGCAACCCGACATCACGAAGTTCACGGATTTGCTGGGCTGGACGAAGTTGATCTGCACTGTAGTACCGATAACCGTTGAACGGATCAGTCCAAGTCGGCTCTAACAAAGAACGGTCCTGATAGTGGCGAAGCATCCGCACCGAAATGCGGGTCAGCCGTGAAAACTCGCCGATCTGCCAGAGGTCCTTGCCTGATTCGCTCATGCCCATAGTCAACTGTCTCACACAGTGAGAGAGTCAATATCGACTTTATTTATGTCAGGCTGATGCCGAATTTTGTCGATAACGAGGCACTCAGACGGAGAGCAATGCTCATGCCAATTTGTCATAGCTATGTTTCTCAGCCCGGCCTACGACAAATTCTAGTCGCATCATTGGACGTAACTCCCGCTCAGCGGAAGTCATCATGATTCTTGATGCCACTCAAGTTGGCTGTTCACCGAGAAATATCTCGATGCGCCTATAGAGATTGGAGTCGCACCAATTTCCGATTACTTTCAGATGCTTCGGAGCAGACCCTACGCACTCAAGAACGCGTACCTAGGGTCAACACAGTACCTCCTGGAGCAGAACAGGAATGGCCACGGAGAACGCTCCTCTCGCGCTGGAGTTACAGCCAACGCCGTCCGCCTTGATCGCAGCACGGAGAAAGGACCGAACTTGCTCCTGGTCCGAAACAGTCAGCGCGAAGTGAAACGGCTTGGGCCCTGGGTCGAGGGTGAACCAGAGGTCCCCACCCTGTTACTGGACGTTGAAGTCGGGATTCCTATAGAGAAGACTCCTTTGTTGAACTCAAGAATTACTCGATGTCCGGGTGGTGCAAGGGTATCGGGCGGGCACGGAGTACCCGCCCAACTGGCTCATCACAGTTGGAGAAACTGGGAAAAGTAGGGTTTATGGCGCCACTCTGGCAGATATCTAGATTATCGGAACTCTTCACGATATTCACAATAGTTCTTGTACAATAACTGTTGTGTGTATACGCTATCGATATGAGTGAAGAACAGAGGACCTCGATTCACCTTGATACTCCGTCAGCGCTTAGGGCGATGGCGCACCCCCTACGACTTCGTATCATCGGGAGCTTGAGGTCTGATGGGCCCCAAACGGTCGGGGAACTTAGCGAGAAGTTGGATGCCGCCCCCGGCTCCATTAGCTACCACCTGAACACCCTGCAGAAACATGACTTCGTTGAGTTGGCCCCAGAGTTGGCACGCGATCGCCGGGAAAGTTGGTGGAGAGCCTCGTCCGAGGCAACCACGTTCGAACCTGCGGAAATGCAGGCCGATCCCGAAAGTCGTGTGGCCGGGAGGCTCCTCCGTCAGACAATCGTTCAGCGCCATGCAGCAGAACAGATCACCTATCTCGAAACCGAGGAAACCCTGCCACCTGACTGGATCGCGGCCTCAACCATGGGGGACGATGTCATATGGCTCACCGCCTCTGAACTCAAACAACTCGGCGCTGAACTCAATGAGTTGGTTTCAAAATGGCAGTCCAAGGGAAACAGAGATCGCGAAGGCACCGCCCCAACGCATGTCCTCTATACGGCGTACCGCAGACCCTAACTATGAGTGGTTCCGGTGATCGGAAGAAGCTCCCAATTGTGGCCTTGTTGTCCGCTGACGGTATCTCTCGCTTTGGCAACTCGGTCACCACGGTTGCGGTCCCTCTGATTGCGTTACAGATTGCCGATACACCTCTCGCGACGGCGGCGGCGGGCGTTGCAGCAACGCTTCCGCTGATGCTTGGAGGTTTGATCGGCGGAGTCTTTGTGGATCGACTCGGATTCCGGAGGGCGAGCATCGTCGCAGATATCGCGAGCGGCGTGACTGTTCTAGTGGTTCCTTTGCTGGCCTCTCTTAATTCTCTGCCACTCTGGTCGCTTCTGGTCCTGGTATTTCTCTCAAACATGCTCGATGCCCCGGGGTCTGCCGCCAGATCAAGTCAGATTCCGGAACTCTCTGAGCGCGCGGAGTTTCCGCTTTCTAAAGTAGTGGCGTTCCAGTCCACAGTTTCCCGCACTGCCACCATGCTCGGCGCGGGACTGGCAGGCCTGCTGATTGCATTACTGGGCCCCGCTCCAGCCATGTACGTCAACGCCGGCGCATTCGCAGTGGCTGTCTTGATAACGGTTATCTTCGTCCCTTCCGTGGAGATTCTGGAGCCTGACGGAATCGATGGTCAATCAGAACTCGGATGGAAGGCAATGACTGCCGGAGTTCGTTTTGTAGTTGGCACGCCATTGGTGCGCGCGGTCGTGATCATGGTGTTCATAACTAATGCGATTGATGTCGCCGGGATGACAGTGTTCAAACCGCTTTACGCCCAAACGCTCGGAAACAATGGGGCCGAGCTTGGAGTCATGGTGGCGTGTATGTCTGCGGGCGCTTTGGTTGGTGCAGGGCTGTACGGCATTGTGGGCGATCGCGTACCTCGTCACGCGCTGTTCGTCATCTTGTTTCTGTTGGCAGGCGGTCC
Organism: Actinomycetaceae bacterium MB13-C1-2; assembly: GCA_035621235.1. Taxonomy (NCBI): domain Bacteria; kingdom Bacillati; phylum Actinomycetota; class Actinomycetes; order Actinomycetales; family Actinomycetaceae; species Actinomycetaceae bacterium MB13-C1-2. The sequence goes on from CP141731.1 coordinate 286,874, forward strand.
ACCCTTTTTGACGATGGCACTCAACCCTCCTTTCCCTGTTGTTGCGGTTGTGCTCTTCATGTCGGGCGTTGCTGCGGGCCCGCTAAACCCGCTCATTGATTCAGCACTCTTTAGGCTGACACCACCTCCTATACGGGCACGAGTCCTTGCTTCAATAACGGCTGGCGTAACTGCGGCCATGCCACTTGGAAGTCTCTTGGGAGGACTCGGGGTTCAGCGGTTCGGTCTTACAACATCGCTACTCGCTGCGGCCGCAGCATATCTGGTTGCGGTTCTCACCACCGGCTTTGGTGAACGCTGGAAAGGGTTCTGAGTAGGCTGATGCGATTGCTCTTTCGAGTGACCGCATTCGCGTCTAGGCCGGGGTCCAAAATGCACGAGGGATCCGCTAACCAACCGCTTCCAACGCGGCCAAAGCCCGTTATGACGAGGGGCACCCATTCTCAGCCCGATAATCAAGTAGCTGGCGCAGTCGACGTTCCTCCTCGTCAGTCAGTCCGGCTACGCGAGGACGGTCACGGTTCTCCTCATACTGCAGCGCCGAGGCGAGCGTTTCCCTGAGGGGGCGCAACGTCAGGCCGCGTTCCTTCGCGGACGAGGAATCAAGTGTTGCCACGTATCGGTAGTCCGGGTCGTCTACCCAAAGCGGTAAAGACTTAGACCCCATCCACGGGGACACTCCAGCGGCACTCAGAGCATCATTGCTCACCACGCGCGGGACAGCACTGCTTGAGGCGACTTCCTTGGAAAGGTCGATCACCTCGAACAGTTCCGCAGTGTCTCCCGCCGCGTTGAACGTCCCCCTGGCACGGGTTTCCGCACAGTGAATGATCCATACCGCAAGGTCCTCACCGTCAATAAGAGCTACTGGGAAAGTGAGGTCCGGGACCAGCACATCATTGCCAGTTGGATGGGCGAATCGCCAGGGATAGTAGCCGCTACGCCCGGTGTGATCCTCGTTCCCACCAATCAATCCTGGCCGGATAATGGTGCACGAGGGGCTACTCTCGCGATAGATACCCTCGCACGCCACCTTGGCACTGCCGTACTGGGTCATGTCTGCCATAAAGTCAGCGTCGAGAGGATCAAGTAACGGCGCGGACTCGTCCTGTTCCAGAATGTCGCCTCGACTGTAAACACTGCTTGTCGAAATGAAGATCCAGTGTTCTGTGTTCAGGTCACTAACAGCTCGCTTGGCGTGAATCGGATGGCGTGCCAGGTCGATGACGGTATCCCAGCGTTCTTCCGAAACGGGTAACAACGCGTTCTCCCCGTCACGGTCGGCCTGGACAAACTGGACTCCATCAACCAGCCGCCCATTGCCGCGGGCGAGGCACACGACCTTGTGACCGCGCCCCAAGGCAGTGGACGCGATGGCTCGCCCAAGGAAACCGGTGCCGCCAAGCAGAAGAATTCGCATGGCACTACTGTCGCACGACTATCTGTCGTCAGCTATCTCCGTTTTCAAGTAGCCAAAGCCGCCTGCAAGCAATGCGAGTCGGCTCAAATTCAGTTCTGACGTATGGTCTCTGCTGAACACGACGACGGCCCCCGAAAGACCAAGGAAGATTGCATGCTTTAGTGCTCGACTCAACGAGTTCATGAAATTTCTCCTCACCTCGTCTCCACAAATCGGACGTTAGCTCAGAGAGACGAAAACTGCGACGGCATCTTGTGGCGACTCTACGCATCGATGATGGTGGCGATAGTGTCTCTGATCTGCCGTAGTACCACCGCTCCAACGTTGCCCAACTGCTGGCCGACACGCAACACCGCAACGGAGCGAATGTGCTGACACTGGGCAGCAGAAACAGCGGTGAGTCCATTGAGAGAATCCGGAGAAACAACAACCTCCGCACCACTTTCCCGGACAGTCCGCGTCAGCGGAACAACCTGAATAACATTCGGGCCGCCACGAAGTATCCGTTCGGCAGTGACCACGACTGCTGGTCTACTCAGTCCCGCTTCGGATCCGCTAGGGCTACCTAGGTCAAGTTCAACCACATCACCCGGCGTCAGCATCCAGCCACTCCAACTCATCGTCTCTCAAAGGGGCGGCAAGATCGATCCCGATTGCTTCTTGTTCAAGTAGACGGACCGCGCGATCAACCGTGGCCGTGACAGTTTGACCGAGGCGAGCCGCCAGGTCGTTAACAGCGTCCCTGGTGGACGTGGAAACCCTAATTGTCGTAGTGCTCATAGCTCAACCGTACCGGTTGTAGACATATCCGTCTACAAGGCGACCTCAACCAGCCAGTTGGCCCGACCATCGTTGTCACCATGTCTGATTACAGTTTCGATGCCTTGGTACCCGGTTCAGCGCGTCTTTTCTCTGAATGTACGAGGGATCTTGCAACAAGACCTGGAAAGACCGCGGAAACTCAACACGGCAAGGAAACTCGGCCAACAGCAACTTGTCATAGTCCTATTTCTCAGAGCCGGCTACGACAAATTAGCTTCGCGAACTCCCACTAAGAGCTCAACGTGTGCTTCTTAGCGAAATCTTCAAACATGATGTCCCAGAATCCTTGACTCCAGACTCGTACCCTTGGTCGGGCCGACTCAGTCTCAATCGGCTCAAGATCTGCAAGCTAGAACTTGGCAGAATAACCACTACCATCTATCACTACAAGATCGGAAATCGTCGATTCGTCGGAGCGTACCCCTACCCCCACTGAGCGGGATAGATAGGCCTTATGCGGGATAAGAGTCGTCATCGAGACTAGGAACTGGCCGTCACGTCCAAGCGGACGATATCCAGAGCCCAATCGAACACTGGAACTCAAAAGGACTCGCTACAGTTGATCAGAGGTTGCTTGAGCTTTCGCCTACGCTAATCGCGATGCGTACCTGTCAAAAGCGGAAGTGCCGACATCGTGTTCCCTCCGGCACCCCACGGAACACGACAGGAATAGCCCATGAACGATGTCACTCCTCTCGTACAAGAGTTACAGTCAATTCCTAACGAATAGAACGCCCTCTCCCCCATCGAATTCGACTCCCGCAAAAGATGCGCCGCGCGAAACCTCGCTGAAACCAAGCCCCTTGTGAAGCGCTATTGACGGCGCGTTATTGGCATTGACGATGCTGAAGATCAGGGATCCTGAATCGGACCCACTAACTGCCTCGATTACGGATTGCATCAGCTTCGATGCAATCCGTATTCTTCTGAAGCCTGGAACAACGGCCAGTCCGGAGATTAGCCATTCCGGATCCTCACCCTCGCGAATCGAGACTCTCTGAGCGCCGCACCATCCAATGGTCGCCCCATCCACCTCTGCGACGAGGAATATTGGAAGTTTCTCGATTGATCTGAGCGCATTGCCCATATGGTCGTCGGCAGTCCCACCCCTACTTGCCATCACTGCCGCGAGACCCTCGACATCTCTGAGAAACGCCCTCCTAATCTGAAGCAAAGGCTCTCTGTCTGGAGAAGGCAGAGTCTGACCCATCAAAACTCCTCCCTCTAGTTGTTTCGCATGTATCTGAATCGATGAGTTCTCAAACAACAGTGTCAAGAGCGAACCCATCCCATGCCTCCGGGAATACGGCGCCTACTCCCTGGGTAGTCCAATCAACCTCACTAGGCCTCGTCGTTGTGACGGCCATTAGCACTATACCGATTACTCGCCACTTGGGAGGCCTCGGGGTTCAGCGGTTCGGTCTTACAACATCGCTACTCGCTGCGGCCGCAGCATATCTGGTTGCGGTTCTCACCACCGGCTTCGGTGAACGCTGGAAAGGGTTCTGACCCGAATAAAGAACGGGCTGCTAGGCGACCTTTGCCGAGGACCGAAAACTCAGACAAGAGCGTTCCGTGAGTCAGGACCACATCTCCCCTACGACTTCGGCGAATAGAGCGTCGGAGTCTACTTCCATGCCCTTCCGCTCGAACCAGTTCGTCACGTTCTCCACATCCCGTTGCAGCAGGGCCATTCCCTGTTGATTCTTAGTCGCGTCGACCATCTGGGGCAGATCGATCACGACAATTCGTTCCCCGTCATCAAGCAGGTTGTATGCAGACAAGTCCCCATGGACGTAGCCCATTCGCGCGAATGCTTTGAAGATCGACGTGACCTGGTGATAAGCGTCCGCCAGTTCCGGTCCTCTGCGCCGCGTTTGAGCCAAACGCGGTGCGGCCTCTTTCCCGTTACCGATGAACTCCATCAGAATTTCGGTTCCATTCACCTGAACTGGGTATGGGACAGGAACTCCCGCCTCATACGCTTCGGCCAGGGCCCGGAACTCGTTGAAAGCCCAGTGCCCGTCGGCCGCCAACAGACCATATTGGGTTTTCTTCTTGATCGCTCGCGCCTCGCGCTTATCAACGACGGCACGACCCTCGATATAGACGGCAGGGCGGTGAAAGTCTCGCCGGGCTGATCCGAGAAACCGCTTGGCGGCCAGCAAACAACCAGTTTTTCCTGGTACAGCGCGTTCAATCAAGTAGACCGAGGCCTCTTTCCCCGATTTGATGACACCAAGTTCGGTGTCGAACGCGGCGCTGTCCGTGACCACCCAGTCTGGGTGGGGACGAGGGCCACGCTGAGTAGGTACTACGTCGAGCCAGGTGGACCACCGTTGATCGGGACCAGGTTCGACGAGTAGATCAGAAGGATCAGAAAATGATGTGCCAGTGTGCACGAATGACATGGAAACACTCCAGAGTCAGGAGGTTGCCAAATGTAAGTTAGCTAAAGACAACCTCAGAGATACAAGAAGTAACAGGACGCAACTCAAAAACAGTCATGACAACCCCTCCTTCTATCTCGATCTGAAGCACTTACTATGACGAGACATTCGTCACCAACTCAGGCGGACGTCTGACTCGCTTAACGCTATCCACCACTCAGACCTGAGTTTGGGTATTCCTCTGGGTATTATAGCCCCTCGGGTCGGTCGATAAGAGCGGGATTCACACGACTCACGCATAGATTTTCGCGTCATTTCAGATGGTGCCCCCGATACGATTCGAACGTACGACACCCGCTTTAGGAGAGCGGTGCTCTATCCCCTGAGCTACGAGGGCAGGGATTGATCCGGCACCCAGATTACCATCGTCATGCGGTCACTCCGACGACGGAATCGACAACTGACCGTGTCATCCGACACCCCTCTTGACCCCGTCAGCTGCCCTCAGTGAGCGAAGTACGATCGAAGCTCTGCCTCCCGGCCATGACTTAGTCCGAGCCCGATGACTCGTAGTAATAGGTTCGACTAAACGGAACCGCCTCGGTCAGCAACTCCTCCGAAATCACTCCAGACAGCGTCGCCAACCAACTCATCGGGCAAGCCCGGTATGGTTTCAGCGGCGCTCCCAAGACTGACTAGGTCCGCGGCGCCTATCTCGATGACGGGAAGGCACCGTCATCACGGGACAAGTCGAGTGGTGAAGCACGGCCTGCGAAGTCGACCCAAGTAGCATTCCGGCGAAGCCGCCTCGCCCCCGCGTCCCTACAACGACCAGGTCAACCGCCGTTGAAAACTCAGTCAGAAGAGCGGCAGGGCTACCATCCAGCGCGTGACGCGATGTCCGAACCTCGCGGTCGCCCTTTGCCTTAGCGATACTCACGTCCATGGAAGCGCGAATATCATCTATCAACTCCTCGTGGTTCACCGGGGCTGGAATCCACGACAGGCCCGATGCGCCGGGCGAAGCGATTGGGACTGCGGCAACAACAGTCAGATCCGCATCCCAGATGACGGCCTCATCAACCGCCTTTTCGAGGGCGGTTGAGGCAACCTCCGACCCATCAACACCAACCACGATTCGATGAACCGGCGTGAAAGGCTGTCCGGAAGTATGTTGAGGAACCACCACTACCGGACACCGCGAGTAGGCAGGTAACGCCGATGACACCGAGCCCAAAAGACGATCCGCAAACCCGCTTCCACCCCGGGAGCCAATCACGATCAGGTCGCACTCATTTGAGAGTTCCGTCAGGACGCTTGCCGGATCACCCACCTCCACCTGGACGAGCACTTCAAGATCCCTGTCCGCCAAAGCATCCGCCGCCTCATCCACGACGCGCTGCGCGCTGTCCTGCAGCGCCCGATCGTCAAGAACGGAAAGTCCTCCGTCCAGCGCAACCGACGAGTAGGACGCGATCGCATACGCACAGACGAGAGTAAGGGTGCCACCGCCCTTTTCGACACGGTCAGCCGCCCATCGCGCGGCGTTAATCGACTCCTCAGAACCGTCGACACCTACTAGAATTCTTGGCGCATGTTCCATTTCGACCCCCTATGGCCACTAACACTTATCTGTCTCCATTTTGCACCAAGTGGCACTGGTCACAAAAGCGAATGACCGAGGGACGTCTACGGCTGGTCCGTTTCCTGGTCCTCCTCACGCCGAGTTGCCTTGAGTCCCATGTATTTGGCTAGCGCATTTTGCGCGACAGAATCAAGCATCAGGACCGACCCAATGGCTGTCCCAATCTTGCCAGCGGTTGAGCGCGACCCATTTCTCTTCCGACCTAGGACCAGCAGAGCAAGTCCTCCTGCGGCTTCAAGAGCGGTTACCGCTGGAATCAGCCAGCTCTTGGAGGTGACAAGGTCCGTGTATCCATCCCAGAACCGTGAGCCTTCTTGCCGCTCATCGATCAGGATGTCAACACTTCTACCAATGGCGTTTGAGATTCCACGGGCACGATGGACCGTTGCTCCGGAGATCTGCTCAATGCTACGAGTCCCAAGCAGGAAGTCAGCCACGTCAGAGGGAAGTCCAAGCGCCGCAACTAGCTTGCGCACAGCAGCGGCACCCCGAACCTGAGTTGCCTCGAACGCGGCATCAGCATCAATTCCTGGAACGGCATCGTGGATTGCCTGGATCTCCGGGCGAGCACCGACCAGATTCTGCACCGAGTCTGGCACCTTCTCCCACCCCTGAGCACCAGCGACAATCAACTCTTTCATGCCCCAGTTGTAGGTAATGACGCTCTCTGGGTCATCCTCGGGCACCAGGAACGCCTGGAACTCATCCCCGTCCATGGTGAGTGTCACGACCGGCACATCACCAAAGTACCAACCGCCCCGATGGCTCGGCACAACCGATACCAGGAGGCGCTTCTCGTCTGGGAGATCTAGTTCTGCAATGTCTACGCCTTCAAATGCCGCCATAAGAGGAACTGCCGATGCAGGAGTATTGCCGATCTCGACTATCCGGGTCGGTATTCTCTCTTCGGGTTCCGAGTCATGTGACGCGTCGTCGGGTCCGCCTTCAGGGGTGGCATCGACAGTAACACCCCCGATCATCACCTCGACTTTTAGGTCATTCGCCAGTTCGCCGACTAGCTCCTCAAGGGCCGGCCCAGGGTGGAACACGCGACCGCGCTTGGCTAGGGTTGCTACCTTATCGCCGTCGCTCGCGACCCGAATCCCCACCAGTTGCGGGGTCTTCTCGTACCACTCGAGTTCAGCAACCACCGAACGATCAACCAGCGCCTGTGCCAGCTTCATCGGATCAAGGTCAGATCCGATCACCATTCCCTCAACCCTGGTCCATTCAACGTCGGTCATTGGTTTCCCCTCTCGGCCCCAGCGCCACCACTCACTTGTTTCAATTGAACTACGTCCAGTCTGCATTGGAAACCAGAAAATGTCCCGCTTCCATGCAAAACAGAATTGCAAAGCGCCGATTCGCTCTCAGATGAATGGACCTAGACCATCATCCAATAAACGAATCGGCGCCCGCCTGATTCAGAACCTGCGCTCACGAACCATGTCCGCTGCGCCAGTCCTTTCGCTACATCTTCTGGCCAGCAGAACCCAACTGCTGTGCGGCCTCAAGGATACGAGCGGCCATGCCGGCCTCCGCAGCCTTGCCCCATGCGCGCGGGTCGTACATCTTCTTGTTGCCAACCTCGCCATCAATCTTGAGAACGCCCTCATAGTTTTCGTACATCCAGCCTGCGACCGGACGGGTGAACGCGTACTGGGTGTCGGTGTCGATGTTCATCTTGATGACACCGTTGGCAACAGCGGTGGCAATCTCTTCGGCGCTTGAGCCGGAACCGCCGTGCATAACCAGATCGAAGGGGCGATCGCCTGCGTCAAACTTTGCGCCAACCTCTACCTGAATCTCACCGAGCAGCTCAGGGCGAAGCTTCACGTGCCCTGGCTTGTAGACACCGTGAACGTTTCCGAAGGTCAGGGCGGTCATGTAGCGACCGTTCTCACCAAGTCCAAGAGCCTCGACAGTCTTGATGCCGTCTTCACTGGTGGTGTATAGCTTCTCGTTGATTTCGCCGACTACGCCGTCTTCTTCGCCACCGACAACGCCGATCTCAACTTCAAGAACGGTGTCCGCGGCAACCGACATCGGCAGTAGTTTCTGAGCGATCTCAAGGTTCTCTGCCAACGGCACAGCCGAGCCGTCCCACATGTGCGACTGATAGAAGGGAAGGCGTCCCACCTTGACCTCTTCTGCCTCAATCTCAAGGAGCGGAATGACCCACGAGTCCAGGTTGCCCTTCGAGCAGTGATCCGTGTGCAGTGCGACGGTCACCGGGTAGTTCTTAGCGACCTCGCGAGCGTAAGCGGCCATAGCCAGTGAGCCAGCAACACGATCCTTGATGGTCGAACCTGACCAGTACTCAGCGCCACCCACGGAAACCTGAATAATGCCATCCGACTCCGCTTCTGCGAAGCCCTGAAGCGCAGCAGTCAGAGTCTGTGAGGAGGTGACGTTGACGGCCGGGTACGCGAAGCGGTTCTTCTTCGCTCGGTCAAGCATCTCTTTGTAGACTTCTGGGGTTGCAATCGCCACTAGTTACCTCCTGATTTGCGGCGCGCAGACTGGCGCGTCGATTTTTGTCCGTGCTCTTTATTCTTCCATACTTGGGGCCATTTAATCAGGGACCCTTGGGCCATCAAGCGGTGGGTTTTGCAGGGTCCAAGCCCACATTGCAATCGCTGCCGCATGACCGACGTTCAACGAACGAGTCGAGCCGTACTGGCTTATGTGAAGCACCTTGTCGCAGACCTTGAGCATCTGCTCACTCAACCCCGCGCCTTCCTCTCCGAATACCAGTACTGCCGCACGAGGAAGTGTCGCCGATTCCAGGGGTGAAGAACCCGGTAGGTTGTCGATTCCTACGATTGAGAGGCCTCTTCCAACTACCTCATCCACGAAATCCTCGACGTCCGGGTGGTGATCAACGTCCATGTATCGATCTGTCACCATCGCCCCTCGCCTGTTCCATCTGCGACGCCCCACGATATGTACCTTAGACGCCCCCAAAGCGTTTGCGGTTCGCACGATCGAACCGATGTTGAAATCGTGTCCGAGGTTCTCTATCGCCACCTCATACCCGAGCGATCTGACACTTATGTCTTCCTTGATGGCCTCACGCTTCCAGTACCGATATTTGTCCTCGACATTGCGGTAATCTCCCTCGACTAACAACTCCGTATCCCAGTGATCACCTTCCGGAAGCTGTCCTTCCCACGGTCCAACTCCGCGTCGCTCAGTGGCTTCCCGCGCCTCTTCATCGCGAAGTTGGCGATCACTTGCCACTTGGAGACTATTCACCGCAGTTTCGTCGAAGGAAGCGTTGTTGGCGACGTCGCTCACAGAAGAGACCTCAATTCGGGTGATTTGTAATTCAAAGGAGTTGTATAAGCCCCCGCACCACCCTAATGCTGTACGTATGACAAAAGAAGAAATGCTAATGACGACCAGCGGGGTCGCCGAACGTCCCATCGAAGCATGGATGACCGACATGGACGGCGTTCTTATTCGCGAGAATCGCGCTCTTCCCGGCGCGGAGGAGTTCCTCAACGTTCTCAAAGAGAAGGAACTGCCGTATCTGGTTCTTACGAACAATTCGATTTTTACTAATCGTGATCTCTCAGCACGCCTGGAGCGCTCCGGATTGGAAGTTCCGGAAGATCGGATCTGGACTTCCGCAAATGCGACTGCTTCCTTCCTTTCGCAGCAGTCCCCAGATTCCAGCGCCTTCGTTATTGGCGAGGCGGGCCTCATTACCGCCCTGCACAACGCCGGCTATGTTATGACGGATGTTGAGCCTGAGTATGTAGTGCTTGGAGAGACACGAAACTACGACTTCAACGCCCTTACCCACGCGATTCGACTTATTGAAAGCGGAGCTAAGTTCATAGCGACAAACCCGGATAAGACCGGACCTTCGGACGAGGGCACCCTTCCGGCCACGGGAGCGATTGCCGCGATGATCACCAAGGCGACGGGACGCAAGCCATACTTTGTGGGTAAGCCAAACCCGGTCATGATTCGAGCGGGACTGAACAAGATCGGCGCCCACTCCGAGAACACGGCGATGATCGGTGACCGCATGGACACAGACGTGCTTTCGGCCATTGAGTCAGGTCTTACCGCCTACCTGGTGCTGACGGGATCAACCAAGCTGGCTGACGTCTCAAAGTACCCATACCGCCCGAAGTACATCCGTGAGGACATTGGAGAGATCGCAAAGAACATCTTTTAGTACCTCACCCGGTGCGTCGGCAGCGGTCGTACACCCTACCGTGACGATCTCTGCGCGCTAAGCTTGCGGCCCTCGTACTCGCACGAGCGGCGCAGCCGCTAAGAGACAGTATCGCGCGCGGATCAGCCGGGTTGAGCGCTCGGATAATGGCGTCGCGTACCCCATACAAGGGGGCAAACGCCCAGTACTCGTGAGAGACAGTTGAGGGTGAGCCGATGCTGAGTGAGTCCGTCAGGAACAGCGCAGTACGAGTGAGGGACGGTTCTACATGTGTGGCAGTCTGCGGGTTACTGCCTTCACCAGCCCACTCGGCAATAGGCGCTGCGCAGAGCTTATGGCCTTGTAGCGTAGCGTCGGAACGAAGACAATCTTCCCTTCTTTTGCGGCTCTAAGGGACTGCCCGACCACCGTTGCTGGAGAACTCCACGCGATTGAAGGGGCCAGACCGTAGTCGGCACCGACTCTCTGGTGGAACTCTGTGCGCACCAACCCAGGCACGACAACCGTCACCTTTACCCCCGAGTCTCGGAGTTCTTCAGCAAGACCTTCAGAAAAGGATCGAACCCAGGCTTTGTGCGCTGAGTATGTTCCCATTCCCGAGTCGGCCGCAACCGAGCCGATATTGATAATGGCCCCTCGACCACGCTCCCGCATCGCGCGACCCGCCGCGTGGCATGTCCCCATAACGGCCCGGACCATCACGTCGAGCGCATAGTCCTCGCGTTCGAGGGTGTCGTCAAGGAACGGCTTGCCAAGGCCAAACCCTGCCGCATTGACCAGGAGTGTCACCGGAGGCGACTGTTCACGATCCTGTGATTTCGCTACAGAGTTCGCGCCATCGGCGATCCGCACGCTCAATCCCTCGTCTATCGTCTGCATCTGCTTTGAGCCATCGATCGACAAACGAGAACAAACTCGGGTGAGGTCTTCCTCGTCCGCCAGATCTGCGCGTAGCACCTCGACCCTTACTCCGTAGCGCTCGCGAAAATTGGTGGCTGCCGAACTAAGTCGTTCCTTGTCCCGCGCCACCAGCACCAGGTTGTTGCCTTGTGCCGCAAGTTGACGGCAGAACTCGAGCCCTATGCCGGAAGTTGCACCCGTTACTAATGCTGTTCCCATCTACACATCGTACGAGGTGGCATCTCGCGAGACCCACGCAGCAAAACAACGAACACCTATCGCGCAGACCCAGCACGCGCCGCAGAACCTCAACGGAATCATCGGTAATCCCACGCAAGCCCCTGCGCTAAACAGGACGGGTGAAGGGCGCCATCCCGAATTCGTCATGGAAGTGAAGAAGCGAATCGAGCTAATCATCGCTATCTGGGTAGGGTTGGAGCATGAGGATCGCAACCTGGAACATCAACTCCATCCGCACCCGAGTCGACCGAGTCGTCGCATTCCTGGACCGGGAAAACATCGACGTTCTGGCTCTTCAGGAAACCAAGTGTAAAGACGAACAATTCCCCTTGATGCCAATTGAGGCGGCGGGATACGAGGTAGTGGCGCACGGCCTTAACCAGTGGAACGGCGTCGCCGTGATCTCGCGTCTCCCGATTCTGAATACGCAGGTCGGGTTCCCGGGGCAACCAGGATTCCCCGAACCAGAGAATCTCGAGGCCCGCGCACTGGGAGTTACGGTTGAGGACAAGGACGGAACAGCCGTCACCAACTGGAGCCTCTACGTTCCGAATGGTCGCGAGATCGACAACCCGCACTACACGTACAAGCTCGCCTGGCTCGATGCCCTGGCAGACTATTCAGGCGAACAACTTCGTGAGAACCCACAGCTTCAGATGACGCTGATGGGCGACTGGAACATCGCGCCTCTGGACACTGATGTGTGGGATATCGGCTTCTTCGAGGGGCGCACTCACGTAACCCAGCCCGAGCGTGACGCATTCGCGAAATTCGCGAACGAAGGTTTCAAGGAGGTCACCCGGGATCTAGTGGATAACTACACCTACTGGGATTACCAGCAGTTACGCTTCCCAAAGAATGAGGGAATGCGAATCGACTACATCTATGCCTCTCCCGCGCTAGCCTCAAGAGTCCAGAGCGCGGCGATTGACCGCAACGAGCGCAAGGGAAAGGGTCCCTCAGATCACGTCCCGGTGATCATCGAAGTGAACTAATGCTCCGCGTTCCGCAATCTCCAATCAGATAGGGAGTGGTTTCGCCCGTGTAACACGGCGTGTCACTCCCCTATCTGATTGAAAAACCGAGCGAGTTTCGGCCAGTTCTCCTTGTGCCACTTTCCAAAGGGTTCTTCGCCCAGAAACACGGCGCCGATTCTCTGTTCTGGATCGACCCAGAGATAGGAGCCAGATACCCCGAAGTGGCCGAATGTCTTTGCGGACGTCCCGGGCGGAGTCCAGTGAGGTACCTTGTTGCCCTTGATCTCTAGGCCGAGCCCCCATGCGTTGTCCGGCTGTAGCCCGTATCCCGGAAGGGTTCCTCTCAGTCCCGGGTAGGCCACTGACGTCATCACCGCGAGAGTCTCTGGCGCGAAGAGTTGTGGGTCGAGGAACTCCTCAACCAGCAACGTCAGGTCCTCCGCAGTTCCGACTCCGGCCCGAGCAGGCGATCCGGGGATCTCTGTCGCTTGCAGCCCAAGGGGCTCATAAACCCGTGAGCGCATCCACTCCTCAAGAGGCGCTCCAACCGACTTCTCCAGGTGTCGCCCTAGAACTTCGAATCCCTGATTTGAGTAAATCCTCTTCTGTTCTGGAGCATCACGGAAGGAATCCCCGTCACCCTCAACGTCTAGGCCAGACGAATGCGACAGCAAGTGCCGGACGGTGTAGGGCTCATCGTGGCCCGTCCGGCGGCCTATCGGAGTATCCAGGCTCACCAGCCCTTCCTCAACCGCACGCATCGTCCCTAGCGACGTCAGGACTTTCGTCACCGACGCCAGCGGGAACACTCGGTCCAGTTCGCCTTGGCTCCACAAGACCCTTCCCGAGCCATCAACCGCTGCAATGGCATGCCGGAACGGCACGGGGTACTCGTCGGCTCGACCATTCATGAGGTACGCCTACTCGGGCCTCACTTCCAAGTGATCCCTGTCCTCCGCAACCTCAACCAAGACCGTCTGTCCGTCCTCAACTTCACCGCCCAGAATCAGCATCGCAAGCCGGTCACCAACCTCGGTCTGGACCAGTCGACGTAGAGGCCGTGCCCCATAGGCCGGATCGTATCCATGGTCTTCAAGCCAACGCCTAGCATCATCAGTCACCTTGAGGTCAATGCGACGCGAAGCAAGTCTCTTAGCCATCTGCTCGACTTGCAGATCGACAATCTTTCCAAGCTCATGCTTATCAAGGGGCCTAAACACCACAGTGTCATCAAGACGATTGAGAAACTCGGGCTTGAATGACTGACGCACAATCTGCATCACAGCTTCACGCTTTTCATCGTCCGTCATGTCCGGATCGATGAGGAACTGGGAACCTAGGTTCGAGGTAAGAATCAGGATGGTGTTGCGGAAATCGACGGTTCGTCCCTGACCGTCCGTGAGTCGCCCATCGTCGAGGACCTGCAGCAGGATGTTGAAAATTTCGGGGTGAGCCTTCTCGACCTCGTCCAAGAGAACCACCGAATAGGGGCGACGGCGAACCTCCTCAGTCAACTGACCGCCCTCGTCATATCCGACATAGCCAGGAGGGGCACCGACCAGCCGGGAAACCGAGTGCTTTTCTCCATACTCGCTCATATCGATACGGATCATTGAACGCTCATCGTCGAAGAGGAATTCAGCGAGCGACTTCGCTAGCTCCGTTTTGCCAACGCCGGTAGGTCCAAGGAACAAGAAGGAACCGGTCGGACGGTTCGGGTCCGCCACACCTGCACGCGAGCGACGAACAGCGTCTGAGACCACCTTCACGGCTTCTTCTTGTCCAATGAGGCGTTTACCGATCCATTCCTCCATGTCGAGGAGCTTTTCGGTCTCGCTCTGCATCATGCGCCCGGTCGGAATACCTGTCCAAGATTCGATCACCTCTGCGATCTCGGTCGGACCGACCTTCTCGGCAATCATGGGTTCATCTGCGGCTTCAGACTCCTCTACCTCGTCTAGTTCGGCCGCCGCAATTTGATCCTCAATCTCTGGGATGAGACCATTTTGGATTCTCCCAGCCTCGTCATATCGCCCATCACGCATCGCAACTTCGAACTGTGTCCGAAGCTCGTCAAGCTGAGCGCGCAAGTCACCAACCTTGTTACGGCCGGCCTTCTCGTTCTCCCAACGAGCGGTCAGAGCACTCAAGTCTTCGCCCTTGTTGGCGATTTCCTCACGTAGCCTGAACAGTCGGTCTGCGGTGGCTTCATCTGCCGAATCCGGATCAGATTCGGACAGATAGGTTTCTTCCATCTGAAGACGAGAAAGTTCGCGCTGCAGGGTATCGATTTCTTCGGGGCTGGAGTCAAGTTCCATGCGCAGCCGTGATGCGGCCTCGTCTATCAGGTCGATGGCCTTGTCTGGAAGCTGCCGACCAGGAATGTACCGATCCGAGAGTTCGGCAGCGGCTACAAGGGCGCCGTCCGAGATCGTCACCTTATGGTGCGCCTCGTACTTCGGGGCGATGCCACGCAAGATCGCAACGGTGTCCTCGACCGAGGGCTCGCCGACGTAAACCTGCTGGAAGCGGCGTTCGAGGGCCGGATCTTTCTCGATGTTCTCTCGGAACTCATCGAGAGTGGTGGCGCCAACCATACGGAGTTCACCACGAGCCAGCATTGGCTTAAGCATGTTCCCAGCATCCATCGATCCCTCGGACGCGCCCGCACCGACAACGGTGTGCATTTCGTCGATGAAGGTGATGATCTCGCCGTTCGAGTTCTTGATTTCGTCGAGGACAGCCTTGAGTCGTTCCTCAAACTCACCACGGTACTTTGCACCAGCAACCATTGATCCGAGATCTAGGCTGATCAGACGCTTGTTGCGTAGCGAGTCGGGAACGTCGCCCTCGACCATTCGCTGAGCCAGACCTTCAACTACGGCGGTCTTACCAACTCCGGCCTCACCGATAAGAACCGGATTGTTCTTTGTGCGCCTAGAAAGAACCTGCACCACACGCCTGATCTCGGAATCGCGCCCAATCACGGGGTCGAGCTTGCCTTCGCGTGCCATCTCAGTCAGGTCGCGTCCGTACTTCTTCAGAGCTTCAAAAGTGCCTTCTGGATCAACGGATGTAACTGGCTCTGGGCGTAGCTCATCAAGTTTCGCTTCCATCACATCGGGTGTTGCTCCGGAGGCACGAAGGATCTTCCCTGCCTCGGTATCGGAAGCCGCCAAAGCAATCAGTAGTTGCTCGGTGGACACGTAAGCGTCACCGCGAGCCTGGGACCGTTTCTCAGCATCAGTAATGACGTTCAGTAGGCCGCGAGAGGTCTGCGGCTGTGCAACCGACGACCCCGAGCTTGCTGGAAGGTCAACCAACGCCGTGCGAACCTGAGCTCCCACGTCACTTCGTTGCGCACCGACCGCTGCGAGTAGCGAGATGGCGATTCCCTCTGGTTGCTCAAGGAGAGCTTCGAGGAGATGAAGGGGTTCAACCGTCGGGTTGCCCGCAGCCGATGCCATTTGCACCGCCGAGCTGATCGCTTCCCTTGCTTTGTTGGTCAGTTCCATCGCCATCGAAAAGCCTCCTTCAATCCGAGAGACCCCGCTTCGAGTTCTCGGCCGAGCAAATCATTTCCGCATATAGTCTAGTTCGCCCCGCCGACAAATAACTCCCATGGACTCATCGAACGATCACCAACGATGATTTTTCTCCATAGCCACCGAAAACAGAACATTCCATCAACGACTAGGCCAGGTGTAAGTAGTGCAAGGCGCTATCCACGATAAAGGCTTGATTTGGCTCTTATTCCCCACAGTGTCAGAGTTTTGCTATGACTGATTCAATCAAGACCGACGACCACATGGACCGACTGTTCCCCGAATATCTCGAAGAGGTCACGGGAGATCAGGCTCTTACATGGGTGCGCGGGCGCAACGAACAAACCGAACGGTACCTAGCCAGTGACACCACAGGACAGGTAACTCCTAGCGGCAAGCCGATACCAACCCTTAAGGAACTAGAAGATCAGATCCTTGAGGTCTTGGATGACCCTGAGCGCATCCCGATGGTGGCGGTGCGCGGCGATCTCGCTTACAACTTTTGGACGGACGCGGACAATCCACGAGGACTGTGGCGCCGCCAACCGTTCGAGTCATACCTCGCCGGGGAGGATGCCTGGGAAACCTTGATTGACGTTGATGCCTTGTCCTCGTCGGAAGGCAAGTCTTGGGTCTGGCACGGAGCCAGTGTTCTCTATCCATCGTACGACCGCGCTCTGATTACCCTCTCAGACGGGGGTTCAGATGCCGACGAAACACGCGAGTTCGACCTTGAAACCCTCGACTGGGTTGAGGACGGCTTCTACCGCGGCGAGGCCAAAGGATCCCTCGGTTGGATCGACAGAGATCACTGTTGGTTTTCGCAACCCGACGGCCTCGATTCCACCTCGTCCTCGGGATACCCCCTAGAAGCACGTGTTGTGAGCCGTGGGCAGTCAGCAGATGAAGCGGAGTTAATCTTCAAGGGTGATGCCTCGTCCATGGGAGTCTGGGCGGCCAGCGGACGCGACCGTACAGGTCAGATACAGGCCATTGAAGAGGCTCTCGACTTCTATTCTTCGGCGCAGTACTTCGTGTCCGGAGGGATTGAGTCGATCAAATCGGGAGAGTTCAAACGTATCCCGGTTCCCGAATCGGCGCAGGCCAGCATCTGGAACCAGTGGACGATAGTGATGCTGCGCGATGACTGGTCAAGGCCTGAAGTCGGCGAAGAATGGCCTTCTGGCGCACTGCTGTCTCTACTCACCGACGAGTTCCTCAAAAATCCCGATACTGCGCCCGCAACACCCATGTTCTTGCCAACCGAGAATGAGGTGCTTGAGGGACTGGCGGCAACCGCAACCAAAGTGATGGTGACAAGCATCTGTGACGTGGTCCCTCGTATCACGGCCCTTGTTCCCAGCGACGATGGACGCTCATGGCACAAAGAACAGTTCAACACTCCTCCGACAGGCAATCCCTACGTCACCATCGAGGTTGCCGCCGTGACTCCGCTTGAGAATGACCGCTTGTGGGTCGTCACCACCGGCTATATAGAGCCAAGCACCCTTTGGCTGGTCGAAGAAGACGGAACCTGGCGACAGGTGCGTCAAGCTCCGAGCATGTACAACGCGGACGGAGTCGAAGTATCGCAGCACTTCGCCGAGTCAGAAGACGGTACCCGCATTCCCTACTTCCAGATCTCTAAACCGCAGAACGGACCAGCACCAACTCTTCTGTATGGTTATGGCGGATTCCAGGTCTCCCTCCTGCCCTCGTATGAGCCAGTAACGGGACGCGCATGGTTGGAGCACGGGGGCGTCTACGTTGTCGCCAATATTCGAGGAGGCGGCGAGTACGGACCCGAGTGGCACAAAGCTGCTCTACAAGAAAATCGGCATCGGGCTTACGAGGATTTTGCTGCGGTTGCGCGTGATTTGGTCCGTCGCGGCGTCACTACCGAACGGATGCTCGGGGCGGAGGGCGGCTCAAACGGCGGCCTGCTGATGGGCAACATGTACACCCAGTACCCGGAAGACTTCGGTGCGATCGTCTGCTCCGTACCCCTTCTGGACATGGGCCGATACCACACGCTATTAGCCGGAGCGTCGTGGATTGCCGAGTACGGAGACCCAGATGACCCAGAGCAGTGGGAGTTCATCAGATCGTTCAGTCCGGTCCACCTTTTCGAAGCTGAACGAGAATACCCATCGCTACTGCTAACCACCTCGACAAAGGATGACCGAGTGCACCCAGCGCATGCCAGAGCTCTTGGCTACCTTACGGAACACGCCGATAAGGACGCGCTCTACTTCGAGAACATCGAGGGCGGCCACGGCGGTGCCGCCGATAGTCGGCAGAGGGCTCATAACCGCGCCCTGTCATGGGAGTTCCTGTGGAGAAAGCTAACCGCGAACTGAGCGGAGGCGCACTGGCGCAGCATACCAAACGCGCCGCACAGCGAACGAGGGAGGAACGGGCCGCTGTGCGGCGATACCTCAACCAGATCATTAGCTTATCTGTGCGTGAAAGGCACCGGTAAGCCGGGAGCAACCCAGTTTATTGATCCGAACCCGCGCAAAGTAGCTCATCGCCCGAGCTAGTATGGACGACCCCGCAGGTACGCCTTCCGCGCCTGGTTACGCCGTACCAACCAGATTATGCCTCCGATGGTAAGTCCCAGACCAGCCAGCCCGACTACGGTTGCCCACACGATAGCTTGCACCGTCCCATCGACGATTTCGCCAAGAACTGTTCCATCGAGGACCATCAGTGCAGCCCCGGTCGGGACGCCTTCGCACTCAATGGTGTACTGGCCCTCAACTAGGCCGCGGCCCACGTAGGTCCCGCCGGACTCAACCTCGTAATACATCTCTGTAGCAGTTCCGGTGCTGTCCGTTGCCGTGCATGAGGTTGCCTCACCCGATAGCGGCAACACTGCAACCACTCCGGCCGGTCCCACGTTCATGACTCCACCATTGCTGGCCTGGAGTCCGCCCTCCATGAGTCGATCGGTGCCAACAGCATTTATCACCAGTGAGAAGAACAGGATCGGAGCGACGATGACCATCAGGAAGATTCCGCCAACTAGGGTTAGGATCGCTCCGGTGCGGCTGGGCATCTCTCCCGTCGGCGCAGGGTTTTGCCCCTGACTGTAGGGCGTGGGTGTTCCGTACTGACCCTGAGGATACTGATCTTGTGACGGATACTGTCCGCCGTAGTACGGCCCCTGCCGTGGCGGGTAGGAGTTCTGTCCCGGGTAAGGTCCCTGTTGACTCTGACCACCTGGTTGACCGTACTGACCGGGAGGAAACTGTCCCCCGGACGCACCAGGTTGTCCATTGCTTCCAAGCTCTCCGTACACGGGCCAGGGACTATCTGGAACGTCCGGTGCCGCACCATTATTCTGACCACCGGGAGACCATGTCTCAGAACGCTGCCCGAACTGCGGAGCGCCGGGAACCTGGCTATTAGGCGGGCCGTCTGGCTTGGGAGTCCAGTTTTCAGAGCGCTGCCCGAACTGCGGAGCACCAGCGGCCTCGGGCGGAGTCGGCTCGCCACTTGCCTCGGGAGGCCCATAGGGATTGGCTGGGTCGTTACCGCTCATCGTCTCTCCTGATCTCAGTCAGCATTTCGTAGTTGATTCAGTTTTGGAGTCTAACGTTCTGACCCTTCTAGCTACAGTCTAGAACGGACCCTCGACCCCGGAGCATGAGGTGGTACGCAACCGCAATCTAGCCGCCTTGACCTAGTTCCGGTTGTTGAACTCGGAACAGGGTCGGTAGTCGGCGCAGTCTCATCGTTCGCCCGGAGCGCCCGTCCTGGCGGACGCAAGTCGTTCGGCACGGAGCCTCTCAACTCCCGGAATTTCAAGGGGTTCCAGTCCGCCTAGTACCCGACTCAATATCAGGTCTGCGAGCTCCGGGTTTCGTGCAAGTGCCGGTCCGTGCAAGTAGGTTCCGATGATCGATCCCTGCACAGCCCCCTCGACCCTGCTTTCGTCGCCGTTACCGGTTCCAACTACCACTCGGCCAAGGGGCTTTGCACCGCTTCCCAGCCTGGTGCGTCCGCCGTGGTTCTCGAATCCGGTAAGAGGCTGAGTTAGCCCTTCAATCAAAGGTTGCTCGACAACTTCTCCAATGGCGCGTTTGCCCATGGGGGAAGTCACCACATCCAAGAGGCCGAGCCCCTCGACTCGCACGCCCGTTGCGTCGGTATATTCGGTTCCGAGTAGCTGCATTGCCGCGCATATTGCGAGAACCGGCTTGTTTGCCTCCACCGCCAGGCACAGTCCTCTGTCACCACGCATGCTCTGGGCGGCAATCGCTTGAGCGACGTCCTCGCCGCCGCCCAGGGTGTAGACGTCTAGCTCTGCCGGAATGGTCGCGCCCAAATCAATAACGACCACCTCGGCATCGAATCCGCGTCGCCTCGCACGCTCGGCAAGAATTCTGGCGTTACCGCCGTCCCCGTAGGTTCCAAGAATCGAGGGATATATAAGTCCCACGCGCAAAGCTGAGTCGGTCATAGATGTTCGAGCTCCCACTTCAGGTCACGGAAGGCCGTATAGTTTGCCAGAACCTCGACCCTGCCCGGTTCAAGACTGCGGATCGCCTTCACCGGATCCGGTTCGACCCTGTGTTTCACCCCCGCGTACTCCAACCGAACAGACAGGTCAGCAACGCGTTCTCCACTGGCAACAACGGTCTGAACACCAAGGTCATTAACACGCTCATATTCGACATCCCAGAGCCAGGAGAGATCCTCCCCGTCCGGGGTCTGTCCGTTCACGGAGATGACAAGCTGAGCCGTATCGGGATCTACCATCGTCAAGCTCTCTTGCCACCCAGCCGGGTTCTTCGCCAGAATCAGCCTTGCCAATCGTCCGTCCACACCATAGGTCTGATATCTGCCGGCAACGCCTGCAACCGAGGCAAGCGCGTCGGAGAGAGCCTCTGGTGTGACGCCAAAGTACGTGGCTGTTGCGGCCGCCTGCGCCGCATTACCTCGATTTACCCTTCCGGGAACTTGAAGCGTGGTGCGAATCTTTACCCCATCCGGACCAAGAATCTCAAACGAACCGTCTGGGTGCGGCGCGGTTATTGTCCAATCGGCTTCTTGCCTGGCGTACTCGGGATAGTCCGCTACGGTCCACCCTTCCTGGTCCCGTTGCACGATAGTTCCTGTACGAGGGAAAGAGGTGGAATCTGCCTGCCACGGCGCCCCGACGGACACCCACTGGACATCTGGCGCCTCCCAGGCAGCGGAAGACACAAGCGGATCATCACAGTTGGCGACAATGAGCGCATCGGGGGACAACTCCACTGCCTCGCGAAGCCTTCCCTCGACGGTTCCAATCTCTCCCACACGATCAAGTTGGTCGCGGGAAAGGTTCAGCAGAACTATCGCGGCGGGCCTTGTCGCGCGAGCGATCTGAGGCATATGCATCTCGTCAACTTCGAGTACCGCATACGGGGCATCGGGGGCATCCATCAGTGCTGTGACGACCCCGGTCGTCATGTTGTCACCGTTCTGATTCGAAGCAACTTCTCCAAGGGTCCGTAATGCTTCGGCGGTCATTCTGGTGGTCGTTGACTTGCCATTGGTGCCTGTGACTAGGACTATCTGCCTTCCAGCCGCCAACTCACTCAGGATGTCCGGGCTAAGCGCCAACGCAACCTTGCCGCCAAACATTCCGCCGGAACCCAGGCCCAGACTTCTAGAAAGCGAGGCAGAGGCGCGGCCAGCAAAACGCGCGAATCTCGAGCGTGCTGACAAGCGCCGCTTCACACTAAGGTCATCACCTGTCATACGATCCCTACTTCAGCGATCATCCAATGCAACCTCTAAAGTGTATGACCTCGCGAGAGGCTATTGCCCTCGTCCCTGCATAATGCGTGAGAGCTGTAACAGAGCCAGTCTCTGCCAACCGAACGCTGTCGCGGCTGGCACCACGCTCTTGCCCGAAATAGGTTTCGCTGCGGTGATAACTTCTCTGTCTGGCTCAGGTCGGTTGGCTAGCTCAGAGTCCGCTTCTGTCGGAGACTTCGGCGGGCGAAGTCGTACGTCGCCCGCGGCGTCGGCCGTAAAGACTCTGCTTGGCGGGACAGAGGTTGAAGCGATAGCTTGCCGCAACTGCTCTATCTCCGTATGGAGTCCTTCGATGTGATCTCGGAGTTCGAGAATCAAGGCCACTCCGGCCAGGTTCACTCCCTGGTCCTGGGTAAGGCTTTGAATCTCCACAAGTTTTCGGACATCGGCACCGGAGTACCGTCTGCCACGCCCCTTGGCCCGTTCGGGACTCACCAGTCCCAACCGGTCATACTGTCGAAGCGTTTGGGCGTGCATGCCAGCCAACTCGGCTGCTACCGAAACCGTGTAGATCTGGTCCACCGGCTCGGTCGATGGGTGCCCAGCACCCTCAGTTGCGTTCGAGTTCACCCCAATCACTTCTTTCTGGCGGCTTTGTTCTAGTGTCTCACGTCGTAAATTCGTTTCCTAGATCGTGCAGAGAGTCGACGCACCGCAAGGTAAACGAGCGAAGGCTTACCGGAGTAAGCCCACGAGTGCACCGACACGGCGCGCGAGATCAGGGAGCGAACCTGAGGTGTGGAACACTAATTTTTACGAGGGTTCCAATCGCCCATTGCTTTCTTCAACTCTTCGACGGCTTCTTCCTGCTCATCAGACATCTTCCTGGGTGTCACGATGACCAGATCAACCATTACGTCGCCGCGCTTGCTGCCCTTTTTCACTCCCTTACCTTTGAGTCTGAGAACAGCCCCGCTTGAAGTTCCAGCAGGAACTTTCATCGATACCTTCGACCCATCGGGAAGAGGAACGTCAACCTTGGCTCCAAGTGCCGCCTCGGGATAGCTGATTGGCAGCTTGACACGCAGACGATCTTTATCCATCGAGAACATCGGATCGGACTCGACCGAAACCTGGACCACCAGGTCCCCGGCAGGACCGCCGTTTGCACCGGGTTGACCCTTTCCGGCCAGTTTGATCTTCTGACCGTCGCGCACCCCGGCAGGAATGCGAACTTTCATGGGTCGACCGTCAAGGTTGAACGTTAGAGTCTCGCCCTCGAATGCCTGCTTGAAAGTGATCTTGGTCGATGTCGAAAGATCACCGCCCTTTTGTGGTTCCGGCTGATACTGGCCGCCGAAACCGCCCGGGAATCCGCCACCGAATGAGGACGATACTCCGCCTCCTCCACCGAAGATGGATGAAAGGATGTCTTCGAATCCCGCTCCTCCACCACCGGAGCTGAACTGCACGTGCGGCCCGCCCTGGGCTCCGCCATACATCCCGCCAAACATGTCCTCGAAGCCGCCCGCGCCGCCACGACCGGGAGCCTGGAACCGCGCACCACCCGATGCCATCTGGCGGATGGCGTCGTAGCGTTCGCGCTGTTCCTTGTCATTTAGCACGGCGAAGGCTTCGCCGATCTCCTTGAACTTCGCCTCGGCCTTATCGTCACCCGGGTTCTGATCCGGGTGCCACTTACGAGCTAGCTTGCGGTAGGCCTTGCGGATCTCTTTCTCGTCCGCGTCCTTCGGAACCCCCAGGACAGCGTAGTAGTCACGGTCGAACCAGTCTTGCTCTCCCATGTCTCACTCCTTACTACTCACCGCGTAAAGCGCGATGAGAATCCTATTGGGGATCAAATACTAAAACTTTGGCGGGACGAAGGACTCGCTCTCCCGCCCGGTAACCGGGCTGAAGAACCTTACCTACGACCTGTTCTTTTACTGAAGGGTCGGGGTTCGGCTGCATCATCAGAGCGTCGTAGAACTCGGGATCGAAATGATCGCCTTCTGCTCCGTACTGCTCGTAGTCGAAACTATTCGCCAGGGTGCCCTCGAGCTTCTCGGCAATAGAGGCAAACGGGCCGTCTGTGAGTTCACCGGCAACGCGGGCTGCACTAATGTCGTCTAGTACCGGCATCAGAGCCTCGACGACATCGTGCTGACCCTCAGTTCGACGTTTTCCGGCCTCTTCTTTCGACCTTCGAACATAGTTCCCATAGTCCTGACGTACGTTGTATGTCTCTGCCCTGCTTCGAGCTAGTTCGTCCTTTGTCTGTTCCAGTTCGCCCTGAACCTTAGCAAGCAAGGAATCCTCCCCTAAGTCCTGCTCGAACTGCGCAAAATCGTCAGTCTTTCCATTCTTGCCCTCCCCGGATGAGCCCGAGGGGGCCGAAATATTCTCGGCCCCCTCGTTCCTGGTCTCACCGTGGGAGGGTTCTTCCTGCTCAGCACCCTCAGACTGGGGATCTACGGGCAGGAAGTCGTCTCCAGCATTCGTCACTTAGCTTCGTCCTCGTCTTCCACGATCTCGGCGTCAATGACGTCCTCTTCAGCGTTGACATCTTCCTGGCTCGGCAGGTCTTCCTGCTGGGAGGCCGCATAGACCTCTTCACCAATCTTCATACCAACTTCGTTGAGGTGCCCGAGTGCCTTGTTGATGGCTTCGGTATCCTCGCCCTCAAGTGCGGTCTTGACCTCGTCAACGGCTCCCTGAACAGACTTGCGAGTATCCTCAGAGATCTTGTCCTCGTTGTCCTTGAGTAGCTTCTCGGTCTGGTAGACCGCAGACTCTGCGAGGTTGCGGGCCTCAAGGTCTTCACGACGCTTCTTGTCCTCGGCGGCGTGTTCCTCGGCCTCCTTCACCATGCGGTCAATGTCTTCCTTCGGAAGAGCCGAGCCACCGGTGATGGTCATGGACTGCTCCTTGTTGGTCCCACGGTCCTTTGCAGAGACGTGAACGATACCGTTCGCATCGATATCGAACGAGACCTCGATCTGGGGAACACCACGAGGAGCCGGAGCAATACCTGTCAGCTCGAAGGTGCCCAGCGGCTTGTTGTCGCGGGTGAAATCACGCTCGCCCTGGAAGACCTGAATCAGAACTGAAGGTTGCCCGTCTTCAGCGGTCGAGAAGACCTCAGTCGCACGGGTCGGGATGGCGGTGTTGCGCTCGATCAACTTGGTCATCACGCCGCCCTTGGTCTCGATGCCGAGGGAAAGCGGAGTAACGTCGATCAGAAGGACGTCCTGACGATCGCCCTGCATGACACCGGCCTGAAGGGCCGCGCCAATTGCAACGACCTCATCCGGGTTTACCGTACGTGTCGGTTCTTTACCTCCGGTCAGTTTGACGACCAGTTCGTTCACGGCCGGCATACGGGTGGAACCACCAACCAGAACAACGTGATCAATGTCAGACACGGAAATTCCGGCCTCACGGATGACGTCCTTGAACGGCTTCTCGGTCCGATCCAGAAGATCCTTGGTCATGTCCTCGAACTTTGCGCGGCTCAGTTGCTCATCCAAGTGGATCGGGCCGGCTTCACTCATCGAAAGGTACTGAAGCGAGATGTTCGCCGTGGTTGCCGTCGATAGTTCACGCTTTGCCTGCTCAGCGGCCTCTTTCAGACGCTGTAGGGCAACGGGGTCCTTCCCGAGGTCAACACCGGTCTTGCTCTTGACCTGCTGGATCAGCCAGTCAACGATGCGCTGATCCCAGTCGTCGCCACCGAGGCGGTTATCGCCAGCGGTAGAGCGAACCTGAATCGTGGAGAATCCGTCCTCGTCCTTAGCCACCTCAAGCAGCGACACGTCAAAGGTGCCTCCACCGAGATCGTAAACCAGGATGAGTTCCTCTTCCTTGCCCTTATCTAGACCGTACGCAAGTGCGGCTGCGGTGGGCTCGTTGATGATACGAAGAACGTTCAGACCAGCAATCTGGCCTGCATCCTTCGTTGCCTGACGCTCTGCGTCATTGAAGTATGCGGGAACGGTGATAACCGCATCGGTCACGGGCTCACCGAGGTACGACTCCGCGTCGTGCTTTAGCTTCGAAAGAATTCGAGCCGAGATCTCCTGCGCGGTATACGTCTTACCATCGATTTCCTTGGTCCAGTCAGTGCCCATGTGACGCTTGACTGAAGAGATGGTGCGATCAACGTTTGTCACTGCCTGACGCTTTGCGATCTCGCCAACCAGCACCTCTCCACCCTTGGAGAATGCAACTACCGATGGGGTCGTGCGAACGCCCTCTGCGTTCACGATGATGCTGGGCTCACCACCTTCAAGCACCGCGAGCGCGGAGTTGGTGGTACCCAGGTCAATGCCTACTGCCTTAGCCAAAATGGCCTCCTTGTTTTCGTTAATGTCCTTGGCTTCCCGGTCAAGAACTGACCGACGGCCGAACCATTAGTTCAACCTTTAGCCTCATGGACTCAACTTTAGAGGTCTTTGGTGAGTGGCGCAACACCAAATGTTGATTCTTGAGTCACATGGACTCAACTTTGCTCTCAAATGCTCAACATCGCAGAAGCAAACTCCCCGGAGGATAGCCGGTGATACGGCTCCATCCGGGGAGTTTGCAATCAGACTGCAGTCAGTAACGACCGTCAGCTCACCTGTCTAGGCGGAGACTGCCGAGCGACGCTTGTTGTAGACGTCGAAGGCAACCGCAAGCAAAAGAACCGCACCCTTGACGATCTGCTGGGTGGAAGTCGAAGCGCCCATCAACTGCATTCCATTTGAAAGGACAGCCATAACAAGACCACCAATCAAGGCACCGTTTACCCGTCCAATACCACCGGTCGTCGAAGCGCCGCCCACGAAACAAGCCGCGATGGCATCAAGTTCGAACATGTTGCCCGCGCCCGGTTGCGCACCGTTCATACGAGCGGAATAAAGCACGCCCGCAACACCGGCAAGGAATCCCATGTTGACATACACCCAGAAAGAAACCGCGCGCACGTTAATGCCAGAGAGTGCAGCTGCCGTCTTGTTGCCGCCAATCGCGTAGACATCGCGACCGAAGACCGTTTTCTGGGAAACAAATCCGTAAACAAGGATCAGCACAGCCAGAATGATCAGAACAATTGGCAGGCCACGGGCACTTGCGAGCTTGTAGGCAAATGCCATAACGACCGCAGCGATAATCACCATCTTTACAACGAAGATCCACAGGTTACCGACAGATTGGCCGTACTTCGCCTTTTCTGAACGAGTACGCCATGCCGAAACGATGTATCCGACAACGCCGATTGCAAAGATGACCAACGTGAAGTTATCGACCCCGTACCCGCCAAACAGTCCATTAAGGAATCCGTTAGCGATGTTGTAGTACCCCTTCGGGAACGGTGAAAGCGAAACATTGTCAAGAACGTTGTAGGTAAGACCTCGGAACATCATCATTCCTGCAAGGGTGACAATGAAGCCTGGAATTCCAACGAATGCAACCCAAAATCCCTGGAACGCTCCAACCAGAACACCGACGAGAAGCGCTACCAGAACCCCAACCCACCACGGCATACCCTGGCGGATTACCAACACTGCTGAGATAGCACCGGTCAACGCCACAACCGAACCCACAGACAGGTCGATTTGACCGAGCACGATCACGAACAGCATTCCGATCGCTAGCACCAGAATGTACGAGTACTGCAGGACGATGTTCGTCAGATTATTGGGCGACAGAAACGTCGGCTGCAGAATCGAGAAAATGATGACGATCGCAACAAGTGCGAGGAAGATGCCTGACTGCCGAAGGCTAGTGCCAAACGTGTTTTTCAGAAGATCCCGCGTTTTGCTCACGCTGCCTTCTCCTTCTTGGGTTCAATGGTCATTAGTCTCATGAGTTCTTCTTGTGTCGCGTCCGCTGTCGGCATCTGACCCGTGATGCGCCCATACGCGAGTGTGTAGATTCGATCAGTGATCCCCTGCAGCTCTTCGAGCTCCGAAGAAATAACCACGACCGCTTTGCCCTGCTGGACCATTTCGTTGATTAGGGTGTAGATCTCGTATTTCGCACCAACATCAATGCCTCGTGTCGGTTCGTCGAGGATCAGCACGTCCGCATCGGTGTACAGCCACTTGGACAAAACCACCTTTTGCTGATTGCCTCCCGAGAGCGAGCCCGAAAGCTGAAGCACATTGTTGGCACGAATATTCATCGTGTCCTTGTACCTTGTTGCAACCGCTAATTCCTCGTTATCGTTCACAACACCGCGGGGTGAGTGCTTATGGATTCCGGCTATCCCAATGTTGTGTCGAATGTCGTCGATCAAATTGAGGCCATAGACCTTTCGGTCTTCGGTCGCGTAGGCAACCTTGTTCTTAATTGCCTTCGAAACCGACGAGAGGTCGACTTCTTTGCCGTCCTTATATACCTTGCCCGAAATCTCGGACCCGTACGATTTCCCGAATAGACTCATCGCCAACTCGGTTCGGCCCGCTCCCATCAAACCGGCGATACCGACAACTTCGCCCTTACGCACGTTGAACGAGGCATCCTTTACGATTACCCGACCCGGCTGCGTGGGATGATAAACGGTCCAATCCTTGACTTCGAACAGTACTTCGCCGGGATTCGATTCACGGTCCGGGAAGCGCTGACTCAGTTGACGACCGACCATCATCCGTACGATGTCATCCTGTGTCACGTTCGGATCATGCATGTCGAGAGTACCGACGGTCTGACCATCACGCAGGACCGTTGTTCGGTCTGCGATCTGCTCAATCTCATTGAGTTTGTGCGAAATAATGATGATGGTGACACCGGAGTCGCGTAGCTGACGAACAAGCTCTAGTAGCGCCTCGGAGTCGTTGTCGTTGAGAGCAGCGGTCGGTTCGTCGAGCACCAGCAGATCTACGTTCTTCGCAAGCACCTTTCCGATCTCAACGATTTGCTGTTTACCAACCCCCAACTGTCCGACTGGAGTAACAACCGGTTCATTGAGACCCACTCTTGCAAGAATTTCGGTTGCCCTATGGTTGAGTTCGTTCCAGTTGATAGAACCCAAAATGCCTTTTGGTTTCTCTGAGCCAAGAAAAAGATTCTCAGCAATTGATAGATAAGAAACCAGGGCGAGTTCTTGGTGGATAATCCCGATTCCTGCGTCCTCTGATTCCTTTACCGAGTGAAACTTCGCGACTTTTCCGCCCAGGACGATGTCGCCTTCGTATGTGCCATACGGGTACACGCCCGATAGGACCTTCATTAGCGTGGATTTTCCCGCGCCGTTCTCTCCACAAAGTGCGTGAATCTCGCCCCGACGGACATCAAAATTGACGTCCTTCAGAACCTGCACGCCTGAGAAGCTCTTGCAAATGTCTTTCATTTCCAAGATGTTGTCTGTCATGACAATGCCGTCCCTGTCGATTCTGAGGTGAAACTGCGGGAGCCGAGCGGTAGCACTCCGCCCCCGCAGTCACCTGGTACTAGGTAGCCGCTACTTGGCGGGTACGCCAGAAGCAACCTCTTCCTCGGTCCAGTAACCCGAATCGATGATTTCCTGCTGGATGTTGTCCTTGTAAATGGTCACCACGTCAAGAAGGTACGAGGGAACAACCTTCACGCCGTTGTCGTAATCCTCAGTGTTGTTGGCCTCGGGATCAGCACCGCACGCCAGATCCTTCACGACTTCCACAGATCTCTGCGCGAGCAGACGAGTGTCCTTGAAGATGGTGGACTGCTGGACATCCTCATTGATCAGTTTGATCGAAGCTATCTCAGCGTCCTGACCGGTGACGATCGGAAGACCCTCACTGATCGTCGGACCCATGCCAACCCCTTGAAGCGCAGTAATCACACCACGAGAGATACCGTCGAACGGGGAGAGAACGCCAGCAAGTTTGGCGCCGTCACCGTAGGTCGAAGAAAGTAGGTCCTCCATGCGCTTTTGCGCAGCTTCCTGTGACCAGCGCAGAGTGGCTACCTGGTCGAATGCGGTCTGTCCGGACTTAACCACCAGAACACCCTCATCGATAAACGGTTGGATGGTATCCATCGCACCCTGGAAGAAGAATCCGGCATTGTTGTCATCAGGCGAACCGGCAAAGAGCTCAATGTTCATTGGGTCTGCAGGAGCATTGTCCGCGGGGGTCCCATCCTCATTTACCAGACCTAGGCCGTACAGCAACGCGGTTCCCTGCGCAACACCAACGAGGTAGTTGTCGAACGAAACGTAGAAATCAACGTTCTCGTTATCACGAATCAGACGGTCGTACGAAACAACCGGAATACCTGCCGCGCCAGCAGCATCAAGCTGGCTGGAAAGCGCCGTACCGTCGATAGAGGCGAGAACCAAAAGGTTCGCACCGTTCGTAATCATCTGGTCGATCTGCTGCGTCTGAGTGGGGATGTCGTCGTTTGCATACTGCAGATCAACGGTAAATCCGGCTTCTTCTAGGCCTTCCTTGACGGCTTTACCGTCGGCTATCCAGCGTTCCGAGGTCTGGGTGGGCATCGCAACGCCGATGATCATACTTGACGGATCACAGTCGCCCGATGCTGCTTCAGTCGTTTCTTCCCCTGACTCGGCAGCCGTCTCTTCCGTGGCTGATCCTCCGCCGGCTCCTGAGCCACCACACCCGGCCAGAGCCAGAGCGCTCGCAGCGATCAAACCAACGCCGCCAACCCATCGTTTCCTATTGGTCGAAGACTTCATAAACGTTCTCCTCATTGAGTTCCGGCAACACCGCCAGTATTTCCTGGCACCGTAGCCGGGCTTTACATATAGAGATTTGAGGCGTTCGGCCGACTAATCTCACCCGTAATGTTAGCGCTAACGTTATTGAAAACAACGGGTTCATCATCTCATTTTGGTAACAACCCTTCGGAGACTGTGCGCAACCACGACAAAGGCGCCACCAGAATTGCGCACGTTACCATCAGGGCGCAGCTAGACAGGTCACGTAGGCTCCTTCGCGGCGCACGGGACGACTCACAATCGCAACCGCGACCATCAATCCGCCAGTGATCTCGCTAGCGTGACAACGATCAATAGTGTCGGGTAGCCCTCGGGCCGGAACTGACCGAAGTCACTCCAGTCCAAGCCCCGCCGCCTGCCGAGCGGCGCCGAGAGCCACGTACTCCGCTGGCTTTGCCAGAACAACGTTGGCGTCAAGCATGGACGGGGCTAGCTCCTGCACGGCAGCGGACTTGGCCCCTCCGCCAATCATGTAGACAGTCTCAATCTCCACGCCCAGCTCACGCACGGAATCGAGGGCGAACCTCATAAGCCCCAGCAACCCCTCAACCGTTGCGCGCGCAACGTGGGCACGATCAGAATTCGCCAGAGTCATACCTTCGAGCGCGGCCGTTGCGTCTGGGAGATTCGGAGTCCGCTCACCCTCGAAGTACGGCACGAGGGTGAGGCCAGCCGCATCCGGCACAGACAGCGCCAGTTCGTCGAATTCCCCGTAGTCGGCGTCAATGACCCGAGCCATTGCGTCAATGATCCTTGAGGCGTTGAGCGTGCACGCAAGAGGTAACCAGTTGCCGGTCGCATCGGCGAATCCAGTTACTAGTCCCATCGGATCGGCGATCGAGTGATCGCTGATGACCGCAACGACCCCCGAGGTTCCAAGCGAAAGACTCGCTTCACCGGGCTTGAGTTCAAGACCGAGCGCCGCCCCAGCGTTGTCACCAAGGCCCGGACCCAGAGCGATCTCATCCCACCCACGAGTGCTATCTCCAGTCGATGCAACATCCCAGGGTCCCAGGATCTTGGGGAGCGTGATCTTTCGAGCTTCGTCCTCGTCAACCCGCAAAGCAAGTGCGAGTAGATCGTAGAGATATTCTGGCTCAAGGCGCGACATATATGCGGTGCCCGAAGCATCAGAACGATCGGTGGTGAGGGTATGAATGTCCGCACTTCCAGAAATCTTCCAGGTGAGCCAGTCGTGCGGCAAACAGACGGCAGCGATCCGTCCCGCGTTCTCAGGCTCGTTGTCCGCCACCCAACGAAGCTTGGTGGCCGTCAGAGAAGCAACCGGGGCGGAGCCAGTCTTCTCAACCCAACGGCGCACACCCTGGTCTTTATTTCCCTCGCCAAGCTCAAGGATGAGGTGCTCAGCGGCATCGGCGCTACGCGTGTCATTCCAGAGCAGAGCCTCTCGAATGACCTCACCGTCTGCGTCAAGTAGAACCATTCCGTGTTGCTGACCGGCGACCGATAGAGCTCGAACGTCGTCCAAGCCGCCGGCCTGGTCGACTGCTTCAAGGAACGCATCCCACCAGTAATCGGGATGTACTTCCGTTCCGTCCGGGTGGGGGGCACGGCCCTCACGCACGATCTCTCCCGTTGCCGGATCAAGGATTACGACCTTGCAAGACTGTGTGGAGGAATCAACTCCCGCAACGAACTTTCGTTCTGACACGTCTACCTCACTAACACGGAGAGAGTGGGGTCTCGGAACGTCTGTGGGCTCCTATTTGAGTGAGGCTACGCATCCCTCAAAATCGCTCCTCGATCGTTTCCGAGACCCCACTCTCTTCGTCTCATTACTCTCTAACAATAAACAACCAGAACGAACTAACCGATTAGGTGCCTCATCGCCTGCTGGTAAAGCTCAACGAAATGGTACTCGCGACCCCCTGCCTCAGCCGCATCGAAGTCTTCGAACGAGGAACGATCCGCGAGGAAATCCTCGTACGACTCGGACGCATCCAGCGTCGGTACAGCCAGCTCTGGGATCTTCGCCTGCTCCATGAGCTCCTGAGTCTTCGGATCGGCCCTGAAAGCTTCGGCTTTCTCTTTCAACATCAGGTACATCTCCATGTTCGCGGCGGCACTCTCCCACACACCATCCGTACCCTCAGTGCGCGCTGGCTTGTAGTCGAAGTGGCGGGGGCCGTCATAACGAGGGCAATCAGGCTGCCCAGCGAACCCGTTCTCAATCAAGTCGACGGTAAAGAAGGCCGATGAGAGATCACCATGTCCGAATACCTTGTCCTGGTCGTACTTGATGCCTGA
Source organism: Actinomycetaceae bacterium MB13-C1-2 (assembly GCA_035621235.1). Classification (NCBI taxonomy): domain Bacteria; kingdom Bacillati; phylum Actinomycetota; class Actinomycetes; order Actinomycetales; family Actinomycetaceae; species Actinomycetaceae bacterium MB13-C1-2. The sequence continues at coordinate 319,728 of CP141731.1, forward strand.
CTGACCGTTGAGGTCAATGTGGAATAGCTTGCCGGCATTTAGTGCCTGGGCGATCCCGTGCGTGTAGTTCAAACCTGCCATTTGCTCGTGTCCGACTTCCGGGTTCAGACCAACAATGTCACCGTTGTCCAGTTCGGCGATCAGTGCCATCGCGTGACCGATGCTCGGGAGGAAGATGTCGCCGCGAGGCTCGTTCGGCTTGGGTTCTAGGCCGATCTTCAGGCCGTACCCCTTCTCCTTGATGTAGCCCGCAACCGTGTCCAGACCCTCCTTGTAGCGGTCAAATGCAGCGTTGAGATTCTTGGACGAGTCATAGTCCATCCCTTCGCGTCCGCCCCACATGACGAACACTTCCGCACCCAGCTCCGCTGCCAAGTCCACATTGCGCATCACCTTTCGCAGACCAAACCGACGAATGTCCCGATCGTTATTGGTAAGGCCTCCATCCTTGAATACCGGATGAGTAAAGGTGTTGGTCGTGACCATCGGAATCGCCATGCCGGTTTCATCTGCAGCCTTCTTCACCTTCGCAATGCGTTCCGCGCGCTCGGCGTCTGTCGCCTCGAATGGGAACACGTCGTTGTCGTGAAATGTGAATCCGTATGCGCCCAGTTCGGCAAGCTTCCTAACCGAGTCCCAAGGATCGGGCACCTCTCTGGTGCCAACCCCGAATGGGTCGACTGCGTTCCACCCAACGGTCCAAAGACCAAAAGTGAACTTATCGCTGGGCTGTGGTTTGCGAACCATTATTAGTTTCCTCTTCTACTGTCTTTCTACGGTAATTGTTCAACTCTGCGCTAAGACACGGCGCCTGTGCGACGTCGGGACGCCAGGTCCACCGCGACTGCCAAGATCACGACTATGCCCTTAATTGCCATCTGCCACGACGGATCAACATTCAGGATTGAAAGGCCCATGTTCAGGACGCCCATGACCAGAGCGCCAAGTATCGCGCCACTGATCTTGCCGACACCACCCGAGACTGCCGTGCCGCCAATGAACGCGGCGGCGATAGCATCTAGCTCGTAAGCGTTGCCGGCTGTTGCCACCGCGGACCCGGCACGTGAAGTGGTGATGATGCCCGCGAGCGCTGCCAGTAGGCCCATGTTGACAAACACCATGAAGTCGACCCGCTTGGTGTTGATGCCCGAGAGGCGCGCGGCCTTTAGGTTGCCACCAACGGCATAGATATGGCGACCGAAAGGCGTCCGGTTCATGATGAAGCTGTAGACGATCACCAAGATACCGATGATCACCAGTACGATCGGGGTTCCGCCGGCTGACAGCGCAAGCCGCCAGGTGACAAAACCGACGCCCAGGATTATTGCGAGTTGTTGGATGACAAAAGCCGTGGTTCCAGAAACCACCGCTCCTGTCTTGACCGCCTTGATACGTGCATTCACTTGGGAGTAGACCGCCGCCACGATCGCGACGATGCCGATTACCAGAGTCACTACGTCAAGTTGTCCCAGGTACCCGAAGAAGGGCGGGAACGAACCTCCCGCAATATCGTTGAACTGAGAGGGCAGACCGGCGATGGTCTTGCCACCTAGCACAATGATCGCCAGTCCTCGGAATAACAGCATTCCACCAAGCGTGACAATGAAAGCAGGAACTCCGACGTAGGCGACCCAGAATCCTTGCCATGCTCCGATCAGTAGTCCGATAAACAAACCGATTAGGACCGCCAGGAACCAGTTGATGCCGAAGTCCTTCATGCACAGCGCAACCACAGCGCCGACAAAGGCAACCACCGATCCAACTGATAGGTCAATGTGTCGCGCAATGATGACCATGGTCATACCGATTGTCAACACCATAACGTAGGCGTTCTGCTTGATCAGTGCAGCAACGTTGTTGGGGTCCAGAAGGGTGCCTTTGGTCATGATTGAAAAGGCGACGATTATGAGAACCAGGGCCGCAAGAATGCCGTAGTCCCTCAAGTTTATTGATTTGCGTTGCGCCGCACGTTCGGCCCTCGCACTAATCTCACTGCTCACTTTGCTTCCTTAGCCTTTTCTACGGTCATGTACTTCATGAGGACCTCCTGGTTGGCCTCATCTGCTTGAATTTCTCCGGTGATTCGCCCCTGGGACATCGTGTAGATCCGGTCGCATATGCCGAGGATCTCCGGAAGTTCCGAAGAAATGAAAAGGACTGCTTTTCCCTCGTTCGCCAGAGACTGAATGATCTGGTAGATCTCGAACTTCGCGCCTACATCGATCCCTCGGGTGGGTTCGTCAAGAATCAAGATCTCCGGATCAGTGAACATCCACTTCGATAGGACAACCTTCTGTTGATTGCCTCCGGATAACGACGATGCTGCCGTATCGATCCCGGGCAACTTGATGCTGAACTTTCCCCGGTATTCCTCTGCCACGCTCTTCTCTTTGTGGAAGTCAATGACACCGTGGTTAACAACTTTGCTAAGCCCAGCGATCGTGATGTTGTCCGTTACGCTCCGTAGAAGATTGAGCCCGCCACTCTTGCGATCCTCGGGAACATATGCGATTCGCTGTCTGATGGCTTTCGGAACCGTATCCGTCGCAACAACCTCATCGTCGATTAGTACTTCCCCAGAGATCTTTGCGCCGTACTGGCGACCAAACAGGCTCATTGCCAGTTCTGTCCGACCGGCACCCATCAGCCCTGCTAAACCAACAATCTCGCCACGACGAAGAACGAGGTTAGCCGCGTCAACTACTTTGCGTTCCTGATCAATCGGGTGATAGACGGTCCAGTCCCTGACTTGCAGGATTTGCTCTCCGATCTCCGGTCTGCGCTCCGGAAACCTGTTGTCTAGAGAACGACCAACCATCTCGCGGATAATGTCGTCCTGACTGACTCCACCCTCTTGACCCATGTCGAACGTCCAAACGGTGCGACCGTCTCGTAAAACGACTGTTCTGTCCGCGATCTCCTCTATCTCCCCCAGCTTGTGAGAAATGATGATCATGCTGACACCCTGGTCACGTAGCTGGCGCATTAGGCCCAACAAATGCTCAGAGTCGTCATCGTTGAGTGCAGCCGTTGGCTCATCGAGAATCAGAAGCTTGACGTCCTTCGATAGAGCCTTCGCTATCTCGACCAGCTGTTGCTGGCCGACCCCCAGATCTACTACCCGAGTCCGGGGGTCGACGTGCAGACCGACTTGGTCCAGTAATTCCTTGGCACGCCGGTTGGTCTCATGCCAATCGACTACGCCGTGCTTGGTGATCTCGTTTCCGAGGAAAATGTTCTCAGCAACTGAAAGGAACGGGGAGAGCGCCAATTCCTGGTGGATGATTACGATTCCCCTATTCTCGGAGTCACGAATCGTCTTGAACTGACACTCTTCTCCCCCATACTCGATAGTTCCCGAGTAGGTGCCGTGTGGGTACACACCCGATAGAACGTTCATAAGGGTTGATTTGCCTGCACCGTTCTCCCCGCAAATGGCCAGAATCTCACCATTTTGAACTTCGAGCGATACTTCATCAAGAACTCGAACTCCTGAGAACTCCTTGATGATGTCCTGCATCCGCAGAACCACGTCTTCACTAATCATGGAATCACTGGACCTAAGGTCGTTTCTTGTCGCTACTTCAGATCGTCTTCGGTGTAGAAGCCGGAACCGATCAGTAGTTCCTCTACGTTGTCCTTCGTAACTACAACCGGATCAAGCAGGTACGAGGGAACAACCTTGCGTCCGTTGTCGTAGGTCTCGGTGTCAGTGACCTCAACCTCGCCACAGGTAGCAATTTCTTTGACCATGATCGCAACACGATCCCCCAGAGCGCGGGTATCCTTCCAGACAGTCATTGACTGCTTGCCCGCAAGAATATTGACAACGTTGGCCTGGTCGGCGTCCTGACCGGTCAGAACCGGGTACTCATCACCAGGCACATATCCGTCAGCCTCCAGAGCTTGCGCGATTCCCAGTGCGAGGGAGTCGTTCGGGGACAAGACCACGTCGACCTTCTTATCGCGGTAGTTGGAGTTCAGTCGAACCTCCATTTCATCCTGGGCGGCAGAGCCGTCCCAGCCAAGGATGCCGATTGACTGCCAGTCATCAACGGTCGCAGGAGCCTTGCCGGAGGGAACCTCAATTACGCCAGACTCAATGTATGGAGAAACGATGTCCCATGCGCCTTTGAAGAAGTACTTGGCGTTGTTGTCATCTGGCGAACCGGCAAAGGGCTCAAGGTAGATGGGGCCAGTTGCGTTGTCGAGGTCAAGAGCCTCAACGATGTACTCGCCCTGAAGGGTTCCGACCTTCTCGTTATCAAATGTTGCGTAGTAGTCAACCGCCTCAGTCTCACGGATCAAGCGGTCATACGCGATAACTGGGATTCCCTTGTCGGCGGCGGTCGTAAGAACCGGATCGAGTGCTTCACCGTCGATCGAGGCCACAACTAGAATCTCCGCGCCGTTGTTGATCATGTTCTCGATCTGAGAGATCTGCTGGTCTACCTTGTTGTCCGCATACTGAAGGTCGACCTTGAATCCGTCTGCCTCAAGGAGTTCCTTCAGGTGAGCGCCGTCTCGGTTCCAACGTTCAAGGGACTTGGTCGGCATTGCAACGCCGATGAGGGCGTCTGAGGCATATGCGCAGGAGCCATCACCTTCGGAGCTTTCCTCAGTCGTTGTACCCTCCGACTCGGGAGCAGTGGTCCCGCCACGGTCTGCAGAGCAGCCAACCGTTCCAGCGGCTAGAGCGAATGTCGCAGCACCTAGGGCCGCGATCTTCATGACTTTCTTCATTGACTCGTTTCCTTGTTTGAGCTTTATGGTGAGCGCTTCACCGGGGTCTGTTATCTCAGGGCCGTCCCCACCCGCATCGGCTAGGACAAGCCGCCAACAACGGTCTTCTTCGGCCTCCCTTCAGACTCACGTTGTCCGGCCGGACGACTCCGCTTCGAGTCGTCACCGTTTGTATGTCTATGAACCGTCTTTGTTCAACGCCAAAACTATTCTTTGTTCAACGCCAAAACTATATGCGTGGATAGAGCACGTCAACCTGTTTCGAGAGAATTGATGCTCGCTGAACGTAACGAAGGGAGCACCGTCGTGGATCAACGACAGGCGAAGCCTGAAAATACGGGGTTTCCGAACGAAATAACCACCGAAAACCAAAAGGTTACAGTTTGGTTACTGCGATCAGTTGAGCTTTACTCCAACACCGTCAGGATCAATCAAACGATCCTGAATTGCCCTGAGCGCAGCACCCCTGGCGGCAAGGTGACCTTGCTGCTCAACAATGAGCACCTGGATTTCCTCGGGTTTTACGACCAGAAGTCGGGAGTCCAGTTCCTTGCGTAATGCGGGCATTAGCCACTGTGCAACCGGCTTCGTCGCATTGCCCAGAACAACAGTGAGAATGTCCAAGAGCTTGATTGCGTTGGCAAGCGCTATCCCAAATGCCCGACCAGCCCTCTCAATGGCTTCATGGGCTTTTGCGTCACCCGCCTCCAACCGACGGGCCATTTCGGCCGGACCGAGCCGCCAGTTAATGTCGGAGGCAGCTGCCATCGAGCGCCACCCCGCGTATGTTTCCAGGCAACCTCGGGCACCACAGTGGCAAAGCGGACCCTCTGGATCCACCGACGTATGCCCGATCTCGCCAGCCCAGCCACACTGGCCGGTCATTTTCGACCCGTCGACAAATATCGCTCCACCAATGCCGGTATCCACAGACAGGTATATGAACGAGGAAGGGGCAACTCCATCCGCTTCCAGTTCGATGGCCGCGCATACCGCTTGGAGGTCTGCATCGTTATACGTGGAGACCGGGCACCCCTCAATGCCCTCGATGTTCATTAGCCCGAAAGGTTCGACATTTCTCCAGTTCAGGTTAGGGGCATAAATAACAGTTCCAGATGGTGCATCGACAATTCCGGGGATTCCTAAAACAACCCCAGCAAGTTCGATAATCCCCTGTTCACGCAGATTTCTAACTAGCTCGTTGGCATGCCGACCAAGTTCGGTAAGTACCTGTTGCGGGTCCGACCTCGCGAAGTCGCCCTCTACGGCAAATGAATCAATGACCTCACCGGAGAGATCTATGGCCATTCCCTGCATGTGGTCAACGTTGACCTCAAGTCCGATGCCAACAACCACCCGAGACGAGGGGAAGAGTGGCGTCGATGGGCGACCCTGCTTCTGCAGTCCATTGGGCGCCTCCTCCTCCACTAGTCCCGCGTCAAGAAGATCCTTGACGAGACGCGAGACCGTAGCACGCGTAAGTCCTGTGCGCGCCGCGACATCTGCCCGACTAAGCCCACCGCCCGCAGCAAAAATCTCAGAGAGTACCAGGGAGAGGTTTGAGGACCGAACGGAGGTCTGATCTACCGCGTTGGCTCCTGTTGCGGCGGTCCCGCGCATTGAGGTAGACCATGTGCCGACAGGCGTAGTCTTCCGCACGCTCGACCTCCCTTCCCACGCATTTTAGCGCTCTGAAACGCAAAGGCCGGGACACCACTATGTGGAACTCCCGGCCTCTTGCGTCTACTGCGTCTATAGCAGGTTCTTAACGCGTCTCACGGTGCACGGTCGAAGTCCTGCAACGCGGGCAGTACTTCTTCAGCTCAAGACGATCCGGGGTGTTGCGACGGTTCTTCTTGGTGATGTAGTTACGCTCTTTGCAATCAGAGCACGCCATGGTGATCTTGGGACGTACGTCGGCAGATTTGCTAGCCACAATGTTTCCTCACGCTTCTAACTTGTTCACCCGGACGGGGTGAACAGACCGAAGAGATTTTATCTCGATCTGTTCTGCGTTCCTCAGTTGAGTGAGGGATTACGCAGCGTCGTAGCGGGGGGGAGACTCGAACTCCCGACCTTACGATTATGAGTCGTACGCTCTAACCGGCTGAGCTACCCCGCCATGATCAACCCGGCGTACCGGCAAGACCAGAGCCCCGAAAGGGAATTGAACCCTTGACCTTCTCCTTACCATGGAGACGCTCTGCCGACTGAGCTATCGGGGCGACTAAAGAACTGTACTTGGAGCGGGTCACTTGCTGCAAACCTACGGGCGCCTCGTGCGTGAAATCACAGGTAAACAGGCCGGAACTAGCCGGTCAAGAGTTCATTCTCTTCGCTTTCCTCAGGCACTTCACTTGCTCTCTTCCGCAGTCTGGAACTGATACGACTCAAGCCCTCGGGCGTTATCCCTAGGTACTGCGCGATGTGCCGCTGCTGCACCGCCGCAACAACCTCGGGTTGTTCTTCAAGCATCAGCTCATACCGTGCCTGCGGCGGCAGTGTCATTTGGCGCCTGAGCTTCTGGACGAAACGGGCGGTGGCGACGGCAGTGGTTGAGGAAATCAACTGGGCCCATGCAACTTCTCGTTCCGCCAGCTTGGCCAACTGCCGCGTATCGAAGCGGGCGACGAGGTATTCGGTGAGGGCGCTTGCACTGTGGGTGGGCGTCTCACCCATCAACTGACTGCGTATTTCCTCGTTCATGTTCATCGAGAGGGGCGGAACATGATCGTATGGGTCAGAGAAGATCAGGTGCAGGCCCGTACTCCCCAACATCTCCTGAGGTCCAATAAAGCCGAGTATGACCTCGTTATGCCCCTTGGACACACTCATTTGACCGAAACCTTGGAGCACTAGGTAGACGTAGGGATGATACTCGCCCTCGACGTAGAACTGGTCCCCCGCCTTGCCCTGCACCAGGACAGTAGATGAAAGCAACTCCTCGGCGTTCCGCAGGTCAACGCCTGCGGTCTGATCCATGAACTTGACGATTTTGTCAAAGAACTGGGGCGGACAGGGTTCTATGCGCACCGCTTCCCCCTCGACTCCCCCTCCATGTTTCGACTGTCTCGGACTACTAACATCGAGCGTTGGCCACGATTCAACGCGCTGGTCACCCTTTTAAACCTCGCTTCAATGCGTGCGCCCTCAACTACGTCTCGGGTCGAAGCTATCAACTGTTAGGTACAAGGTTACCGTCGGGAAGGTAAATTTCATTTGGGGTTTCAATCACGTATAAATATGCCGACTAGCCTTGTTCAGTCGCGCGTTTACACACATCGGCACCGGGTCGTGCTCAGCACCGACCCGGCCCTCTAAGGTGGCGGATGAGGGATTTGAACCCCCGAAGCATTCCGCGGCTGATTTACAGTCAGCTCCCTTTGGCCACTCGGGCAATCCGCCTTACACCAATAACTTGGTGCCGTGGAAGAATATCACCAGCGCGGCTCCAGCTTCAATCTGAGAGGGCCAAATGTGAGCCACCCGTGCATACTGGAGTCAGTAGACGTCCGAGAAACCAAGAATAAAGGAGCATTGACGTGTCCGATTCCTCATTTGACGTGGTCTCAAAACTGGACATGCAAGAGGTGGACAACGCGGTCAACCAGGCGGCGAAAGAAGTGAACCAGAGATACGACTTTAAGGGAGTAGAAGCCAAAATCTCCCTTGTGGGTGAGACCATTGTTATGGAGGCGAACACACCGGAGCGCGTGTACGCAATCCTCGACGTATTGCAGTCAAAGTTGATTCGTCGAGGCGTCTCGCTCAAGGCTCTCGACACCAAGGATCGGGAGCCGGCCGCGTCCGGTAAAATCTACCGTTACGCCGTCCCACTTCTTGAGGGAATCACTCAGGATAACGCGAAGAAAATCACGAAACTGATCCGCGATGAGGGACCCAGGGGTGTCAAGGCGCAAATCCAGGGCGACGAGGTTCGTGTCTCCTCAAAGTCCAGGGATGACCTTCAGGCGATTATCGCCCTGTTGAAAAACGCTGACCTGGACGTGGCACTGCAGTTTGTGAACTACAGGTAGAGCAGAGGCTACTCTGCCACCTCGTAGTCCTTCGGACCTGTGAAGTCATCAAACCTGTCACGCGCGTGAGGCTTGCCTAGCTCGCCAGGGCGTCCGACAAGGTCATGCTCCTCGTCAGTTGCCTCGCCCCGAGCGATAGCCGTCATGGAACTGCGGGAAACGACCTTGACCCTCTCCCGCGATTCTCCTGAGGGAGTCGGACCGTATCCCGCACCGAGCTCACGCTCGTATGCGTCGAGTATCTCCCAGCCATGCCAGGTGGTATACGGAACCTCGCGCGCTTCCAAGAGCTCTTCGATTGGCTCGCTCACCGCTCCGCTGAGAACGCCAGCGTGAGCATCTTCAGCAAGGTTTGCGATGGTCTCTTGAGCATCTGACTTGGTCGAGCCGATCAGACCGATCGGACCGCGCTTGATCCATCCCGTCGCGTAAACGCCGGGGATCGTAACCGTCGATCCGGGTTCAGTGATGACCCGTCCCCCGATGTTCGGAACAACGCCACGAGCAGCGTCAAATGGGATACCCGGAATCGGCGAGGAGTAATAGCCCACCGCACGGTAGACCGCCTGTACCGGCCACTCGGTTCGAACCCCGGTGCCCCTTACGGTTCCATCCCCCACCAGTTCAGTGCGCTCCGTAACCACGGCGCGAACATCCCCGGACTCGTCGGCCAAAATCTCCGCCGGTGCCTCGAACATGTGGATGTGGATACGCCTGGAAGCGTTCAGTTCGTCGGGGTCCTGCGATGCGTACGAGGTGAGGGTTTTTACCACCTGGCGCTGCTGATTTGATGCGCGCATTGCCTCATCCGACCCCTTATCGAAGTCAAAATCCTCCTCAGAGACAATGACATCCACATCGGCCACCTTGCCGAGTTCACGAAGCTCCAATGGGGTGAACTTGACCTGGGCCGGACCACGTCTACCAAAGACGTGCACGTCCGTTACGGGGTTGTTTTTAAGGGTCTCTGCTACGTTCTCCGGGACCTCGGTCGAGATCATCTCAGTGATGTGCTTGGACAGAACGCGGGCTACGTCCAGTGCGACGTTGCCTGCGCCGAAGACCGCAACCTGTTCTGCTTCCAGGGGCCACTCACGAGGGAAGTCCGGATGACCGTCGTACCACGAAACAAAGTCCGCAGCGCCGTACGACTGGGGCAGGTCCACGCCAGGAATTTCTAGACGGGCGTCTCTGTCCGCACCAGTCGCGTAGATAACCGCGTCGTAGCGGTCTTTCAGTTCGTCCGCGGTGACGTCCAAACCGATCTCAACGTTGCCGAACAGGCGGATGTCACCGCGTTGCAGGATCTTGTAGAGCGCGACAATAATCTGCTTGATACGTGGATGGTCAGGCGCCACACCGTAGCGCACCAACCCGTACGGCGCTGGAAGCCTCTCGAACAAATCAATAGAAACGTCTAGATCAGACTTGGAAAGGATGTCGGAGGCATAGATACCGGCCGGGCCCGCGCCCACAACGGCAACTCGAATTGGACTGGTCACTTCGCTCTTTCGACGTATTGATAACGAAACTGCATCAATCCTATCTGTCCTGACTCATGACGACATGTGGCCCTTGCCCCACACTGCTCATAACTGGGCCACCGAACCTGCCCCCGTATGAATCTCCAATCAGATCGGGGCTTCTTCGGGCCGAGAACACGGCGTGTCGTGCCCCGATCTGATTGGCAAACGCAGAATTACGAGGCTCTATCCACCATCAGCATCGCGAAGGCAACCAGGGCGTCCTTGGCGTCGGACTCAGGAAGGGGCTCAAGGAACCCGACGGCGCGATCAGCCCATGCCCGCGCAAGCTGACGAGTCTCCTCTAGAACCTCATGTTCCTTTAGCGCCCCGACAAGCACCGCAAGCGATTCATCCGAGGAGAGATCCCCCTGAAGCATTTCGAGGATCATCCGCCCATCCTCATCTATGGTTCCCTGGGCGGCATGCTTCTTAAGCAGGAGGATTGGCATTGTATCGACACCCTCACGGAGATCGGTCCCCGGCGTCTTCCCGGTGACCTCGGCAGGCGAAGCGATGTCAATAACGTCATCGGCCAGTTGGAAGGCAACTCCAACGGCCTCACCAAAGTCCTCTACCATCTGCGCTACCTCACGGCCCGCGCCGGAGTGAAATGCCCCAAAATGCGCCGCTGTCGCAACCAGAGAGCCAGTCTTGTCAGCAAGAACCTGTAAGTAGAAGTCGACCGGATCATCCTGGCCTCCCGGACCGAACGTTTCATTCAGCTGCCCGACACAGAGCCGTTCGAACATGTGAGCATGGTGTGCAACCGTCTCAGGTCCCAGGTCTGCAATGAGTGCTGAAGCCCGCGCAAACAGCACGTCACCGGCCAAGATCGCCCGATTGTTGCCCCATATTCGCTGAGCCGAATCAACGCCACGACGCGATGGAGCCGAATCCATAACATCATCGTGGTACAGGGACGCCAAGTGCGTGAGCTCGACGGCGGCCGCCGCCTCAATAACTGGCGTCGATAACGCCCGGTGCGGCGCACCGAGTTGACCACAGATTAGGGTCAGAAGCGGACGAAGCCTTTTCCCTCCGGCTTTCGCCAAGTGAGAAGTCAGGTCGTCCACTAGCCCCCTTGATCCGGAAACGGAGGACATCAAGAGTTCTTCGACCGCTTCCAGGCCACCTTCGACGTTTAGTTCAAGGGCGCCCTGAGCCAGTTGCTCACTCACATTGTTCACGGAATCAGAATGGCGATTTGCTCAAAGAAAGACAACAGCGGGCCAGGGAATATGCCAAGAAGCACTGTTGCAATCGCCGTTACCGCCACCACAACTGAGGTCATTCCCTCGGACTCAACTACCTCTACGTCTTCGGCCGGTTCCTTCAGGAACATCGCTGCTACGACGCGGAAATAGAACACCGCTGTCGCAGCCGACGCAACAAGCGCGATAGCGACAAGCCAACCGAGACCGCCCTGAATACCCATCGCGAAGACAACAAACTTTCCGACAAAGCCTGACGTCAGGGGAATCCCCGCGAAGGAGAGGAGGAAGATCAGCATCGCACTCGCCAGCAGAGGAGACTTCTTTGCGAGACCGTTCCAAGAGGAGATGTCCTGTGCCTCATCACCGATTGCCCCCTGGGCGTCTTTCCGGCGAACCAGAGTGACCACCGCGAACGCGCCTATGGTGGCGAGCCCGTAGGCCAATAGATAGAAGGCAATGGAGCCTGCGGAGCCCTTGGCGAGCGAGAGCACGCCGATAAGGACGAATCCCGCATGAGCAATTGATGAGTAAGCCAAAAGCCGCTTGATGTTCTTTTGCACAAGGCCAGCGACAGTTCCGAAGATAATCGTCGCGGCTGCCAATAGTGCAAGGATCAGGGCGAAATCCCACTTCAGGTGACCGGCCACCGAAACATAGAAGCGAAGTAGTGCGCCAAATGCGGCCACCTTTACTCCGGCTGCCATGAATCCAGTGACTGGCGTCGGGGCACCCGAGTAGACGTCTGGGGCCCACTCATGGAACGGGAAGACAGCCACCTTGAAGAGTAGCCCCATCATCACCATCAGTGTTCCGACCAGTAGTAACCAGTCGGCGTTGCCAATAACAGGCAGAGCACTTGCTATGGAACCGAGACGTAGGCTCCCACCGGAGTATCCGTAAAGTAGGGCAGAACCCATAAGGAAGAACGCCGCGGCGAATGATCCCAGGATGAAGTACTTGATGGCGGCTTCTTGTGAGAGGTCTCGACGTCGTCTGGCGGTTGCAGCCAAAATGTACAGCGGCAATGACATAACCTCAAGGGCAACAAACATCGTCAAGAGAGAGTCGCTCGCTGGGAACAGCATCATTCCACCGATGCTGAACAGTGTCAGCGGGAACATCTCGGAGCGCTGGTACTTCTTGGCTACGGTCAGTGCCTCTTCGCCCGAAGCAGGACGGTCAGAGGGTTGTCCAGCAAACGCACCGTCTCGAACCTCGGAGCGATCTGCCATAACCAGCACTGCTAGAACCCCCAGCAGGGTAACGATCATTTGAAGAGCGACAGTGAGGGTGTCGTTTACATACTCGCCGACAACTCCCGGAGCACTAAGTGCACCGCTCCATTGGAGCGCCGTTAGGACAAAAGCGCCAACAAGCACCAGTACGGTCCAGATGATGCCAACTGTTCGACGGTGCTTTGCCGGAACAAACGCCTCAAGCAGAACACCCACCACAGCGCCGCCCAAAACCACCATTACCGGGACCAAGGGCCACCAGTTGATTGTTGGAGCAGTGAACTCGGTAGCAAGAGGAATAAGCGTATTCACTAGTTGCTCCCTTCAACATCGTGGGCCACAGAGGCGGAAGAAACCTGCATTGGGGCCTGCTCAGAAATCTGATTCAAGGAACCGACCAGCGGAGCCGACCATATGCCCAGGACAACTGTTGCTGCCAGGATCGGCGCGACAATCCACTTCTGCCGCCCCGTCAAATCTGGTACGTCGGATAGCTTCGGATTGACTCGGCCCGTGAAAATGCGCTGGTAAGGCATGAGGATGTACATGGCCGCCAGTAGCACACCAAGAACAGCAAAGATCGCCAGTGGGATCGAGACCTTGTACGTTCCCATCAGGACCAGATATTCAGGGACAAAGCCCGACAGTCCCGGCAGTGCGATCGAGGCCAGCCCGGCGAATAGCCAGGTTCCCGCAAGAACCGGGGTAACCTGCTGCATTCCGCCGTATTCGTATACCGACGAGGTCTTGCCCCGATCAATAAGCCATCCGGAGATGAAGAACAGCGCGGCAATTGACAGACCGTGCGCAACCATAAAGAACATGGCACCAGTGAGCGCGATATCCGAACCGATGAAGATTCCAAGGATCATAAAACCGAAGTGCGAGATCGAGGTGAACGCGACCAGTCGCAATAGGTTCTTCTGCCCATTCGCAGCAAAACCGCCCCAGAGTATCGAGACGACCGCCAGGATCAGTACCGTTGGTCGCACCGCGTCGATTGCCCCAGGGAGCATGAACAGCAGGATTACGACCATTCCGTAGGTGCCGATCTTGTCGAGAATACCGACCAATAGAACAGAGGTGCTGGGCCGGGCCTCGGCGGCAGTGTCGGGCAGCCAAGTGTGCACCGGAACCATCGGCGCCTTGATCGCGAACGCAATCAATATCGGAATGAAGATGGCTAGTTGAACCCCGAACGGAAGGCCGGGCAGCGTCTGGCGCAGGTCGGAGTAACGGAACGTGGCGCCGTCTCCGGCCCCGACGTTTGCCAGGATCACAATGATGCCGCCCAGCATGACCAGACCGCCGAGCAACGAGTAAATCAGGAACTTCATCGCGGCCCGCTGGCGATTCTCGCCACGGCCGAACCTACCGATCATGAAGAACAGCGGGATCAGCATGGCCTCGAAGGCGATGTAGAACACCACAAGGTCGAACGCAGCAAAAATGATCACGATGAAGGCGTAGAGCAACATGACCAGTGCCGAGTAGCCCGCACTGCGGTCCGTCCCCTCCTCATCATCTGTCACGTCCGCCAACACCAAGATCACCAGTGAGGCGGTAAGCAGGAGCATCACCAGTCCAAGCACGTTGAGTCCCAAAGACCACGTGATTCCTACCTGTGGAATCCAGTAGTAGGACTCTACGAACTGGGTGGTGCCAGCAGTCGACCAATCAAAGGTAAAGGCCAGTGCCACAAAACCAACCAGCATGGCTACCGACGACCAGAGCGCGATCTTGCGACCATGTTCGCGTAACGGCTTTACCAGCCAGATTAGAGCGGATACCAGGGCCGGAAATAGCACCATCAGGGAAAGCCAGGGCCCCGACGAAGGCGTAACGTCCTGGAGTAAAGCCTGGGCGCTGGGAATCAGATTCATAGTCTGCACGTTTCTCCTTTGGGCCTAGAGCCTGAATCCGAGGACTACGGCCAGGATTATGACGATACCGCCGAGCATGTATCCGGCGTAGGACCGCAGGTAACCGGTCTCAGTCCAGGAGGCAGCTCGACCAAACCAAGTTGCCAGCTTCCCGACTCCGTTTACCGCACCGTCGATACCGTACTTATCGGCAGCGGTAACGCCCTTCATAACGGCCACTGACGGTGCCATCGCAACTGCCTCATTGAACTGGTCTTGATAAAAGTCTGCGCGCACCGCATTCGTGAAGGTATTGCCCGCAGGGATCGCCTCCGGTACTGGTTCTTTCGCGTACATCCACCAAGCCAGCAGCGCGGCAGCGACAACAAGAACCAGGGTGATTATCTGAATTGCCAGCACCGGCATCACCGGCTCAGCGTGGACGGTCGAGCCGATCGCAGGCGTGAGCCAGTTGATGAAAGTATCATTTATCGCCAGCAGACCACCGAGGCACAAAGAGAACACCGCCAGAATAATCATCGGAACTGTCATTATCGGTTTCGATTCGTGCGGGTGCATGGGGCCTCCGTCAACGTCGTCCGTCCAGCGCGCTTTGCCTGAGAACGTCATGAAGAAGAGTCGAGACATGTAGAACGAAGTCAGTCCGGCTGCGAACATCGTGACCAACCCGAAGACCCAACCGATCCATGGCACGTCAGCATTACCAAAGTTTCCGGTCGCGAACGCCGCCTCAATGATTCGGTCCTTTGACCAGTACCCGGAGAAGGGTGCAATTCCTAAGATTGCAAGCCAGCCGGCCATAAACGTCAGCCATGTGACAGTCATGAACTTTTTCAGTCCACCGAATCGGCGCATGTTGACCTGGTCGTTCATCGAGTGCATAACCGAACCAGCGCCGAGGAACATTAGTGACTTGAAGAAGCCGTGGACAAACAGGTGGAAGATTGCGAATGCCCAACCGATCGGGCCCAGTCCGGCACCGAGCATCATGTATCCAACCTGCGACATTGTTGAGGCAGCTAGAGCTTTCTTGATGTCATCCTTGGCCATACCAATGATGGCTCCGAGTAGCAGCGTCACCAACCCGACCACGGCGACAGCGCTCATTGCAATCGGCGCGGCAAGGAACACGGCTCCCGAGCGAACAATGAGGTAGACACCGGCCGTAACCATCGTTGCCGCGTGAATCAGAGCCGAGACCGGAGTGGGACCGGCCATCGCGTCACCAAGCCATGCCTGCAGCGGATACTGGGCTGACTTTCCGCAGGCGGCCACGAGCAGGAAGACACCGATGACGGTGGCATTGCCCTGACCGACGCTAGCGATCCCTTGGTTCACCACCGTGAAGTCAGTAGAACTGAAGTAGGCGACCATTGCCATCATGGCAATCAAGAAACCGACATCGCCAACGCGGTTCATAATGAATGCCTTCTTGGCGGCAGTCGCATTTGCGGGAATATGGTTCCAAAACCCGATCAGCAGGTACGAGCACAGGCCCACACCCTCCCAGCCGAGGAAGATCATCGTGTAGGAATCGCCCATGACCAAGATCAGCATTGCAGCAATGAACAGGGCCATGTAAGCGAAGAAGCGACGTCGGTTCGGATCATGTTCCATGTATCCAACCGAATAGACCATGATCAGTGAACCGACGAACGTCACCAGCATTAGGAAGGTCATTGACAGGGGATCGATGAGAATTCCGAAGTCCACGTTGAGCGAGCCTGCGGGCATCCAGCTAAACAGTGTTGTCTGGAATCGCCTCTCACTCGGCGCGGCCTGAAGCATCTGGATCAGGATTGCCAGTCCCAGTCCAAAGCTAAACCACGAGGCGGCGACAGCCAGCCAGTGCCCCCACTTGTCCGACCTGCGTCCAAGCAGCAAGAGGATTCCAGCCACTACGGCCGGTACCACGAACATAAGCCATGCAAAAGCGGCGGGTCCGGTCGCGACTTGATAGTCAACCGGAGCAGTCCACTCGGCCCCGGCGCAGAGTATTGCGTTCACTTATCCCCCTAGTTCCGCAGTGCCGTAGCTTCGTCGAGGTCCGTTGAGGCACGGGACTTGAAGATCTCCACCACAATCGACAGGCCAACCACGACTTCAGCCGCTGCCACGACCATCACGAAGAAGGCCATGACCTGACCACCGACATCGCCGAAAACACGCGCGAACGCGATGAATACCAGGTTTGCCGAGTTAAGCATCAGTTCGACGCCGAGAATCGAGATAATCGTGGACTTGCGGACAACGACGGTCACCGCTCCGATCGAGAACAGCACCATCGCCAATGCGATGTAGTACGCGAGGCTCACTTCTGATCCTCCAGATCTTCCTTGCGAACCTGATTCAGGCCCGTCGGTGCAGCTTCGCCACGCATACCCCATGCCTTGGACTGTTGCACCTTCACATCATTTCCCCAGCGGCTAACAGCGCGATCTTTCCCGCGTGCCAGACGAAGGGCTTCCGCGATTCCCGGTTCGACCTCGTGAAGTGGCTTCTCAAGGCCTCGCAACTTTAAGACCCTCGGAATCGACTCTTCAGCAACCTCAAGAGTGTCGCCTGCGATCGCCGGGTTGTCCACCGCATTGGAAGTCGCATAAACACCGGGAGACGGAAGCTGCCCGATGTGTCGACCCTTGTTCTTGTATGCGGTCATTCGCGCTCTTGCGACACTGCGCTGCGAAAGCTTGGGGCTTAGTTGATCAGAGTGAGTCAGAAGGACCGCGCCAATTGCGGCGGTAATCAACAGAGCTGCCGTTACCTGTATGGTCATCCAGTGCTCTTGGAACAGATTGGCTGCTAGCGCCGTAATCGGTTCATTCGAGTAGGGATCGAATGGCATTTTTCCAGGTCCGGGAACCTTCGAGGCAAACACTGCCGAAACCAGGAGCACGGCCAGTCCCAGGCCACCAAGAATCGCAGCAATGATGTAACCCCGTCGTTGCTCCATGTAACCATCGGACGCCCCCACGCCAATCATCATGATGACAAAGAGGAACAGCATCAAAATCGCGCCCGTGTACACAATCACTTGGACGGCTCCATTGAACGGAGCTTGAAGCATGAAGAAGACAATGGCCATGCCAATCATGACCAGGACCATTGAAAGGACAGCGTAGGCAGCCTTCTTGAAGAAAAGTAGGCCCAGTGCCCCTGCCACCATAAAGGCGGCGGTGATCCAGAACAGCGCAGCTTCTCCCGCGCTACCCATCTGGGGCCATCCCAGAGAGGCCACGTCAGTCATCGGAGCCCTCCTTCGCATTTGTGCGTGCATCAATCGGGCGTGCAGTCTCAAGCGACGGATCGTCAGGGCGGTGTTGTTTCACCCAGTCAATCTGTTCCTGGGTCGAACCCTTGACCTCGCCCTCGTAATAGTCGATGTCGCTCATTCCCTCAACCATCGGGTGTGGGGCGGCGACAGCGCCCTGCGGAAGAGGAGCGAGAAGCATGTCCTTGTCATAGATGTCATCAAGACGCGTGTATTCCGCCAACTCGAAGTCATCACCCATGGTCAGCGCCCGCGTTGGGCAGGCTTCAATGCAGAACCCGCAAAAGATACAACGTAAGTAGTTGATCTGGTAGACGCGCCCGTATCGTTCGCCTGGAGAATGCTGTTCTTCGGGGGTATTTGACGCTGCCTCGACGAGGATGGCGTCAGCGGGACACGCCCAAGCACAGAGTTCGCAACCAATGCACTTTTCGAGGCCGTCCTCGTACAGGTTCAGGTGGTGACGGCCATGGAAACGAGGTTGTAGTTGCGCCGGTTCAAACGGATACTGTTCCGTCTCCGCCTTGCGGAACATGGAAGAGAAGGTGACACCGTATCCGGCGGCGGGCGCGAGCAGAGAACCGATGGGGCCGCGGGGATCGTGCTCGTATAGGAGCTCACCCTCCCCAGACGTCTTTTCTGGCTCGACAAGCTCCTTATCGGCATCTACCCCAGCCTGAAGATCCTGAGCAACGTCCTCAAGATCCTGCTGCTCTTCACGCCTCTTACTCTGGTCACTCATTAGTAGCCTCCAGGGTTTCTCCCGCGTCGATTTGCGGCGCGTCATCCGGGACAGTCCCATCGGTCGTGACGGCAACCTTGATCCGACCGGCACGAGGCGACGGTGGAAGGGTCTGACCAGGAAGAGGCGGCACCGGATAGCCGCCCGCGAATGCATCGAATGGTTCTTCTGGGTCAAACGCCGCACCGGAGTCCTTGTCGTCGCCGCCGAGTAGATACACAATGACGGCGATCAAGATGACAACACCAATCAGCAGGGCAACCATCAACAGAAGTGAATCGGGCACCCAGAGCTGAACGCCTCGAAGCAGCGCCACAATGACGATCCAGCCCAGTGCGATTGGAAGTAGCCCCTTCCATCCCAGGTTCATGAACTGGTCGTACCTGAACCGGAGCAGTGTGCCACGAGTCCAAATAATCGCAAACATCAAGACCCAGATCTTGAGGATGATCCAGAACATGCCCCACCAGCCATCATTGATTCCATCAATGTGACTGAATGGCCATGGCGCATGCCAGCCGCCGAGGAACATTGTTGTTGCCACGGCGGAGACGTTGACCATGTTGATGTATTCGGCCAGGTAATACCAGCCGAACTTCATTGATGAGTACTCGGTCATGTGGCCGGCAACGATTTCTCCCTCAGCCTCGGGAAGGTCGAAGGGGAGACGGTTGATCTCACCGACCATCGAAATGAGGTAGACGATGAATGCCGGAAGTAGTGCAAAGGCCCACCAGGTCCGCGACTGCGCAAGAACAATCTCAGAGGTGGACATCGAACCGGACATAAGGAATACAGAGACCAGCGCCATGCCCATGGAAAGCTCATATGAGATGACCTGAGCGGAGGAACGCACCGCGCCGTAGAGCGGAAGAGTCGATCTGGCCGACCAACCGCCCAGGACGATGCCATACAGCCCGAGCGAAGTGATCGCCAAAATATACAGGGCCGCGACCGGCGTGTCCGCCAGTTGCAACGGCGTTGAGTGACCAAACATATGGACGTTGGGTCCAAAAGGAATTACCGCCAGGACAGAGAAGGCCGAGAATGCCATAATCACCGGGGCCAGGAAGTAGAGGAACTTATCTGAACGTTTGGTCCAGATGTCCTCTTTGAACATCATTTTTCCAGCATCCGCCAGCGCTTGGAACAACCCCAAAGGTCCAGCGACGTTTGGCCCCTTACGAGTCTGCATCAAGCCGAGGCTGCGACGTTCCACCCACAGCGCCATGATCACGGAGACGATCAAGAACAAGATCAGGAAGATTGCTTTGATCAGCGCCAGCCACCAGGTGTCATCGGAGTAGTCCGCGACCTGGTACTCGGGGACCCCCGCAGAGATCAGGGTTGAAATCACGACGCCACCTTCCTGTCTTTCGCCGCAGAGACCACGGTGACCGAAACCGACGAACCCGCGGGACCCAGATCCTGGTTGATTCCGTTACCAACAGAGCACTCGGGAACCCAGATAACGCCATCGGGAAGTTCGCCTACCTCAACTGGAAGCCGCATCGTTCCGCGTTCACCGACGATGGCGACCCTGTCGTCCTCGTCAGCTCCGATCTTCTCGAGTGAGGTCTGGGAAACTAAGGCTACGGGCTTCCGTGCCGCGAGGCGAAGGTCATTCGCCCCGTCAATCATGCGACCCAAGTCGACCATTACCTTATGGGAGGCGAGGACAAAGTCAGCTCCGCCGTTCTCGCCTTTCTGCGCCTTCACCGTCGGAGACTCGGCCCTGGAACCCTTCCAAATCATTAGTGGGTTAACTTCAGAGTAGAGGTCTGTAAGAGAGTCGACCTTCAGGTCATATCCCATTTCGGTGGCGATCATTCCAAGCACCACTCGTTCAGGCTGAGTACGCGAGGCGATCGCCTGACCAAACGGACGAAGCCGTCCTTCCCAGTTGATGAAGGTTCCGTTCCTCTCGACCGGGGGAGCCACCGGGAACACCACGTCGGCTTCCTCGGTAACGTCAGTTCTTCGCACCTCGAAAGCCACAACGAACGGAGCCGTCTTGATCGCCGCTTTGGCGGTCTCAGGATCTCTCCAGTCTCGAAGATCGAGGCCACCCGTGATCAGGGCACCAATCTTGCCGCTCTTCGCCTGTGCCAAAATCTGTTCAGCATCGAGTCCACGCGTGTCCGGGATGTCTCCCCAACCCAGTGATTCCCGGGCCTCAGCGTCCGCAACCTGTCGTCCAAAGGGGAGAAGCCCCGGCAACAAGCCTGCGTCGACTCCGCCTCGATCGCCTGCCCGCCTTGGAATCCACTGAAGATCCGCACCCGTTGCCGAAGCGAGCTTTGCGACGGCAGAAAGCAGACCGGGAACACGGGCCGCACGCTCACCGACCAGGATTACCCCGCCCTCTTTCAGCGCGCTAAAGACCTCCTTGTGACCGCCGCGAGCGCTGATCTTGCTGACCACATCTGCTTCCGTCCCCGGAACAGCCGACAGAAGAGAGGCCCCAAGTTTTTCGCTGCCACGGGTCATCAGCGGAGCGACAGTAGCGACCGAAAGGGTGCCAGCAGTGAATCCCTTGCGTAGGCGAAGGAACAGTGAGCCGCACTCGTCCTCGGGCTCCAGAGCAACCAGAAGGACCTGGCTAGCTTTCTCAACGTCCTCGTAAGTCGTCCCGAGTCCACGTCCGGCTACCAACGATCCGAGGAACTGCTCCTCTTCCTCGCTTGCGTTTGACACGCGCCAACGGGAGTCGACGTTGTTGGTCCGAAGGACCGTCCGAGCGAACTTCGAGTAGGCCCAGGCATCCTCAAACGACACTCGGCCACCGGTAAGAACGCCGACGCCCTCACCGGAGTTGACGGCCTTCGAAAGTCCCTTGGCGGCGCGGTCGACTGCGTCGGACCACGAAGTAGCGACCAACTCGCCATTCTCGCGGACCAGAGGCATCGTCAAACGATCAGACTGCCGATACCAGGGGAAAGCAAAGCGATCCTTATCAGTAATCCACTCCTCGTTCACCTCGGGATCATTCTGCGATAGCTTCCTCTTTACTTCGCCGCGACGGACATCGACGCGAACCGCTGAGCCGGAAGCATCGTGTTCGGCGATAGCCGGAGTCGAAGTCAGATCGAACGGGCGCGCCTGGAATCGATAGGTATTCGAGGTCAGAGCACCGACCGGGCAAATCTGGATGATGTTACCTGAGAAATATGATCCGAAAGTACGATCCGCCTGGTCCTTCTCAGAGGTCTTGAGAGGACCTGAGTAGACCGAAGAGATAATGCCCTCTTGCCCATATGGGCCGGAGATATCGGTGTGCTCAGGGGACTTGATGCCATCCACGTGGAACCCAAGGACCTCGGCGTCAAATGTTCCAATCTGCTCCGCCATGAACTGGTGTTCGTCGATTGGAGATGAGCCACCCCCACGTCCCTGCAGATCGATAAACGCGTCGCCGGGAATTTCCTTGGCGAAACGAACACATCGCTGGCAAAGAATACAACGATCGCGGTCGAGCAGAATCTGGGTGGTCAGACGCATTGGCTTCGGATACACGCGCTTTACGCCCGTGAACCGAGAGTCTGTTCGTCCCTCGGACATTGCCTGATTCTGCAGTGGGCACTCGCCGCCCTTGTCACAGATGGGACAGTCGAGAGGGTGATTAAGGAGTAGGAACTCCATAACTCCCTCTTGCGCCTTCGCCGCCACCTCGGATGTGCGCTGAGTCTTGACCACCATTCCTGGTGAGACCTCGATAGCACACGAGGGTTGCGGCTTGGGCATCATCCGGAGGTTTCCATCGCGATCCGGGGTTCCGACCTCAACCAAACACTGACGGCACGCCGCCACCGGCTTTAGTAGAGGGTGGTCGCAGAAGCGGGGAATCCGGATTCCGACCTGCTCCGCAGCGCGAATGATGAGTGTTCCAGGGTCGGCCTGAACCTCCACGTCATCAATGGTGAGGACGACCTTGTCAGCTAGCGCGGTCATCGAACACCTCCCTTGGCAAGAATTGTTGAGTGTTCATACGGGAAGAGTTCCCAAGCTGGCGTCGTAAGCCCTGCCTCAAACTCATCGCGGAACAGTGAGATTGCCGATCTGACTGGGGTAGCTGCCGCGTCACCAAGGGCACAGAACGAACGGCCAAAGATGTTCGATGCGACCTCATTAAGTAAATCAATGTCTCCAGGCTTGCCCTTTCCGGCTTCCAGACGCAACATGATCTGCTTCATCCAATAAGTGCCCTCGCGACACGGGGTGCATTTGCCGCACGACTCATGCTGATAGAACTCAGTCCACATACGGACGACACGAACCACGGAAGTAGTCTCATCAAAAACCTGAAGTGCACGGGTACCGAGCATAGAACCCGCCGCCGCAACTCCCTCATAGTCGAGCGGGACGTCCAGGTCCTTCTCGGTGAACAACGGCGTTGACGAGCCACCAGGAGTCCAGAACTTAAGCTGGTGTCCGTCGCGGATCCCACCACTGAACTCCAAGAGTTCTCGCATGGTGACGCCGAACGGTGCTTCATATTGACCGGGCTGATTGACGTGGCCCGAGACAGAGAAGATACCGCACCCCTGCGAACGTTCAGTTCCCATCGAGGCGTACCAGGGTGCCGAGTTACGAAAGACCAAGGCAACATCAGAGATGGTCTCAACGTTATTGACGACAGAGGGGCGGGCGTAGAGCCCGGCGACTGCCGGGAAAGGCGGCTTCAGACGGGGGTGTCCCCTGCGCCCTTCGAGTGAGTCGAGTAGCGCAGTCTCCTCGCCACAGATGTAGGCACCTGCACCGGCGTGCGCAGTGATCTTCAGATCGCCGAGCAGGCCGGCCTCGGTTGCTTCATTAATGGCGTTCATCAGCCGGCGATACACGTGGACTACCTCGCCACGAAGATAAACAAATGCATGCTCGCAACGAATCGCCCGAGAGGCAATGGCAATACCCTCGACCAGCAGGTGCGGGTCAGCCATAAGTAGCGGCATATCCTTGCAGGTTCCCGGTTCGGACTCGTCGGCGTTGACCACAAGGTAACGAGGCATTCCGTCGTCAGGTGGAAGGAATGACCACTTCATTCCTGCGGGGAAGCCGGCACCACCTCGACCTCGGATTCCAGCGTCTTTCACCGTTTGGGTGATGTCGGCCGGCTCCATTGCGTTCGCCTTCTTCAATCCCTCGTATGCACCGTTTGCCAGTGCGGCCTTGAGGGTCCACGACTCGGGCTTGTCCCAGTTTTTGGTAAGAGCCGGGGTCAGCGGATCGGCCTTGGTGAACTCAACCATTACTTGTTCCCCTCGCCCTTCTCAGCGCTCGCCCCGACTGGAACTGGAGCCGTCCAATCATGCTCGGCAGCAACTCGTAGTCCCTGGAAAGTGGCGTAGCCGCCACTCGGTCCCTGGTTGGCCAGGCCATCAGGGAATCCGGCCAGCGTATGCGAAACTTCCTTGAACGTGTGTACCTCGTCCGGGCCACGGCTCGGGGTGACCGGCCGCCCTTCACGAATGTCTTCTACCAATTGCTTTGCCGACTGGGGGGTCTGGTTGTCGAAGAACTCCCAGTTCACCATAATGACCGGCGCGTAATCACACGCGGCGTTGCACTCAAGGCGTTCGAGGGTTATCTTCCCGTCCTCGGTGGTCTCGTCGTGTCCGATCTGCAGTTCCTCGGACAGTTCCTCAAAAATCTGCTCTCCGCCCAAAACACCGCAGAGGGCGTTGGTGCAAACACCGACGTTGTATTCACCGTTCGGATGCCGCTTGAACTGAGTGTAGAAAGTTGCCACGGCCGACACTTCAGGTTGGCTGATATCCAACAGCTCTGAACAAAACGCAATCCCGTCGCGGCTGACATAACCATCCTCTGACTGCACCAGATGCAGCATCGGAATCAACGCGGAGCGAGCATGCCCGCTCGGGTACCGGGAAATGATCTCGGCTGCTTGCTCGCGCAGACGAGCATCAACTTCACTCGTGTACGTCATCGGTCCACCCCTCCCGCCACCGGGTCAAGCGAGGCAAGCGTTACAACTACGTCCGCCAATTGGCCTCCCTCGGTCGACATAGATAGAGACTGAAGATTATTGAACGAGGGATCACGGAAATGTACGCGGAACGGCCTGGTTCCACCGGCCGAAACCACGTGTACGCCCTGAATTCCCTTCGCGTGTTCGATCTCAATATACGTTTGGCCAGCGGGAACCTTGAATCCCTCGGTCGCCAACTTGAAATGGTGAATCAGCGATTCCATCGACTGACCCATGATCTTCGCGATGTGCGCGGGGTTGTTTCCCTGACCGTCAGGTCCAACTGTTAGCTGGCTAGGCCATGCAATCGACTTATCCTGAATCATCACCGGCGCCCCCTCGGTCTCATCAAGGCGACGCAGAACCTGTTCAACGATTCTCAGCGACTGGTAGCACTCATCAAAGCGAACCAAAACGCGGTTGTACGCGTCGGACGAGTCGTACGTCGGAACGTCAAACTCATAGTCTTCGTACCCACAGTACGGAGCGTCCTTACGCAGGTCCGTTGGAAGTCCTCCGGCTCGAAGCGCGGGTCCGGTCAGGCTGAGCGCCATCATGGCTTCCATTGGCAGATAACCAACACCGATGAAGCGCTTCTTGAAGATCGGGTTCTGCAGGGTTAAGTCCTGAAGCTCTCCCACGTCGCGACGCACCTTCGGAAGCAATGAACGAACATAGTCCGTTGTTCCCTCGGGTAAATCGAGTGGCACACCGCCGGGGCGGACATAGCCGTGGTTCATCCGCAGACCAGTGATGCGTTCAAAGATCCGTAAGATTTCCTCACGTCCACGGAACGCAATGGTCATCATGGTGGTAGCACCGAGCTCGTTGCCACCGGTTCCAATCGCGACTATGTGCGAAGCAATGCGATTCAGTTCCATGAGTAGAACGCGGATCAGCGTCGCACGCTCCGGAATCTGATCGGTAACGCCAAGAAGCTTCTCAACCGCCAGACAGTACGCAACCTCTTGGAAGAACGGAGCAACGTAGTCCATGCGGGTCACGAACGTGGTCCCCTGAGTCCAGTTGCGGAACTCCATATTCTTTTCGATACCGGTGTGCAGATATCCGATGTCTACTCGAGTGTCACGCACCATTTCGCCGTCGAGTTCCAGGATGAGGCGGATAACGCCGTGCGTTGACGGGTGAACCGGACCCATGTTGAGAACGACACGTTCGGAAGAAATTCGGCGGATCTCTTCGATCACGTCCTCCCAGTCGCCCCCCTGAGCCATTACCTCTGGGAAATCCTCAAGAGAGGGTTCTGATCCCCCCTGGGTAGCAAAGAAGGCACTTGCAGATGTTGCCATCAGTTGTAAGACCTCCGTGTGTCGACCGGCGGGACGGTAGCTCCGCGGTATTCGATTGGGACTCCACCGAGCGGGTAGTCCTTGCGTTGCGGGTGCCCCACCCAATCATGAGGCATCTCAATTCGAGTCAGCGAGGGATGCCCATCGAAGACGATCCCCATCAGGTCCCATGCCTCACGCTCGGGCCAGTCATTGCCCGGGTAGATAGGAACGATAGAGGGAATGTGCGGGTCATCGTCGGGGCACGCAACATCGAGGAAGATCGTCCGATTGTGGGTGAACGAGCGCAGTGGGTAGAGCCCGTGTAACTCTCTTCCTACGTCTCCGGGGTAGTTCACCGCAGAGACTCCGAGGCACATTTCAAAGCGTAGGTCTTGATCATCACGCAGTTGCTGAGCGACGAACGGAAGGTGTTGTCTTGCCACGTAGATGATTAGTTCTCCACTTGGGTTGACGACTACCTTTTCGATGACCTCGTCAGTTTTTAGGCCAGCCTCGGCGATCAGTTCTTCGAGGACGTCAACGGCCTCATCGAACCATGAACCGTATGGGCGAGGCGAAGCGCCTGGAAGAGTGAAGGTCTGTACAAGGCCGCCGAATCCGGTGGTGTCACCGTCGTCCTGCACCCCGAACGCGCCGTGACGCACCGAGATCACCTCTGGGCCTGCGAACCTGGACGCAGGAACCTGTAGTTCTCCGCCTGCGTCGGGGCCCACGTACTCAACGTCGCTCATGCAAGAAGTCCCTTCATCTGGTGAGTCGGGGTGGCGGCAAGAGCCGCTGCCTCGGCCTTACGCGCGATCTCCTCACGGTGCACACCAAGCGGCTCATTGCCGATCTGCTCGCGGAGCGTAAGAACTGCATGGATTAGCGCTTCAGGGCGAGGAGGACAACCGGGAAGATAGACATCCACGGGGACGATGTGGTCGCACCCTTGAACAATGGCGTAGTTGTTGAACATTCCGCCAGAGGAAGCACACGCGCCCATCGAGATAACCCACTTGGGTTCCGGCATCGCATCGTAAACGCGCCTGATCACGGGGGCCATTTTCTGGCTCACTCGACCCGAGACAATCATAAGATCGGCGTGACGCGGAGATGCCCGGAACACTTCTAGGCCAAAACGAGCCATATCAAAACGAGGTGTTCCACCAGCCATCATTTCAATCGCGCAGCAGGCAAGACCCATGGTGACCGGGAACTGACTGTGCTTGCGAGCCAGACCAACCACCTTCTCGACGCTGGTAAGCCCGATTCCAGCAGGAAGCTTTTCTTCAATACCCATCGAAATCTCCTATCAGGTCCAGTCCAGGCCCTTGCGGCGTAGCTCGTAAAGATATGGAACGGTGATCAGCGCTAGGAACAACAGAATCGACACCAACCCAAACGGACCGAGCACGTCAAATGAAACGGCCCACGGGTAAAGGAAAACCACTTCGATATCGAAAATGATGAACGTCATCGCGACCAGGTAGTACTTGACCGGGAATCGACCGTCTTCAATGCGCTGCGGTCCCGGGTCGATACCGCACTCATAGTTCTCAGCCATGACCTTGTTCTTTTGGCTGGGGCCAAGAATCGCGGAGAGGCCCAGGCCAGCCACAGAGACTGTGAGTGCGACCGCTGCCATGATTAGCAGCGCTACATACGGGTTAGTCATCTTTCCTCCAAAATCCCCATCCCAGTGTCATGCTGACGGGACCAACTTCGTTAACGTCGTGATGATGCGGTCATCAATGTCCCCACCAGAACGCTCGTAGCCGTCAGACAAGAGCTTGTTTACAAACTTCATCAATCGGCGACGAGGTAACCCATAGTATGTGCAAAGCCGCATTATCTTTGGGTTTTCAATAAGTGCAACAAAAATCCGGCCCAGTGAATAATACCCGCCGTAGACGTTTTGCAACTGTTCAGGATAGGCGCTCATAGCCAGATCAAATGACGCTTCGGTGTCCCGCCCCAGTGCACTGGCAGTCGCATCGGCCAGAAGGCGGCCGGCCTTCATAGCGGGGGCAATTCCCTCTCCATTGAACGGTGAGACCATTCCCCCTGCGTCACCAACAAGGGCTAGTCCGTTGCTGTAGTGCGGTCCTCGATTGAAAGACATTGGCAACGCGGCACTGCGTAGCGGTCCGATCTGGTTCTCGGGCTTTATCTCCCACTCCGGCGGCATGTTTTGGACCCACTTCGAGAAAACCTCTCTGTAGGGCAACGTCGTAGAAGTCGCATCCGAGGACACTGAGCCCAATCCAACGTTCACGACTCCGTTTCCGAGCGGGAAAATCCAACCGTAACCTGGTAGCAGTTCAGACTCGCCTGGCTTCCCACTCCACAACTCCAGGTAGGACTCCATCCACGGATGATCTCCCCGTGGAGAACGGAAGTAGGTTCTGGCCGCGACACCGAGCGGGCGGTTGGTCTTTTTCTCCAGTCCCAGAGATGTCGCAAGCCTCGCTGAAACGCCCCCGGCGTCAACGATCAGCCGCCCAACTGCGGAGAACTCGCGCGCCTCGGCTCCTCGCCCAACACGGCCACGAACGCCGACCACACGTCCCGTGTCGGAAAGAATGGCTCCGGTTACCTGATATCCCTGGTACAACCTGGCCCCGACCTGCACGGCTCGTTCAATCAGGTCGTTGTCCAGCTCCATACGGGTGCGGGTCATTCCGTATCCGGGGAGGGAGGCCTGATCGGGCCACTCAAAGTACATCTCATTGCCGCCACCGACGACTCTCAGCCCGCGATTTCGAGCCCAACCGTCGGTATTTACTCCCATCAGCTGAATCTCAGAGACCGCCGCTGGGGTCAGGCCATCGCCACACACCTTGTCTCGCGGGAATGTCGCCTTGTCCAGGACGGCAACATCCAACCCCAAAGATGCAAGGTGATACGCGGCTGAGGAACCACCCGGACCGGCGCCAACGATGACGACATCGGCCTCGATGTTCGAGACTACGTCAGCGCCCAATTGAGTCTCCGTCTACCTAGCGTTGTGGCCACTTCAATCTGGTCCACTCGACTCCTGGCGACCGGACCGTCAACAAGCCTACTCATCGCCTCGAAAAAGCGCATAACGGGGTTGGTTACAGCAACCCGACACGAACCTGCGTGTTGAAATTAGGAAGGACTAAGTAACCTATTTATCCCACTGTAATCCGTGCCACTCAGCACTCCACGGCGCTAACGGATGCGGTCCGGGCTTGTACCCTCTGTGCAGAGCCACTGCGCCGAAAGTCAGGTTCCGGTATCCGACATCCTCAAGACCTGCATTTTGCATCATCCGACCAAGAGTCTGCTGATCGTGCCAGTCAAAAATCGACTCGGAAAGATAGTCGTATGCCTCGCCTGCCGGAGAGACCAAGCGAGCAAGGTTTGGTGCAAGAAACTCCAGGTATAGGGATTCAAAAGGAGCCACCACCGGCTTTGGCTTAGAAAACTCACAGACCAGCACGACTCCCCCGGGCCGTGTCACTCTGACCATCTCCGAAAGAGCCTCGTCAACCAGGTCCACGTTGCGCAGGCCAAAGCTAATGGTCACTGCATCGAATGAGTTGTCCTCAAACGGCAGATCAGTCACGGAACCCATGACAAACTCGATCTCCGGATGCCGCGTTCGTCCAACTTCAATCATTCCACTTGAGAGATCAACGGCCACTACCTGTGCTCCGGTCTTTCTAAGTGCCATAGATGAGGTTCCGGTACCCGCCGCGACATCCAGAACACGATCCCCCGGGCCGACCTTGATCGCCTGGTTTACCGCACGCCGCCAAACAAAAACTTGACCAAGGGAGATCACATCATTCGTTAGGTCGTAGTTTGGCGCCACGGCATCGAACATTGCCGCAACTTGCTGGGGGTCTTTATCCAGGTCAGCTCGCACATGGTTATCGGTCATGTATCGATTATCCACCGGCTACCAATCCCACTTCGCGCCCGTGAACGCACTTGGCTACCACCATCGTGGCGCGATACGGTCTGGGGAGCAAAGGTTTCAGTTGCGAGCAAAGGGGCGGTGATGACTACTCCATCTGACAAAGAGAACCCAAACACGGCAAGTAGTGAGGTTTCTGACGCTCTTCTTGTAAGGGTAAAAGAGGTCGACCAACTACCAGAAAACCTGATCTCCCTGGCCCCGACTCCCAATGCTTTCAGCTGCTGGCTCGGTGACCGAGTCGAACTGGTCGGTTGGGGATGCGCGCTACGGCTTCAGTTTGATGGGGTCCATGCAATCAGGGAAGCCGCACGCACCTGGGATCGCATTGCCGCCGCGGCCAGGATTGAGGTGCATCCTCGTTCAGAAGTGGTTCAGGATGAGTTGAAATGGCCCGTTGCAGTTGCTTCGTTTGGTTTCGCTTCGCACACACCGGGAGTTCTTCTGGTTCCCGCGTCGGCCGCCATCAGAGTTCACGGGGAACGCGGTAGTCGATGCTGGCTGGTTACTGCTGCACTGGGTAACTCGGCTCCTGAACCAGACTCTGTTCTGACGGCGGCAATCACTCCCATGGAGACCCCGTCGGGACTGTGGACGGATCCCGGACGAATGACGCAGTCCAAGTGGAAGGAAGCAGTCGGAAGACTGGTCATGATGCTGCGATCCGGGGCCGCCTCGAAAGTGGTGCTGACTAGGGACATCGTGGTCTCCGCAAGCAACCCGTTGGATGAACGTTACCTGGCGGACCAGTTGCAGCACCGCTATCCGACAACCTGGGTTTATGCCGTCGAAGGTCTGATTGGCGCAACACCCGAGATGCTGGCATCGCTGGACCGAGAACTGTTCGAGTCCCGAGTACTGGCTGGAACCTCCGCGCCAGGCAACGGGGCGGAGTTGCTTGACTCAATCAAGAATCGCACCGAACACCATCTCGCGGTTGAGTCCGTGGCCCGTGCCGTTGCCCCACTCACAGAGTCGATGAACGTTCCTGTTGAGCCAGAGCTACTTGAACTGCCCAATGTGACACACCTGTCTACCGAAGTAACGGCCATTATCAGGGACGCCAATGTTCTCGATGTTGTTGATGCCCTTCATCCCACCGCAGCCGTCTGTGGCACCCCAACAAAACTCGCCTTCGACATACTCGAAGGGATCGAAGGAACCCAGCGTGGGCGCTACACCGGCCCAGTGGGATGGGTCGACGGGAACGGAGACGGGGAGTTCGGAATCGCTCTACGGTGCGGCCAGCTTTCCGAAGACCGGGAATCGATCAGGGTCTTTGCGGGTGGCGGCATAATGCCTGACTCTAATCCCGACCTAGAGCTTGCCGAGACCAGAGCCAAGATGCGCCCGCTACTCGAAGCCCTCCAAGTAGAAAACCCCTAACTACTTTGACTGAAGGGTC
This sequence comes from Actinomycetaceae bacterium MB13-C1-2, assembly GCA_035621235.1. Classification (NCBI taxonomy): domain Bacteria; kingdom Bacillati; phylum Actinomycetota; class Actinomycetes; order Actinomycetales; family Actinomycetaceae; species Actinomycetaceae bacterium MB13-C1-2. The sequence continues at coordinate 351,014 of CP141731.1, forward strand.
GCCTCGACCTGCATGTCCTGTCCGTCTCGAACAACATCGAGCGTAACAACGTCGCCAACGGCGTGTCTGCGCACGTAGCCGGTTAGAGCAGCTGATGCGGTAACCGGTTTCCCGTCAATGCCGACGATGATGTCTCCGGTCTGCAGGCCCGCCTGTTCTGCGGCGCCCCCGGGAACAATCATCACAACCTCGGCCCCCAGTTGTCCGGAGTCTCCGCGGCTGAAGGATACCGACTGAATCGAAACACCCAGCAGGGCATGCTGCACGGATCCGGTGGTGATTATCTGATCTACAACGTTCTTAACCAGATCCACAGGAATAGCGAAGCCGAGACCGATTGATCCCGCAGTCTCCGCACTTGAGGAGTTGGAGGCAATCGACGAGTTGATCCCGATTACGTCACCGGTCGCTTCAAAAAGGGGCCCGCCTGAGTTACCCGGATTGATTGATGCGTCAATCTGGATCGCGTTAGTAACGACCATTTCGGCCGGCGCCTGATCGCTTGGGTCCAGCGGATCAATCTGGCCGGAAGCTGCCACCGAGACGGGACGGTCTAGAGCCGAGATGACTCCTGTGGTTACGGTGTCAGCCAAACCCAGGGGTGAACCAACTGCCATAACGGGTTGTCCGACCTTAAGGTCACTCGACGTTCCAAATCTTGCGGCAACCAGGTTCGCGCTGTCGCTGACCTTCAGAACCGCCAGGTCCGTCGTCTGGTCGGTGCCCAGGATTGTTGCCTCGTACAAAAGTCCGTCGTGGGTCGAAACCGTAATCTTCCCGCCATCTATCGCTGGCTCGACAACGTGGTGGTTTGTGACGATGTAGCCCGAAGAGTCATATACGACCCCCGAGCCTGTTGCAGCACTGGACTGCCCCTCAACAGTGATTGAAACGGTCGCCTGGCGAACCGTTGCCGCGACCTCTTCCCAATCGGGTGCAGCAACGCCCTCGGTGACCGGAGGAAGAACCTCTCCCGATTGTGTCGGGGTGCTGGTCGAGCTATTGATGTTAGAGGCCAACCCGTTCTCCACAAGACCGCTGTTGGTCATGCCAAACCAGAGTCCCGAGGTCAGGAGTGCAGTAACCACCATCGCGGTGACCAGTGCAAGCCAACCCGGGCCCCTCTTGGTCGCAACTGCTGTCTTCTGCGGCGGAGGCGCGCTAAGCGGCGGAACTCCACTATTCCAAGCTCCGCCTCCTCCTGCGGGAGGCGCAGGAGGACGAACTCCGCCCTGGCCTGACGCCGACGGGGTAGAAAACGGCTGAGTCACATAGGGATTTCGCGGGCCGCTTTGAGGCACTGAACTCTGGGGGGCGGACCCCTGAAACCCGCCCTGTGGGACCGAGTTCTGCGTCGCGAAACGTCTAGAAGGGTAGGGCGTCTGCCCAGGAGGGGCAAAGGGACTCTCACTACGTTGCCTAACCCATGAGTACTGAGAAGGGTCGCTGTCTGTCGGTGCCGGGTTGCCCGTGGGATTCAGCGGCTCTTGTCCCTGCGCGTTCTCTTCAGCCATTCAAGTCATCCTCGGATTCGTCAGCCACCGAATTCGTGGCATTCCTGGCCCAAGTATGCGACACATTTCCGAGACAAAACCTAAGCAAACCTGAACTTTCGCTGAGAGTGATTGACCCGTTCTCCGACTTAGTCGCCATACACGCCCCCGAGCCGACCGTGAGCACTGAGGGGTGTCTCCAAAATCCCTGCTCGCTGTGGTGCCCAGGAAATCCGCGCCCGAGCACAGGTTTAGGAGACACGCCCTGGTTACAGCTATCCGTGTAGAGCCGAGATGAACAGTGCCGACATCGCCCGGTTTCCAAGGACCACGGGCTCGGCTCGTTCCTCGTACAGAATCTGGACAGACTCTGAAAATGGGGGACCGTCCAAAACCTCAAGCCGCTTACCGACTCTGATCCCCTGCGAATCAAAGAACTGAAGAAGCGCGGGGTCCTCGTCCGAGATTCGCTCGACAACAACATTTTTCCCAACATCGCCGGTTGAAAGAGGCGCAGCTTCAAGCTGTAACAAAGTGCCGTCGGCAGCAGGAATGGGATCACCGTGCGGATCACGAGTCGGGTAGTTAAGGACCCGGTCGATCCGATCAATCATGAAATCCGAAACGGAATGTTCCAGAACCTCTGCCTCGTCATGAACCTGATCCCAGGAATAGCCCAGAACAGTCACCAAAAAAGACTCGATTAAGCGGTGACGCCGCACCATCGTCACCGCATATGTGTGTCCGCGATCAGATAGCGTCACAGAACCATATGGAGTGTGCTCAAGCAGTCCCTGCTCTGCGAGTTTGCGTACCCCATCCGAGACGGTTGAAAGTTTCAGCCCCGTTTTGTCAGAGATGAGTTTGGTAGTTACCGGCGAGTCGGACCACTCCGACAGACTCCAGACAGCTTTCAGATAATTCTGCGTGCTAGCGGACAGATCGGAGACGGACATATGACTTCCTCACTAGAAACACCTGAGTTCGGCCGAACGAACCCACACGGCAAACCTAGCATCGAGCGCTCACACGCGACATCGCGGCGACCCGGACCATTTGTCAATTGACGCGCAGGAACCGCGTACGAATCGAAGAGTGATCCGAGTTGCGAATCCAGACGGCACCAACCTGGCTGTATCCCCGATGCTGGCAATCATCGCGGATGGGCAGTAACCGAGGTCAGCTAAGAAGACTCGCTCGGGTCCTGACTGCCTCGAACCGCTCTGTCGGCAGTTCCAGGGGGATTCGGACCAGCGAACGGCCCTTCACAGGAGAGACCATGATTGCTCGGAGTTCTTCAATCGACTGAACTGACTCGGTCTTCCAGCCACATGCCTGTGCTACCGCGCATACGTCAAGACTCTGAGGAATTCCAAAATACTTCTGGTAGGTCTCCCAGTCTGTCGCAGGTCCGTGTTCTAGCGAGTGAAAAATACTTCCTCCGCCGTCTTCGAAGACAATCAATTGAATGTCCTGATCCCCGCTGGGCCTCGCGGAAAGACTCGGCAGGTCGTATGTGAAGCTTAGGTCTCCGAGCACCGCCCGCACTGGTGTGCCCAGCTGCTGCTGAAGTCCCAGCGCCGAGGCGATGGTTCCATCTATCCCAGCCAGTCCCCTGTTTGAGTAGACGCTTCTAGCTCCGGGGGCCGAAGCGCCAAGATCGAAGGAGCGAATCACATTTGAGGCGGCCAACCAAAGGCTGATGTCCCGGCTGTGTCGCCAGATCATTCGCGCGGCGCCCAGGTGCCCCAGCCCCCTCGACTCCTCTCGAACGACCGTTTCCACATCGGCTGCAATTTGTCTGCAATACTGCTGCCAGTTCCGTCTAGCAACATCGAATGACGCCTCGGATTCGCCATTCGGATCAGGAAGAAGATCCGAAACCACGTCCGTTGCCGTGCCCGTGACATCCTGCCACCGCTCAGACGGACTCACCACTATCTTTTTTGTCCCGTTCCCACCGATGTTGCCAAGCAGACGTTCCACCTCGCGCGACAGGGTCGGCCGACCAACCACTATGATCTGCTCGACAGACTCATCAGTATTGTTCTCCAGATCCCTCAGCAACCTATCCGCGACGAGTGGTCCATGAGGGAGCCAAGAAACCAGATCACACAAGCCCGACGATGGTTCCGCAATAATCGGGATACCTAGTTCGCTGGCGTACTCGGCCACCAAACGCGTGTGGGAACCCTCGCGCTTACCCGGCCCATCGCCAGCGACAACGACCGTACGAAGTGTTGGGTCCACGACCTGGGACCAGTAGACCCCTGTACCTGACGAGAATGAGGGCCCGACAGACGGTAACTCCACCACAGAAGTAGACGTCGATGTCGTCCCATTTCCTGGCGCGAGGGGTTCGCGCAGACAGACGTTCAGGTGCACGGGACCCGGTAATCCGCCGTGTCCACTTCCTCGCGCTGTCAACCTACGGACGCGGGAGGTAATGGCTCGCCGCATCCCTGGATCATCCGGGTCGTCAATGGCCGGAATCTGCGCATCGGCTACAACTGAAGCACCAAAAATCCCATTTTGCTCAGTGGTCTGGTTGGCTCCAACACCCTGGAGTTCAAACGGCCGATCCGCCGTAACAACGACCAACGGGAGACTCAGGTACTTGGCCTCTTCAATGGCTGGGTGCAGTTCAGATACTGCCGTGCCAGAAGTTGTAATAACTGCCACCGAGGAGTCTGCATCCTTCGCCCCCTGGAGAGCGCCCACCGCCCAGAAGCCAGCTCCACGTTCTTCAGCAAACGTGCAGACTGTCGCCAACCCCGCCTGCTCGTACCGAGCAAGTGCATATGCGAATGGGGCGTTCCTTGACCCCGAGCAGTAGGCAAACTTTCGGACTCCGCAAGAGATCAGCGAGCCGACGATCAGGCTGGCGGTCTCCAGCGATGCAGTGTTATGAGTCTGTTTCACCATGCAATCCTCACACGTTCTCGTTTGCCAATCAGATAGGGGACTTTCTGGGCCGATTTTACGGCGTGTCACCCTCCTATCTGATTGGAGATTGGGCCGGAAGGGAGGTTTCTTCTACCCGAGGGGAGCTACCAGATGGAGAGCCATGGCATCGAGTCGTTTGGTCCAGTCTTCAACAATCGACGAGGGAACCCGATCAGCGTGCACAGCGAGTTCTCCGAGTCGGACTGCCCGCGCGCTGTCGACCGACAGATAGCCGGGGGTTTGCTCCGCTGAGCTGAGTAGTGGGTCATCGACCACGTCAGCTGCCAGAAGAGAGCCCGTGTTGAGACCACAGGCATAATCGAGTCGCCCAAGGGCAGCCGCAAGTTCTACACCCGCCGCCAGACCGATCGAGGTGTCGAGGGCCGAAGAGACCACCGTGGGAAGTTTCAGTTCTCTCTCCACCCACAGACACCGCTTGATCCCACCAAGCGGAGCCACCTTCAGGACTGCGACATCAGCGGCATCACGAGCTAGTAGCGGGTCTTCCGCTCTGCGGATAGATTCGTCCGCCGCAATCGGCACCCCCGTTTTGGCGCGTACTCTCTTGAGTTCTTCCACACCAGCGCACGGCTGCTCCGCGTACTCAAGGCCACCCACTGATCGTGCCGCCTCGTCCAGTGCCCCCAACGCGGCGGCCGCCTCGTCAACGCCCCAGGCGGCGTTGGCATCGACCCTAACGCGGGCGCGCTCACCGTAGAGTTCGGCCAATAGCTCAGCCGTAAAGGTGACTCGGGCGAGGTCATGCTCGTCGAGCACTCCCCTGTCCGCCACCTTCACCTTGGCCGTGGTGCAGCCCGGTTGTCTCTCGATCCTAGCCTTCACCTGTGGCAGGGGTACGACTGGAATCGTGACATTAACCGGCACCTCACCTCGCCTCGGCGCTGGACCCTCTGCGGTCGCGCATTCTATTGCGCTTTCCAGCCACCGGGATGATTCCGACGGCCCATAATCCCAGAACGGCGCGCACTCGCCCCACCCGTTCTTTCCTCGAAGCAGAAGTCCCTGCCGCTGTGTTACACCCCGGAACCGGGTGGTCAGGGGGACCTGGTAGACAACCACCTCGTCCACGTCGCCGAGAAGCTGGCGCACATGGGCGGGTTCGGACCCGAGCGGAACAGCGCTCAAGCGTGGACGAACTGACACCTCGGAAGTTACGCCCTTCCGAGCGAACGGACCATCACGGCCTTGATGGTATGCATTCGGTTCTCAGCTTGATCGAAAGCAATGTTTCGCGGCCCCTCGAACACCTCACCGGTAACTTCGATGCCGTCCAACCCAAACTCGTTATAGATCTGCTTGCCAACGGTGGTGTTTAGGTCATGGAACGAAGGAAGACAATGCATAAACCTTGCCTGAGGTCCGGCCTTTGCCATCAGTTCTTCGGTGACCCGGTAAGGCAGGAGAATCCTGATCCGTTCCTGCCACACATCCATTGGTTCTCCCATAGAGACCCAGATGTCCGTGTGGACGAACTGCACCCCCTCGATAGCGTCCAAATCGTCCGTGACCGTGATCCGAGCCCCGGACTTCTCCGCGCGCGACGCTGCTTCGGCGATTACGTCCTCGGACGGCTGTAGCTCTTTCGGTGCGACGATACGAACGTCACTACCGAGCATTGCCCCATTGATTAGCAGAGAGCGCCCCATATTGAATCGAGCATCCCCAACGTACGCGTACGAGATGTCGGCGAAATCGCGTCCGTTGCTGTGCTCCAACATTGTCAGGGAGTCGGCCAGCATCTGGGTTGGGTGCCAGATGTCGGTTAGTCCGTTCCACACTGGGACGCCTGAATCGCGCGCGAGGATTTCGACGGCTTCCTGGCTGTCGCCGCGATACTCGATTCCGTCATAAAAACGACCCAGTACCTTCGCCGTGTCGGAGACGGATTCCTTGTGACCCAGTTGGGATCCAGTTGGATCAAGATAGGTGGTCATCGCCCCCTGGTCGGCAGCAGCCACCTCGAACGCACATCTAGTTCGAGTCGATGTCTTGGCGAAGATCAAAGCAATGTTCCTGCCGGACATGTACTTGGTTTCGGTACCGTCCTTCTTTTCCCGCTTCAAGATCGCAGCCAACTCAATAAGGTTTCTCCACTGCTCATCGGTCTCATCAAGTTCGCGCAGAAGGTTCGCGCCGGGCACCAGGAAGTGTTCAATGTTCGTCATGCTGAAATAGTACGGACTATCGTGGATGAAATGAGTAGCAAGACTATTGTCTCGGACACGTTTGATCCGTCGCGCTGGGAGGTTGTGCCCGGTTTCGACTTCTCAGATATCACTTACCACCGTGGAATCTCCAGGGGCAAGGACGACGGCGCGCCCGAGGGAGAGAACCTCCCATGGGTTCGAGTCGCCTTCAACCGTCCGGAGGTGAGAAACGCATTCCGCCCTCAAACCGTTGACGAACTGTTGATCGCACTCGAAGACGCACGCACCACCAGCGATGTTGCCGCAGTGATAATCACCGGGAACGGGCCGAGTCCCAAGGACGGCGGTTATGCGTTCAGTTCAGGGGGCGACCAGCGAGTTCGCGGCAAAGATGGATATCTGTATTCCCCGGATCCAAACTCCAAGACAGACAAGGCCCGCGCCGGTCGACTGCATATCCTCGAAGTCCAACGCCTGATCCGCTTCATGCCCAAGCCCGTCGTTGCAGCCGTGAACGGCTGGGCCGCTGGCGGCGGTCACTCGCTAGCGGTTGTCTGCGACCTTGCGGTGGCCTCGAAAGAACATGCAATGTTCATGCAAACAGATGCAAATGTGGGGTCGTTCGATGCGGGATACGGCTCTGCGCTCTTGGCCCGACAGGTCGGCGATCGACGGGCCAGAGAAATCTTCTTCCTGGCCAGACCGTATACCGCAGAGCAGGCAGAGCGCTGGGGAGCGATAAACGAGGCGGTTCCTCATAATCAACTTGAGGAAGCCGCTATCGGCTATTGCCGCACCATTGCGACGAAATCTCCACAGGCGATTCGAATGTTGAAGTATGCCTTCAATCTGGCCGATGACGGACTAGCCGGCCAGCAGATGTTCGCTGGCGAAGCGACGCGCCTCGCGTACATGACCGACGAAGCACGCGAGGGGCGGGACGCGTTTCTAGAGCACCGTGATCCGGACTGGTCAGATTTCCCGCATCACTACTAGCACAGGCACTAGTAGTGAACGACGACCTTGTTACCTATGCTGGCCCAGTCATATAGTTCCTTGGCCTGCATTGCAGGAATGTTCACGCAACCGTGAGATCCACCCTCACCGGGCTCGAATCCAAATGCGCTGCGCCACGGCGCTCCGTGAACCGCGTAGTTCCCGTCGTAGTACAGAACCCAGGGAACGTCCTTGGTCAGATACTTTGACCCGTCCGGGTTGGTTCCCCTCATGTCCTGGAGCGGAATCTTCGCATAGATCGCGAAACTACCGGGAAGTGTTGGCGTCGTTGGCGCTCCGTGAGCAGTCGGAATCTGCATCACGGGAGTGGCACCCTCGTACGCGGTAACTGTGTAAGTTGAGAGGCTGATATCAATCCAACGTTCGCCGGGCGCGGCCTGGTATGACAGACTCTCAGCGCCGGGGGCGATTAGCCTTTGTTCGAAAGTCGGCTCGGTAAGCGTGTACTCAAAATCAGCTGTATACGGCGTCTCAGTCTTGAAGGCGTCGAGTATTCCCACCGTAATCTTGTCGACGTTGTTCACCTCGCGTCCCTGCTGACCCTCATTGGCGACAGCGAGGACTTTCCCATCAGAGTTGACGTTCTGAACTCCTGGAACAGGCTCAGCCTTGGTCGCATCAGCGAGCTTGTTCACCCACTTGGTCACCTCGGCCTTATCAACCACCGGCTCAAGCGTTCCGTCCTCGGGCTCAAACTTGATCCAGGAAGCGATGTCTTCTGGCTCAGGCCATTCAGTCCAGAGTTCCGCATCAGTGACTTTGACCGACATCTGAGTCCACTGATTAGCCTTTTCAGCCGCCGTCTGAGCAATCTCGGTCGTCAGAGTCGGCTCTACCAGCGAAGAAGTTGCGGTGACAGTCGCATCGCCAAGAGTCGATGCCGCGGCGAGCAGTTCTTCTCCGAGCGCGTTCGCATCAACGACGTTGCCCTCCGAGGAGGCACTGACGACAAACATCTTTGAATCGTTGTCAAAGTGCACGGCTGCATCAACCGGTTCAGACTCGCCCGAGAACTCGATGGAGTCAGCGTAGCTTTCGAGCTTTGCTTGGTCCGCGACGACTACCGGCTCTACGTCGTTGCTACCGAAGAGTCCACGAACTCGATCAGCGAATCCTTCATTGTTGTGGAATACCTGGTCGACGGTAGCGTCGACATCAACCAATACCCCCGCTTGCTCGAAGTCAACCGGGGTCACGTCCCCATTTGGTCCCTCGATCTCTACCTTCTGTTGATCTATCAGCCCCTGCAGCGTGTCCATGACCTGCTCGCGACTTTGTCCACCGACATCGTGCCCAGCGATCGTTGATCCGGGGAGAGCATGCGCACCGAAGTACGCGAGAGTACCGGCTACGACACCGCCGAGCAACACAAATAGAGCCACTACCCCGGCAATGACCTTGCTTTTAGTCGACGCAAACAGATTCTTCATCACTTGCAATATTAACGAAGCTATGTGCAGATTGGCAGTGCCGTACCGGTTATCCGGGTTACAAATTGTCTTCGATCAAGCCGGGATTTCAACGGTTTTGTGGGCGGCAACTCAGATATGGAGAGGGACGAGTGCAGACAGAGGAAAAGAACTCAACTCCCGAGACATATTTTCTTTCGGCCCCCCGCGAACAGAGTCACCTAGACGAGTTCATAAGCGCGCTGCAGAGGTGGCAAAGTGGTCAAATGCCCGGCTACCTGGTGATCGTCCCAGAAGACGCCGATGAGGAACCGGTTAGGGAACTAATCCGGCAACTTCCCGTTTCGCCGGCCGATGCTCATCTGGTGCTTCCGACCTCGGGGTCGACCGGTCTCGCACCCACCCTGGTGGTTCTTTCACAGCGGGCCCTGGGCGCCTCGGCCCGTGCCACCGAGGCGGCACTCGAAGGGCCCGGCATGTGGGTTCTTTCTCTTCCACTGCAGCACATCGCCGGGATTCAAGTGGTGCTGCGCTCCCTGACGTCCGGACGCGCGCCATTGGTCACCGATACGTGGCCCAAGTTCTCTCCTGACTCGCTGGCACGAGCCGTAAATCGATGTGAAAACTCGGTACCGCTCTACACATCGCTGGTCTCACCACAGCTTGTTTCGTTGCTTCAGAACTCTCACGCAACAAGGGAGTGCCGACGCTTCAGCACCATTCTTCTGGGCGGAGGGCGAATTGACGTTGATCTTCTCGCCCGGGCGCGCGACGCTGGGCTGAACGTAACCACCACCTATGGGATGACCGAGACCTGTGGTGGTTGCGTCTACAACGGCATCCCGCTTGAGAACACTCAAATTGCCATAGAGGAGGACACCGAACGGGTCCTAATTGCGTCGGATGCTCTCATGGACGACTACCTCAGATCGCCCTCGTTCGAGACGGAAACGCACTGGGTTGAACGCGCCGCTATCAAATACTTCCGGACGCCCGATGTCGGCACTATCGACGCCGAGGGGAGGCTGCGCATAACCGGCAGAACTGATGACATCGTCAACAGCGGCGGAGTAAAGGTCGTGCTTGGTCCGATCCAGGATGCGCTTTCGAACATCCCCGGGGTTCACGACTGCGCGATCTGTGCGATTGACGATCCAGTCTGGGGGCAGACTGTCGCTGCGTTAGTGGTACAGCGTGAACAAGGTCGTGATCCCCTGGCGCTACGCAACTCAGTGGCCGAAACGCTGGGGACCCCTTATGCTCCCCGCGTGATCGTCTACGCGGACACCATTCCTCGAACCGCTCTTGGGAAGGTTCGAACCACAGAGGTTAAGGCCGCAGTCGAAGACGCGATTAGGTCCGGCTCAGCCTGGAAGCGTTGAATATACCCGTGACAACTTTCAAAGACTGGGTAGAAGGGGCCCGCCTTCGTACCCTTCCAGCGGCGATTGGCCCGGTTATTCTAGGGGCAGGAGCCGCCCTCCACCTGGAGAGTTTCTCCCTTCCCAGGACCACACTGGCCCTAGTGACCGCTCTTGCTCTGCAGGTCGGCGTGAACTATTCCAATGACTACTCAGACGGAGTTCGCGGATCGGATGCCGATCGCGTCGGCCCTCCCCGTCTAACCGGTGGAGGACTCGCCAAGCCAAGCCATGTTCTTTTTGCGGCGCTGGGGTGCTTTGCTCTCGCCGGCCTATCGGGGCTTGCCCTCATCGTCGTCTCACACCTGTGGTGGCTACTACTTCTAGGAATACTCGCCGTTCTTGCTGCCTGGTTCTACACCGGCGGTAAGAAGCCCTATGGGTACGCCGGGATTGGGCTCTCCGAACTACTTGTCTTCATTTTCTTCGGACTCTTTGCGACGGTCGGGACAACGTATGTCCAGGCATACTCCGCGCCTTGGTGGCTGTGGGTCGCTGCAAGCGGCATCGGCCTGGCCTCCGTAACGCTTCTTATGGTAAACAACGTCCGAGACATGGAAGGGGACGCAAGGGTTGGTAAGAAGACCATAGCGGTGAGGCTTGGACCGCGCGCTGCCCGGCTCTCTGTTCCAACAATGCTTGGCACATCTTCAATCCTTGCCGGTATCGCAACACTGGGTACAGGAAATGGACCGCTCTGGTCGGTCGGGGTCTTCCTCGTTACCGGGCTGTGCGCGGCGACTGTCGCGGCTCCGGTCATGCGGGGAAGCACCGGAGGCGATCTGCTACCGACACTTCGAAACGCGGGACTTTATGCACTGGCCTACGGACTGGTTCTTGGCGCCGTGTTCGCTATCGGGGCATCGGGCGCTCTATAGCGTTGCCTACGCCTATCCTTGAAGCATGGCACGCCTGTTACTAGTCCTCTTGGCCATCGCGCTGACCGTCTTCGCGGTTGCGGACTGGGCGACGCGCTCTAGCGAATGGACACCCGGACGAGTAAACCGTTGGCTGTGGCTTGCCGTCATCGTTCTACTACCCGTAATCGGCCCACTGGTTTGGATCATTATTGGACTGGTAACTCGCGCCGAAGCAGACAGGATGCCGGCGAGTTCCGCCCCGGTCAATCTGCCACCTGATGACAATCCTGAAGCCATTTCAGATGTGGCGAATAGGATCGTGCGACGCCAGAAGCGTACGAAACCTGAGCCGCCCCCGCACATTCGGGACACCGTGACCGACGAGGAACACTCAGAAGACGAGTCTGACGCCGACAAAGAAAGCTAGTGCGCCGCGCCGCGAATTCGTTTCCAAGATCGCGTGCAGGGTCGATGTAGCGCAAGTCAGACGAAGGTGCCACTAAGAGGTGTCGGCTCTACGCGTGAGACGGGGAGAGATCTAGGGTGAAATCGGCCAAGTAGTCGAAGCGGTCGGCTCTACGCGTGAGACGGGGAGGGACCTTGCAGTGCAGAACGCTAGTAAAACGCTTGACCAAGTGGCCTAACGCTATTTCTTTATCTCTGCTTCCGAGGTACCTGGAACCATGTCCTGAGCCCTCTTCAGAAGTTCTTTTGCCGGCTCGTTGTAGTACCAGCCGACCAGCGTGTTTCCCTCGAATACCAACGAGGAGAGTGATGCGAGCGAGCACCGTCTACTGAGCGGATTGTGCGAGAGCGGTTTTCTGTCGAGGAACCTCTGAACCATGACGATCGGTGACTGGTGGGAAACCAGCAGAGCTTCGTGGCCGCGTGCTTCCTCAAGTGCGCTACTGATCGCAGAGCTCATGCGGCTGAGAACCTGACCGTAAGGTTCACCCCACGATGGGCGATTCGGATGAGCGTATAGCTTCCAGTTGCGCGGATAGGCCAGGATCAGCCGATTCTTGTTAATCTGCTGGCCCTCAAAGGCATTTCCGACCTCTACCAGTCGGGGATCTGTCTCGACCGGTAGATCATACGCAAGCGCGGTCGGGGTTGCAGTCAGTTGTGCACGAAGCAGAGGGGAAGCGATGACGTGGGTAATATCGCTACCTTGATCAACTAGGAAGTCAGCGACAACCTGGGCCATTTCTTCGCCCAGTGGGGTCAGGCCGTAGCCGGGCAATCGACCGTAGAGAACACCTTCGGGATTGTTTACTTCGCCGTGCCGCAGTAGGTGAATGGTCGTCGTCTCCATGGGGCTATCCTCGCACGGTCTCTAGCGTCCCGTGCAGAGCCCGCACGGCATCTTCGAACCTTGAGTCCTCAACGCCGACAATGATGCTCAACTCGGAAGCACCTTGGGAGATCATCCGAATATTCACTCCCGCTTCGGCGAGCGAAGAGAAGATTCGCGCCGCGATGCCAGGACTTTGGATCATACCTCGACCGACGATCGCGATCAGAGACATTCCGGGCGAGACACTGATTGAATCGGGCTGACAGTAAATCCGTAACTCCGCCAGAATCTTGCTCAGATTGAATCGGATTGCCTCGCTACGAACAATCGCTGAAACCGTGTCGATTCCAGAAGGAACATGGAGGATCGAGACGCCGTTAGTTTCGAAGACAGAAACCAGCTTTCGCAAGAAGCCTTCTTCCTCGTTCATCAGAGTCTTGTCGAGGGTAATGACCGTGAAGTCTCGCATCCCGGCAATTCCGGTGACCGTGACGAACTGTCGCCGTGCGTCATCCGCAACGATGAGCGTTCCCGCGTCCTCACTGCGGTCAGTGTTTCTGATCTGAATCGGAATGCCCTTTTCGCGAACCGGAAAAATCGCCTCCTCGTGAAGAACCGAAGCTCCCATGTACGACAGCTCGCGCAGTTCCTTGTACGTAACCACCTCAATGGGCTTTGCTTCTGGGACGATTCGCGGATCAACCTGGAGGAACCCAGATACATCGGTCCAGTTCTCGTACAGATCCGCCCGCACGCCACGGGCCACGATGGCCCCCGTAACATCAGAGCCTCCGCGCGAGAAGGTGTGTATCTCGCCGCTGTCATCGGCTCCGTAGAAACCTGGGATGACAGCTTGCGGCAGCTCCTCAAGCCTGCTGCGCAGAATCTTCATCGTTCTCTTCTGTTCGTACTCCCCGGCGTTGCTGAAGCGAATCACGTCGGCCGCATCAACGAACTGGAATCCCAGATATTCGGCAAGCAGTTTTCCGTTTAGGTACTCGCCGCGACTAGCAACGTAGTCGACGCTTGCTCCTGCAGCAATGCGTGCACGAATTTCATCGAGATCATCTTCGATTCTGACAGACAGTCCGAGTTCGTCGCGTATCGAGGCGTACCGCTCGATCACCAGGGCGTAAACCTCGCCTGGATCGATGTTGTGCTCTGCCAACTGGTGACACATCAGCAGTAGGTCTGTGACCTTGTGATCGTCGGAAGTTCGCTTACCCGGTGCCGAGGGAACCACGTAGCGGCGAGAGGGATCAGACTCAATAATCTCTTTGACGCTGCGGAAATGCTCGGCGTTTGAGAGAGAGCTCCCTCCGAACTTCGCGACGATTAGCCGGGACATGGGTCTCCAATCAGATCTTCTGCTACACCCGGCACGGTAGAACCAGATGGCTTGTCCAAGGTTAGTTTTTGGACCGGCTACGCATATGGGGCGCCCGAGGGATGGGCGAACAGTGCTCGGATAATTCCGACGACTGCCCGAACCTCGTCCAGTGGAACTTCCCCGTCCGGAACACGGAAGTGAACGTCGGTGAGCTTCCCTCGAGCCACAACGTCGGCAGCATTGTGTCGACGGATCCCGCCCGAGCCGATGATAGTTATTCGTCCGTCCGCTACTTCCCGCAGGTGCGCAAGACCAACCGGATCAGCCGTCCCCTTTGAACCACCGGTTGTAAGGACCGCGTCATAACCCAGGTCAATCAGTTCCAAAAGAGCCGCGCTCTGGTCACTTACCTCATCAAAAGCTCGGTGGAAGACCAGGTAACGATGTCCGGCCGCACGCCGCCAATCCCTAGCAGCAGCCGTGTTCACTCGCCCATTCTTCAGCGCTCCAACCACAAAACCCACCTCTGGACCCGCAGCGGTGATGGCGGCGCCGAGACGCTCTATGTAGCGTGTCTGCGCCCGAACCTGCTCATCGGTGAGTTCAAACGACGTTGGATTTTCGCGTACCAGGACACGCAACCCTCCTTTTGGCGCATACCTCAGGGCTTCGAGTACAACCTCCAGGCTCGGGGTTAGACCACCGGTGTGTAGGTCTCGACCGATTTCTGCCCGGTCGGCTCCGCTGTCTCGGGCCAGACGCACACCCTCACTGGTTTCAACGCACAACTCAATGGAAACTGAACCGGTGACCACGGCGGTCCTCCTATCGCAGAGTAGATATGAACAGGCTACCTTTGGAGGGCAAAGGAGGCGACGTGGGTCGAGTTAGTAATCAACTAAAAGGTGTCGTGGAGGAAGCTCGTGAGTCCTCTTCTATTTCGTGGCCGCGTGTGATTGCAACGGCGTTGGCCGCAGTGACGATGGCGGTGCTCTCCACTCGTCTCAGTTCCATTTTCAGCGCGCTGATGCTTACGGCAGTTATTTCTATTGGTTCCGCTCTTGCTGCCGAGTTCTACCGCCTGGTCATCACAGTGACAACCGAGGGAACTAAGAAGGTCATTGTCCCGGCGATCCTGGAGCAGGAAGATGAACCGGGGGAGGCGGACAGCGACGGTAAAACTGAAGCAGATGGCAATGACTCCGCCGAGAAGAACCCAGAATCGGCGGAGGAAGTCGAGACCACGACAGAACCCGAGGCGAGGCAGGCTAAGAGACACGCACACCTAAGCAATCAGGTGGTTCTGCTCTCGCTGATTTTCGGGCTGGTTTCGCTGCTGACCATCGGGGTGTCCTACGCAGTCGCCAGGGCTCAGGGCGGGGATGTCTACAGCACGACGGTTGAAACTCATCCAGTTCAAGAGCTAACCCAGGAACAGCTGGACTCATTGGTTGATCTGGCCACGCAGGCGAGCCAGGAGGGCGTTCCCGACTATCAGGAGTTGAATGATGCACTAACGGCACTACAGGAGGAAAACGCGGCGCTGAAACTCACCATCGAAGACCTGAGCACTCAAAATACTGAAACCCTCTCGGAACTCACGAAGTTGCAGACCGAGATCACGCAGTTACAGGAGCAGATTGAGGCACTCGTCGCGGACCAGCAAACTCCCACAGAGCCCGCCGCCCCCGAGGGCACCGACAGCACCGATACAGGATCGAGCTAGCTGTCTTCCACCTCTGACGGTGAATCATCCAGTTTCCAGATCGATATGCTTTAGGGCATAGAGTCGAACTGCCGATCGGAGAGTCATGTCAGCGCGCGCACTAACCGCAGACCTTGTTTCTAACGGGGAGACACCCCTGTCCACGGCGCAGTGGACCGTGAAGCTCGGAGACGGCGGTCTTGCTGACCCTGAGCTGCCGGAGCAGACAGTTGAGCTTCTAAAGACTCGCGGCATTCCTGCCACGGTTCCAGGCAACGTCTATGACTCGCTTCTGAGCGCGGGTCTGATTCCCGATCCTTTCATTGGTACGAACGAACACGATCTACACTGGATCGGACGCCAGGAATGGGTTTACTCAGCAAAGCTCCCAGATCATCCGGAATCCGATCACTACAATTTAGTCTTTTACGGCCTAGACACGATCGCAGAGGTCAGGCTCGGCGGAGTTGTCGTGGGAAGCACAAAGAACATGCATCGCACCTACGACTTTGACGTGACTGATGCGATTCTCGCTGGGGCAGAAGACATTGAAATCAGCTTCACCTCACCCTATTCCTTCACCGATAGGGTGTCTGAAGAGCTTGGCGTATACCCCGGATCATACGACGAGCCCTACAACCTAATTCGGAAAATGGCTTGTAACTACGGTTGGGACTGGGGACCAACAGTGGTCACCTCCGGCCCATGGCGGGATGGGGTCCTCCTTGGATGGGACAAAGCCAGGTTCGTCTCGACTCGGATTTCCGCCGGAGCTGAACTGCGTTCCTCGCTGACAGGAATCGGCACTGTTACGGTCCAGGGTCGAATCGAGGTTGACCCCCGGCTCTCCCCCACCAACTTCAAGGTACGAGTCTCAGTCTCGGGGGAAGAATCTTCTCCCGTCGATACAAACATGGAGATTTCTGCGGACGGTACATTTACCGCCGCTGTCTCGGTTAGTGATGCCCGAATCTGGTGGCCACACACCCTGGGTGATCAGCCCCTGTATGACGTGAACGTGGAGTTGGTTTCAAGTGAGGATCAGGTTCTGGACTCCCGGTTTGAGCGAGTTGGCTTCCGGACGGTCGAGTTGGTTAACGACCCGTGCCTCGAACCTGAAAAGGCCGCGCAAGAGGGTCGGTTTGGTCTGATCATCAACGGCCGCGATACTTTTGCGCGTGGCTGGAACTGGATTCCGAACGACCCGCTAGTGGACCGTGTGACGGAAGAAAGCTACAGGGCGCGTCTGATCGATGTACGTGACTCAGGAGCGGATTGGGTTCGGGTCTGGGGAGGAGGCATCTTTGAAGACGATGTCTTTTACGACATCTGTGATGAACTGGGCATCTTGGTGTGGCAAGACTTCCCGTTCGCGTGTGCCTCGTATCCCGAAACCCCTGAGTGGGAGGAAGAGGTACGCGCTGAGTCAGCAGACAATGTTGAGCGGTTGATGAGCCACCCGAGCCTAGGGGTTTGGAACGGGAACAATGAGAACTTCATGGGGTACGAATCCTGGGGTTGGAAGGATCAGCTTGGGGACCGCGGATGGGGCGCAAAGTACTACCTCGAGACTATTCCCGAGGTAGTCTCTACGGTCGATCCGACCCGTCCCTACTGGCCGGGAAGTCCATACTCGGGGGTGCCGGGTCAGATGGATGCCAACCCGAACTACGGAACGTGTCACTCGTGGGAGGTATGGAACCGTCAAGACTACGTTCACTACCTCGATTCCGACCCTACCTTCATGGCTGAGTTCGGCTGGCAATCTCCCCCGGCATGGTCGACTCTGGTTCGCGCGGTGGATGTCCCGGCTGGAGTAACCGAACTAGACCTTACTAGCCCCGAGGTGATGAACCACCAGAAGGCTATGGAAGGAATGGACAAGTTGGAACGCGGAGTGGTCGAGCACTTCGGATCTGAGGCCCTTTCGTCCACGGCAGCCTGGCACTATCTGACTCAGATTGTTCAAGCCAGAGCGATTGCTACGGGCGTTGGGCACTGGCGTTCTCTTTGGCCGCGTTGTCAAGGGGCCTTCATATGGCAGATTAACGACTGCTGGCCCGTGATCTCTTGGGCCGGCGTCGATGCCGATGGGCATCGAAAACCAATGTGGTACACCGCCAGGGCAATGTTTGCTGACCGAATGTTTACGCTCAAGGAGATTGAGGGCAGGCTTGTCGCTTTCCTGGTAAATCAAACCGACGAACCCTGGGAGACGAACCTCAGCGAACGGGTTGTGAACGTAGCGGGAAATACCATTCAGCAAGAAGACCGGGCGGTCAGTATCCCGGCTTCATCTGTAAAGACAATCGAGCTATCAGTGACGGTGAGCTCACCACGCCAAGAGGTAGCTGTAGTCGATGCCGAGGACCAGCGAGAAGTCTGGATTGGCGTGCCAGACTACGACTTCAGCTATCCACTTCCCACCTACGTGGGGCGGTTTGAGGCGGTTCCCAACGCCGATCAACCCGAGTTCACTCTCGACATCCACGCAGAATCATTGCTGCGGGAACTTATTCTGCAAGCCGACCGAATTCACCCAGCGCTGGTTGCGAGCTCGGAGGCAGTGACACTCCTGCCCGGTGAGAACCACAAGTGGGTCATAACCGTTCGTCCGGGAGCCACGGAAGAGGAAACAACAGACGCGATCATGGCACTTGAGGAAGCCGACTGGTCATTCCCGGTGCTCTCAAGCATCGGAGACGTGCTGGCAACGGAGGACTAGCCCAGCAACACCCGGCGTCCTGTAAGCCCGATTTGGGAATGCGAAAGGGGAGGCTCCGAGACGGAGCCCCCCTTTTCACTGCTGCTTAGGCGTCACTTCTTGTTGCGACGCTGGTGACGGGTTTTGCGTAGCATCTTGCGGTGCTTTTTCTTGGACATCCGCTTGCGACGCTTCTTAACCACTGAGCCCATGGGGGACCTCCCTCCAACGTCTTTCCGTGCTTCCCCGGAAAGCGATGGCACACCGGAGATGAAAACTTCGACGGTTTAGTTTATACCGCCCGCTTTAGGGGGTCGAAACTGAACTGGCCGCTATCAACCGTTTGCACTCAGTTGATCGCCGTCAGACCAGGATGAATCGAGCAGTGCACTCAGCGCGCTCTGAGGTACACGAAAGCTCTTCCCGACCCTGATCGCGGGTAGCTCACCCGCGTGGATAAGCCGATATACGGTCATTTTCGAGACCCGCATGAGTTCGGCCACCTCAGAGACAGTCAGGAAGCTTGGCGCGCCTTGAGCGTTCATGTTGAATCCCTCTACAACTTCGACTGTGACCGATAAAACGTTTCTCCGCACCCGGTTCGCACTTTCGGCCGGATTGGACTCTAGACTGAATCTTAGCCTACGCAGATCACCTTGTAGGCCCTGTTTTGCAAGGAGACTTTTCGGTGGTTCGAAGGGCACAACCCGGTGGGAAGACGCCTCGCTCGGCAGGCGGCTCTTCTCACTCACAGCACCCTAAACGCGGTGCCCCGACTTCGAAAGCGAACCGGCCGAAAGTTGTCTCATCTGCGGCAAGAGAGCATCGAAGCGTTACCCATTTTGCCGAATCCGAACCGCCTGCACTCAGACATCGCGGCGTGAATCCGGCGAGCTTGCGCCCGGGAGCAGCACGAAACCTAACAAGAGTCCAGTCGGTCGGAATGTGGCTAAACTCCGTAACTTTCCGCTATCCGGCCCGTTTGACCATGGTGATCTTCCTCATCCTCATCCTACTGACCACCGGGGCACTGATGCTGCCTGGCGCTTCAAGGACCCCGGGAAGTACCGATCTGGTCGACGCTTTCTTTACTGCGGTATCAGCAGTATGCGTAACCGGGCTGACCGTCGTTGATACCTCATTGCATTGGACATTCTTCGGCCAGACCATCATCGCCACCGGAATTGCGCTCGGTGGCCTGGGAGTCATGACGATGGCATCGCTGCTGGCCCTGGTGGTTTCGAGGCGTCTTGGTCTAACGCAGAAACTACTAAGCGTCCAGGACACGAGAGGTCGGCTGTCGGACACGGGAACACTGGTGATTGGGGTAATCGTAACCACACTGGTCGCCGAGTTGGTCTTATTCCTTGTCATCCTGCCCTCGTTCTTAGAAACAGGACATGACCCCGCAAGTGCCACGTGGCACGCACTGTTTATTGCCATATCCTCGTTCAACAACGCCGGATTCGTCTCGATGCACGAGGGACTGGACGCCTACGTCGGTAACTGGTTTGTTCTGGTCCCGATAATGCTCGCAGCGGCTGTCGGAGCAGTTGGGTTTCCTGTGATCACCGATCTGCGTCGAAACTGGAGAAAGCCGTCCGGGTGGTCCCTTCACACGAAGATGACTCTGACGACCTACTTTGCGCTGGCGGTCGTCACCGGAGTAATTGTTGCCGCTCTAGAGTGGAACAACTCCCAGACCCTCGGAGCACTCCCCGTATCAGACCGCGCCCTCAACTCTTTCGTTTTGGCGATAACTCCGAGGTCTCCAGGAATGACGGCGATCAACGTGGGCGAAATGACGCAGGCCTCGTGGTTACTAACCGATATTTCCATGTTCATCGGAGGCGGGTCCGGGTCACATGCTGGCGGCATCAAAGTCACGACATTCGCCGTAGTGATGATGGCAGCCTGGGCCGAGGCAACGGGTCGTAAGGATATCGAGGCTTTCCATCGCCGCATTCCTCACGAGACCCTGCGTCAAGCGGTAGCTGTCTTACTGGCGGCGGTTACTCTGGTCTTGGTCGTAGCAGCGGCGCTGTTGATCATCACGCCCTTCACCTTGGACCAGGTGTTGTTCGAAGTGATCTCGGCCTTCGGAACAGTCGGTCTAAGCACTGGAATTACGCCACATCTACCCGCGGCGGGGAAAGTTCTGCTGTCATTCCTAATGGTCGTCGGAAGGGTCGGTCCCATGACCATGGCCACCGCGCTTGCCCTACGCCAAGAAAACAGGGTGGTACGAATGCCAAGTGAACGCCCGATTGTGGGCTAGTCGAGAATAGGAGAGGCAAATGGCTGATCGGGACAAGAACCGGGGCACGCTGGTTGTCGGTATGGGCCGTTTTGGGGCCGCAGTTGCTCTTACTCTCGAGCGACTCGGATTTGAGGTCCTCGCAATGGAGAAGAATCGGAGTACCGTCCAGCATTACACCGGGGTTCTTCCACTTGTCGAGGGCGATGCCACCGACCCTGAAGCACTAGAGCAGGTAGGAGCCGCTGACTTCAGTTCGGCGGTTGTCGGTGTCGGCACCTCACTTGAGTCATCGGTGCTTATCACTGCGAACCTGGTGGATGCAGGGGTCAAGTCGATCTGGGCGAAAGCGACTTCCCGAGAACACGGGAGAATCCTGCGCCGAATCGGAGCGCACCACGTCGTCTATCCAGAGTATGACGCGGGGATGAGGACGGCACATCTGGTCGGCGGAGAACTTCTGGACTACATCGAAATGGACCAGGAGGAGTTTGTCGTTGCAAAGATGCGACCTCCGCGAGTACTGAACGGTTTCACGCTTGCCGAGTCCCAGGTGGAATCTAAACACGACATCAGGGTTATCGGTACGTTGCGCCCTGGCAAACCATTCAGGTATGCAGATGCTGAAACCCGGATTGATGAGGGCGATATTCTGATTGTCTCGGGAACCTCACGTGCCGTCATCCAGTTCTCGGAGTTGCCCAGATAACCCATTTGTCGGAGGCAACGAGTACCCTTCCAGCATGGCAAAACCGAGAACAGTTCACATATGCTCAGAGTGCGGATGGGAGTCTCCGAAGTGGGTGGGCCAGTGCCGTGAGTGTGGAGCCTGGGGAACCCTCGAGGAATCGGTGTCGGTTCCTCTGGCAAGCGGCGGCAACAGTAGCTCCATTCCTAAGGCTGCCGCTAAACCGGGTCCGATCATCAGTCTCGACCGCGTCCAGGTTGAAGAAGCCCCAGCTACCGCGACAGGGATTGGCGAGTTCGATCGAGTGCTCGGGGGCGGCGTCGTGCCCGGTTCGGTCATCTTGCTGGCGGGAGAACCCGGAGTCGGCAAGTCCACACTTCTGCTAGATGTTGCAGCCCGTTTTGCTCGACGTGCCGAAGTCGGCGGGTTTGGTCCGGTGTTGTACGTGACCGGCGAAGAATCGATTTCGCAGGTGAAACGTCGTGCCGAGCGGATCGGTGCACTCTCACCTTCCCTGTTACTGGCTTCCGAGACTGACGTCGCCAACACGCTGTGGCACTTTGAGCAGACTCAGCCCTCGCTATTGATTGTCGACTCCGTACAAACTATGACGACCTCTGCGATTGACAGTGGTGCCGGATCGGTTGCTCAGGTCAAGGCAGTGGCTAGCCTGGTAATACAAGAGGCGAAAAGATCCAGTGTGCCAACCATTCTGGTTGGACACGTGACCAAGGACGGTTCGATCGCCGGACCACGCACACTTGAGCATCTGGTGGACGTCGTGTGTCAGTTTGAGGGCGACCGCGGAACCCCACTGCGCCTACTTCGAGCCGCAAAAAACCGATACGGTGCAACAGATGAGGTGGGGTGTTTCCTTCTTGGCGACAGCGGGATTGAGGAGGTTACTGACCCCTCGCGCCTATTCACCTCCGGAACCCGAGGTGAAGCACCGGGAAGCTGTGTGACCGTAAGCTTGGACGGACACAGACCACTGCTCACCGAGCTCCAAGCCCTAGTCGCCCCTGGAACGGGTGGCAGTCCCCGTCGAGCAACGTCCGGGCTGGACTCATCCCGTATTGCAATGATTCTTGCGGTTATCCAGTCCCATTTGGGGATGGACCTGTCGAATCGAGAGGTTTATGTCTCGACGGTAGGGGGCGCAAAAACCACCGAACCCGCTGTGGATCTGGCGGTTGCCATCGCAATCTGCTCCGCCGTGCGGGGCAAGGCACCTCTCGTCGGCACGGTAGCAATCGGAGAAGTCGGCCTAACCAGCGAGATTAGGGGGTGCTCGGGGATAGAACGTCGGCTGCTAGAAGCCGCACGACTGGGGTGGAAACGGGCACTGATACCCGCGAGCCAAATGGTCGACCTCAAGATGCCTGAATCTATCGACGTAGTTGGCGTCACCGATCTGAAAGACGCGCTCCGTCACGTGCTTTCATAGTGATCGTGGCCGAAACGATACACCCACGCGAACACCCGTCTCTTCTTCCTCCGTAAACTCTTTAGGGGAAGCGGCAGGTCTACCATTTGTGAGCCGCTGGCTGGATTATTCTGGATAGACCTCTTGTAGAACAAGGAGTATCAGAAGTTGAGTGTGGAAGAACGGGAACTTCGTCGAGCGCTACAACAGATCGCGCCCGGAACAGAACTCCGCGAAGGACTTGAGCGAATCCAACGATCTCACACAGGAGCACTCATTGTGCTCGGATACAACCCGGAAGTTGAGGCAATCTGTTCCGGAGGTTTCACCGTGGACGTTGATCTGTCCGCACCCCGTCTTCGCGAACTCGCCAAGATGGACGGCGCAGTCGTCATTGATACCGAAGCCTGGATGATTCGAAAAGCTAATGTTCAGCTACTTCCCGACGCATCGATTCCCACAGACGAGTCCGGCATGCGACACCGTACCGCTCAGCGCACGGCCCGCCAGGTAAACGTCCCCATTTTGTCTCTTTCGGCCTCAATGTCGGCTATTTCTATCTATGTCGGCGATATCCACCACACGGTCGAAGAACCGGAAGCGCTGTTGTCTAAAGCCAACCAGGCGGTAGACACGCTGGACCGATACATCGAGCGTCTTGACGAGGTTCTTTCCTCGTTATCCATTTTTGAGATCCGAGACTCGGTTTCTGTACGCGACGTTGCAACCGTTGTTCAGCGTATGGAGATGATCCGCCGAATCACGTCCGAGATCAACGGCTATCTTGACGAACTCGGCGCTGAGGGACGATTGCTGGCACTCCAGGTCGATGACCTGTTGAGAGGAGCCGCATCAGAGCGCGCCCTGGTGCTGCGCGACTACATCGCTAACCCAGAGAACCTTGATGAGGTTGAATCCAAACTTTCGAACCTTTCGGCAGAATCTCTGGTTGACCTAACCCAGATTGCGGAGATCCTTGGCGCTCCGGTATTCGATCCAGCCGATCTTGATGAGTCGATCAGTCCGCGCGGAATCCGCGCTCTGGCAATGGTTCCCCGACTACCCTGGCGTTCGATTCAGCAGATTTCCGAGAAATGGGGGACCCTCACAGAGCTTCGAGCACTGAAGCCCGAGGATCTTCAATCGATCGACGGTGTTGGAGCCTACCGCGCGCGAATGATCGTAGAACACCTTGGAGAACGCGCCAACGCGGCGCAAAGTACCAACTGGTAAGGCCCTCGACGGTGTTGGAGCCTACCGCGCGCGAATGATCGTAGAACACCTTGGAGAACGCGCCAACGCGGCGCAAAGTACCAACTGGTAACGCCCTATTCTATGGTCAGGTTCGCAGCGATCTTGGATTCGCCACCGAATACCGAGTATCGAAGCTCATAGGTTCCTTTTGCGGCGTTCATGCTCGCTCCGTCATCACCGGTGGTGGCCACTTCGCAGTCCACGTATGCTTTGCCATCCCAAGACAGGGTTCGTGACCAGGGATGATCCGGAGCAAGAAGTAACGGCATCTCACTAAGGACCGATGAGCATGCAACGGGTGTCCAGACTGAATCGCCCCCGAGCTGGGCGCTTACCGAAACATCACCCGGGGTCATGGTACAGGCCTCGCCTCGGACGTTTTCGATCGACATAACGACATCGATCCCCTCACCCTGGGCGATGGTCGTGGCCCCCGGAATCAGGCTGACGCTGACATCTTCCTCGCCGCACGACTCGTACGTTACGGGCTGCAAAGTCGTGAGTTCGGTGTTCTTCTGATGCTCGGACTTGAAATAGTCGCCGACCCAAATCACGGCCTTGAATACCAAGAACACCAGGCCCGCTAGCAGCGCCAACAGGATCAGAGTAGAAACGATGCGCCTGACCCACGGGGTCTTCCGCTTCCGTCTATTCGGTGTTGCTCTGCTACTCACACAGCTACGTTAGCGGCCATGGTTTCCAATGTGGCTTTGCCTCGCGGAAGCAACGTCGGACGCGCGCCTACCGCGACCGGCCGAGTTCCTGGTTCGATTCTCATCAGACCCGTCAGAACTGTCGTCTACGCACCATCGCTCAACCACGATGGCGCACACCGCGGCGATTAGCGCCATCGACCCTGCGGCTAATGCGCTCCAGCCCGACTGTGCCATCATCGGAGCCCACGACCGCATTAGTCCCACTGCCGCGATACCGAGCAAGACTCCGGACGAGGTAGCGCACACCGGAGCAGAAGCGCGCGCAAAAAGTGCGGTACGCCCCGCCATGACGGGAGTCATCCAAGTCTTCGTTCTGCGTTTCATCCGGCGAACGCCAATTCCAAAGACAATTAGGAATACTGCGACCAGAAGGAATAGCAGGGCCAGCCAGGGCGTTATTAGGAGTGGGTGGGCCCCTACCTGAACCAGGATTTCCTGAAGCAGAAATCCTGCGGCGAGACCCGCCACGCCAAGTCCCACCTGCGTCCAGACAGACAGCGGCTTCATCTGCGTCGTTGCCCAGATCCCCCAGCGATTGGGATGCTCCCAGTCGGGGTAGGGCGGACGGTAACTCGACGACCCGTTGGGGTGGAACCAGTTGTGCTCGGAGCTGTGTGTGCTGACTCGTCAACCACCTTCGGGCTCCGACTATTTGCGGCAGCGCGCCAATCGGGCAGGCGACCCTGTACCGCGTGCGAAGCCTGAACTGGCGTTCCCTGTACTGGAGTCCCTGTGGAAGGTTCCGCCACAGGCGTTCGCCGCGCAGGCTTTTCTATTGCGGACTCGTCCACTTGAGCGGCCACAGGTCCGGGTGGTGCTGGCGGGGCAGGTTCCACAACTTCTTTCTCGAGCAGCCTTTTAAAGATTGGATCATGGTCTATCGGAGCAAGATGGAGTCTTTCCCCGCGGACCGTAACACTCGGTAGGTCAAGTTGTGCCGTCAGTCGTTCCTTTTTTGGACGCTCATTGAGCTGACGCTCGGTTCCCGAAGCGATCCGCCCATCGTCATCAAGCCAGTTTTCCCTGACCGAGAGCAGTCCCGAACGATCCGGTGCGAGTGCCAATAGTTGGCTCACCTCACCGAATCCGGGAAGTCTGTCCTTCGGAGCAATTGCGGCCCAGGGGAACAGAACAAATGCGCGCTCGTGGGCACGAGGGTGCGGAAGTATGAGGTCACGGGAGTTAATCCTCATTTGGTCCAGACTGACGATGTCGATGTCGAGGGTTCGCGCCGCCCAGCGGCGCTCTCTCACACGCCCAAATTCCGCCTCGATACGATTAACTTCCTGCAATAGCACCGGAGGCGGAAGAACTGTTCTTCCGATGACGACCGTATTCAGGTAGTCCGGCTGCGGGAGAGCTCCCGGTTCCAAGACTGGAAGTGTGCGGACCACCGGGCCGACAAGTGAAACTTCGAAACCCGGAGTAGACCGGAGTGCAGCGACGGCGTCCGCCAGGGTCTGGAGCGAAGCTCCCTTGTTAGAACCGAGTGAAAGCACGGCTCGATAAATGGGCGATCCATCGGTGAAGGATCGGGGAATCAGTGCCGCGCCGGTGAGTGGACTTTGGGATCGCGTAAATGACCTCGTGGGAGCAGGCTCTGGTTCGCCGCGTCGCCGGCTCAGTTCGGCGCGCGTTGGGAACGGAGACTTCACGGGCACAGCCGACCTCTGCGGAACCGTTGACGGCCGCTTCTCAATCTTGGCGATCTGAGCCGGAGGATTGTCCGCTTCCCAAGTCCTGGTCTCGCATGCAGGCCTGGAGGTCTCCTTCGGAGCCCGATCATCCTGACTTCTGGTAACCGTCACTGAAACGTCTTCGAACTGGTGACGAACCGGAGCCATCGGTTTATGGACCGTGACCTCTACGCTGTGAACCAACGGGAAAGTCAGGGCCATCGCCGCGAGTTTGTTCGCAAGGGTCTCTAGCAGGTAGACGGGAGTGCCACTAAGAATCGCTACCGCTTTCTCAGCTAGCTGCGAGTAATCAACGGTGTAAGCAACATCGTCCGTGAGCGCTGCCTGACGAGAATCAACGTGGAGCTTCAGATCCGCAGAGAAAACCTGTGAGCCGTGTCGCTCAAAATCGTATACCCCGTGACTTCCCACGGCGCTTAAGCCGCGCAGGGCAATAACATCCCTGTGATCACTCACCGCGACTCCTCCCTCTTTCGCCCTCGGACTATTTTGAGAGCTCCTGAATCAGTCTCACGTTTGGTCCGACCGAGTGCACTCGGACCATCCACGCCCCACTGCTTACGCAGGACCTAGTGACGTCCAGGGTTCCCTGTTCAAGCTCATTCCCGTATCTCTCAGCAATGAACCGCTTACGCGAGGCTCCGACTAACACCGGAAACCCGGTAGAAACGAAATCATCTAGTGATTCAACAATTCGCCACGAGTCGGCTCCCCCTAGTGCAAATCCTAACCCGGGGTCAACCACGACGCGTGTAGGTTGTAGGCCCGAGTCGAGGACTGCCTCCACCTGGACCATCGTTTCCCGAATCAACTCTGAGGTAACGTCGCCGTACTTCGTGTCGAGTAGTGGATCGGAGGGGAAGCCGCGCCAATGTTGCACCACCATTGCAGCATCGTATTCCGCGCAGACTCGGGCAATGCCAGAATCGAGGCTACCGCCCGAAACGTCATTTATCAGCACCGCCCCCAGTTCAAGTCCTCTTTTGGCAGTTTCGGAATGGACCGTGTCGATTGAGACTGCGATCCCCTCTCGAACCAGGTTACGAACTACAGGACCGATGCGTTCCCATTCCTCATCCGCGGAAACTCGACGGGCACCCGGTCTCGTCGATTCGCCCCCCACGTCGATGATCGCCGCACCCTCAGCCGACATTTGGACTCCGTGTGCGGTAGCGGCCGTTTCGGAGTGCCAGAATCCACCGTCTGAGAAAGAATCTGGTGTCACGTTTAGTATTCCCATGACCTGAGTGGTGTCGCCACCCAAAGTCCTCCCGCGGGAGATGACAGCCGGAACCCCAATCGCCATTTTCCCTACCTACGCTAGCTACGAACCAGGGATAGGACTTCTTGTTTGCGAGCGGACTCCGCCAGTGTCCCTCGGAACGTGCTTGTCATTGTGACGGGATGTTCCTTGTGAACACCCCGCATGGTCATACACATGTGTTCGGCTTCGACGATCACGCCCACTCCCAGCGGCGTTAGGGTCGACTCAATCGCGGAAGCAATCTGGCCCGTGAGTCGTTCTTGGACCTGTGGTCTACGAGCATAGCCATCGACACATCGGGCGAGTTTAGACAGACCGGTAATGCGCCCATTCGCCGGCAGGTAGGCCACGTGAACCCTGCCGAAAAAGGGCAATAGGTGATGTTCACACATGGAGTAGAAGGTGATGTCCTTTAGGATCACCAGTTCATCGGTATCAACGTGGAAGGTCTTCTTCAGGTGCTCACTCGGATCTTCGTGCAAACCGCTGAAGATCTCCGCAAAACTCCGAGCAACCCGGTCGGGGGTCTCAACAAGCCCCTCCCGCATGGGATCCTCGCCAATCGCGGAAAGAATCTCGCCTGTCGCCGAGCGGACCGCGCTAGCGTCGTAGCTCACGGCGCCTCCGTCTGAAGTTCTTCTGGCACCGGAGCGGCGGGGTCCACCGCCTTGGCCGGAACCTGCTTCGGGTCACCGAGCACGGCTCCGGGGATCGCACCTTCGCTGCCGTAGTTCCACACCGCGCGCTTTGGTTGCTTCTTTATGTCCTTAAAGACCTCTTTCAGGGCTTTCTCGTCGAGAGTTTCCTCTTCAAGCAGACGCAAGGCAAGGTTATCGAGGATCTCACGGTTCTCGGTAAGAATCGTCCACGCTTCGCGCACGGCTCCGTCAAGTAGACCTCTTATCTGCTCGTCGATTCGAGTAGCGAGGTGATCAGACATCGGGGCATCCTGTCCGCGGCCCATTTCACGACCGACGAACGGATCAGTGTCTTTTGAACCAAGCTTGACCGTACCAACCGCGTCGGTCATCCCGTAGTCAGTCACCATTGCGCGCGCGGTGGCTGTCGCTTTCTCGATATCGTTCGAGGCACCGGTCGAAGGATCGCGGAAGACGACCTCCTCAGCGACCCTGCCGCCCATCGCGTATACCAAATCATCGAGAAGCTGGTTGCGAGTCTTTGAGTATCGGTCTTCACTAGGCATGACCATCGTGTATCCAAGTGCCCGCCCGCGCGGAAGAATGGTCACTTTGGTGACGGGATCTGTGTACTGTAGCGCAGCCGCGCACAGAGCATGTCCCCCCTCGTGATACGCGGTCACCGCCTTGTCGTGCTCGTTCATTACGCGAGTTCGCTTCTGAGGACCTGCGATGACACGGTCAACTGCCTCGTCAATGGCTCTGTTATCGATTAAATCCGCATCGGAACGGGCAGTCAGCAGGGCAGCCTCGTTCAAGACGTTTGCCAAATCTGCTCCGGTGAAGCCAGGGGTTCGCTTTGCTATCTGCTTTAGGTCGACGTCGGGGGTTAGTGGTTTCCCCTTGGCGTGAACCTCAAGAATCTTGTGTCGGCCCTTCATGTCGGGGGCCTCAACGGCGATTTGCCGATCAAATCGCCCTGGACGCAGCAACGCCGGATCGAGGATGTCGGGACGGTTCGTGGCCGCAATCATGATGACGTTGGTACGCTCGTCAAAACCATCCAGCTCAACCAGCATCTGGTTCAGCGTCTGCTCCCGCTCATCGTTGCCGCCACCGATTCCCGATCCACGATGACGTCCGATCGCATCGATTTCGTCGACAAAAATGATGGCGGGGGCGGCTTTGCGTGCCTTCTCGAACAGATCACGGACACGCGAGGCGCCGACGCCAACATAGAGCTCCATGAACTCTGAACCGGAGATCGAGAAGAAGGGAACCTTAGCTTCGCCAGCAACTGCCTTGGCGAGGAGCGTCTTGCCCGTGCCGGGAGGACCGTAGAGAAGAACACCCTTGGGGATCTTGGCACCGACAGAAGTGAACTTAGAGGGTTCAACCAGGAACTCGCGGATTTCGTCGAGTTCCTCAACGGCCTCGTCCTCACCGGCCACGTCCGCGAAGGTGACCTGCGGGTTTTCCTCGTTGAACTGTTTTGCCTTCGATGAGCTAAACCCACCCATCATCTTTGAGCCAGCCGTGCGTGACATCAGCCACCAGAAACCACCGAGCAATAACATCATCGGAATCAGCAACTGAAGCATCGATCCGAGAACGCTTGGTTGGGGATACAGGGCGTTGTACCCCTCGGCCGGCACAGCCTTGTCTAGAAGATCGAGAACCTGCTCGGACTGAGTTCGAGCATAGGTGAATGAGACGTTGCGCCCGAGTTCTTTCTCGGGGTCCATGGGACCCGTACTCGCGTGTGTGTACGGCTCGGCTAGTGTCAGATTGACCTGCTGACTTCCGTCGTTGACGATCGCGCTGGTGATCTTCTCTTCTCGAAGAATGTCCAGGCCTTCTGAGGTGATCACGGTCGCTGGCTGGAACATCCTCCAGACCATCCAGGTGATTATCAGAAGCGCCAGTAACGGCACAACAATGAACGGCCAGGTCTTGCTGCCTTCACCCTTGGTCGACTTCTTGGTCTTTTCTTCGCTCACTTACTCGCCGTCCTCGGACTCGTACACATGGCGCGCCAACGTGCCAACGAAGGGAAGGTTTCGATAGGCCTCGGCGTAGTCTAGGCCGTAGCCGATAACGAACTCATTGGGAATGTCGAAACCCAGGTACTTCACCTCGACCGGAACCTTAACGGCATCGGGCTTGCGAAGTAGCGTCATCACCTCCACCGAACTTGCCCCCCTCGCCTCAAGGTTCTCCTTGAGCCAGGAAAGGGTCAGTCCCGAGTCCAGAATGTCCTCGACAATCAGGACATTGCGTCCGTGAACGTCGGAGTCCAGATCCTTAAGGATTCGGACGACACCGGAAGACTTCGTGCCCGAGCCATAACTGGAAACTGCCATCCAGTCGATCTCAACGATTCTGTGAAGCTTACGAGACAGGTCAACCATCAGCGGAGCAGCCCCCCGAAGAACGCCAACCAGCAGCAGATCTTCATCGCCGTAGTCCGCATCAATCTGCGCCGCTAACTCTGTGAGCCGCACGTCGATCTCTTCCTCGGTAAGGAGAACCTTCTCGAGATCTGCTCCCATGTCTTTCGCGTCCATACCCGTCCGTTCCCGTACAGCTTTGCGTATGCCTGTGACCAAACTAGATTGCCACATTTCATCGTAGGTGTATCCGTGAGATAGGTGTTTTCCACTCACCGCTAAACCAGTGCCGCGACAGCCGACTCGTTGTCGGGCGTCCCCCGACCAACAGCGGCGCATCGAGCTGCGTGAGACTAACCCTAGACTCTTGTCTGGCGTTCCAGTCACCAGTCCCCAGCTCCCGAGCGGACACAGCCCACACAGCCCGTGCCCCTAGGCTTAAGAAGTATTCTCACGACTGGCATTGGCGCGCTTCATCCGAGACGCCTTTCAGTCCGCTCTTCGTATCTGGAGGTTTCCGTCTGTCCTCGTTGCCACGAACCCTCCCGGTAGATCAACGATCCGTTGGTCACCCGCAGCGTTCTTTGCGCTATTCACCAGTTGTTCGAGCGACCTCACCTGGTGAAAGTTCAGCCCCGTAACTCGAGCAAGGGCGGCTACCCGCACCAGCACTCTTGTCTTCACTGCCCGAGGGAGAGACGCTAGCACATACAAAGGAATGGAACTCCCCTGTCCGTCGGCAATCAGATGCTCGCCGACAATGCTCTCAGCCCACT
The DNA here is from genome assembly GCA_035621235.1 of Actinomycetaceae bacterium MB13-C1-2. NCBI lineage: Bacteria > Bacillati > Actinomycetota > Actinomycetes > Actinomycetales > Actinomycetaceae > Actinomycetaceae bacterium MB13-C1-2. Next base: position 382,470 of record CP141731.1, read on the forward strand.
CTTCCAGTGCCGTATCGTCCTGCCGCGCCAACTCCGCCGTCCTTGCCAGAGCCGGAACTGGATCTTGACCCAGAGCTGCCGCGAGCGCCGGCAACACTGTTCCTCGTACTGCCGCACGAGGTAACGGTTCACCGGACTTCGTCTGCCACGGTCCGTCCATCCGGTTCGTTGGGTCCTCAACCACCTTCAGGGAGAGGGAACTGCAGAAAGCCTCCGTGTCACTACGGCGCACGGAAAGAAGGGGACGAACTCTAGCAATCCTTGGGTTCTCACCCAGCCGATCAAGGCCAAGCACCGGTTCCATGGCGGAGATTGAGCCGGCACCCGATCCCCGGGCGAGTCTTAGCAAGACAGTCTCTGCCTGGTCGTCCATCGTGTGACCGAGGAGGACATCGACCTGTTGCAGATCCGCGCCCCAGGACCTCGCCTCGGCTTCCAGCAGTTCATGGCGCACCGAACGAGCGGTCGCTTCCGGAGAGGCGACTCCCTGGTTGCAGCCCTGTTTCTCAACGGTAAGGACCTTTGCATTCGCAACACCAAGTCGATGCAGATACTCGACAACACTCCGGGCTTCTTCCGCCGATTCCCGCCTCATCGCGTGATCCACCACCAGCGCAGAGTATGGGATTTCCGCCCTTTCTGCTACGTCGGCTGCGGCCACGGTCAGCGCCAACGAATCGGCTCCGCCGGACACTCCAACCACAAATCCGTAGTCACCACCAAACTCGGTGTGGCGCTCAGACAAGACCTCGCGAACCGCCAGTGATACCCGGCGCGCCTTGCGAGGGGGACTCCCCCCGAGCAGATCAGATACCGTGCCCATCAGAGTGCAAACAGTCTTGTTAGGAACTCGTCAATCGTGGCTATGGTCCAAAGAGCCGCATCATCTACGACGTCATCCGAACCCACAGCCACGAAGAGATTGGCTCCCGATGAAGTCATCCCTATTCCGGAGAAAGTCGCTGATCTTCCTAGAAAACCTGTCTTGCCGGTGAGGTTCCCAAAGGTTGAGGGCTCATAGAGCCGGTAGGAAAGAGTCCCGTTCACCCCGGCAATGGGGAGCATCCTGGTTAGAGGCTTAGTGGCGCTGTTGTCGGCCAGTGATGCCTGCAGGACGCCGAGGAGCACCCTTGGTGGGACTCGCGACCCGGGATCAAGTCCTGAGCAATCCTTCATCACCATACCGGTGGTGTCTATGCCCGCCGAGGCAAGTGTATTCACGACGTTCTGGGTTGAAGAAGTAAAGTCCACCGGGTCAACTCCCGCCCCCGCCGCCGCCAACTCGCAGAATTGTTCCGCCATCGTGTTGTCAGACTCAAGCAGGAAGTAGCGAACCTGCTCCAGGATCGTGCTGGACTCGACCTCCGCAATGACGGTCACATCCTCGGGAGCCGAACCCGGAACCGCACCGCTGATGCTCATCCCCCGAGCTGTAAGCGCACTGCTAAGAGCATTGGCTGCCGTCTCTGTCGAGCTCGCGACAAATGCCCATTCCTTCGGGGCGACTCGTCCCGTGTCGATTGCAAACGGCGCCACGTCTCCCGCGTAGTCCTCTATCCCCGCAGCCGCCCACCCGGGCCAACGTGTCTGAGATCCAAAAAGCGTGTTCTGGTAATGCAGGGTGTAGGCCTGTCCGGTTGCCGAGAGAGCCGCGGTAACCTGATCCGCGATGTCCTCGATTCCTGCCCGACCGTAGGCGGCGTTCGGATCGCCGTGACCGAGCGCAAGCGTGAGGTCGCCTTCTCCCCAGAAATAGAGGTCGGTTCCCTTCTGAGATACACCGGTGGTCAACGTCGCATTTGGGTCCAGGTAGGTCAGCGCCGTGAACGCGGTAAGGACTTTCATATTCGAGGCGGGCGTGTGCGGAACATCAATCCCGGACTCGGCGATAACCTGCCCGTTCTCGGCGTTGACGACCGCCATCCAAGGGGTCCATGAATCCTTTGACGCCTCAACAACGGGCTTCCAAATCTCTTCAATCTGCGCGGCAGTAGGTGCGGGTCCATTTGAGTCGGACTCCTGAAGTCCTCTGGCCAGCTCGGTATCCTCGGCGACCGGCGGCTGGACTGGCGAGAGCGCTACTGCGGTCGGGGCAACTCCTCCCCAACTCTGGTGCAGTCCGACAAACCAGAGCGTCACCAGTGCGCCAACCAGCGCGGTTGCGCATACAATCGCGATAAGGACCCGGCGTTGCATTCGGCTCTCCGTTTGGATGGGCGGTAACTGCTTTACTTTAGTTCAATGCGACCCCAAAGGCGGCGATGGGCACCAGGAGGGCAAAGATGATGGAGTTCGATGTAACCGTGGAGATCCCAAAGGGGAATCGAAATAAGTACGAGGTGGACCATGAGACGGGCAGAATCCGTCTCGATCGACTGTTGTTCACCTCAACCCGGTATCCGGATGACTATGGGTTTATCGATGACACCCTGGGGGAAGACGGCGACCCGCTCGATGCTTTGGTTCTGCTCGAAGAACCGACATTCCCAGGTTGCGTGATCCGTTGTCGCGCACTTGGAATGTTTCGCATGAAGGACGAAATGGGCGGCGATGACAAGGTACTTTGCGTTCCTGCCGGTGACCACCGAGCCGCATGGCGTACGGAAATCGAGGACGTTTCCGAATTCCACCGTCTTGAGATCCAACACTTTTTCGAGGTCTACAAGGATTTAGAGCCGGGAAAGTCCGTCGAAGGCGCTCACTGGGTGGGCCGTGAAGAAGCCGAAGACGAAATTCGTCGATCTTTCGAGCGTGAGAAACAGCGTATCCAGCGCGAAGGGCACTAAAGTCCGGCATCGCGAGTTCGTTTCCTAGACCGTGTGCAGAGGCGACGCGCCGCAGGGCACACGAGCGAAGGGTTGCCGAGTCAAGTCGAGCAAGTGCACCGCCGCGAGAGTAGGAAGCAAATTGCGACGCGAAACACTAGCCTGGAGCTGTGAGCAAGCGATCGCAGTCAAGACAAAACAGGTCTCGGGACAACGAACCGGAACTAATCCGACCGGGTTCTCATGATCCAGGTCAAGAGGAAGCCAATCTTGAGCTGGACCTTGACCTGAACCTAGAAGAAGAGCTAACCGACGCTGAGATCGAGTCAAAGTTTCCTGAAACCGTCCCCTCGGGCTCAAAAGAACAGGGGTCTCTCCCAAGCCCGGAAGCGCTAGTGCCGTGGGGAGAGGCTGGCGCTCCTGCGCCCGACTCGTGGGTAATCGATGTGCTGGGGGGACCGTTCGAGTCGATGGCCACCAACCTCGGAGATGATGACGAGGGTCCGGTTGTCGCTACCCTCGTTCGTCGTCGATTTGCAGACACGTTTAGGGGCCGACGGGCAAAGAAACACGCTAAGTTCGCGCTATTGTTCGTCCACGGACGGAACGACTACTTCTATCACAGCGAGTTTGCCGAAAGGATTGCTGAACTGGGCGGTGCGTTCTACGCACTAGACCTACGGAAGTATGGACGGTCTCTTCGCCCATGGCAGACAATCGGGTACACGGATGATCTCGAGGTTTATGACGAAGAGTTAAACTGGGCGACCCAAATGATCCGTCAGGAGTTCCCTCACCTCCCGCTAGTGGTCATGGGCCATTCAACCGGTGGTCTCATCATTCCGCTTTGGGCTCGGAGGAACAAAGGGGTCGTCAGCGGGATGATCCTGAACTCTGCTTGGCTTGAACTCCAGACCATGACCGCAATCAGGCCCGCGCTCCAGAGAGTGACAACACAGCTCGCTCGGGTCCGGCCCAGGGCCTCGGTCGTAGGGCAGTCGAAGAATAACGCCTATTATCGAACGATTGCTGAGGGCTGGGCCGGTTCTGGCTTTGAACTTCCCAAGGACTTGATTGCACTAGAAGACGACCCGGCAGTTCGGGGCTGGAATCCCTTTCCGCAGTGGAAGCTTCCATTTTCTTATCCGGCACCGGCGGCGTGGATGCAGACAATTCTGGAGGGACACGCGGAGGTCGAAAGGGGTCTCGACCTCGATTTTCCAATCCTTTCTATGGCATCAACTGCAACCGGTGACGAGGAAGAGTGGACGCCCGAGGTGTTCACCAGTGATCTGGTCCTCAACGCCAAGTTGATCGCGGAAAGATCAGCGGTGCTGGGACGTCAGGTGACAATTGAGCGCTTCAGCGGAAAGCACGACCTACTTCTGTCTGACCAGCCAGTTCGCGAAGCCATTTATGACACGGTGGCACGCTGGCTCAAATTCGCCCAAATCTGCGGCTCAGGCCGCTAGGCGATCAACTCCACTGCCTGATCTCTTCCAGCGCGTCAGCCAAGGTTGGACCTTCTGAGCTTGCCAATCGCCACGCGCTCCAGCCATCAGCCGCCCAGATGCCTTCTGCCTGCAACGCATCAGTCGGGTCATCGTAGTGACCGGATGGAACCGAGACTAGGCCCTCGGCCGTCAGTTTGGCACCCTCGGGCGTGCGCTGCTCAGCGCGCAAGTAGAGGGTGACGTCGCCTCCAGCGGCGTGAGCGATCAGCGCCAGGTCGGAGATGTCTGAAGGAACGGGTTCCTCCGCGGCCGTCGAATGATGACGTTCAACCCGGCTCGGCAGATGCGATGTTTCATCAGTCGATGCGTGGCTCTGGACAACCGGGCCCGATAGCCGGAACGGATGGCGTTGTTCCGTGCGTCGCTGCGATCTGAGTGAACGACGAGTTGGAAGCGCGGTTGGAGGCACTGCCAAAGGGGCCGGAGTTTTCACCTCTGGGGTTTCGTGAAGCTCGTGAACCGCCGCGTCACCAGAGTGTCGCCCATGCGCCTGGGACGGAGCCTCTTCCGCCTCCACTCCCGCCTCAATGACAGGGAGAACCGCCGAGGTCTCAAGCAGAGTGTTGGCGCGATGTCCGTAAACTCGCGGACCAACAACATCGACGTCGAGGAAAGCGCGCCCATTAGCCATCTGCCGAAGCGACATCTGGTGTACCTCTACCCCTGAGGACGAGAGTACATCCAGCGCGGGTCGAATCTCTTCAGCAATCTCGGAGGTAACCAGGATTAGGCGGGGACCGTTGGGCGGTGAGGGAGGCATCGCCTCACGGAAGGAAACCCACTCTCTGCGAAACCCATCCGGTCCCATCGGGTATGTGCGAGCCAGATCAGCCCATGAAAGAGACGCCGTATCTGAGAGACGCGAAAGAGAGTCAATCAAGATATCTGCGTCCAGCCGCCGCATCACCTCGACTGCGACCACCTGTCCGGAAGCGTCCAGGCCAGTAAGGCGAGAGCACTCTGCGTTACTCGCGTGCTCCTCAGTTGACCATGCAATCGGGAACAGCGGACGAGAAACGATTTCGAGCACCTGGGACTTAATTGCCTCAAGGACCTCGTCTGTGAAGCCATCGGGAACATCATGCCCGAACTGCGCGGGAACCAATCGGCCATTCTCTAGCTCGAAAAGTGCCATGCCAAGCCCTCCAATAGAAACATGTGCAAGCTATTGTCTCACGCCTTATCCGCACCCGAACCCCACTGAGGGCCATTAGCCCCATCGGCATCAGTTCAGCGAAAGGGGGCAACCGGCACAGTGCAGTCTTACCTGCTCGGTATCAACCCCACCGCAAGCCCCGAGTCCAGAAGCACAAAGAGACGTAGCTGACATCAACATTCCTCGGCGTTCAAGTTCATCAACCATCAGCTGTGCCAGCCCCAGAGAGATCTCCTCGTTCAATGCGATTGACTCAACTGTCGCCCCCGCATGAAGGCGCGCTACCACCCGATCCGTAAGAGAGACCGGACGCGTAGGTAAGCCAGGATTGACAAGGCTCATAAGAAGAGCCTTCCTATCTGGAAAACGCCGGTGGCAAGGAGCCATGCAACGATCAACTGGACCAGAACCGCAGCGGCGGTCAGGCGCCCGCCAATCTGGCGTGCCTGTTCGGCGACAGTAGCAAGACACGGGGTGTATGTAAGTACAAACAGCAAGAATGCGAACGCGGCCAAAGGCGCGGCGTCGCCAGCAGACTCCTCGAACGAACCTCGAACCAGCTCCGGAAGCTCTCCCAGGTCGTCTCCCCCGTCCTCGGCGTCTCCGGCAGCGGCCTCGTCCATGTTGTACGAGACGACGATCGACGAGATCACAGTCTCCTTGGCCACGAAACCGGTCATAAGTGCCCCGGTCATGTGCCACTCGCCAAACCCCGCCGGCTCAAAAACAGGCACCAGACCCTTGGCCACCGCGCCGTAGGCAGACTGTGACATCGGAAGTTCCGGATCGGCAAAAGAATGTTCCGAACTGGTAGGAATCGCCCCCAGCAACCAGACGACCGCCGTCATAACCACGATGATCTTTCCGGCACCTTTGACGAATGACCACGCCCTCATCCAAGTGTTCTTGATTGTTAGGACGACTCGAGGAACCCCGTATGCTGGCAGAACCAGCATCAGTGGGGCCCGTCCCTCGTTCTTGGTTATGAACGGTTTGAGCACCAGGGCACCCAACACAACCATCAAAATCGACACGACGTACAACGCGAAAACCACGGTCCCAACGTTGTTTGGGAAGAAAATCCTGGCGATCATCAGGTAAATGGTCAGGCGTGCAGCGCAGGATGTGTAGGGCGTAACCAATACTGTCACCAAACGCTGGCGAGCATTCGGAAGACTTCTGACTGCCGCGAGTGAGGGTAGATTACAGCCAAACCCCATTATCAGCGCCATGATAACGCGACCGTCCAGACCGATCTTCCTCATCACCCGATCACCAAGGAACGCCGCCCGCGCCATGTAACCAGAGTCTTCCAAGACAGAAATCAACAGGAAGATCACGAACATAAGGGGGAAGAAAGAGGCAACCACGCCGAGTCCGGTTATCAGTCCGCCCACCAGCAGCCCCTGAAGCCAGGTGTCTTCGAGCCCCAATGAGCCCAGCACGGCGTTCGTCCCGTTAGCAACCGAAAAAGCTCCAGGTTCCTCAGATGTGAAAATCCCGTCGAAGAAATCCATGACCGGCCCGACCCAGTCGCCAGCGATCTTGAACAGCAGCCACATCAGCGCGAAGAACACTGGAATTCCAAACCAGGGGTTCAGGAGCACACGATCGATTCTGTCGGAGCGCGAAAGACGCGCCTCGGACGAGCCTTCCCGCCCCAACTCGGTTTCGATACGACTGATCCAGGTGAAGATCTCAGAGACGCGATCATCCTCGGTGCGAACGATGCCCGCCTTTGTGTATGACTCAGGCATCACAGAGCACGCATCGCCGCCGCAGACGCAAGAATGTGGTGGTGAGGGCGCCGAGGATACAACCGGGTTGAAGCCCGGCGCATTCGGATCGGGAGTCAAACCAAGAACATGAGGTTGCCTGGCTAGTCCTTCGGCAATCAGCTCCGTCGCCTCTGCAACACCATCGCTACTTCGTGGATCAATAACCGCGACCGGAATCCCGAGTTCATCCGATAGTTTTGTCGGATCAACCTGGTTCCCGTCTTCGCGTGCAATGTCCCCCATCGTCAGCGCCGCGACAACGGGGAAACCACTTTGCGCTATTTGAGCAAGAAGATAAAGCGATCGCGCCAAAGCCGCCGCATCCAGAACAGCTACAACAAGGTCTATCGAACTGTTGGTCTCCGGACCCGCGTAGGTTCCCTCGTCACCCTGGAGCGTTTCGACGACTACCTGTTCGTCTGGCGACTGCGCAATAAGCGAGTACGTGCCGGGCATATCTAGCACCCGAACGCCCAACTTCGTGCACTTGCCGACCGAGACTTCAACGGTAGTTCCCGGTGCATTGATGATGGCCTGACTTCCGCCAGTTACCCCATTGAACAGGGTCGACTTCCCGACATTGGGGTTACCGACCAGCAGAACAGTCGGTTCTTGATGGTCATGCGCCGGGAGTGCTGGGACCGTTGAAGATACGCCAGATGCTCCACTGCAGTGGGGACAGCTCACGACGGATCACCCTGGAGTTGGAGGACCTCAATGTTCCGTGCACTACGACGGTCGACGGCGATTCGGGTTCCGGAGATATTGATGACCACTCCTCCGAAGGCTGCTCGATTCACACAGAAGAAGTTCGCTCCGGGACGAACGCCAAGCTCCTTTAGCCGAAGACAGTACTGGGATCCAACGTCGATGCTTACAATCTGCGATTTAACGCGCAACGGACACTCACCTAGGTTCACATAACTATGGTAAGGCTCTCCTAAGTAAAGCGGTAGGTCAATGATCCCAAGAAGAACTCACCGTTGTGCTGGGTCGCAGAATGAATTCGCTCTTCACAAGCCCATTGCCCGTCCATACACTCGGGCCATGGTTACTCACTCCACTGTAAAAACGGACCGACCAGAACGATATGCCAAGCAACTGGTCTCTCATCTATCACGCAAGTGTCAGAGCGAAGAGGTTGAGCACGGGACTCGACTGCGTATTGCTCCCCCCGAGGGCCCGGTGGCCTATGGCACGGTCCTCGTCGTCCCCGGCTCTGAAGATGGCGCTGGCTCCCTCGTACTCATCGCTGAAGGCGACAGCGAAGAGGCCCTTGAACGCGCGAAGATGGTGCTAGGCAATCACCTGGTTCGCTTCGGGGAGAAGGATGGCCTGGTAGTTGAATGGCATGACGGCCCCCTGGGGGTCTAGAGAACTCCCCTTCCGCTAAAGAACTTCCCTTCCCCTGAGTCCTCTTCCCCTTCTCCGCGTTTGCCAATCAGTTAGGGGACTTTCTTCGCCCTTTTTACCGCGTGTCGCACCCCTAACTGATTGGCAAACGGAGGGAGACACGCGATTGGGCCCCGGTAGTCGGTTGATCTCTCAACTATCTACCGGGGCCCAACTACAAGCCAACTAGGTCCTAACTAGGCCTGTTCCATCACCGTTGCGCGGCCAGCCTCAAGTCGGGCCACAGGAACGCGGAATGGAGAGCAAGAGACGTAGTCCAGACCGATCTTGTTGAAGAAGTGGATTGAGTCCGGGTCACCACCATGCTCGCCGCATACACCTAGCTTCAGGTTCGGCTTGGTCTTGCGACCACCTTCAGCACCCATTTGAACCAGCTTGCCGACTCCGTCAACATCGATCGACTCGAACGGTGAAACCCCGAACACTGCCTCCTCGATGTACAGCGGGAAGAAGACACCCTCAACGTCGTCACGTGAGAAGCCCCAGGTGGTCTGGGTCAGGTCGTTGGTACCGAAGCTGAAGAAGTCAGCCTCGCGAGCCAAATGCTCAGAGACAACACAGGCGCGGGGCAACTCGACCATGCAGCCGATCGGGATATCCAAGGAAACCCCGTGCTCTTCCTCGATCTCCTTCAACACCGGCTCAATCTGATCGCGAACAATCTGGAGTTCACGAACCGAAGCCACTAGGGGAACCATGATCTCGGGGCGAGGGTCGGCGCCCGCAGCCTTGAGTTCGGAAGCAGCCTCAGCCAGAGCACGTGCCTGCAGCAGGAACAGACCCGGCAGGTACAGACCCAGGCGCACACCACGAAGGCCAAGCATAGGGTTCTGTTCGTGCAGACGACGGACCTCCGTCAGCAGACGCTGGCGCTCATCGGACAGCTCCTCGCCCTTCTCCTTGGCGATAGCTGCCTCAATCTCAAGGGAAGTGAGGTCTGGAAGGAACTCGTGTAGTGGCGGGTCAATCAGGCGAACAGTCATGGGCTTGCCGTCCATGACTTTCAGCATCTCAAGGTAGTCGCCCTTTTGAAGCTCTGCCAGCGCATCGTAGGCTTCCTGACGATCGTCAGAACCGGGGGCGGACAGGATTACACGCTCAACCAGCGGACGACGCTCACCGAGGAACATGTGCTCGGTACGGCAAAGGCCAATGCCCTGTGCGCCGAAGTCGATGGCGCGCTCAGAGTCCAATGGAGTGTCAGCGTTTGCACGGACCTGGAGGCGACGAACCTCATCAGCCCTGCTCAGAATCTTGTCGACGGACTCGACCAGTTCACGGGTGCCCTCATCATCACCTGCCGCCTCCAGTCCGGCCTCAAGACCGTTTGCTAGGTAGGCGGTAACAGGCGAATCCTGAACCGGGACCTCGCCTAGGAAGACTTCGCCAGTAGAGCCATCGATGGTGATGGTGTCGTCAGCGGTCAGCACGTACTCTCCGACCTTCATCGTTCCGGCTTCAGCGTCGATATTCAGGGCCTCCGCGCCGACAACACAGGTGGTTCCCATGCCACGCGCAACCACGGCCGCGTGTGAGGTCTTGCCACCACGAGCGGTCAGCACGCCCTCGGCCACGACCATACCCGGGAGATCGTCAGGGTTGGTCTCGCGACGAACCAGCAGACAGGGAACCCCTTCTGCGGCAGCGGCCTCGGCCTGTGCATTATTGAAGACGATCTTTCCGGCGGCTGCGCCCGGGGAGGCAGCCATACCGCGGGTGATCAAGACCTTTTCCGCGTCAGGGTCGATCTGCGGGAACATCAGCTGGGTTAGCTGTTCACCGGTGACACGCGTCAACGCCTCATCCTTGGTAATCAGCTTCTCGTCAACCAGCTGGGTGGCGATCCGGAATGCGGCGGCGGCAGTGCGCTTACCCACGCGGGTTTGTAGCATCCACAGCTTGCCCCGCTCGATGGTGAACTCAATGTCGCAGAGATCCTGATAGTGCGTCTCCAGTTTGCGCATAATGGCGCGGAGCTCTTTGTACGCCTCCGGATCTTGCGTCTCAAGAGCAGCCAGCGGTTGAGTGTTGCGAATACCGGCAACGACGTCCTCGCCCTGAGCGTTCATTAGGTAGTCACCATAAACGCCAGAGTGTCCTGTAGAGGGGTCGCGGGTGAAGCAGACGCCCGTGCCCGAGGTGTCGCCCATGTTTCCGAACACCATGGTCTGCACGTTGACAGCAGTGCCCAGGTCCTCGGGAATGCGCTCGCGACGACGGTAAATCTTGGCCCGCTCGGTGTTCCATGAGCGGAAGACGGCCTCGATGGCCATGTCCATCTGTGTGCGGGGATCCTGCGGGAAATCTTGGCCGGTTGCTTCCTTGACGATCTTCTTGAAGGTCTCAACCAGTTCCTTCCAGTCCTCAGCGGTGAGGTCGGTGTCTGCTTTGACACCGCGATCGGCCTTCATTTCCTCGAGAGCCTCAGAGAAGAGGTCGCCGTCGATGTCCAGAACCGTCTTGCCGAACATCTGGATCAGTCGGCGGTACGAGTCCCATGCGAAGCGCTCATCGTCTGCGACTTTGGCCAGGCCGCCAACGGAATTGTCGTTCAGGCCAATGTTCAGAACTGTTTCCATCATGCCCGGCATCGAAAACTTCGCACCCGAGCGGACTGAGACGAGTAGCGGATTGTCGGCGTCACCCAGGCGACGACCCATTGTGTCTTCGACCTTACGGAGTTCCTTGGTAACTTCGGTAGAGAGTTCCTCAGGGACCGAACCTGAATCGAGATATACCCGGCATGCTTCGGTGGTAATGGTGAAACCCGGGGGGACTGGCAGGTCCAGGCGAGTCATCTCGGCGAGATTTGCGCCCTTTCCTCCCAATAGGTCCTTCATGTCCTTGTCGCCCTGGGAGAAATCGTAAACGTACTTGACCATAGGTCTTTCGTACCTCCGTAGTGGTGTGATTGCGGCTGTGCAAACTAGCTTTATCAGTTTATCAACCCAAACGACACGGACCTTTGGCTATACGTCACGTCCAGAGTCCTAGCTGAAGTGGATGTCTACCTCGAAACTCCGCTTCCATGGGAACTCGACGCTTTGAACCACGTAGCCGTCCGCCAGACCCCAGTGAGACAGATAGTCATTCATGGTCGCAACCGTATGCGCCGCCGCCGTATCAAGCGCTTTCGCTGACACTGGCCCGAAACTCCCCTCGAACACGCCCGTCATCAGGTCGCGCCGGATCAGTGCCTGGTACGCGACATCGTCCATCAGCCTGCGTCGAAGGGCGATCTGCTGGGCACGCGAATCCAGGGTCCCATTCAGTGTGCCAACGACAATGGCAACTCCGGTGGCGACAGCGGCGCCCAGTGCGTTACCAGCGGTGTTCCACCCCCCGTAGGCCGCGAGCTGGCTAAGCAATCCCTGCTCCGCGAGCGCCTCAATCATCTGGGTATCGCCTCCGTTGACGAACCGCACGTCTGCCAGAACAACGGGCAGTCCCGTACTCAGTGCCTCGCGCACAACCTCGACTGTCGCAGTCGTTTCTCTCGGATCGGACGAGGGCGACTGGGCCGATGCGTTGTCGCCGCGATCTGGATCCGGACCGTGGACGACTAGGATCATGTCTGCTTCTTCCTCGTCCACCTCTTTCCCACCTGCGGCCGAGATCTGTCTAGTAATTGACTCTCCAATGGGACCGTTCTCGTAGGGAGGGATCAGCTTCAAACTCGCCGGGGTTCCTGTCGCCACTTTTATTCGCGGCTCCGTCCCCGTTGTAGTCGTGATCGCGCGTGCCATCAGGACTGCGCCGGTCTCATCGGCCCCGGGATACCCAATAACCGGGAGAGTTGGCGCTCCAAAGATCCTCCAGTACTCAAGCCAACTCTGTTCCGCGGAACCTGCCGAGAACTCTGCGGTGTCATCGGCGGTTATGGCCAGGTAGTCCAGCACCTCGTCCCACCGCATCTGAAGCGCGGCCAAGTTGACGATGTGATTTCGCAATCTGCGCCGCGCAAAGTCCTCAAGAACCCACGAAGGAACATCCCGCTTAACGCCGTTGGATTCATCGTCTTCCTGACCAACCCACGCGCGGTGCGTCTCTCCACCGTGATGGTGGAGGTCGCGTCCCCAATCCGACCAGTATTCTGGCTCTTCAACGCTCACGTATGAGTCGCTAGCCCGAGTAACAAGAGAAACGGCAAGCATTGGTAAATCGGGTTTCGCTTCGTGGATCTCACGCAGGGTGTGCAGACGCCCGACCGACTCCTCTACAGTGCTGTTTGTGGTTCTGGCCGGAATCAGCCCCCCGTAAACCAGGGTGTCGAGGGAAGCAACGATCGCGTCCGCGTCTTCCGACTGACTTTTCAGCCAGTCGGCAAGGGCATCGGTGTTCCCCGGGGTTCTAAAGCTGGGAAGGATCTCTTGCCCCGGAAGTTCGCATCGGTACCCTGCAATCCGTGCAACCTCCTGGACTAGCCCGGTATTTACCGGCCTCTCGTCGAGAGGAAGCAGGGCAACCTTGGGATCACTACTCACGGACTCATCCTTCCGACAGACTTTCACTCGTCACAAGGATACGTGCGCGGCGGCGAGACGAAATCCTGATGGCGGCATAGCAAACACTAACGGCGACACCATCAGACCGGGTGCTAAATCTACTCTTTACTCTCCGGCAATCCCGCCGAAAACGTATGGATAACCCTCCTGCGCTCGAAGCATTCAAATAGAACAATGGATGCCAGAAAGAAAGGTGCAGCAATGCAAAAGAAGCTGGTAAGGGATCCCAACAATAAGATGATCGCGGGCGTTTGCTCAGGGATCGCGGAATACTTTGGGTGGGACGCGACCTGGGTGCGAGCTGCGTTCGGAATCTCTCTCTTGTTCGGCGGGACCGGGTTCTTTATCTACATTGTTCTGTGGATCGTTATGCCTGAGGGACCAATGTATCCAGTACCACCACAGTGGCCCGCACCAAACTCAACCGAGTACCCAGGATTCGAGTACCAGGGAAACCCCTACCGGGCGAGCACATATCCCGCGGACGGGAACCCAACGGACCCCTATCAAGCGAACAACTATCCTCCGACCACCTATCCGCAGACTTCCTATTCTGATTCGGCACAGTCTGAAGACAGAGATTCCTGACCTCGAGACCTGCCCCTGAATCTAGACGCGGGACCCGGATCCGAATCGCCCGGCATCAGGATCGGCCAACGCCCCAATAGATCGGCCAGCCGAGTGGCAAGACATAGTTCTTTCTGTGTCTCGCCACTTTCGGTAATTCTGTGGCCGATCTCGGCCTGTGTGGCGACCGAGTCCCCCCAGCGACCAAGCCTTAGGGGAACAGAATGCCCTGACTCAGCTTCCTTTTCGGACGAGAAAGCTGAGTCAGGGCATTCGCAGTATTGGCAGCTATTCGCTTACCGGCGTTGCCTCTATCTGGCTGGCATCGGAGGGAACCCCGATAACCGGGTCATCAACAGAACGCTGGGGATCACCGTTGAAAGTGAACTCCTTCTTTCCGTCCACTTCTGCAACACCAATCGTTACAACGTCCCCAGAGCCAAGCGTGCCGAACAGGATCCGCTCAGAGATCGCGTCCTCGATATCACGCTGAATCACACGACGCAGCGGCCTAGCACCGAGCACCGGATCATAGCCGCGTTCGGCCAGAAGTTCTCTCGCCTCATCACTCAGCTGCAGACCCATTCCCTGATCCTCGACGCGTTTGGCAAGGTTGCCGATCATCAGGTCAACGATTTCCTTGATGTTGTCCTGGGTCAGCGGCGGGAATACCACGACGTCATCAACACGGTTGAGGAACTCGGGGCGGAAGTGCTGCTTAAGCTCCTCATTCACCTTGGCCTTCATCCGGCCGTAGTCATGGGTTAGCGACTCAGTAGTCTGGAATCCGGTCAGGACACCCTTGTTAATGTCCCTGGTCCCCAGGTTGGTTGTCATCAGAATGACCGTGTTCTTGAAGTCGACCTTACGGCCTTGAGCGTCGGTCAGACGTCCCTCTTCGAGGATCTGCAACAAAGAGTTGAAGATGTCGGGGTGCGCCTTCTCAACCTCGTCGAAGAGCACCACAGAGAACGGACGACGGCGGACCTTCTCGGTCAGCTGACCGCCCTCGTCATATCCAACGTAGCCCGGGGGGGCACCGAATAGACGTGATGCGGTGTGCTTCTCGGAGAACTCGGACATATCTAGCTGGATCAACGCGTCCTCGTCCCCAAACAGGAACTCGGCGAGGGTCTTAGCCAACTCAGTCTTACCAACGCCGGTCGGACCGGCGAAGATGAACGAACCGCCAGGACGCTTCGGGTCTTTCAACCCCGCCCGCGAACGACGAATCGACTGGGACAGAGCGTGAACCGCCTCTTCCTGACCGATGACTCGCTTATGAAGCTCGTCTTCCATGTTGATCAGCTTGGTGGTCTCAGTCTGCGTCAGCTTCACGACCGGAATACCGGTGGACATGGCGAGGACCTGAGCGATCTCATCTTCAGTTACCTCTGAGATTTCGGCATCGCCATCTCCGCGCCAGCGCTGTTCTTGCTCCTCGCGTTCCTTCGCCAGGCGCTTCTCCTGGTCGCGTAGCTCCGCGGCCTTCTCGAAGTCCTGGTTATCAATCGCTGACTCTTTCTGCATGCGCAGGTCAGAAACCTTTTCATCGAGCTCGCGTAGCTCAGGCGGTGCGGTCATGCGACGGATGCGCAAGCGCGCTCCCGCCTCGTCCATCAGATCGATCGCCTTATCCGGCAGGAACCGGTCGGAAACGTAACGGTCAGCCAGAGTCGCCGAAGCCTCAATAGCCTCGTCAGTAATGATCACACGGTGGTGCGCCTCGTAGCGGTCACGCAGACCCTTGAGAATCCCGATAGTCTCCTCAAGACTCGGTTCATCGACCTTCACCGGCTGGAAACGACGCTCAAGCGCCGCATCCTTCTCGATGTGCTTGCGGTACTCGTCGAGCGTGGTGGCCCCAATAGTCTGCAGTTCACCGCGAGCGAGCATCGGCTTCAGCATCTGGGCCGCGTCGATCGAACCCTCGGCAGCGCCGGCACCCACCAGGGTGTGGATCTCATCAATGAAGACGATGATGTCGCCCCGGGTCTTGATTTCCTTGAGGACCTTCTTTAGACGTTCCTCGAAATCACCCCTGTAACGGGAACCCGCAACCAGCGAACCCATGTCCAAGCTGTAGATCTGCTTGCCCTTAATGGTTTCGGGGACATCGCCGCGGACTATTGCCTGCGCCAGCCCTTCGACCACAGCGGTCTTGCCAACGCCGGGTTCACCGATCAGAACCGGGTTGTTCTTGGTGCGGCGGGAGAGGACCTGCATTACGCGTTCCATCTCATTTTGACGACCGATCACCGGGTCAAGCTTCCCCTCGCGCGCCGCCTGGGTGAGATTGCGACC
Source organism: Actinomycetaceae bacterium MB13-C1-2 (assembly GCA_035621235.1). Classification (NCBI taxonomy): domain Bacteria; kingdom Bacillati; phylum Actinomycetota; class Actinomycetes; order Actinomycetales; family Actinomycetaceae; species Actinomycetaceae bacterium MB13-C1-2. The sequence continues at coordinate 398,472 of CP141731.1, forward strand.
AAACTGTTCGAGGAGGGCTGAGTTGCCTCGTTCCCGATCCCTCACCGGAGCGCCGCCCGTGCCGACGGACTCCTTGTCATTCTGCGACTGGTAGCCCTGAAGCAGCGACATGACCGCCTTACGAATCGAGTTCGTGTCGATGTTCATCTTGTGGAGAACCTGAGCGGCAACGCCATCGCCCTCCTTCAAGAGCCCGAGCAACAGGTGCTCAGTACCGATGTAGTTGTGACCGAGCTGAAGTGCCTCACGGAACGAAAGCTCGAATACACGCTTGGCGCGAGGAGTGAACGGAATGTGTCCCTCAACAGGCTTCTCCCCCTCGCCAATCAGCTCGATTACGGTCTGGCGAGCCTCGTCCAAACCGACTCCGGCGATTTCGAGGGACTTCGCGGCAACACCGTCACCCTCGTGAATCAGTCCGAGCAACAGGTGCTCAGTACCGATGTAGTTGTGCTTGAGACCGCGGGCCTCTTCCTGCGCCAAAACGATGACGCGACGAGCACGGTCGGTAAAGCGTTCAAACATCGCTTCCCCCTAACCAGATGGGATTCTTGACTTGGGGCCGGGAACAGGCCTCGGCCCGTGACTGCCTTCAGCCTAGGGTGCTTGAGAGGCCAGATGGCGTTTGTTCGCTGAAGGCGCGACCTGATCGGATCCCTACCCGTAGTGACTTTCGCCGTGCGCGGCAGTCTGGAAAGATAGCCGTTTTGGTCATTTTCGTGCTGGAAACATGCAAATTACGAAGTGACGGAGGGCAACTTTGGCTGGGTTTCTAAGACGTGCCCGGACCATGCGGCGAGAACGGACCGATTTCCTCGTCTCACTAGAGAAAGCTGCTCGGGAAGACAGATGCGAAAGGGCTCGGCTAGGTGGCCCCGGCCGAGCGCATCTCTGAGGGGTTGATCAGTCCTCTAGATATTCATTCATTGGCTTAACCATGAACCTGTTGTTCGGCATCTGGTCCGTAGAAACATAGCCGGGCGCCGCGTCAATCAGAGCCGGAATCCTGTTAACCAGGTTCGCGCACGTCAACTTCACGGTGTCGGGGCGATCAACGGTTATGGTCACGTCCGGCTCGCCGTAGAGCGTCCATTCATTCCGATCGAACTCATCCGGTGCATAGACTTTGCCGATGCACTGGGTTTCGATGGTTATTCCCTCTGCCGTCTCAGTCGTCACGACGGCGGACATCCCGGTGGCGTCCCCAGCCTTGATGGTCATCCCCAGGGTCGAAGACTCCAAATCCGCATCGTGCGTGAGCGGAATCTGCTTTTGCACCTGAGAAATCGGCGTGAGACCAAACCGCTCACAAAGCCACCCGTTCTGGTTCCACATGTACGAGGGAGCAATCTCCCCGCTGGTGATTTTCTCCGCTATCTCATCTGAGCCCAGGTCGTTGAACTGGCCGACCTCCCTATCGAACTCCTCGATTGTCAGTCCAGCTCCGTGGCCCTTCGCCAGCGCAATGCCGTAGTCCTCGACGTTGTAGGAGGAAGAGCCCTCGATCTTCGTCAGCTTGTTTAGCGAGCCCGCCAAAGTATCAACAAGTACGCCCCAGTACAGGTCCGGGTAGCCCGAACCGCTCAGAGTGCAGTTGTTCGCTTTAGCTAGGGTGTCCAACTCAGCCACGAGTTTGGGCGAAGAATTCTGTGGGAAGATCGCCTCTTCCGCCGTTGAGATCGCATTTACTCCGTTCTTAGCGCAGACAGCCATTGCGTCGTAGATGTCAGCGATTGTGCTCATGGTGGTTATGACAGCTACGTCTGGCTTCAATTCCGATAGCAGTGCATCTGCATCAGAGGCACTGGTGACGGTAACGCCAACCGGGTCGCCTCCCATGATCTCGCCGATATCCCTACCCACAACATGGGGGTTCATATCGATTGCGCCAACTATTTCGACACCGTGATCCAGTAAGAACTGCATGGTGTGGACGCTCATTTTGCCGCAGCCGTATTGGACGGCCCGAACCTTCTTGTCAGTCACTTCCATCTCCTTTGGTAAAAGCGTTAGCTTGCACTTTCAACGCTACGACCGCAGAGACGACAAAAACAGATCCAGAGGTCCCCACCAGTTAACTACAACGGCCTCAATTCCGAAGTGGAAGCAAAGTCCTTAACCCGGGAGACATTCCGGGAGACAACTACTCCCTCGTGTCCACTATTACGGTAAAAGGGCCGTCGTTCACCAGGGACACCTGCATCATCGCACCGAAAACGCCGGTGGCGACTTCCACGCCTTCATCTCGGAGTAACTGGACCAGGTCATCAATCATCGGTTCCGCGACCTGTCCCGAAGCGGCGTCCATCCACGATGGTCGCGCACCCTTCTTAGTCCTGCCATAGAGCGTGAACTGGCTTACGAGGAGAACCGGGGCATCGGTCTCCCGCACCGACTTCTCCTCGTCCAGAATCCGCAGGTTCATAATCCGCGCGGCCATCTTCTCAATGTCCGCTCTGGTGTCCTCTCGGTGCGCGGCAACCAAGGCGACCAAACCGGGTCGGTCGATCTCTCCGACAACTTCGCCCCCAACGGAAACAGAAGCGGTTGCCGCACGCTGAAGTACTGCTTTGATCTCTCGGCCCCTATCTCTGTGTTCCGGGGCCGTGGGTTCTAATGTCGCGTTTGCCGGCATCCAGACGCTTCAAGCCTTCGCCCGGCCTGGCGTCCGGGGCGTGATCCGAACGACCGTCGACCGGGACTATCAGCTCCTGCAGAGCGTCCACCTCACCCACGTTCAACTGCGCCGCCGGGTCGAGGTTTCTTTTAAGGAGAGCAAGCCCGATCGGACCCATCTCGTAATGCTGTGCTACCGAAGTCAGCACGCCTACCTGACGCCCATTTAGTTCTACGGGAGTTCCCGGTTCAGGCATCCGTTCCGCTGAACCGTCTAGTTGCAAGAAAGTGAGCCGACGAGGAGGCCTCCCCAAGTTGATGATTCTGGCGACCGATTCTTGTCCGCAGTAGCAACCCTTATTGGTATGGACCGCAGTACGAAGCCAGTCGAGTTCTGCCGGCACCGCTCGATCATCAACCTCAGAACCGGGAAGAGGACGCCACGCTCCAACTCGGGTCGCCTCTGCCGCCAGTAGACCGACCATCCTAGCCTCGCCCACACATGAGAAACGTCGGACAAACTGATCGACACCTTCAGTTGGGATCAGGTAGAGGCGGAAGTCCGCCTCGGGGTGCTTGCCCTGGAAGTAAGCGGCCCCTCCCTCGACAACATCTGGCCAGGCGTCGCGCCAAACCAAACCCCCGAGTTCTTTTGCGACCTCAAAGTTAAGTTCTGCTCCCTCCCGCTTTTCGTTGTCAGTCACGAAAGAGGCGTACTCCTGAGAGACGTCTTCGACCTCCACTCGAAGCATGAACTGCATTGACCGCAAGAAGTCAGCAAGGGCTCCGGCAAACTGGAACTCTGTGATCAGGTAGGCGGCATCACCGTCATCGACAATCCCCGCAGCAAACTGGATGCGCCCCTGCGGATCAAGGAGTAGTAGCTCCTTCGACGATCCTTGACCCAAATCAGAGACGATCTGTGAAGAAAGGGTCGTGATCCAGCTGAGTCGGTCCGGCCCAGAAACTCGAACTACTCCGAGGTGCCCGAGGTAACTAAGACCTCGTCCTTCCTCGAATGCCTGCTGCTCGTCTGCGGGCCAACCGAAGTGAATAGGGAGTGCTATGAATCTCCCCTCTTCGGCAATGACCGGGTTTTTCGTTGCAATCGACGCGGGAATAGAGGGCGTCATAGAGGGACCTCGTATCTCGATCCGCGCGAAATCCAAGTAGTCTCATCACTTTGGAACTTCAATAACGGCGCGTTGGTGAGCGGACTCTTCCTTATCCGGGCGCTCTCATGCGACTTTGGACGGTGAACGCCGGAGATCGCCCGACGACACATCGCCGAGACCTTAGATTCTTGCTGAACCACGGCTCTACTTCTCCTCGCCCACGTCTTCCACGGACACCGCCCGCGATGCGCGCTGAAGGCGACCGGTGAACTTCGTTTCGAAATCCTCGTCCCCCACCTTGTTGTCTGAAGCCCACATCAGCTCGCCCCCGACCAGACCGAACATACGAGACATATGGTCAACCTGTTCGACACCGGGAGCGAGGACAATCGCGTCAGAATCAAGACGGATTCGCGGCCCCATACCTACACCGGACCACAGAACCGCATAGCCACGGGAGTCGGCGGCAGTGACACGAAGCTCACGCGGGTCCTCTCCCCCAGCCAAGGTAGCCAAAGGAGACGGAACCGACCAGTAGAGCGTTTCCTCCCACAGGAGCTCCCCAGCGATTATGTGGTCCATGCCTTCGGCTGCGGTCCAGAGTGGATCAACCTCCTCGGCGACATGGCCCGCGTAGAACGAAACTTTCATCCGTAGCTGGTCACCGAGGACATCAGCCTCAATGTGCTGAAGAATCGGCGCATCGGGAGCCACGGGTTCGTCTCGAGGTTCCTCGCCGTCAAGAGGAGGAACCTCACCCTCACCAACGAGCGTGCCCCATCCTTGCCAAGTTCCCACCAACCACGCTAGAGGGGCAAGCTGGAGGGGAAGGTTCTCAGGAATCTCAAACATGCGTCCAGCCTACTTTGCAATCTCGATGTGGTCACCGATGAGCTACGCGCATAAGTTAGAGATATGGAATTTCTCAGTGATGAACTACTTGACCAGATCCATTCACGGGCCGCTCAGTACGACGCCGAGAACAGGTTTCCCCAAGTTGACTATGAAGCACTACGGGAGGTGGGCTACTACTCTGCATTCGTTCCCAAAGAATACGGTGGCGCAGGGCTAAGTCTGACGGAGATAGCAGCCGAGCAAACTCGACTAGCAAAGGCAGCTCCCGGTACTGCATTGGGAATCAACATGCACCAGATCATCGTCGGCCTGGGAAAATACCTGGTGAAGAACGGCAATCCGAGAGGCGAGCAAATTCTTCGCGATGCGGTTGAGGGTCACCTGTTTGGCTTCGGGATTTCTGAGCCGGGGAATGATTTAGTCTTGTTCGGATCGATCACCGAAGCACGTCCCCAGGAGGATGGGGCCTACTCATTTCACGGCACAAAGGTGTTTACCTCCCTCGCTCCGGCATGGACACGCTTGCTGACATTCGGAGCAGACAACGCGGGCGCGGACGCACCGAAATCCGTGTTTGCCATTCTGGACCGGGAGACAGGCGGCTTTGACATTAAGGATGACTGGAATGTCATCGGGATGAGAGCAACCCAGTCGAACACAACCGTGCTGGACGGAGCAACGGCACCAGTGACCCGGGTTTTGGGTCGGATTAATCCAGGTCCTTCGACGGATCCGATTGTTCTAGGTATCTTCACCCATTTCGAGGTGTTGTTAGGTGCCACCTACGCGGGTATCGGTGAGCGAGCGATTGAAGTCGCAGCCGAGCACGTCAAGAAACGCAGGTCGGTCATGAACCAGGATGTCTACTCGAATGATCCTTCAATCCGTTGGCGTTTGGCCGAGGCTGCCTTGATTATGAACCCGATAGGACCGCAAATCCGAGAACTCGCGGCGTTGGTGGAGTCGGATGAGGAACCCTCTATTGCTTGGCTACCTCGCTTCTCTGCGGTAAAGAACGCGGCGTCGGAAGCTTCTCTTCGTGCGGTCGAGCAGTGCATCAGGGCGTGCGGCGGTTCTTCCTACTATGAGAAGAACGAGCTTTCTCGCCTGTATCGCGATGTATTGGCGGGACTGTTCCAGCCCTCGGACCAGGAATCGTTGCACAGCGCGTGGGCAAACGCGATTCTCGGGCCGGTGACAAGCAAGTAGTCGGTGGCGAAGCCGATCCTCAGAGGTTCGCGGGCCACACCGGCAGATACTCACGCACCGGAGGCGGCCTCACGCGAGTCCCACCGCACATATCCACCAGTATGGCCAACCCCAAAGCGCGATCGCATGATGGATCAAGTCAGTCGTTGCGAGAGAAGAACTGCCGTAATCCCTCGCTGGAAGGGAACTCGATCTCCCAATCATCATCGAGGGTGGGGAAATGCCTGCGCGACGGACGCTGCTGGGTAACTTCGCGGTGAATCTGCTCCATCTGTACGTCTAACCTGCCAGCAGTCAGCGCGGCTTCGTGCAGACCAGTGCGTAGCGCCTCGGGTATCTCAGAGTCGAACTTGTAGTAGATCTTGTGTTCAAGACTGGCCCAGAAATCCATTGCGATGGTACGTATCTGAACCTCCACCGGTACATCCACAGGGCCCGAGGAGAGGAACACCGGAACTTCAATCAAGAGGTGCAGGCTTCGGTAGCCGTTTGGTTTCGGGTTCTGGATGTAGTCCTTGGTCTCAATGACAGTGACGTCTTGTTGCCCAGTAAGCGCCTCCGCGATCTTGTAGGCGTCCTCAATAAAGCTGCACACCACCCGCACGCCCGCGATGTCGCGTACCATATCGCGGATTTCGCGTATTGTTCTTGCTCCGCCCCGTCGCTGAACCTTATCGACAATGCTGTCTACTGACTTCAGACGCGAAGTTACGTGCTCAATGGGACTGTATTCGTGCATGTGCTCAAACTCGGACTGAAGGATGTTGATCTTGGTCATTACCTCGTCAATGGCGAACTCATAGTTCAGGAGGAACCCTGTGATTCCGTCACGCAGACGCCGCATCACTTCAACTTGATCGCCCTCGGGTAGTTCCACACTCATCGGGTTGGTACTCCTTCATCTGTTACCGCGCCTCACGCTACCCGACAATCCTGAAGGGTCGCTGGAAGATTCTTTCTCTTATGCCGTTAGCCCGATAGTTCCATTCAGATAGCCACTTTAAAGATCGGTAGTGGCACCGCGCTTGCAGAATAATCAGGTCGCTACCGTCGACCATGTAGACCAGCCAACTAGAGACCCGCGGCAATCTACCATTCGACGCTACGCCAACGCCGTGGCGGCACTGGTTTCACATCAAGTAGAGCTTGAGAACCTGCAACCTGTTGCCGACGGGATGACTTCGAACAGTCACCGATAGGAGGATTCCGTTTAGCGTTCAGCCCTAGTCCGCGTCGTGGCTTTCCCGTACCGTACTCACCGCAGACAAAGCAATGTCGCGCATTTTCGTATCAGGTAGGTACGCCTGCAAGATGGCTATGCCAATTCGGGGAAGATCCCCTTCGTCACGGTAGAGCAAATACAACTCCTCATCGCGCGGATTGAATTTTTGCTTGAAACGATGCAGAGACTTGAAGCCATAGAGCGGTTCAGCAAGCGAGCTCAACTGGTCAAGAACCCTGTATATCGCTTCGTCGTCCTGCTCGCTACCACGAACTAGGGGTGCACCAGAAAGCGACAGAAAATCATAGCCAGCCTCAGAAAAGTGCTTCGCTGATGATGCTATGAGGAACTCCATTACCGGTGGAAAACCCTCATCGCGCCTGCGCATAAGGTCAAGAGTCCAACCAGCTATACGACCGGGCTCTGTGGTGCTGTACACGGGGAGCCACGAGGTTACACCGTGCAAATTGCCTTCTTGATCAAGGGCAACGCCGACGAGGACCTCCGGATCGAGCGCTTCGTCAACCGTACCGAGGGTAAAACCCATTTCCGGCAAACCCTTGTCACCCGTCCACTGCTCCGAAATCATCCTCACCTGCGCTAACAGGCTCCAGGGAGCTTCGTTCAGATGAAGCATGCGGAACTCGATACCCTCGCGCCCCGCCCGGTTGATTGCGGTTCTCACGTGGTTCCACGCCTTACCAGTGAACGCGAGCCCCGGAAGATCAACGATAGTGTCCTCGGCTACCACGATCGAGCGCCAACCCTCAGGTTTCGCTTGATCAGTAGCAGCGCCTGCCGAGAACACGCACGGCACAAAGCCCGCCTCTTCAGCCTTTGTCACGAACTCACTGAGAGCATTTGCGTGGCGGCCAGCGGAGACAACGGCATCGCCAAGTTGAATGGCAACCCCCGAGTGCACCTGATAGGCGAGCGCGCCGTCCTCAACCTCAATGCGGAGGTTGTCGGGCCAGCTAGTCATCCATGAAATGGTCCCCCCACCCAGGCCGTGTAGTTGGTCGACCATGTCAGCGCGAGAGATCTCTTTGGCTTGCAACTGTCGCTTTGCTTTGCGTAGCGGCACTCGGAATGCGTCACGTCCGGCAATCAGAAACACCATGAGCGCAAGCCAGAAGAATGCGGGTGCAACGAACTGTCCCAAGATATCTTGGGGTTGGTCAATGTACCCGTCATCGATGAGAGCCGGAATCGATAGGAATGACAGCGCCGCTGTGAGCACGTTGTAGGCACCAAGGACCAACGCGACAATCCATGCGAAACGGTGCCCGCGGCGGATCCCATTGGCGATGAGGGCAATCACTACCAGATCGAGGAGAACATCCCAGAAACTGCTACTTGCACTGTGCTGTCCCAGGGGCCCGTCATACGGCACGATCATCGCGATAACCTGGATAACGCCGATAATGATCAGCCCCCACAGGGCAATAAGGCGTCGTTCACGATGACTCGGACGGCTCATTTTGTGCCTTAGAGAAGGAATCACGCCCGTAGCAATCAGTGCTACTACAAGCGCAACAGCATGTTCAAGGTCATATAGGTTTCCAAGATAGAGCAACGAAACCCCGACCCAGACCACCACAGCGGCACGGGCGCGCAATCGCCACGGCGACGGCAGAGTGGCAATTGCGAAGACCAGCGCAGCAAACGCGGCACACGAGGGTCCAACGTCGTAGGTTTGCGAGAGCATTTCTGCCCAATGCCACCCCGTGCGGGCGACGATAGCAACAATTGCTGCTGAGCCGAGAACGCCAACGAGATGTCCACTGAGTGCAATCGCTACGGTGCGCCAGGTACCAAAGCTCCGCTCGGCCCATCCGAAACCAACTACTACTAGGACCAACACAGACAGGTATGCAAGCGGCGGTGAGGCGACGAAGGGCGACGTGAACACGGTCCACCATCTGCCCTGTTCGAACGCCGGAAGGCCAGTCGCAACAAATTCATACCAGGGCTTCTCTGATGCCGGAGTGAACATGCTCCCGGTGAACGCCCCGATAACGAGAAAGACGAGCGTGAAGAGCGCAGTAAAGGGCACCGTGCGAAGAAAGGCTATCGTTCGGTCTAGTCGGACAGTTGCCATAGGCTTGCTTACCTCGGAGTTCGACTGCTGATCTACATCCACGCTCCTCAGTTTATGTCTTCACAGAACAGGTAAACGAGACAACCCCGCGCTCGTCTTCGTGGGGTAGACTTGTCTCGACGCCGGGTCGTTGCCCCGGGCTCCAACTTCAGCCGCCACGAGCGGCATTAGCGCCGACAGGCGCAGTGGCCCGGCGTTCAAATTTCCCCTCTTACACAGCTACCAATTACGTTTGTCAGTTGCGGATTGCGAACCCATCCCAACTCAGGGATCTATCCATTTACTCCCTGCGGCCACAGTGAGATGCTAGGGCTGCATGACCCAGCCGGACACAACCCAGTAACGGAGACTCCGATGAACAAACGGTTTGCCGCATTCGCCATGGCACTCGGTTTTGCCTCAACCCTCGCCATTGCGGGATGTAGTTCTGACTCTCCGAGTTCAACATCTGGGGTTCACCCCTCAGCCAAGATCACGTTGGACTCCTTGGCAGGAGAATGGATACTCACTGGGGTTTCTGGCCCAGATGGTGTGCTTGAGGGGATACCGGAGGGGCAACTAACTGTCCAAGACAACGGCGAGTTCCATTTCTCTGCAGAGTGCAACCAAAAGGGTGGAACGATACGTGTTCAGGACGAAATGTTAACCACTAATGAAGTCTTCACCACCCAGATGCTCTGCGAGGGAATCGTCGGCGAGGTCGACGACATCGCGGGAACAGTCTTGGGCAACGTTTCCTCTTCCACCCTGACAGAATCTGGAACGCTAACTTTGGTTGGCCCCAACGGCGAGTCGCTGGAGTTCACCCGCTGACAGCGAGTGTCGAAGCATCCCCAGACAGACTAAGCTCCATCAATCCACTGATCCTCCATTAGGTCACTTGGAAGTTACCCAGGCCCGACGATAGTCATATCGCGCAGACTAACTCAGTGCAGCAACCTCTCCCCAGGGCATGGAAGAACTGCGTGCATTGCTGTCATGCTATCCAGGCTCCCTTTCGAAGCACAGAGCCGACGAACACCCCGATCAAGAATCTCTGAGCGCGGCGGCAACTTAGGCCCGCACTTGTCGAGGCAGTGAGCAACCTCCATACCTACACATGTGGAAAAGCGGACCCTATTTGCGTTCTCGACTACGTCGGTTATATGGTTCATTAGTCAAGTAATGAACCATATAGGTTGGGAATGCCCGATGGACTCAGATCGTCCCCTCTTCGTACAGATCGCGGAAGCGATCGAGAACCAAATTGTCAGCGGCGCACTTCTTGAGGAGAGTATGGCTCCCTCGACCAACGCACTCGCTACCTTTTACCGAATCAATCCAGCGACGGCCGCCAAAGGGATGCGCCTTCTGCAGGATCAAGGAATCGTAGAACGCAGACGTGGACTCGGGATGTTCGTTACCAAAGGTGCTCGGAAGAAGTTGCTTGCGAAACGTCGCACCTCGATTAATGAGGAGTACGTCAAGCCATTGGTTATGGAAGCACGCGTCATCGGGCTGCACACAGATGAGCTGATCGAGATGGTCGAAGCCGAAGCAAGTTCATTATCCACGGACGCCGGATCGGGCAAAACAGATGCCGACCGACTCCCTACAAGTGTCGGCATGCTCCCAAAGGTGGAGGCATCAACTAAGCATGGCCCGGCGGTAATCCCCGGATCCAGCCACCGGCCGACCGAGGACACTGGTACTCCGGAAATTACGCAACGATCCGGCTCGGAAGAAGCCCGATGAGTCTCACTTCCACCGAGACAGCGATTCCCCTTGTTCGCGTCAATGACGTCACTAAACGGTACGGGAACACCATTGCCCTCGACCGAGTGTCCACGACCCTAGAACCAGGCACCGTGTATGGGCTACTTGGGCGCAACGGGGCAGGCAAAACAACGCTGATGTCGATCCTTCACGCGCAGAGCTTTCCGACTTCCGGCTCAGTGCGCATCGGGGGACAGAATCCCGCCGGAAGCCCCCGGGCGCTTGAGCAGATCTGCTTTATCCGAGAGAACCAGCGCTACCCTGACCAAGCGACCTGTCCATCAGTCTTGAAGACTGCCAGCTGGTTTTATCCGAACTGGAACCAGACAGCCGCCGATGAACTAGCAAATCTGTTTGAGCTACCCAGAAAAACTGCAACGAAAAAGCTCTCCCGCGGTCAAGCCTCCGCGCTAGCGGCGACCGTTGGCCTCGCATCGCGCGCCCAGATAACTTTATTTGACGAACCCTATTTAGGTCTGGATGCCGTGGCCCGAGACAGGTTCTACAGATACCTGACGCAAGAGATCGATCTGTTCCCGAGAACTGTCCTTATTTCCTCCCACCTCATTGACGAGATTGGGGGCCTCATTGACCACGTCTTATTGTTGGATCACGGAAAACTCGTCCTCGATCAATCGGCTGAAGAACTGCTGGAGCGGTCGCATTCAATCGTTGGGCCGACAGCACTGGTGGAGGATTTCTGCTCTGGATTTGAGGTGCTAAACAGTGAGCCTCTTGGCGGAATTAGTCGCTACGACGTCCTCGGATACATAGGCGAGTCCCAGCGAGAGGAAGCAATGCGACAGGGGCTGGACATTTCACCACTGCCCCTACAGTCGCTCTCGACCGCAATCGCCTTGCACTCTGCAGCCCGAGCCGAGAAGGACTAATCGTGGAACGAATCCTAAGAGCAGTACGTATGCAGTACGCAAACGCCACGGCATACTTTTGGGTGCCGGCAATCATCGCGGTCTTCGCCTCGGGTATCGTCGTGCTGATAGCGTTGATTGTCCCCACGCAGGAAACCATATATTCGGGGGCGGCCAATGCTCCCATCTGGTTCTTTGCAACCGCTGGCATCCAGTCGGTGTTGCTTACGTTCCCATTTGCCTTAGCCATGGGCGTGACCCGATGGGAGTACTCGGTGTCAACCTTCTTGGCAGCCGTGGGCGCGGCGGGTTCCCTCGCGCTGTTCGCCATAGCACTCGGATGGGCGGAGGATCTAACGGGTGGATGGTGGGTTGGAGCCTATACCTTCTATCTCCCCTGGTTCTGGAACCAGGGGCCGCTGGTGACTTGGATCCTGTTCACCTTCGTTTGCGTCGTGCTATTTCAGGTCGCCTACGTTTTCACAGTTGTCTACAAACGGTACGGAATGATGTCGATGGTCGCCCTAATACTCGCACTGATCCTCGCACTATTGGTGCCTATCTGGGCCATAACAGCGAATAGCTGGTGGCCTCAAACCCTGACCTTCTTCTCGGGGCTAACGCCCCTCGAGGTTGGTGGGACGTGCCTCGTAGCATCCATTGCAATCGGCGCATTGGGCTATCTAGCACTCCGTAAGTATGAATTCCGCTAGGGCGTGTTTCCTGAATCTGTGCTCGGGCGAGGATGCCCGAGGAATTCGTGGTTATGGGGCGGAAGAGGAGGCTTTGCTGGTGGCAAAGCCGACGATAACAACGTAGCAAACGCGGATTTCCCGATCACCACAGCAAGCAGGGATTTAGGAGACGCACCCTAGCTACAGCGCCTGCTTTTCGGCCGCTGCCTCACAATAGACGCAACGGTACAGCTCCCGCTCGGGATCAACCAGTTCAAATACCTGATCCACCTCGTCCTCCACCGAGGTGATGCACCGTGGATTCTTACAGTCCACGATGTTCCACAGTCGCCTCGGTAACTCTAGGTGCTTCTTGGCGACCAGTTCATTGTTTTGAACAATGTTGACCGTGATCCGCGGGTCAATGTATCCCAGTGCGTCCAGGTCTACATCCATGTCCTGGTCGATCTTGATGATGTCCTTACGCCCGTGCTTTCGACTGACGACGTTCTGGATGATCGCAACCGAGCAGTCCAGTTCGTCTAGCTCAAGCAGGCGGTATATCCGCATTGAGTCTCCCGGCTGAATGTGGTCGATGACGATTCCGTTCTCAACTCCGTCGATGTTCATTTCGTCGACTCCTTTCCGGCTTCGTCCAGCAGTTTCAGAATCAGCGCCATCCGCACGATCATCCCATTCTTGACCTGGTCAAAATAGACCGCTCTCGGGTCGTCATCTACTTTTACCGAGATTTCGTTGACTCTGGGAAGAGGATGGAGAATCTTCATCTCTGCCGCCGCGTACTGCATCTTTTCCGTATCCAGGATGAATCGGTCTTTCAGTCGCACGTAATCCTCCTCGTTGAAAAACCGCTCCTTTTGCACCCTGGTCATGTAAAGGATGTCTAGGTCCCCGAGATGAGCCTCCATTTCGTCCGTCTCCAGATACGGAACACCCTCGCGATCAAGCATTTCGCGCAGGTATGAGGGAATGCGCAGTTCTGGGGGCGACATGAGTACGAACGAGATTCCCTCGTACTGCAGCATTGCGGTTATCAGTGAATGTACTGTTCGCCCGAACTTGAGATCGCCTGCCATCCCTATCTTTAGGTTGTCGAGCCGTCCCTTCTCACGGTGAATCGTGAGAAGGTCCGTGAGAGTCTGTGTCGGATGGTTGTGTCCACCATCGCCCGCATTAATCACCGGAACGGTTGACCTGCGAGAGGCGAGGAATGGGGCGCCCTCTTTCGGATGCCGCATGGCGATGATGTCGGCGTAGCATGCGACGGTTCGGACCGTATCCGTCACAGACTCACCCTTCGCAGCCGAACTGGAGTCGGCACTAGAGAAACCCAAGACGCTACCGCCCAGAGCCTGCATCGCCGCCTCGAAACTGAGCCGGGTACGGGTCGAGGGCTCAAAGAACAGTGTCGCCAGACGCTTGTGAGCACATCGGTCTTGAAACGCTATCGGGTCAGCAATGATGCGTTCGGCAACACCCAGCAGTTCATCAATCTCCTCTTTGGAGAAATCACGGATATCGATTAGGTGGCGCATCTATGCGGACTCCTTCCACCAGGCTGATGGGTCGTCTCGGAAGCGGAGGACTTCCGGGGCTTGTTCGGCAGTCAGGAACCCCCGCTGCTCGGCTACCTGAACCAGAGTGTCGAGGTTAGTAAGCGCGGCGCAGGTTAAGCCCGCGCCCTTGAAGGTTTCACTCGCCCGACCCATGTTGTAGGTGAATATTGCCAGAACTCCCTGAACGTCAAGGCCAGCATCGAGTAAGACATTCGCGGCTTCTACCGAGGAACCTCCCGTTGAGATCAGATCCTCGATCACCACTGTCTTCTGACCGGCAGTGTAACCGCCCTCAATCTGGTTGCCGCGTCCGTGTCCCTTGGCGCCGCCGCGAACATATCCCATCGGTAAGCCCAACAGTTCCGCACTGAGCGCCGCGTGGGCAATTCCGGCGGTTGCGGTTCCCATGAGGACTTCCGTTCCTGGAAAGGCTTCGAGAACAACGTCTGCCATTGCACGCTCGACCCGCTTTCGGACCCCCGGCCTTGAGAGGATAAGCCGGTTGTCGCAGTAGATCGGGCTCTTGATTCCACTGACCCACGTGAAAGGTTCCTCGGGACGCAAAAAAACCGCTTTGATTTCGAGGAGATCACTAGCAACCTGCTTAGCGATTTCCCTCCTGGAACTACTCATTTGCTCCTCCTACGAAGTCATGGACACATCGCTGGTATGCCGCGAGCGGATCAGGCGCCGCCGTGATTGGGCGACCCACCACGATAAAGTCCGATCCGGCAACCCGCGCGTCTGCAGGGGTCATCACCCGCACCTGGTCATCAGCAGCCGCATCAGCGAATCGAATCCCCGGGGTCACCGTCAGGAACCCCGGGCCGCACTCCTCTTTCACCAACGCTGTTTCGCGAGGTGAGCAAACCACGCCGTCCAGTCCAACATTCTTAGCGAGGGACGCGTACCCAACGACCGAGTCTTCGACTGCGCCGGGGATTCCAAGTTCCTCATTCATCATCCGCGCACTGGTTGAGGTCAGTTGTGTGACAGCGATCAAGAGCGGTCGGGTTCCATCGGAACGTGTCAGCCCTTCGCGGGCAGCCTCCATCATCACTGCGCCGCCACTAGCGTGCAGATTGACCATGTCAGCGCCCAGGTCACGCAGAACCCGCATCGTGCTACCGACCGTGTTCGGAATATCGTGCAGCTTGAGGTCGAGGAACACCGAATATCCCCGGTCCTTCAGCCCACGAACCAAGTCCGGACCAGCCCCATAGAACAGTTCCATGCCGACTTTAAGGTAGGGGCGCTCGCCCTCCAGCTTCCCAAGGAACGTATCCAGAGCACGCACACTTGGAAAGTCAGCGGCGACAATCACGTCACTCTGCCTACTTCCGACACTCAGGTTATTGCTACTCACTGTTTTGCGACTCCAATGATCTCTTGAAGGTTAGTAATGCCCAGTTCGGCCATTACCTCGGGAAGTTGCTCAAGAATCTGTGGAATTACCAGCGGGTTCCGCAGGCTCTCTGCCCCGATCTGGACTGCGCTGGCGCCGGCCATCATCATCTCTACTACGTCGTGGGCCGTGGCAATCCCGCCACTCCCCATGATCGGGACGGCCAGGGTTTGCGCCACCTGGTAGACCATACGTAACGCAACCGGGAGGATTGCCGGACCCGAAAAGCCTCCGATGGACTGCGCGATCACTGGGCAACGTCGTTTCACGTCTATTCGCATTCCCAGCAGAGTATTGATGAGAGTGAGGCCGTCCGCACCCGCATCAACACACCCCTGAGCGATCTCGACGACATCGGTGACGTTGGGACTGAGCTTGACGAAGAGCTTTGACTCTTTTACAACCTGTCGAACTTCTCTAGTGACCTCCGACGCCGCGGCGCACGAGGCACCAAAACTCATTCCTCCCCCATGCACGTTCGGGCATGAGATATTCAGTTCAATGAACTCGCTGAGCCCGTCTGCTTTTTCGCAGCACTCAACGTATTCGTCGATTGAGAAGCCAGAGACGTTCATGATTACAGGCTGGTGGTAAAACTTCGCAAGTGCCGGGAGCCGTTCAGCCACGACAACGTCGATGCCCGGGTTTTGCAGTCCAATCGAGTTGATCATTCCTGAAGGAGTCTCGGCGATACGAGGAGTTGGGTTGCCTTCCCTGGGTTCACGCGTCGTCCCCTTGAGTGCCGCGGCACCCAGGATGTTGGGGTCAAAGAAGTCAAGAAATTCCTCGCCAAAACCAAAGCACCCGGAGGCCGGAATTAGTGGGTTTTGAAGCCGCACGCCCGCAAGATCGACCGAGAGCTCGGGGACGGGGTCCTGCTTCCCACAACCCGAGCGGGTCGAGTCTGATTCGGAACCCTGACCCGCAAAGAGTTTCGTATCACTCATCAACGCTCGATCCGCTCGCAGGTTCGCAGCAATCGCGGCTCCGAGAGCGACCGACGGGCCGACACCGAACTCAGAGCTTTGGTTACCTGAACTCGCTGAGTTCACCACACCAGCACCTCGCTTCCGAAGACCGGCCCCTCTTTACAGATGCGTTTGAGGCCCCCGGCCGTCGGCAGTGTGCAACCCATGCAGGCACCGAAACCACACCCCATGCGCTCTTCCATTGAGTACTGACCCGGGACCTGCGCACAAGCAAACACCGCTCGGAGCATCGGAGTTGGACCACAGGCATAGACGAAGTCCCACGGGGTTGAGTTGTCTTGACTGGCAGAATCAGTCGAAGCCTCGCCGTCATAGCCGCCCAATGACAGTTCGCCCGAAAAATCCTGCTGGTCGGTAATGAGTTCGTGAGTTACGGCCTCCTCAGGATCACTGAGCGACGACGCCAAATCACCGCGCAACTGCGCCATAGCGTCGGTAACGAGGCCCTGAACTCCCTTGCTTCCATCTACGGTGGCAACTGTGACGGAAATGCCGAGTGCTTCTATCTCTTCGACGAGAGCAACCTCGTTAGCTGATCCAAACCCGAGAATTACCCTGGGAGCGGTCCCCTCCTCGATCAAGAACTCGGATAGAGCGAGCATTGGAGCTACCCCGATTCCCCCTCCAACGATCAGCGGGCGCCGAACTCCTGAGGGAAGCGAGAACCCGTTCCCAAGCCCCGAGAGGACACTAAGTTCAGTTCCAATCGATATCCGAGTCAGAGCGTCAGTGCCCCCACCCAAGACTTTGTACATGAGGGTCAACTGCCCCGGCTTCCAACTGCAAACTGACAGCGGCCTACGCAGGTAGAACCCTGGAACCGCAACATTCACGAACTGCCCCGGTCTGCGTAAATCTGACGTATCGCCGGCCAACTCCAAGAAATAGGTATCTCTGGCAATCTGCCGATTCTCTGATACCCGAAGGAGTTGCACGGAGCTCATGTCAGCGAGTCACTTCCTCTGCTTCGGAGCCGGGTAAGGGAATAAGTGTCCCTGGGTCCCAGACCGGGACCCCCTGGCAAATCGTGAGGTCAACACGACCGTAGAGCTCATTGCCCTGGAATGGGGTGGCGTGTCCTTTTGAGAGGAACTGGGCTGGATCGACCGGACCCACGGCTTCAGGATCGAAGATGATCAGATCGGCGGCGATGCCTTCCTTGATTGTTCCTCCGCCGAGTCTGAAACGCTCACGCCCAGCCGTGCTCATAACGCGAACGAAATCGGCAATGGTCATCCGCCCATTTCGAACGAAGTGGGTGTAGATGACTGGAACGGACACTTCAAGTCCAACGACTCCGTTGGCTGCATCCTTGAGAGGGACATCTTTTTCGTCAGCAGAATGAGGCGCATGATCCGTCGCAACCAAATCAATCGTGCCGTCAACCAACGCGCCCGCGACGGCTTCCATGTCGGCTCGCGAACGAATCGGGGGGTTCATTCGGAATCGTCCGTTGTCCTGAAGCATGTCATCAGATAGGACCAGGTAGTGGGGTGCGGCCTCCGCTGTGATCGGAAGGCCCTTTGCTTTTGCCTCACGGATTAGCTCCACACTCCTTGTCGTGGAGACGTGGCAGGCGTGGTAGTTACACCCGGTCTCCTGTGACAAGCGCAGGTCCCGTTCAAGCTGAGTCCACTCGGAAGCTCCGGGCTTACCGATGTGACCGTGACGGCGAGCGTACTCACCATCATTAATGTAGCCGTCACCGGAAAGCTCAAGGTCTTCACAGTGCTGAGCGACGATACCTCCGGCGGCAGCAACCCGGGTCATGACCTCCCGCATTAGGTCTTCGGATTGAACCCCGAAACCATCGTCAGAGAACCCAACCGCCTCGGCCGCCAGAGCCTCGTAGTCCAAAAGCTCTCCTCGTCCATTTCCACCCTCGGTTAGACAGGCGTATGGGAAAACCTCGACCAGGGCTCTCGTGGCATAATCCTCCTGCTGCCGTCGAAGCTCGTTCAAGTTGTCCGGGGCGGGATCCAGATTTGGCATAGCGCACACGGTGGTAAACCCACCTCGGGCAGCCGCCGCAGTTCCGGTTGGAATGGTCTCCTTGTATGAAAAACCCGGCTCGCGCAGATGCACGTGGACATCTGCAAGGCCGGGAAGAACAAGCTTTCCACTAAGGCTTAGAATCCGATAACCAGAAGGATTGATTTGCCCGGGTTCGGTGATCCTGTCAATAACCAGCGGAAGGTCATTGCCTTCCGACACGAGGGAAAGGTCCACCCTACGCAGTTGCTCATCCAGGAAAACCTGGCCGCCGCGTAGCAGTACTTTCATCATTACCCCCGGGGTGGCTGAGGACAGGTTACATCATTAGACGAGGGCGAATGGCCCGCGTCCCCGTCGGCGGACCACCGTGCGGGAATCTCCAATCAGATAGGGGCCGTTTCACGCCGTCTCTCCGGCGTGTCGGCTCCCTATCTGATTGGCAAACCAAAAAAGGGAGGAGGGAGCGGCGCTAGATGAGGGGATGCCTCACTATTGTCGCCTCCCGGTCCTGACCGACCCCGATCGCCGAGATTCGGCAATCGGCCTGCTCCTCAAGGAACTCGATGTAGTTCCGGGCCGCTTCGGGCAGATCCTCGTACTCCCGAATCCCCGTGATGTCTTCCTGCCAGCCCGGCAGATCCTCGTACACAGGCTTCGCAGCAGCAAACTCACTCTGAAGAACCGGCATCTCCCGCGTGACCTGACCATTTACCTCGTACCCCACGGCAACCGGAAGCGTTTCGTAGCTGTCGAGGACATCCAACTTGGTCAGCACAATGTCCGTCAGACCGTTGATCCGTGTGGCGTAACGCAACACAACCGCATCGGCCCAGCCAACTCGCCTGGGTCGTCCTGTAGTCACACCGTACTCCCCGCCAAGGTCACGCAAATGGTTGCCCGCTTCCCCGAACAACTCAGTCGGGTACGGACCTTCACCGACACGAGTGGTGTAAGCCTTAGCGACCCCGATCACACGGTCGATCTTGGTCGGACCCACGCCAACACCCGTCAGCGCACCGCCCGCGGTGGTGCTGGACGAGGTGACGTACGGATATGTCCCGTGGTCAAGGTCCAGCATTACCGCTTGTCCCGCCTCGAATAGGACCTTCTTGTTCGCATCCAACGCCTCGTTGACCAGTAGCGAGGCATCCACGATCATTGGTTCAATCCGCTTGCCGAACTCCAGCAGTTGCTGGGTGATCTGCTCAGCGTCAATCTCTTCTTCAAGCCCATAGGCACCGAGGGTTTCCTGCTTCTCGCGCACCGCACGGGTTACGCGGGCGCGCAGAATCTCCTCATCCAATAGATCCTGGATGCGAATGCCGATCCGGGAGGCCTTGTCGGCGTAAGTCGGGCCAATCCCTCGTCCGGTCGTCCCAATCTGACCCGCTCCGAGCGCCTTCTCAACCGCGCGGTCTACTAGGCGGTTGTAAGGCGGGATCACGTGAGCGTTTGCCGAGATCACTAGCCTTGAGCAGTCGATTCCACGACTCTCCATCGCATCAATTTCGTCAAATAACGCCTCGGGGTCAACAACAACCCCACTGCCGAGAACCGGGGTCGCAGTCGGTGAGAGTATTCCCGCCGGAAGTAGGTGCAACGCGTATTTCTCGTCGCCGATAACAACCGTGTGACCGGCGTTGTTACCTCCGTTAAACTTCACCACCACATCGACGTCTGTCCCTAGTTGATCTGTGGCTTTGCCTTTGCCTTCGTCGCCCCACTGGGCTCCAACGACGATAATCCCTGGCATGATCCCTGGTCCTTTGTGAAGGGGACTAGTTACTAATCGAGTCTAGTGGGCTAGCAATCCGCGCTCCGCTAGTGTCCACGTCCGCTCACGAACATGGACCGTTATGTTCTACCGATACCCGACCTTGACCCCTAAAGTTGAGGGGGCGAAGGGAATTCGATGGTGACCAAGCAGCACACGACCCAAGAACTGGCTGACGTAAATGGGCTGGCGCGCCGTATCGCGACCTCCCTTAGTCAGGTACTCAACGGGAAGCCCGCCGCTGTCGAGTCTGCGATTCTTACCCTTCTTGCAGGCGGCCATCTGCTTCTTGAAGATGTACCTGGAACCGGGAAAACGACACTAGCTTCGGCCCTCGCCGGGTCGATCCAAGCAGATGTCCGACGCATTCAGTTCACAGCGGACATGCTCCCCACAGACATTACCGGCCTTTCGGTTTATGACCAGGACAGTCGTGAGTTCCGTTTTCACCCAGGACCGATCTTCACGAACATCGCGATTGCGGACGAGGTAAATCGAGCTACCCCCCGGGCGCAGTCCGCTTTACTTGAAGCAATGGCCGAGCGGGCGGTTACCCTCGACGGTAAAACACGTCCGCTACCGCGTCTTTTCGCTGTTGTGGCAACCCAGAATCCCCAGGATATGGAGGGCACGTTCCCTCTTCCAGAGGCCCAACGCGATCGGTTCATGACCCGTATTGCCCTGGGATACCCGAGCAATACCGCCGAAGTAGCAATGCTTACGGCGCGAGGCCCGGGCGATCCCTTGGACGAGGTGACGCCCGTAGCCTCTATTGGCCAGATCCTTGCCGCCCAACAGGTCATAGCAAACATCCATATCAGCCAGGAAGTTTCCAAGTACCTAGTCTCTATTGTCTCTGCGACGCGCACACATCCGGAGCTTTCGCTCGGTGCCAGCCCTCGTGCGACCCTGCACCTGGCGCGGATGGCACAGTCTCGCGCCGCGACCCGTGGACGTGACTTCGTCTCTCCCGATGACATTGCCTCTCTAGCGGAGATTGTCCTCCCCCACCGTCTCTCGCTTTCTGGCAGGTTTGCGAGCGTAACCGAAGCACACCAGGCCGCTACAGTCGTGGTTGCCGAGATAGTATCCCGCACTCCGGTTAGATGAGAGTTCCGGTCAGGCTAACTCGAAGAGGCTGGGGGTTTCTCGCCGCGGCCGTGGGTTTCTGGCTGCTGTGGATAGTTCTTCAGTTACGGGACATCTGGTATTTGGTCGCGTTCTTTGGGTCTTCGCTGGCTCTGGCACTGTTTTGGGGCCTAACGATTCCACTGTTCGCCCATATCCGGGTGAGGCTCGATGCTCTGGCCCACGATCCGTCGGTCGGAGACGAGGTGGCGTTTGTTGGGACCATCAGCCACTCCCTAGAGCGCGTGCTCCCGATGGAACTCATTTGGGATGTTGGTGGAGAACCGTACGTTTCCGCGCTCAGCGCGCCAGGACATCACGCCATCACTTCCACGGCATCCGTCCGCCTCGGCAGACGAGGACCGTTCAAAGCAACCATCGCTGGTATCAACATTCCGGATCCTCTCGGTCTTACAGTGCGAACGGTGAGAATCGGGGTAACGCGAGAGATTTTGGTTCTTCCCGTTCCACTTGAATCGGTGCCCGGGACGAGCCATCGAAGAAATGACCGCGGACTGCGGGGCAGCGCTTCGCACGGGGCGCTGACCGACAGCCCCGGAACTCCAGCAGGATCGGTCCGCGACTATCGAAGCGGGGACGCCCCCAGACAGATTCACTGGAAGCAGAGCGCCAGGCAAGGGCAATTGCTAGTCAATCTTTTTGAGCCCGAACATCAGGAGGATCGCACACTTCTGCTTGTCGCCGATAGAGCCTGCTACGCCAGTACAGACGAGTTCGAGGTCGCCGTCTCGGCCACCGCCACAGTCGCACTGGACTGGATCGGCTCGGGCCGCCCTCTCAACCTTCAGGTAGGAGAGCTCTGGGTCCCCGGGTGCCGCACAAGACTTGAAGTGCTGCGGTCTCTAGCGTATGCACAGATGATCCGCCCCTCGGACGCAGACGAGTCTGGATCGCGCTCCGAACCGGATGGAGTAGTGAGCGGTTGCCTTACCTCTCAGCTCGATATTCGGTTGAGATCGGTTCGCTTTAGGGGAATCCTCTGGGTCATCCGCGACGAACAGTTCCTCCGTAAACAAACGCCCTGGCATCAGTACCAGGTTCCCCTAACGCGGAGGGGTTCTGGTGGCTAGAAAACCCCATAAGGGCATCGCTAACAAGGAAAAGCCGGGCCGTGATCATCCTCCGTCTTCCAGTCAAACGCAGGATCACGAAAGCACTTCGATCCTGGGACGAGCAGTCCTAGTCACCCTCATGTGGGGCGTTACGCTTCTCGGTTTAGAGCGCTTGTTCCTCAAGGGCCCTTGGATTTCTGAAGCACTCACCATTGGTGCAGCTGCGATTCTTCTCGCCAGTACCGTTCTTGTCCTGTTCCCGGGACGTCGAGGAGTGTCTGCCGCAAGCGGCGGTCTGGGCGCCACGCTGGTTTGGCTCCTGTGGCAACAGGGGCAGGCCGAGAAGGCGGCAATCCACCTCTGGCTGAGTCACCCCTCAACAATGATCGACGAAGTAGCGGTCACTACTTCGCAAGAGATCGCCCCCTTTGCGCCATACGGCGCGTTTGAGGATGTTCTAGTTCTTGCGGCGTTGTTAGTTTCTGTGCTCTGCATGGTTCTGTTGATTGTTGGGAACAGCCCGATGGCCACCGTATTGGTTCTATCGCTGCTAATGCTGGTCCCCACCATGATCACAGGTGTCCGGATTCCCGGCGGGCTACTACTCGGCGCGGGGATCATCCTCGCTCTAGTTGTCTGGATCCAGGCTCCGCGTCGCACGGGCATCGCACTGCTTGCAGTCGGTGCATCTGTTGTTATGGCGGGAGGATTGGTCGCTGCCGCACCGGCGGCTCGGGACAAGATGTGGAATCAGGCATTTTTGCCATCACCTGTCTCTGCTGACGTTCCGGACGTGACGGTAACACTCGCTCGCGATCTCCGCGCTCGTAGCACCACTCCGGCCTTCAATTACACCGGGAGTGTCCCGGGAAGCTACCGCTTCACGCTGACGACTCTGGCCGACTTCACAGATGGTCGTTGGTTGCCGGACGAGGAGATGCCGCAGACCCGATCCCCCGTCTACCACTGGCGACAGGCAGACACGGTAAGTCCCGAGCCAATCCCGTATGACTTCCCTCAAGATGAAACACAAGAAGTCACCATCACGATCCGAGGCTTACTCAGCGACTGGCTTCCTCTGCCTCAGTCTGCGCTCAGAGTTACCGCTGGTGAAGAAGACACTTCTTTTGAGGTATCCCGCTGGTTGTGGACGGTGAACGCGCCAACGGCCATTAGCCCCGGCGGACGAACTCAAACCGGAGATCGCTACTCCGCTACTTCAATGCCGCTTTTGTACGACAATCTCGCCAACCTTTCAGCGACGGAATCCGCGCCATACTCTTCGATACTCGAGGCCCCCGAAGAGGTCCAGCGCTACCTCGATCTTCCTGGAGAAGTCCCCGCGGTAATCGCTGAGACAGCATGGGAAGCGGCGGGAGACCGAGGTGACAGAATCACCACGGCGTTTGCGCTTCAGGAGTGGTTCCGCAGCGGTGAGTTCACGTACAACGAGTCAGCGCCCTACGATCCGGGCGCTGATCCCGACGACCCCTATTCGGTCATCACCGCTCTCCTTGACCAGCGAAGCGGTTTCTGTGTCCACTACGCCTCGGCCTTCGCGGTGATGGCTAGGGAACTTGGACTCCCGACCCGTTTGGCCGTGGGCTATGCCAGTCAGTTCGACGGCAGTTCTCCCGCAACCGTCAGCAATGGGGATTTGCACGCGTGGCCGGAAGTGTACGTCGATAACCTCGGGTGGGTCGCATTTGAGCCGACGCCCGGCGGGGCCGGACTCCGCGCCGACACCGGGGAGGAAGTCGTGCCCGAACAGTCTGAGCCTGCCCAAGAGCAATCCCTGGCTCAGGAACCAGATACTCCGGAGCCCACCCCTCAGGCAAACATTGTCGAAGACGAAACGAACGCGGACAATGGTGCCTCAGAATTATCCTCCGCCTGGTGGTTTCTTTCTCTCGTTCTCTTGTTGGCCGTGCCTGCCGGACTGCGAACTGGTCGCACCGCCTGGCGCAAGAACAAGATCGTAAATGGACTCCGGTCGGCCCAGCCCGCCTGGGATGAATTCGTCGATACAGCGGCCGATCTCGGGTTTCTTGACGGATCTGATTCGGGCGCGCTAAAGCCCAGAGCAAAGACCGCAGAGGCGCTCATCGAGAACCTGGAAGACAGAGGCGTTCTCAATTTCGAGTCTGCCGCCGCGGCAAGACGGATTCGGGGCGCCATGGAACTTGAGAAGTACGCCAAATCCTCACAATCAACGGCCAGAACCGACCTGGTTCAAGCCCTCAACGTATCGATTGCGGGGATGAAGAGTTCCGCTAGTCGGGCCGCTCGGATTCGCGCGATCCTCGTCCCTCGTTCCCTAGCCCGACAATGGCAGCGCGGTTAATCAGCTTCCTCCAGAATTCCGTTCGTGATCGAGGTCGGGTTGCCGAACCTGTGCGTGGTGATAGAAACCGCCTGCTCGTGCAAGAACGGTAGTGCCTCGACCCGTCCTGCAGTCGTTGCGGGACCATCCCAGACCGCCACCGCGATCGAGCCACCGAGATCCTTCTGGATATCACCGCGCGTCACACCGAGAGCACGTACCCGCACCTCATCGCTAACCTCGTCCCCATTCAGCATCTCGATAAAATCACCACGATCCTGAATCATGGGACTGAAGCCGTATTTGGTCGCCCAGTCATCAATGGTCCAGGGCAACGGTTTGTCAGTCGAAAGCTCGACCACTGCCGAAGTCGTCGCGAGCGGATCAAACTGGCCGGGAGCGACGCGAACCAGGGAAGAGCCACCAGCCGGACTCTCGATAAACTCTCCGGTTGCCACAGCCGCAGCAGCAATCTTGAGGACGTCAACTAGCGACCAATCACCTTCCGCCCGAATAATCGCATCGGTCGGAATGTATCGAAGCACGTTCCGCTCAGCGGCCAGCGCACTCGGGTCATTCATTCGGTCGAACTCCGAGGTAGCGGCGTGCTCTGCGTTGTAGGCGGCGCGCTCCAACACCTCCCATTCGTCATCGTCCAAGACAGTCGAAGCTGCCTCAAGCAAGTCAACCAGTTGCGGCTTACGAACATGCAGGCTCTTGTCAGCAGCTCTCTCCCCGTACGAGATAGCCTCTTGAGCAACCTCCTCGTACTCCGTGGACTCAACCTGTGGTTTGAGGGCACCGAACGAGAAGAGGTAATTCGGCCCGCCGGCCTTCTCGGTCGCTCCAACTGACGAAAGCTTCCATCCGCCGAAAGGCTGACGACGAACGATTGCGCCAGTGATTCCACGGTTCACGTAAACATTACCGGCCTGAACTCGGTCAAGCCAGAACTTGATCTCATCTGAGTTCAGCGAGTACAGCCCTGCAGTCAGGCCGTAGTCCGTCGCGTTCTGAATCTCAACGGCCTCAGCGAGCGTCTTAGCTCGGATAACACCCAGAATCGGGCCGAAGTACTCGACCGTATGAAACTCACTATTCGGTTTTACTCCGGCACGAACACCCGGGGTCCACAAACGATTGCTGCCGTCCTTCTGTTGGGGCTTAATTGCCCAATGCTGTCCGGCCTCAAGTTTGGTCAAGCCTCGAAGTAACTTCTCTCCCGGTTCCTCAGACAACGGACCCATCTCGGAGGCGAGATTAGTGGGCCAGTCAACCTCCAGCGAACTAACCGCGTCAAGCAGTTGGTTGTAGAAACGCTTGGAAGTCCCGACCGAACCGACCAGAATGACGAGGGAAGCAGCTGAGCACTTCTGTCCCGCGTGACTAAATGCGGAATTAACCAGGTCTTTCACAGCGAGATCAAGATCGGCGGAAGGCGTCACAATCATTGCGTTCTTCCCCGAAGTCTCGCCGATCAATCCGAGTTCTGGGCGCCATGATAGGAACTTCTGTGCCGTCTCGGATGAGCCAGTGAGCACGACCCGGTCGACTAGGTCATTGTCGATCAGTGCGCGTCCGACCTCGCGATCGGCCGGAATCACCAGTGGAGCAAGTGACTTTGGTACTCCAGCCTTCCAGAGAATCTCCGCCAGCATGGCCCCGCACCGCTTGGCGGAGGACGCTGGCTTCAGGATCGCGGCACTGCCAGCAGCAAGCGCCGCGGCCATTCCGCCGAATGGGATTGCCAGAGGAAAGTTCCATGGCGGCACCACAACGGTTAGCTTCACTGGCTCGAACTCGGCCCCGTGAACCTTTTCGAGTAGCAGTGACTGCTCTGCATAAAAGTGCGCGAAGTCAATGGCTTCCGACACCTCAACGTCCGCTTGACCAATTGTCTTGCCGAGCTCAGATGCTGCCACTTCGATGAGTTCACCGCGATGAAGGGCAAGCTCCACGCCGACCTTGTGAAGAATGTCGGCCCTCTCCTTCGCGGGTTTTGCCGCCCATTTCTTCTGCGCCTTGAGTGCGGCCTCAATAGTTCGATTTAGCCCGGCCGGAGTCTTTACGATCCGTTGCTCCACGGTCTTCAACCCTAGTTCTGACTTCGGGACCTTAGAGAGAATCTCTTCCGCCCAGTCGCGGTTTGCAACCAATGCCGGATCGGTATCCGACGTGTTGGAGAAGCGCCAACCGCCTCCGGGGGCGCGAAGGCCCCGTTCGATGTGTCGAGCCGTTTCCTTTTGCCTATTCTGCATCCGAGCCGGGTGGCAACGTTTATCTCCCTCGCCCACCGCCATCTTTAGCGATTGCTCAAAGCGGTCTTCCTCTTTGGCGAAGGTTTGTGGATCTGTTCCGATCTCGAAGACTGAGGACATGTAGTTCTGTTCAGCTGCGTTTTCTTCAAGACGGCGAACCAGATAGGCGATCGCGACATCAAACTCCCGGGGATGAACAACGGGAACGTAGAGCAGAACGTCTCCCACCTCATCCCGGATTGCCTGTGCCTGTCCGTCGGCCATCCCAACCAGCATCTCGAAGTCGATCGCATCGGTAACCCCCCGAAGCTGGGCGAGCTCCCACGCCAACGCCAAGCTGAACAGGTTGTGACCGGCAACGCCAAGGTGAACGTTCTCCACCCGTTCGGGGGTGAAAGCCCAGTCGAGCACTCGGAGATAGTTCGCGTCGGTCGCCTTTTTGGACTCCCAAGTCGCTAGCGGCCAGCCGTGGATTTCGGACTCGACAGTCTCCATCGCAAGGTTGGCGCCCTTAACAAGACGGACCTTGATTGGCGCTCCGCCTCGAGCACGCCTGGCGCCAGCCCACTCCTGAACTCGCTTCATCGCCGGGAGGGCGTCTGGAAGGTAAGCCTGGATCACGATGCCGGCCTCAAGATCCAACAGCTCCTCGCGGTCCATGATCTTCTCGAACACATCGAGGGTGAGGTCCAGATCCTTGTACTCCTCCATATCCAGGTTGATGAACTTTGGAGTGGGTGACGTGGCGGCATACTGGAACAGTGGAAGTAGCATCTCAGATGCTTTATCTACGGCCTGTTGATGACCCCACTCTGAGTGCGGGCCAACTACCGAAGACACTTTGAGCGAGACATAGTCAACGTCGTCGCGCTTTAGCAAATCAAAGGTCTTGCTGAGACGGGAAGCGGCCTCTCTGTTACCCAGCACAGCTTCACCCAGCAGATTCAGGTTGAGGCGAGATCCGTTCTCTTTAAGTTTCTTGATCGCGGCGCCCAGTTTCTCCGGTCTGGCATCCAAAACCAAGTCCTTGACCAATGCCTGAAATATCCTGCGGGCGGCGATAACCACCGCTTCGGGAGCCAGCTTCGCGGTTACGCCACCAGCCTTTGCGGGAAACCTCAGCCATGTGGGGAGGAACTCCGGTGATTCCTGCATTAGTCGGGATAGGTTTGCGGCCGCAACCTTCACATCCTCCGGGCGGACCACTCCGTCAACAAACTCAACGGTGAACGGGAGCCCGCTGGGGTCATCTAGTACATCGGCCAGCAGTCGTGCTGCTTGCGCCGCTGGAAAGCGGGTTGAAAGCTCCGTCCAACGCCGCGCAGTTTCGGTCGCACGGTCGCCAGCTATCTTGAGATCGTCTGTGTCCTTCTTAGCAGTGGCCACTCTTCCTTCTCCCAATCTCTCTTGTTCACTTGTCGTCTCGAGGTTCGCCTCTACCTGCCGCACGTCTCGGGGCTAAGGGCTAGCACTCAGCTCTTGCCCTTAGCGCGAACCTGACTAATTTCGTAAAGCGCAATCCCGGTGGCGACCGAGGCGTTCAGTGACTCAACCTCGCCGGTCATAGGGATCGAAACGATGACATCGCACGTCTGGCGAACCAAACGTGAAAGCCCTGAACCTTCAGCTCCGGTGACTAGAACCAGCGGCTCAGTTGCCAGTTCCAATCCTCTGACCGAGAAATCGGCGTTGCCATCGAGACCGACAATGAAGAATCCGGCCTCCTTGCACTTCTCAAGCGCCCTCACGAGGTTATTTACTTGCGACGCGGCCATTCTTGCTGCAGCTCCCGCAGACACCTTCCACGCCGTAACCCCGATCCCGGCGGCTCGCCTCTCGGGGAGGATGAGGCCGTCGGCTCCGAACGCCGCTCCAGAACGAATAACCGCACCAAGGTTGTGAGGGTCGGTCACGTGGTCGAGGGCCACCAGCATGCCAGGCTCAGCCTTCTGCAGAGCGTCAACGATTAGTTCATC
This sequence comes from Actinomycetaceae bacterium MB13-C1-2, assembly GCA_035621235.1. Taxonomy (NCBI): domain Bacteria; kingdom Bacillati; phylum Actinomycetota; class Actinomycetes; order Actinomycetales; family Actinomycetaceae; species Actinomycetaceae bacterium MB13-C1-2. Next base: position 427,386 of record CP141731.1, read on the forward strand.
GAGATCGAGATATTGGTAGCCCAAGACCTCGACTGCTATCCCCTGGTGTGCGGCACCATCACTGGCCCGGTCCAGATCGCGCTTAGTGACCTCGACAAACGGAGCGCCCGTGTTCGCCAGCGCCTCATACACCTCTTGCATCTTGCCCTGAGCAGGATCCGCAGCGATAAAGATCCGCTTAACCTCTATCCCTGTCCTCGCCGCTTCCAGGACCGAGTTACGCCCGACGATTATTTCGTTGCCCTCTGTTGCGCGAACCGGAGTTCTCGTCTGTGCCTTGACTCTTGCGGCATCCTGCTTGGCCTTTTGCTCACGCTCCTGTTTTCTGGCGTGAGCCGGATGCCAAGTTCTGTCCTCAGCCTTAGGTGTCGGGCCCTTCCCTGCGAGGGCCTTGCGGTGACGTCCCCCGGACCCAACCTTCGGGCCCGCGTTGGACTGAGACTTCTTTGACGTCGCACCTCGACGCGCTTGGTTACCCTTCATCAGTCCTCTTCCTGATCCCTAGTGCTTCGGCTCGGGTTTGGCGCAGTTGCCCGTATGCCCGCGAGACTCCACTCAAATAGGTCGCCCAGCCTTCCTGACCCCACGTGGCTCCCTCGGGCTGATCTTTGATTGCGATGCCCAACTTTGCGAGTGCATCGCGGATGCTGTCCGACTGCTCCCAGTCCTTTTGCTCGCGTGCACGCTGACGCATCCGGAGGACCTCGTCAATCAGCGCTGCTGCTACCCCGGCCGTCTGGTCACCGAGAGTTGACGCATCCGACGTGTTATCTGCCCAGTCGGAGGAACCCGGGTCAACCCCGAGGACATCCATCATTGAGCGTACGAGAAGCAATTCTTCACGGATTGCTTCTTCCTCGTCATTGGCTAGAGCTTTTCGACCAAGCTTCACATGCTCGTGAATGACCGCGAGCGCAGCAGAAACGTTGAGATCGTCATTCATCGCCTCAGTAAACTCTTCAGGAAGTTGTGTGGGGTCGAGGAAGATGGACTCGGGCTCTCCGACAATCCCCGTCGCCTCGCTAACGAATCCCGCAATCTTGTCCCAGTTGGCCTGAGCCATCTCCAGTGTCCGCGGCCCCCACTCAATAGTTGAACGGTGGTGGACCGACGACAATGCCAGGCGAATGACCGGGGGCGCAGCCTGCTGCAGCAGCGAGTCAAGAGCCAGCGTGTTGCCAACTGATTTGGACATTTTCTCGCCCTGAGTTGTCACCCATGCGTTGTGGACCCAAAGATTCGCGAAGTCCCAGCCCGCCCCGTGTGACTGGGCTTGTTCATTCTCGTGATGGGGAAAACGAAGATCGATGCCGCCTCCGTGAATATCGAACGATTCGCCGAGATAACGTTTAGACATCGCTGAGCATTCCAAGTGCCAGGCCGGGCGTCCAGGTCCCCAGGGTGACGGCCACGAAGCGGTCTCAGGTTCGCTGTCCTTGCGAGCCTTCCACAGTGCGAAGTCGTGGGGGCTGCGCTTGCCGGGGGTTGACTCCTCGTCATCATTAAGAAGGTCCGCGGGATTCTGGTGGGTGAGAGAACCATAGTCAGGCTGAGAGGACACGTCGAAGTAGACGCTACCCGCCCCGTCCTCGTACGCGTGGCCGCGTTCGATAAGCCGTTGTACCAGTTCGATCTGGTCGGTAATGTGCCCGGTCGCGCGCGGCTCGATGGTTGGAGGAATCATTCCGAGCGTTGCGTAGGCACTCTGGAATTCGCGCTCATACCTCTGCGCAACCGCCCACCAGGGTTCACGGCTGTCGGCCGCCCTGTTCAGTATCTTGTCGTCGATGTCAGTGACGTTGCGGACATAGGTTATATCCAGGCCGCTGCGCAACAGCCAACGAATCAGTATGTCGAAGCTGGCGGCGGCCCGGAGGTGACCAATGTGGGGGCTACCCTGAACCGTTGGACCACACAGGTAAATGGACGCCTTGCCTTCTTGCAGTGGTTCGAACGGAACCAGTGCAGCCGACTTGGTGTCATATAGGCGTAGATCCATGGCTCCATGGTACTTGTCGATGAGATTGAACTTCACCCCGAAAGAACCCAGATCTCCTCGTCTGCGTGACAATATATTTCTCATCCGCGCACTCTCAGCATTCGCCCGCCAAAACCCCTTCCGGTTGCCAATCAGATAGGGGAGCAACACGCCGCGAAAACGCGGCGAAAAGTCCCCTATCTGATTGGCAACCTTGTAAGGAACGACGAATCACGCGATACCCCCATGATGATGCCCCCTATGATTCAGAGCATGAGACAGCGGATTCGAGTTGGTCAGGGTGTTGATGTGCATGCGTTCGAAGCAGAAGGCACGTACTCTGAACGTACACTGCACATCGCATGCCTTGAATGGCCGGGTGAACGTGCACTTGAGGGGCACTCGGACGCCGATGTTGTAGCCCACGCAATCTGCGACGCTTTGCTGACTGCTTCGGGTATCGGTGATTTGGGAGGCGTGTTCGGCACCTCGGACCCGAGATGGGCCGGAGCAAGTGGAGAGTCGATGCTCAGAGAAACTAAGCGTCTCCTCGATGCAAACGGATGGTTGATCGAGAACGTTGTGGTTCAGGTGATTGGCGAACGCCCTCGGATCGGTCCTCGCCGAGACGAAGCAGCGGCGGCGCTCTCTGAAGCGCTCGGAGGCGCGGAAGTAACACTGGCGGCGACTACGACGGACAAACTCGGATTCCTCGGACAAGAACAGGGCCTCGCCGCACTGGCAACCGCACTACTCACCCAATAACCAACCCAGTTATTGAGCGAACGCAACGTATCTACTGCCGTGGCACGTTGGGAACGAAAAACGCAAGAGACCTTCGAGCTACCGCGCTGTCACGGTAGCAAACACTCGGGAGGCTCCTCTTCTGATGCCACCGCGAGCTAAGCGGGCGGCAAACCCGCCCTACTCGGTCCACTAGGGTAACGCCGCCATCATTCAAGTGGATTGCTTGAACCACTGTCAGCTTGTCGGGTGATCGTGAAGTCTTATCTGCTCGTTCTGTGATTTCACCGGGATCATCAGTAGCAAACCGAGGACAAGGATGAGCACGATTCCCAGGATCCCCCAGTACGTCGGGGTCCCGCCGATAATCGCTCCGCCCAACGTGATGGCCAAGCCGTACATCAGTGGAGAAAGGAAGCTGACCGCACGGCCAGTTGTGGCATAAAGGCCGAAGACTTCACCCTCACGTCCCTCAGGCGCCAAGTTCGCTAAGAAAGTCCGGGATGCCGACTGAACCGGGCCAACAAACACCGTCAGACCCAGGCCAAATATCCAAAAAATCTTCGGGCCGTACTGCTGGAAGAAGAACACTCCAAGTCCGAGGAAGACCATCAGCACCAGTGAGATCATGATGATGGTGCGTGAGCCCCACTTGTCATCAAGGGGACCGAACGCGATAGTTGCCAATCCGGCGACGACGTTCGCCGCGATCGCAAAGATGATGACCTCACCGGGACTGAACCCGAAAACCGAAGCGGCGATGACTCCACCGAAGGTAAACACTCCGGCCAGTCCATCTCGGAATATGGCTGAGGCAACTAGGAACTTAAGAGTGTTGCGCGATTCGTTCCAAAGCAGCTTTATCGTGGCGAAGAGGTGCTTGTATGAATCGAGTAGCGTCTCGCGTGGTCCCGCCTGCTTGATTGTCTTTTTCTTCGGAGGGTTCAGAATTACCGGAAGAGAGAAGATACCGAACCAAAGAGCCGCGATCACCATTGAGACACGGACATCCATCCCGTTCGCACTAGTTATGCCGAAAAGTCCGACTTCGGGGTTGATGAAACCGAAGTAGAGGATCAATAACAGGACGATGCCACCGAGATATCCAGCACCCCAACCGATACCCGAGATCTTTCCTCGATTTTCAGAGTTCGAAATGTCGTTCAGCATTGCGTTGTAGTTGACTGAGGCAAATTCGAAGAAGATATTGCCAACGCCCAACAGTCCGATACCTAGCCATAGCGCCCCGATTGGACCGAGCGGGGACTGCGGATAGACAAAGAACATTAGTCCTAGGCAGATGAAGACCAGCAAGGAAAACCAACCGAGAACCCTCGCGCCCTTTCCACTGCGGTCAGCTCGCTGTCCGGTTATTGGCGCGAGTAGTGCGATAACCACACCCGCAGCTGCCAGACCCCACGACAGATACTGATTCGCCTGATAGCTACTGGTAAAGTTCCCGTCGCCCGTCAGGAAGATTGTGAAGACGAACGTCGTCGCTACGGCATTAAATGCCGCCGAACCCCAGTCCCACAGAGCCCAACTAGCTATCTTCGACTTGCCTACTGTCTGGCTTGAGCCAACACTCAGCGGAGTCTCCCCGCCGGGCACCAGTGCACTCTCTTCGACTGACATTTGTCCTCCGTGTTGATGGATTTGTTCAGCGCCGAACTATTCGAAGTTACCAGAGTGTTCGCGGTGGGCCATTCTTGTTCACGTTTTCTTCAACGATCTTTTTAACCCGACAAGGTCGGCAGCAACAGTTACCTTGAACGCTTTCGGGTCACCCGGGACCGTCAACACCGGAACTCCGTGCGCCTCAAGAAGTCCGGCGTCATCGGTCGCAGCGTCAGTCTCAGAAGCGCCGCGAGAGGCTTCAGCAACGTGCGCCTGATACAGGGGTTCCCATCTAAAACCTTGCGGAGTCTGCACGGTACGCAGCGTTGTTCGATCTAGGGTGCTCCGCACAATGCCCGTCGCCGGGTCAACTGCCTTGATCGTGTCGACGACCGGCATCACAGGGATCACCGCTGAAGCACCGGAATAAACTGCCTCAATGACCGAGTCGAACAACTCGGTAGGGGTCAAGCACCGTGCAGCATCATGAACCAGGACCGGAAGGTCGGCAGCGGGACCACCAAAGTCCGGTGACCGGTCAGCTTCCTCAACCGGTTCAGCGTCCGCATGCGCCGATTCGCGCGGTATAGGAGACGCTGCGTCAACCGTAGCGCCTACTGCCTGCCCCGGGCTTAGCTCCCGCGCATTGTGTCGCGCCACGTCGAAATAGAGGACGATCGCCTTGAGTGCTTCATACACCGAGCCCTGGCGACTAGTCCCACCGGGAACAACCATCCACGGAACATCGGAGCCAAGACTCCGCGAGACTACGCGCTCAAAATCCTTCTCATAGCCCGGCGTGCAGGTGACAACCACTCCTTGAACATGATCGCTCCCTGCTATCCGTTCAAGTGCCAGACCGAGAATGGTCTTGTCGTCAACCGAAACTAGAGCTTTCGGAACAGTAGCCCCGAGGCGTGAACCGCTGCCCGCCGCAGTAAGTACCACCCAGGCTTTCACGGTTGCCGCCCTAAGCGAAGACCGGCTAGTCCTCGCCCTTCTCCTCAGATCCGCTCACCATCTCGATACCTTTGTCGAGTACACCGTTGAGGAACTCGGTCGCCGCTTCCTCGTCCTCATCCCGCGCCAACGCGATCTCGGAGGTCAAAATCTGCCGAGCCTTAGACAACATTCGCTTTTCACCGGTCGACAAACCCTTGTCGGCGTCACGTCGGTAGAGATCACGAACGACCTCAGAAACACGAACGATGTCGCCCGAGGCAATCTTTTCCTGATTCGCCTTAAAGCGACGCGACCAGTTCGGCGGTTCTTCGACGTCCACTTCCTGCAGGACGCCTAGGACCTTCTCAACGCCCTTCTCGTCGACCACGTCGCGTACACCAACCAGGTCGACGTTTTCGGCCGGGACCTGGATAGTCAGATCCCCGTCATCGACACGAAGAACTAGGTAAGTCTTGTCCTCACCCTTGAACTCACGAGTGATGATTTCTTCGATCAGGGCTGCGCCGTGATGAGGATAGACAACTGTCTCCCCAACTTTGAAGGTCATGCTTTTGGGCTCCCGCTCTCAGGCCAGGCGATAATTTTCCTCACATATTCTACCAACTGAAGTAGTTTCTGAGTTCAGCCATCCGCATAGCCACCCGCAACGTCGTGTTCTTGGCAAAAATCTGGTCCCACTCGACACTTCGAGCGGGACCAGATTCTCGTTTTTAGCTAGCGCCTACTTACCCTGGTTCGCCACCGCGTCAATCTTCGCCTGTGCATCAGGGTCGAGGTAGCGCCCACCCTTCTTAATCGGCTTCAGTGTTTCCTCATCCAGTTCATAAACCAGCGGGATACCCGTGGGAATGTTCAACCCAGCGATGTCTTCATCAGAGATGTCGTCAAGGTGCTTCACGATCGCGCGTAGCGAGTTTCCGTGAGCTGCAACCATCACCGTCTTCCCCGTTTGCAGTGCCGGTACGATGCTGTCCTCCCAGTACGGAAGCATGCGTTCGAGGACGTCCTTCAGACACTCGGTCTGCGGAATTGGGTCACCCGCGTAACGAGGATCGCCATCCTGGCTGAACTCGGAACCCGGCTCGATCGGAGGAGGCGGGGTGTCGTAGGAACGACGCCATTCCATGAACTGTTCCTCACCGTACTTGTCACGAGTCGCCTTTTTGTCCAGACCCTGAAGAGCCCCATAGTGACGCTCGTTCAGACGCCAGTTCCGCTCGACTGGAATCCAGTGACGATCCGCTGCGTCAAGTGCCAGGTTCGCCGTAGTGATCGCGCGGCGCAACATAGACGTAAATAGAAGATCAGGGAGGACTCCCTCTTCCTTCAGTAACTCTCCACCGTGCTTGGCTTCTTCGACGCCCTTCTCAGAAAGTGGGACGTCAACCCAGCCGGTGAACAGGTTCTTCGCGTTCCACTCGCTTTCGCCGTGGCGTAGTAATACCAGGGTATAGGTCATGTGCCATCCTTCGTCATTGGGGCCTTCGAAGTTGAAGTCTTAACAGATATGTTGCCCCGAGCAGCGGTGCGGGCACAACTCAAACTCACCTATCCGAAGATTCTTGAGTATGCGGTCACTAGGAACGGAATGAACGAAACGACTGCGAAGAAAATTGTGGCCTTCTTGTTCATTGCCAGCATGGCCGCAAACTCTCGCAGCTTGGCACTAGCCCAGAAGTACGAACGGGTCCCGGCTCCGATCGCATTTCCTCTGATCCCGAGTCTGCTCATCAGGTTCGCAGCGCGAAACGCATGGAAGTTCGAGGTGACTACCGTCCACCGATCTGTGCGTCCGTTTTCTTCCAGAATGGACCGACTAAAGAGCAGATTCTGCTCAGTGTTGACCGACCTGTCCTCAACAAACAGTGTCGCGCCCTCGGGTAGTTCCCGGAGCAAAGGATGAGCGTCTTCGGCATAGATCATCATTGCCGCAGCCTCACTGGTTGCCTCGTCAGATCCCTGACCGCCGGACATCACCAGTGCCGGATCATCCCAGCGACTCCAGGACTTCCGAAAGCTCGCAACACCGAGATCAACACGCCTCGCCAGGAGTGGTGGTACTCGATCACCGATTAGACCTGACCCAAGGACCACGGTCGACTGGCCGGGTTTGCCCCATCGCTTTGCCACAAAACCATAGACCGCTGAGTAGAGAATGTAGCTGATCAGCACGTACGAGAATAGCAAGATCGGTATCCCCAGCATGATCAGCAGGAATGCCAAATCGGTCAGGCTTTGGAAAACTGAGAGAAGAACCAGCGCAAGATAGCCAAGAACCCCGAGCCCTAAAACCAGAGAAAGCGAATGAGCTACTGACACACCCTCGCGTTTTAGCAGCACAATTCCCGCCCAAACGAGGAAAAACGCGACCCCCAAGACCATTAAGAATCCCAATACCAGCACGCCCAGGGTTACATAGGTCATGTCCTCAAGCTTTAGTAGCTTCGCAATCCAATTCACCGCGTCGGCCAAAAGATACTGCAGAGCAAGGAGCACCCAGAACGTCGACAGCAATGCGCACCGCATCCGTCTTGGATCGCGAATGATCATAACCACCGGGATGGCGACCAAGATCGCTAGCGGTAGCCATTGCATAAGGACCGCGACAAACTGGGGAAACCACTCGGTTACGGATTGCACTCCCCAACCCTATCGACCATCTCCGACGTTGATGACAGTTGTGCCCTATTTTGGTCCGGCTTTGCCTCCAACCGCTCATCATCAAGGATGCGGAGATCCGCTCACGAGCAGACCTCGATCAGTTCGGGGATACCTGGCGCGTGAGCGCGTCAGCAACAGCAGTGCAGATTGACTCAGGGGTTGAGCCAAGTCAGCTCTGCCAGAGCGCGATCAACCGGAGTGTCGCCACCGGCGATATCAATTGACTCCCGAACCAGCAGATCATTGCCCTCCAACAAAGCCACAACCACGCTGGCGACGTCCTCACGAGGAATGGGTAGCGGATTTTCGTCCGCTAGGACATCAAGACCCGCGGAGATCGTCCCCCGGCCCGGATCGTTAGTCAGCCTTGTGGGACGTACGATTGTCCAGTCCAGGGTCGACTCCATGAGTTCAAGGTCCGCATCTCGTTTCGCCCGCACATATTCGCGCCAGTTATCGGAGGCATCATCTTCAACCGGGAACTGCAGCCCATATGCGGAAATCTGTATGAACCGAGATACGCCCTCTTCCATGGCTGCCCTCTGCCCCAGCACCGACGCACCGTAATCCACCGTACGTTTACGACGGGGTTCAGACCCCGGTCCAGCACCGGCCGCGAAAACAATGGCCGACGCGCCTTTGAAGACCCCTGCCAAATCGCTCGCGTTTAGCGCCTCAAGGTTGAAAATAACTGCTTCCGCGCCCAGTTCTTCGACGGTCGCTACCTGTCTTCCCTTCCGGATAACCGAGCGGACCGGAATTCCCTTAGCAACCAGCTGTCGGGTGAGGATCTGACCGATCTGACCGTGTCCACCCAGGATCACCACGGGCCCACGCATCTTAGCCACAGAGTCGTCCTTTCCTTGTTTCCCCTCGATGAGTCCTCGACAGGTTAGTCGTCATTGCCTAATCCCTCCGAGAGCTCGTCCAGACGGATCACGTCTTCCTCAGTAAGCGTCAAAGTCACTCCCTCAAGCACCGGCGGCACCTGCTCCGGCACACGAGCCGAAGCAAGAGGGGCGGTGATTGTCGGACGAGTTAGCAGCCAGGCTATCGCAATCGATGACGGCTCCACATTATGTTCGGCCGCGATCTCTCTAACCACATTGATTACCTCGAACGCACGCGGGCTAGCCTGACGCTTCAAAGAACTCTCCCGCGCCCCTGTAATGTCTTCCTGCGAGCGGTACTTGCCGGTCAGCAGACCCGATGCCAACGACCAGTATGGAATAACTCCAAGATCGAACTCTTTACAAACGGCTTCAAGAGAGGACTCGAAAGACCTTCTCCAAACGAGGTTGTATGCCGGTTGTACAGCAACGGGGGCCTGAACACCCTGTCGCTGTGTCTCGGCTATCCAGTCTCTAATCTGTTGCGCCGTGAAGTTTGAGAGTCCAACCTCCCGAATCTTGCCCTCTTTCTGCAAACTAGAGAAGACCGCAACTGATTCCTCAAGGCTTACGTTGGGATCGAACTCGTGAGCGTAATAGAGATCGATGTACTCGGTCTGCAACCTCCGGAGCGAAGCCTCGACACAGGTACGAACGTTCTTCTCCGAAAGGCCGCGGTATCCCGGGAGCTTGGCGACCTTCGTCGCAAGCACAACCTCGTCCCGCTTCCGATTCTTGAGCCACGAACCGATGATCGTCTCTGATTCACCGCCCTTGTTGCCCTCTTGCCACGCAGAGTACACATCGGCCGTGTCTAGGAAATTTCCGCCCGCATCTGCATACTCGTCAAGTACCGCATGCGAGGCCGATTCATCGGCCGTCCAGCCGAACGGGTTACCTCCGAGGCAGAGAGGATAGACGTCCAAGCTTGATGCTCCAATAACCGTCATACTTCCACCCTTCGTTTTGCCTGCGAACGACTGCCGCAAACTGCCAGATAGTCCAGTCTATCTGTGCTTCGCTGGACCTGGCCTATCATCTTTGCAAACCTGTGGTCGTCCTAGCAATCCACGGACGAAGCAGACATTCCCAAGGTGGACGCGAACACATTCACCCGGCCACAGTGTGAGAATAACGGGGTGGAAACAGGAGCGGAGAAGACTCGGAGCACAGCGTTGCTGTCTTCCGATTCCGAGCTGTACCGTCAACTCTCCGACGTGGTCGAGGTGGATGATTCCAGTCGCAGACGCGCAGAGTACTCTTCGGACGCCTCGAACTATCGAGTCCCACCTCGGATGGTCGCGTTCCCGAGGAGTCAGGACGAGGTTATCGGCGCGCTCGAAGTCGCACGTGAACTCGCAGTCCCCATAACCTCGCGCGGAGCCGGAACCTCGGTCGCCGGAAACGCAGTCGGACCCGGTGTGATAATCGACTTCTCCCGTTACATGAACCGGGTGCTCGACATCGATTCCAGTAGCGGCCTGGCTCGGCTAGAACCTGGAGTGATCCTCTCAGATCTTCAGAACGCTGCCGCCCCCGAAGGACTTTGGTTCGGCCCAGACCCCAGCACCAAGAACCGAGCCACGCTCGGTGGAATGATTGGAAACAACGCCTGCGGCCCGCACGCGCTTAAGTACGGAAAGACCTCAGATAATGTGGTGAGGGCAGACGTAGTCGATGGCCTCGGACGCCGCTTCATGGCTGGGGCCGGCAAATCGCAACTGGACCTAATTCCCGGCCTGAGCCAGTTAGTCTCACAGAATCTCGCCCTGTTTCGCACCGAGCTCGGCAGGTTCGGTCGGCAGGTCTCCGGTTACTCACTTGAACATCTCCTTCCCGAACGTGGAACCGACCTCGCAAAGACCCTGGTTGGCACGGAGGGCACCTGCGTCACACTGCTTGAGGCAACCGTCAATCTGCACCCTATTCCCGGTGCTCGCATCCTGGTCGTCCTTGGATACTCGGACATGGTGGCGGCCGCTGAGGCGGTGACCGCACTCCTTCTTTTTAATCCCCTCGCCATTGAAGGCATGGATTCCAGGCTGGTCGAGGTGGTGCGCCGCCACAACGACTCCGTCCCTGACCTTCCTCGCGGAAGAGGTTGGTTGTTCTGCGAAGTTGGCCCATCTCCTGACGACGAAAATGCGGATGAGGGCGTACAGGTCCGCAGTGCACTACGCGCGGCCGACGAACTGGTCGCGGCCTCCGGTGCACTCGACCATCGCGTCGTTCAAAGCGCGGAACAAGCCGCGGCACTGTGGCGTATCCGGGCCGATGGAGTTGGCCTGGCCGGGCGGACCCCGGACGGGAACCAGGCCTGGCCGGGATGGGAAGATGCCGCAGTTCCACCCGAAAATCTCGGGCCGTACCTCCGTGACTTTGACGCGCTGATGGACCAGTACTCTCTCACCGGACTTCCCTACGGTCACTTCGGTGACGGCTGCATTCACGTCAGGATTGACCTACCTCTGGAAGAGCAGGACGATGTTCCGAGGTTCCGCTCGTTCATGGAAGATGCCGCCCGCCTTGTCGGAAGTTACGGTGGTTCCCTCTCCGGTGAACACGGAGATGGTCGTGCTCGCGGAGCATTGCTTCCGCACATGTACTCGGACGAGGCGATTCGGGTCTTCGAACAGTTCAAAGGGCTCTTTGACCCCCAGAACCTCCTCAACCCCGGTGTTCTGGTGGACCCGGAACCAATCACCAACTCGCTTCGTAGACCCGGCGCAAAACCGATCCGAGCAAAGGGGTTTTCGTTTACGGAGGACGGCGGTGACTTCACCAATGCCGTTCACCGTTGCGTCGGGGTAGGGAAGTGCCGCGCCGACAACTTCGGCATCGGCGACTTTATGTGTCCCTCGTACCAGGCAACCAAGGACGAGAAGGACGTAACCCGCGGTCGTTCTCGCGTACTTCAAGACATGGCAAGGGGCGCGTTTGGACGGACGTGGGATGCCCCGGAGGTCGAACAAGCACTGGACCTGTGTTTGTCGTGCAAGGCGTGTGGCACCGACTGCCCCGCCGGTGTCGACATGTCAATGTACAAGTCCGAAGTGCTGTATCAGAAGTACTCCGGACGCATACGCCCAATGAACCACTATGTTCTGGGACAGTTGCCTCGCTGGTCCTCATTGGTGACCGCCGTGCCTCCTATCGCCCAAGTTGCGAACTGGGCGATGGGCGTTTCTCCGATTCGCAAGGCGGTGTTCTGGGTATCAGGTCTAGATTCACGCAGACAGATGACGGGTTTCACCACGCAGAGATTCAGTCGCTGGTTCCGCCGAAGGAAGACTTCAGCTGCGGTAGCCACCAAGCGCGACGTTATTCTCTGGGCCGACTCCTTTAGCGAATACCTTGATCCAACGGCCGCACGCGACATGGTCGACCTATTGCAGGAGGCCGGATACCAGGTTCGTATTCCCTCGTCCGATGCCTGTTGCGGACTGACATGGATCTCGACCGGACAGTTGGATGGTGCGAAGAGACGACTCCTAAAGACGTTGGACGTCCTAGGGCCCGCCGCAGAGAAGGGGGTAGCGATTATCGGCGTCGAACCCTCGTGTACCGCAGTGTTGCGAAGTGATCTGGTAGAACTGCTGCCAGATGACCCTCGTTCCCATGCGGTTGCGTCCATGACCATGACGCTCGCTGAGTTGCTCACTGATCCTGAACTAGGCCCGGAACCCGAATGGTTTGATGACCATCGCCTTGACGGAACACAGATTATCGCTCAGCCTCACTGCCATCAGCATGCGGTCATGGGTTACGACAAGGACATGGCCCTATTGGAGGGACTGGGAGCCGAGGTTAAGGCGCTCGCTGGGTGCTGCGGTCTTGCCGGTAACTTCGGGATGGAAAAGGGACACTACGAGATTTCGGTGGCCGTTGCCGAAAACCAACTGCTTCCGTCGTTAGGCAATGCGACAGCGGGTTCCATTTATCTGGCCGACGGTTACTCGTGCAGAACTCAGGCCGAGCAACTCGCCTCGGTAAAGGGAACCGCTCTGCCAAGCTTGTTGCTGCGGGCGGGTCGCATGGAAACCGACCTTATCCCGTAGCCCCACCACGGTGAAGCGGCTGACTTTCAGAGAGAATTGAACGACTACTATCACGCCCGATGAATCTCTCGGTCTGAAGGGGAGGTGTATCAAGGGGACGCGTATCAACCTAGCTTGATAGAACCGTTTCTCGAACCAAGCTGAGACTCTAGGTTTGACCGAATCTTCTTCAGGCGTCCAGGTCGGACTCGATCATCGCAGCCAGCACCTCGACTGCCTCTTCATTCTCCGATTCGATGACTACTTTGTCTCCGTGGTCAGCGCCCAGGGTCATAATCATCATTTGGGAAGTTGCGTCAACCGGGTCCCCACCCTCAACAGCTATTAGTATCTCTTCGTTATAGTCCGATGCCCTGTCCGCCACCAGGGAGGCGGGGCGTGCGTGGAGACCGACTCTAGAGCCAACTTTGACGGTTTTCTGTGCCATTGAGTTCTCTTTCGTCTTTTCGCGGAGCTTCGGCGGCATCACCCGTGTCGACTCCGCCGGGCTATCCTTTAAATCATCATCTTACCGAGCAAGGAGGCTCCGATAGAGATCCGCTTATGTGGAACTCGCGACCCGTGACCCGGATCGATTACTCGGCTATTTCTTGCCTAGCGAAGGGAAAACACCGTGAGCCAGGATCCAACAAGCGCACCGTTTGTTATCGAGGGGACTCCAGTTGTAGAGGGATTCGCATACGCGCCGGCAGCATGGACCCGCAGGCCGCAACTTCCCCCTTCAACTGCTCCGGAAGTACCTGACGACCGGCGGGAGGCGGAGGCGGAGAGCTTCTCTAAGGCGGCCGAAGCCGTGGCAAACAGCCTGAAGAGTAGAGCCGAAAAAGCTAGCGGACCAGCCAAAGAAGTTCTCACAATGACGGCTGGTTTAGCCACTGACCGAGGTTGGGCTCGAATGATCAAAAAGTCGATCATGTCTGGGGTTCCCGCTATTCAATCAACGATGGCCGCTACGGACACCTTCATCGACATGTTCGAGAAAACCGGTGGTCTTATGGCTGAGCGCACAACGGATCTTCGTGACATCAGGGACAGGGTGATCGCCCGGCTGCAGGGACAGTCGGAACCGGGAGTTCCCGTGGCTGACTACCCGGTAGTGCTTCTAGCAGACGACCTCTCCCCGGCTGACACGGCGGGCTTGGATCCGGCGAACTACGTTGCAATTGTGACGGAGGGTGGGGGTCCAACTTCGCACACTTCAATCATCGCGCGGCAGCTTTCGATCCCATGTATCGTGGCCGCGCGCCGACTTAGTGAGATCGCCGATGGGACTCCTGTTTTGGTAAACGCTTCCGAGGGAACGATAACTACCGGAGTGGATGCAGACGAAGCGGCAAAACTGGTGGAGCAAGACCGGGAACGCTTGGAGCTAATTCGTGCCTGGCGGGGGCCGGCTCGGACTGCAGACGGAGTTCCTGTTCAACTCCTGGCCAATGTCCAGGACAGCGCGACCGCTCAGAAGGCCGCCGCGAGTCAGGGGGAAGGAATCGGCCTGTTCCGAACCGAGTTACTGTTCCTTGATACGGCCACTGAACCAACTGTTGAGGAGCAGACCACCGACTATGCCGCCGTGTTCGAGGCGTTTCCTGATTCAAAAGTTGTGGTTCGCACCCTCGATGCCGGTTCCGATAAGCCTGTCCCGTTCGCGACTCTCACCGAAGAGTTCAATCCCTCGCTCGGGGTCCGAGGCATACGGGTAACAGGGCACAATCCCGAGCTCATGTTCCATCAACTCGACGCAATAGCTGAGGCCAAGAAAACATCACCCGGCACTGCCGTCTGGGTAATGGCTCCGATGGTCTCAACGCTCCCCGAAGCCGAGTGGTTTGCCGGGCTCTGTCGGGAGCGCGACCTGGTCCCTGGAGTCATGATTGAGGTTCCCGCGGCAGTGGTGCTCATTGATCAGTTCCTTGAGGTGGTCGATTTCGTTTCGATCGGTACCAACGACCTAACCCAGTACACGATGGCTGCAGATCGGATGTCTCCTCACCTCGCCGAGTACACCGACCCCTGGCAACCGGCGGTTCTTGAGTTGATTCGGCAAACCGCCGAGGGCGGTAGGAGGGCGGGAAAGCCCGCTGGCGTGTGCGGTGAGGCTGCCGCCGACCCCATACTTGCCTGTGTGCTCATTGGTATGGGAATCACGAGTCTGTCGATGGCAACCAGCGCAATCTCCGCCGTCGGAGCCCAGCTTGACCAAGTAACGATGAACCAGTGCCGTCAAGCCGCTGATGCGATACGCGGGTCACGGGACGCGAAAGATGCGAGAACCCGTGCCCGTAAGGCCCTGGACCTCGCATAGCAAGAATCCACGCGAGAAAGGTCGCTGAGATCGGGTAGGCCGTTTGTCGTCCAGTTTCTCAGTACGTCTTGCTCCCGCTGATTTGACGACTCCAGTTCCGAGCCATTTTGGCCTGATCTCTCGCGATACGTTTTGCTCCCGCTGGTTTGACGACTCCAGTTCCGAGCCGTTTTGTCCTGATCTCTCGGTGCGTTTTGCATAGCTGGCCGGAAATCTTGTACGAGGACAAAAACGCCAGAACTCGGGGTGTCAGCAACAGTCTGCTCACCGACACCCCGGATTTTGGTCATGGAGCCCTCGCTCCTTTGAGTCTGCGTCGGGTTGTTAGGAGTCCGTGAAGCCCTGAATCCGTAACCGGGACTATTCCCCAATCTATGCGTATTCCACATGCGAGGATGGCTGGTCTCTGTAGCCGTGGTACTCATCAGCGTGATCATGCGTATTCCACATGCGCGGATGGCTGAGTAGTCCGGGCTGGGGCAACTTTGCACAGAAAATACCGGTCTGCGCGGTTACCGAGTGGGTGGATATGGGTAAACGGGCTACTGAACGGACCAGCCTCCGTCCGTTGGCATGATGATTCCATTTACGTTCATCGCATCATCGCTCAGCAACCAGGTGATTGCCGCCGCCTGTGTGTCGGCCGTAGAGATCGGTGGTAGGAGAGCAAGGAACGGTGCCATCCTCTTCTCCGCGAACTCCGATTTGAAAGCGCCCTCGATTCCGGTGGCGACACCGCCGGGCGCGACCGCATTGACACGAATACCGAGAGGCCCGTAGAGAAACGCCTCCGACTTTGTCATACCAACGATGGCGTGTTTCGAGGTGCCATAAGCAGTGCCTGCTGCGTTGCCTCGAAGTGCAGCCTGGGAGGCAACGTTTACGATGGCGCCCTCTTCCGCCTCGATCATGAGTGGAAGAACGGCGCGAGAGACTTTAAATGATCCGGTCACGTTCACAGCAATGACACGCTCCCAGAGGGCATTGTCGGTCTCGTGCAATGGCATCATCCCGTCCATGATGCCGGCAACGTTTGCCAGGCCATCGACCTTGGGGCCCGCAGCTTCCATGATGCGCGCAACATCGTCATCCTTGGTGATATCAGCCGCGACTGGAACGACCGTACCTGCCGGAGCATTCGCGGCAACGTCCTCAAGCTTCTCTGCAGCCATGTCGACGGCGATCACTCGACCGCCCTCAGAGACGATGCGCCTCAGGGTCGCAAGTCCTATGCCGGATGCCGCGCCTGTGACTATGACCGTCTTCCCGAAGAAGCGCTGACCGGTTGCACCGAGTTCTGGCTCCTCTTCTGGCATGACGCCGTCGTTGGCTTCCAGGATCAGTTTGTCGACCAGCTCCTGAGAAAATCTTCCCTGGCTAAGACCGGGCATGCCTCCAAGTGGGAGCGACTTCATCATCTCGATCGTGGCATCGTCAACGCCCGCCTGTTCAAAGAAACCGCGGATTACCGGGCCTCCTTTGGGGTGCGCTAGCCATTCCTTAATTGTGCGGTGTCCATTGAGTGGGTGTTCGTGAGGTGTCATTGTTTCTCCCTAATGGTTCGGGCAGCTCTGCCCGACGAGTGTCTTTCGACGACTATCTATCCTGATCTGCAGTAGACGCTTTCCCGCCCCTCAAGTTCGTCGGCGAACTTGAGGGGCTTCTGAGAGCGGGTGCAATCACGCTACCACCACTACCCCGGACATAAGTCCTATATGACAAAAGTTCGGAAGAAATCCGATGCTCATAGCACCAACGCACAAAACAGTGTCCCACACGCCTGGCTCAAGGCATGCGGGACACTGAGTCAAATTGAACGCAGAACTCTAGTAATCCATCTTCTTGTAGTAGCGGCGCGTCGTCAGCGGGTGATTACGAATGTCCTCCAACTGCTTTGATGTGCGCTCAAAAACAGTTGCCAGAATTGCCGGGGCAATGAGTTCCTGCGTCTTGTCCGATAGACCATCCAGCCTAAAGTCCTCGAGGTCTACGACAACACTGGAATCGGTAACACGCGGGGCGAACCGAGCGACCCTTTCGGAGAGTGCACGCATAGGGCCGAGGCCGTTGAGAATCAGAACGCTAACCCCCTTTTCGACCAGTTCAAGTGTGCCGTGGAAGAAGTCAGAGGAATGCACCGCTCGGGTACGAATCCACTGCATCTCCTCAAGAATGCACATTGCGTAGTAGTCGACCTCGAACCAGGTATTCCCGGCAGAAGTAAGGATGTGATAATCATGGTCAGCAAGATGCTCGGCAAGCTTGCGCGCAGTCGGCTCACACTGTTCCTTCACGGAAATCAGAACGTTCGGAACCTTCTGCAACTCAGCGAATGTCCGTTCTACGTCAAGGCCCGAGTCCTTGCCAAGTAACTCCAGGGCGACGACCAAGGTCTGCAAGAAGACAACCTCGGACGAAGTTGGGTCGGCCATCGGGGTCGTCACGTTGTAGGTTGCAGCCTTTGCGATCGGGCTATCAGCATTACCGGTGAGCGCTAGAACTTTGACATCTAGCTCGCCCAAGCGAGCCATCAACTCGATCGTCTCAGCGGTAGTTCCAGAAACGGACGGAGTGACGACCAGGGTCTTGTCATCGATGTAGGCGGGCATGTCCTCGAGGAGTTCCGCGCCCAGCTCATAGTGAATCGGGAACCCATTCTGGCGGCGCATGAACTCCACGGAGGGAAGAGTCAGCATCATGATGCCCCCGACCCCCGTGAAGAGAACGCGGTCGCACCCTTTCTTATCCACGGCATCACGGACGGCCTCTCGGATTGCCGGGATGTTCTGAGCAGCCACATCGAACACTGCCTTGTACTCGTCGTAACCCATTTCTGTCTCACTTTCTTTGTGGGGTATGACTACCATATCTTGCAGTCAGACTACCAGCAACCTAAATCAGACACATTGAACAACATTCTGCTTTAGGTCGGGGTATTGAGTGTCATTTGCTGCTGTAACTCGGCGTTACGGATCCGGGGGACCATCCGCTTGGGAGTCGTTCGGCGTACCCAACCCCGAACAGACGACTCCAAAAACCCGCTGCTGAGACGGATGCCCATCGTTCTTAGACCGGAGTATTAGCGAATAGTCTGACTTCTAGATATTGAAAACGTGTTATCAAATTGTTGTTTGACATTAAGACTATGCTGTCTGACACTATGGGTAGCCTCACACGCGTGAGCTAGAGCAGTTAAGACCGACTGCGTACACAACGAAGTGTTGGGAGACCCAATGACCCCCACGAATAGAAACCGACTAGTATCCGTACTCGCAGCTTCCGTTTTGGGTGCATCGGCCATTGCCGGTTGCGCATCTGGAGGCACCTCGAATGAATCGAATGGCCAGTCAGGAAGTGCCAGCCCCGACTCGGCGGGGGCTGAGACATCACCGGCTGACGAGACGTACCGCATCGCTTTCATCCCGGGTATTTCCTCGGACCCGTTCTTCGGAGCGATGGAGATCGCCGCAGAGGAGGAAGCCACAGCGCTCGGAGTTGAACTCGTTTACCAGGGCAGCTCAGCGGAGTACTCACCGCAGGCGCAGCTCCCGTTCATTGACTCTGCGATCGCCGACGGCGTGGACGCCATCATCATCGCGGCAACCGACGCTGACGCGCTCCAGACGCCGGTTGACCGTGCAATCGAGCTGGGTATTCCCGTGGTGACCGTAGACACCTCAGTGACTAACCAGGACAATTTGGTCGCTCACATCACCGGTGACAATAAAGACGGCGGCTCCAAAGCGGCGGAAACCATGGCCGAGCTGATCGGCGGTGAAGGCAAAGTCTTCATAATTTCCGGATCACCTACCATCACAACTGACACCCTGCGAGTCGAAGGATTCGAGGAAGCAATCGAGACGAATTTCCCAGCCATCGAAATCGTCGGCGTTGACTACGCGTACAGCCAACCGTCTGAGGCCACCACCAAGGTGGCAGCGGCGCTTCTGAACAATCCAGATATCAAGGGGATTTTCTCAGCGGAGGGGAACGCGGGCGTTGGAGCCGTCGCAGCACTTCGCGACGCCAACCTAACAGGCGACGTGGTCCTCATCGGTTACGACGCCTACCAAAACCAGGTTGAGGAACTAGAGGACGGGATCTACACAGCCCTAATCGCACAGGATCCCGGCCAGGAAGCTCGTCTGGCACTGCAAGCCGCAATCGCAGCCATCCAGGGAGAAGAGGCCGCAGCGACAAGCGTCGTTGTTCCCAACGTTGTAATGACTCAGGACAACCTGGAAGAAACGCGTATCTACACCTACGCGTCTAAGTAAACGGACTTACACGGGCATCCTGCCAAGGAAGGACTTACCAATGAAATCTCTGCAACTTTCGGCCCTAGCCACCGCTGGCATACTTGCGATCGCACTCACCGGTTGTTCGTCGGGAGGGGAGAGCAGTTCCTCCTCCGCTCAGAGTGATGACACCGTTGTGAAGTCGGAGTCAAGCTCGACTGAGCGACTGAGGATAGCGTTTATTCCGGGCATTGCCTCTGACCCCTTCTTCAAGGCGATGGAGATCGAGGCGAAAGCGACTGCAGAAGAACTGAATGTCGAACTTCTTTGGCAGGGTGCCTCCGACGAGTACTCACCCGAAGCGCAGATTCCATTCGTCGATGCTGCACTCGCTGACGACATCGACGGCTTGGTCCTGGTTCCCACGGACGCTGACGCACTCCAGCCGGCCGTGGACAGAGCCGCCGAAATGGGGATCCCTGTCGTTACCGTCGACACCACAGTCAATGACCGCGAAACCCTGATCTCTCATATCACGGGCGACAATCGCGACGGCGGCCAGAAAGCCGCTGAAGAAATGGATGCTCAGACCGGCGGATCAGGCAAAGTTCTCATTATTTCCGCCTCACCGACTAACACAACCGGTACGCAACGCGTGGAAGGGTTTTTGGAGTCGCTAGAGAACGACTACCCCGGCATTGAAGCACTTGATGTTCAATATGCATACAGCCAACCCTCTGAGGCAACCACAATCCTGAGCACTACGCTGCTGGAACATCCTGACCTTGCCGGTGTCTTTGCGGTCGATGGAACATCGTGCACAGGAGCCGTTGCCGCCCTCTATGGAGTGGCGGAGGATCAGGCTCCCGCACTCATCTGTTACGACGCCTACTCCACCCAGGTAGAGGAGCTCGAAAACGGTTCAGTCTCCGCACTTGTTGCGCAGCAACCGGCCGAAGAGGCTCGTCTTGCTCTCGAATTTCTGGTGGCGACGATCAGAGGCGATGAATCTATCGAGATAGAGCCTGAGGTCGTAATTCCGAACGAGATCATGAACCGCGACAACTTGAGCAATACACGCCAATACCAATACGCCGAGTGAGAACCCAATGAGTGATACAAAACCTGAAAACCTCGTCGCTAGGATTGAGGAGGCATCCACCCCGGCACAGAAACTGAAGAGGCTTCTTGGAAATCAAGAAGTCATGCTGATAGTCGTCTATGCGCTAATGGTTCTGGTTTTCTCCCTGCTGAACCCGCGCTACTTTTCGACGGCCGCCTTCGGAAATATCCTCCAAGATTTCGGTCCGATTATGCTGATGGCAACGGGCATGACCTTCGTAATAATCACCGGAGGAATCGATCTTTCGGTCGGCTCACTCGCAGGTCTTTCCGGCGTTTGTGCCGCCTTGACGATCCGCGCAACAACCGCAAATGGAATGGCACCCGCTCTGAGCATTTTGCTCGGTATCTTGACAGCCCTCTGTGTCGGCTTGATAGTCGGCACTATCAACGGGCTGCTGATCACAAAGGTTGGTCTTGCACCGTTCATCGCGACGCTTGCAACGATGGGCGCATGCACCGGCAGCACCCTGGTTATCACGGGTGGCGTGCAAATTGCGGGCGCTCCCTCGGCGGTCGTTCAAATCGGGAATACCAGATTCCTTGGTGTTCTCACATGGCCGCTTGTGGGTGTACTGCTGATACTCATATCGTTTGCGCTAATCCTGACCAAGACCAAGTTCGGCAGGCATACCTACGCAATAGGTTCAAACTCGTTTGCTGCCCGCGTTGCAGGCATTAACGTGAACCGACACTTGATGAAGGTATACCTGATCGCATCCCTCTTGGCCTCCCTTGCCGGAA
The DNA here is from genome assembly GCA_035621235.1 of Actinomycetaceae bacterium MB13-C1-2. NCBI lineage: Bacteria > Bacillati > Actinomycetota > Actinomycetes > Actinomycetales > Actinomycetaceae > Actinomycetaceae bacterium MB13-C1-2. The sequence goes on from CP141731.1 coordinate 448,703, forward strand.
TGTTCGTATATTTCCGACTCGGATCGGGCTCCCCCGCTACTGGGAAGGGCGGAGAACTCCAGGCCATTGCCGCCGTCGTCATCGGAGGAGCCGCAATGACCGGTGGTAGTGGGCGAGTAACGGGAACAGCACTTGGCGCGCTCATCACGACCAGCGTACTAAGCGGACTGATTCTCGTCGGAGTTGAGCCTAACGCACAGCAGATAGTGGTTGGCGCGCTAATCGCCTTCGCGGTAGCGGTTCAGACTATGGGACAAAAGAACAAGGACTGAGGTAGGACAATGACACAGGCCGCGCCTCTATACGAGGCACGAAACATCAGCAAAAGATACGGCAGTGTGGTCGCGCTTGAGAACGTTGATTTTGCCGTCCGCAGCGGGGAAGTCGTCGGACTCGTGGGCGACAATGGCGCTGGCAAGTCCACCCTGATAAAGGTTCTCTCGGGCGTCCACAGGCCCGACTCAGGGGAGCTACTGCTTGAAGGCGAACGGGTGGAATGGGAGTCTCCAGCCCAAGCCCTGGAGTCCGGAATCGAGACTCTTTACCAGGATGCGGGCCTTTGTCCTCACCTGACCGTCAGTGCCAATGTCTTCCTAGGACGCGAGCTCACGAAGAAAGGGATCCTGGGTGCGCTGGGCTTCCTCGACAACAAGAAGATGGACAAGGATGCCCACGCTGAGCTGGCCCGTGTAGGCATCGCCGTGCCCGGCTCCGAACGAACCGTGGCAGAGCTTTCCGGGGGTCAACGACAGGCCGTAGCAATCGGCCGAGCAGTTGCATGGGCAAGCAAAGTCATTTTGCTTGACGAACCGACAAACCATCTCGGCGCTAGGCAATCTGAGGAAGTTCTTGAGGTCGTGGAGCAGGCGAAGAAGAACGATCTCGGGGTCGTATTCATTTCGCATACTCTTCCCCACGTCCTGGAAGTTTGCGATCGAATAGTGGTTCTTCGACTGGGACAGGTCGTGGCGGACGCACCGCGCTCGGAGTTCGACCGAAACTCGCTAGTATCCGCAATTACCGGTTTCGTGGGGGCAGGGCGATGAGTGAAGCAAGAACCGACCTAGCGCAGACCGTTGATGATGCCGTTGACGCGAATCTGGAAGAGGCTATTCAGCTTCTGACAGAGCTGGTCTCGATCAGAAGCGTCAATCCAAAGCAACCGGGCGTTGACGGATCCACCGAGGAAGGTGGAGAAGCACGCGCAAACAATCTTCTCCAGGAACGACTTGAGTCTCTCGGGATGCAGATTACCCGCGTGGAAGCGGAGCTCGGTAGGCCCAATATCGAGGGACGAACACCCGGATCGGATCCGACCGCTCGGTCTCTTGCGTTTGCCGGACATATCGACACTGTGGCACCGACACGGGCCGGTCAACTGGAGCCGCGGATAGAGAGTGGAAGACTATTCGGCCTCGGCACCACCGACATGAAGAGTGGACTCGTGGCCGGATGGCTTGCAGTAAAGGCACTGAATTTCACAGGCGTGAAGTTGAAGGGTGACCTGGTATTACATTCCGTAGTTGGTGAAGAAACAATGGATCACCTGGCCGGAACCTCAGCGTTGCTCTCCCAAGTTCGTACTCCAGATGCGGTCCTGGTCGCCGAACCCACCTCGTCCGCGGACTCACCCTTAGTCGTATCTAACACCGCTGCGGGGAACTACTTATTCAGCGTGACAGTCCGCGGTAAGTCAACTCACTGGGCGTCCAGGAACCAAGCTATCCGCCCGGGCAGAGGTGGCGACTCTGTTGGCGTTAATGCGATTGACAAGGGATTCTATGTCTATCAAGCATTGAGACAGCTCGAAGACCAGTGGGGATTCACCAAGAGTCACCCTCAGTTCCCTGCCGGCGCATTCATCATCCACCCCGGCGCCCTAAAAGCCGATGTTGGGTTTGCTGCGCCGGCGTACTTCCCTGACCGAGCTCGCTTTGACTACCTACTTTCATTCCCTCCTGGATACACCTCGGAGGAGATCAAGGATGAGATAACCGACCACGTCCGAAAGGCGGAAGCTCTAGACCCCTGGTTGCGGGAGCACCCATCTGACTTCGAATGGACTGATACTTGGCCACCGGCCTACACGGACCCAACGTCCGATTTCGTACGTGTAGCCCTTGAAGCACGCAATGACGTGGCAGCTCAACTTGGCACACGAAACCAGCCCGAGCCCGTTCCAGCTGGTGCACAGTCCGATGCTTCTTTCTACGAAGCCGCAGGTAGCCGAGCTGTTGTCTGTGGCCCAGGTGACCTGCTTTTGGCGCATTCCCCCGAGGAATCCGTAGAAATCTCCCTGATAGCCTCCGCCGCCAAAATGTACGCGAGAACCGCGATCAACTGGTGCGGACTGGATAGGAGCCTCTCAGTTTGAGAGAGGGGAGCCAGTACGGCCCTCATGCCCCAAATAGCAGAGGGTGTCACCTGACAGCAACATAACAGGGACGCGCCACCGCGCCTCTGTTAGGGTTTAGGACGGTTCGTTGCTGCAATTGTGTTGCGTAGCAACACCGAATTCAGATCCAGGGGGCACTTAGTGACGACCGTTAAGACAGAGAAGTCTGCGAACCAGCGGGGCTCTACAGTCGATCGCGCATATCATCGCATTCGACAACTCATCGAAGAGAAGAAGTTGCGTCCGCACGATCGGATTCCGTCAGAAATTGAACTATCGGATCAACTTGGTATTTCTAGGTCTTCTCTACGCGAAGCTCTTAGTCGACTTGAGCAAGAGGGTGTATTAACAGTTGTCAAGGGGCACGGTCGCTTCGTCTCAACACTGTCTTCGCTTAGAGTTGAGCGCCCGATGACCGTCTACGAAAGCATTACTGAAATGCTCGAGGGCCTCGGGTATGAAGTAACCAGTGCCGTGCTCGAGGTAGAGGAGATCGGCGCCCCGGAAATCGTGGCCAGTCCTCTTGAGATTGAGTTGGGCGACCCCGTCCTCCGAGTCCTGAGAATCCGCTATGGCGACAATAAGCCATTGGTTATCAGTGAGGGGTTTATCCCAAGAGAGCTACTTCCCGGACCGCTAGAGTACCGTGACTGGAGCGGATCTGTCGCTCGAACCCTCGCCATGCAGGGTCACAGAATTGAGTCGTCACTGGCGGTAATTTCAGCGGTTGACCTTCCCGAAGAGTGGGAGAACAGGTACAACCTGTCGGGTCTCGGGCCATGGTTACTAACAGACGAAATCTGCTTAACGAAGACCGGAAAACCTGTCATGTTCGCTCGTGACTACCATCGCGGAACCGACATCACCTACAGAGTGCTCCGCAACAGGTAGGGACACCCCACATCTAGGAATTCGAACGAAAGCTAGTCCCCGTGGCGAAGAAGCGTTGATCGAGGCTCTTCACCGCAGGGACTAGCTGGGTGGGCAAACTCGCGGCCTAGACGATGTACTGCTCGTAATCGCTGAGCACCCACTCAGGAATAGGATGCGTCTTCTGCGGGAATCCGCCGACGTGCTGAATGGTTTTGGTGGCACTAACGGTTCCGGCTTCTGTAGCCTCTACGGGCCCCGCACCCGCTGCCCGAGCCATCATGAAACCAGAAATATAGGAGTCTCCGGCCCCACAAGTGTCCACACGCTTCGCCGGATGAGAGTTGCACGGAACCAAACCATCTGAATCAACCCATGTAGATCCATGAGGACCAGACATGATCACCACCTCTGAGGCACCTAGATTAAGAATCGATTGAGCCAGCGGAAGAATCGCCTCCCCGGGACGATCATCTGAGGACGCAAAAACGACATCAACATCATTCAGATCCAGGTCTTCGGGAACATCCCATGTAGATACGTCCGCACTCACCCACCGCGAATACTGCCTGATCGTGCTGAAGTCTGTGTCCATAGTTCTCGGTCCGCCGACGTGGATCCAGTCGAACTGACCATCCACAGTCAGCGATTCGGGCATACTGGGAGTCCACATTCCGCAGACACCGAATTCCTCGAACAGAAACTGACGGTCGTTATCGACCAGGCGGATAAGCGTAACTCCTGATGGGCCAACCATCGGAAACACGTTGTCTGTACTTATGTCGTTGGCATTCAGGGACCGTACGATTTCTTGCGCGGCGGTGTCGCTCCCAACCGGCCCGACGTAGTGCGCCTCGTGTCCGGCAATTAGGCAGTTCGCCACGACATTCAAGGCATTTCCGCCAACAGTTAAGTGGCCCTGTTCGAGGTAGACGTCGAGACAGTTGTCCCCCAAAGCAACGATTCTCATGGGCAGACCAGAACCTTTCGGGTCTTACCCTCCCGGAACATCTTGATTGCTTCCGAGTACTCCTCAAGAGTAACTCTGTGGCTGATCAGGGGTTCAACAACGAAACGCCCAGAAGCGATGTATTGCGTCGCGCGGCGGTATGCATCCGCCGGACAGACCGAGCCTATGATGCGAATCTCTTCGTCGTATATCCAGTGAGGACTAATTGAAACTTCATCATCCAAGTTCGCTACACCAAACTGGAGGAATGTCCCGCCCTTCCTTACATGCTTTAGCCCGTCCCTGATTGCCTTGGCGACACCTGTCGCATCGACAACGACGTCCCACTTCTGCTCGCTAAGCTCGTCAGCCTTCAGAGCCACTTCATCCGCACCAAGTTCACGAGCAAGATCCAGCTTGTCGGGGTTCAGATCTACCACAGCAACTGGAGCGGCTCCGCCCTTTACCGCGAGCTGCAACATGGACAAGCCCATAGTTCCGGCGCCGTAGATCAACATGGTCTGCCCGATAGCCAGGTCCACCAAGTCCATTGCATGAAGCGCGCACGAAAGAGGCTCGGCGAACGCGTAGTGCTCGAGTGGAACTCCCTCCGGAACCACTACACAGAGCCTTGCGGGAACCACGACCATTTCCGCAGCAGCACCGGCCCGTGTCACTCCGAGGGCAGTGTAGTTATCGCAAAGATTGACACGACCATCTTGGCAGAATGGGCATACGTCGCAAGGAATGTTGGGGTCAGCACACACAGAATCTCCGACGCTTACATTGTCTACACCCGATCCAACCTCAATAACCACGCCCGAGAACTCATGTCCAGGTGTGACAGGCAAGACTCCCTCTTGTCCCTCCTGAATGTGCAAGTCCGTGCCACAAATGCCACAGGCTCTCACCGCTACGAGGACTTCGCCGGGACCCGGGGTTGGATCATCAACCGTTGCGACCTCTACGTCCCCAACTCCTTGCAACACCACTGCCTTCATATGACTACTACTCCTTAACTGCTCCGAAACCGAGACCCGCAAGCAGATGCTTCTGGGCGAAGATGATCAGAATTACGACTGGAATAATCGAGATGACGCTGCTAGCCGCAATCTGGCTCCACAGAATTGCTTTATCCGTCTGGAAATTGGCAATGAACATCGGGATCGTGACCAACTTGTCGCCAGCGAGCACCAGAATGAACAGGAACTCATTCCAGATGAGTACGAATGTGACCACTGCACTGGCGAAGAGACCTGGCCTAACGATTGGTAGCATGATCTGGAAAAAGACCCGAATCATGCCGGCGCCGTCCATCCGAGCCGCTTCATCGATTGCTGCAGGCACATTCTTGAATACGCCGACCATGATTAGGACAGTCAGTGGAAGTTGAAAAGCGGTCAACGCCATGACGAGGCCAAACATCGAATCTAGAAGATTCAACTGCCGGAAGATAAAGAATGTCGGCAGAACGATTGCGAAAGAAGGCACAATGCGGGTGATCGCAAACACCATAGTGATCGTGCCTGCAGATCGCAGCTCGTACCTGGCCAGCGCGTAAGCGGCTGCTGCGCCAAGGAACACACAGAGTAGCGTCGCAATCCCCGCAAGCTCAATGCTGTTGATCAACGCTGCAATGAAGTCCCCGTTGGTTAGCAGTTCATGGTAGGTACTGAAATCAGGCTTGAAGATCCATTGCACCGGCAATTGATACGCCGCGCGATCATCTTTCAGAGAAATCACTAGCGTCCAGAGCAGTGGATAGATGCTCACGCCAATCAGCACCACCCAGACGATGGCATTTCCGATTCCCTTCAGGATTCTCAGGAGCATTTTCACTGATGCGCCCCCTTCTTGAGCGCTGCCCTTATTACCTGGACACATATAGCAACCACGGCAAACGTCAAAACAACTAGCGTCACTGCCGCGGAGGTCTCTCCCAACCTGAACTGCCGGAAACCGAACTGATACAGGAACAGATTCAATACACTCGTAAGTCTTCCGGGCCCACCGCCAGTTAGCACGAAGACCTCATCAAATAACTGAAGAGCGTCCATCCCTCGCAGGACGAACACCGCCCCAAGAATTGGGAGAAGGGAAGGAAGGACGACATAGTAAAACCGTTGAAATGTCCCCGCTCCGTCAACCATCGCGGCCTCAATCGTGTCCTTTGAGATTCCCGCGAGTCCGGCCAGACACATCAAAGCGACAAATGGCGTGGTGTGCCATACCTCCATGAAGACGACCGACCACTGCACCAATTTGGGGTTAGTTAGCCACGCTTGAGGATCCATGCCGAGCAACCCGAGCATGTAGTTCAGCTGTCCGAACTGGGCACTGTAGATCATCCGGAAAATGTTTCCGATAACCACCGGGACCAGAAGGTAGGGAACGAGCATGACGCCGCGCGCAACCTTCCGGCTCCCAACTGGTTTGTTCAGCCACAAAGCAATCAGTAATCCGAGCACCATCTCCAGAACAAGAGCCGGAACCACTATCTTGAGCGTCACTAGAATCGATTCACCGAACTCGGCAGAGTTCAGGATCGCCTCGTAATTCTCCGTGCCAATAAACTGCGTCTCGGCTGATGAGCTCAATTGAACGTCTGTGAATGACATTCCAAGCGCTAAGAGCATTGGAAAGACGCGTAGTGCGACTATCAGAATCAGCGCAGGACCAAGAAAGGCCCAGGGAGTGAGTCCTCCTCTGCGAACGGACCCCCGAGGTTCCTTAGCGGACTTTTGCCCTACTGGCTGCAATACGGTGGCTGTCAAGCTAGATCATTCCTTGACTATTAGCTTCGATAGATTCGTGCCCGCTGCGGAAACAGCATCAGCTGTAGGAGTGGTACCCGCCATTCCTTCGGATAGTGAGGGGGCAATCGCTGCCTCCCAGTCGACCCAGTCGGCAGTCACCGGGAAATAGACGGCCTGCCGGTAGTTCTCGAGGGCGGCGGCGTAGTAGGGGAAACGCTCTTGAAGGACCGGATCTTCCAAGAGAGAGATACGGTTCGTCGAGCCGCCATGATCAAGGCCGACCTCTTGCTGTTCAGCAGACGTCGCCCATGCGATGAAATCCATTGCTTCCTCAGCCTTGTCACTAGCCGAGGAGATACCGAGGCCGTGGCCACCCAAGTTCGGAGTGCTCACTCCTGTAGGCCCTGCAGGCAGAAGCGCAAAGCCGACCTTGTCAGCAATCTCAACCCCATCGGCCAAAATCGCATCCGTAGTATCACTGAAGTTGATCATCATCGCAGTCTTGCCTTCACTGAAGGCCGCTGCGGCAGCCGGCCAATCGGCGCTCAACGCATCCTGTGGAGCATAGGAGAGCACATTCTTCCAGAGTTCAAGTGCTTCGAGTGTTTCCGGCGAATCGACTGTTGACTGACTACCGTCCCAGATGTCCGCTCCGAAGGACCAAGCGATACTCCAGAACTCGCACATAAGTGGATCGTCACGCTTACCGATCAGTGTCGTGCCTGTTACACCGGTTGCTTCTTGTAGCGTACGAGCAGCATCAACGTACTCTTCCCACGTGGTAGGAACATCAACACCGGCTTCCTCAAGAAGGTCGGTTCGATAGTAAAGCATGTAGACGGCGCCGAACCAGGGAAGAACATATTGCGTCCCGTCAACTGTCGCCCAATCGACATAGGCCGGAACGAAGTCATCTAGATCAATTACATCCGCTCGTTGCTCAATATCCTCATCCATCGGGCGAAGATAGCCAGCGTCTATGTACTCGGGCATCCACTCGTACGCAACGTCGAAGACGTCGTAGGAATCGCGACCTGAGTTGAATCCGAGAATTGTCCGCTCACGCACGCCGTCGTAATCGAAGAGGTCGACACTGACGTTTCCGAGGCCCTGTTTGGTGTACTCCTCAGCCGCCGCTTTCAATGATTCGCCCGGACCGCCCGCCTGAGCAACAACCTTGATGATGTCGCCGTCCGAGGTGTCCTTTGTTGACACAGCGCAACCCGCAATCAGTGAAGCTCCAAGGGTAAGCGCTGCCCCCGATGCGGTTGCTACCGCAAGTTTTGACCGTCGCATGATAGCTTTTCCTTTCACTATTCTTCGTTTGATCCTGGGTCATCAACAGTGAAGCCCAGATGTGCTCCGCCGCTTACAGGAATCAGGTTTCCGGTCATGTACCCGGACGCATCTGACGCCAAGAACGCGACTACTTCCGCTATTTCTTCGGGCTCAGCAACGCGACCCAAGGGTGTGTCTGCTTCGTATCCCGCAAACACTTCTTCGGGAGTGCGCCCAGTAAGTTCGCCTTCCCACGCCAACTCACGTGTTTCCATCGGGGTGCGTACATACATGGGGCACACTCCGTTGATTCGAATGCCCAGAGGAGCAAGTTCTGGGGTTGCAGACTCGATCAACCCACTCACTGCGAACTTGCTTGCACAGTAGGCCGATAGGAACGGCGCGCCCCTGAGGCCACCCATGGAGTCGAGGACGACAACAGACCCACCTTTTTTCATCAGAGGAACCAAGGATCGAAGACAGTTGAAGGGACCGAAGGCGTTGACGCCCATCTGGAAGTTCCAGTCTTCGTCGCTCGTCTCAACTAGAGGTGCCATGCGCGAAACTCCCGCGGCCAAGACCGCGACGTTTACTGTCCCCCCAAGACGATCCGTAGCTCTACGCACGGAGTCTGTAGACGAGACGTCCACTGGATCAGAGGAGTTTAGATCCCACTCAACGACCTCATACCCACGCTCCCGAAGCAGATTGGCGCAAGCTGCGCCGATACCGCTAGCCGCCCCCGTTACCACAGCCTTCATAACTGCCTCCATTTCCACTGCCAGCCACGTCAACCGCCTTGACCGCCACGTCACAACGCAGCGACAAGTTCGCACCGAACTGGCCAGTTCGACAACGTTGTCAACGCAATTATTAGGCGTTTTTGGGACTAGAAATCTAGCCTGATCTCGGATTGTTACTGATCCGTTATCTTAGTCACATGCGAAAATGACACCGTTGTCCAGCACCATTACTGCAGAAATGTGCTCGTCTAGACCTTGTGAGGAGTCACCCGGGGCGAATCTCGCCGGATCCTCTTTGAATCAGTGGGGACACGACAATGTCTAGACGCGGATCTCCTTCTAAGCCATCGATCCTCTCCAGAAGTCGGCGCGCAGCTATACGGCCCATCTCCGCAGGATTCTGTTGCAACACAGTAATTCCCGGAGCAAGTACATCGGCCAAGGGAAAATCATCAAACCCGATCAGTGCTACACGATCCTGCAGGCCGAGCCGATGTAACGCTCGGACAGTGCCTACGGTAATCATGTTTTGTGTGGCAAAGAATGCCGTAGGCGGCTTTGAGCTCTGAAGCAACTCTAACGCCACACTCGTCGTCTCTTTGTCATCGGACATTCCCATCCGCACCTGAACGTCGACCTCTTCCCCACCCGTGCGGCGTACCTCGTCAAGAAATCCTTGTTCTCGGACTCGCTCCGTCTCAATTTCGTGGGGTTTGCCAACCAGTGCTATCTGGCGGTGCCCAAGATTCACCAACTGACGGGCGGCGACCTGCGAGGCTTCAACGTTGTTGGTCAGTATGGTATCTGCAGCGGACCCATCGGCGTGACGGTCGACAAAGACCATGGGCAATCCGCGCTCCTGAATTTCGGTCAAATACCCATCAGAACGTCCTGCGGGCATGAGAATGAGCCCGTCAACTCTCCTGCGAAGCATCTCGTTCACCGCTCGACGCTGACGAGCCGGGTTCTCATCAACGCTCATGGTAATCATGACCATTCCTCGGCGCTCTACCTCTGCCTCGATCGCCCTTTGCATTGAGGCTTCAAACGGGTCGGACGCATCGGCGAGAAGTAGCCCAATTGAGCCTGTGCTGCGATCCCGACGCCGAAGATTTCCGGCGTATAGGTCGGGCTCATAGCGCAACTTTGCTGCAGCGTCGCGGACACGAGCGGCGGTTTCGGGTCTAACGTTCGGTTCGTTATTCATAACCCGCGAAACCGTTTTGGTGCCAACCCCCGCAAGGATCGCAACCTCGCGTATCGTTACACGGTCTGTGGATCCATTGATACCCAATGGCGACTGCATCCAGGGCCTCCCAAATACCGAATGATATTTCGGATTGTATCCAGCGACCGCAAGTAGCACTGAGAATTTGGACGGCAGAAATGTAGCACTATAGCGACTTATTGACACCGTGATCTTATGAAGATACAGATGACTGTCGATACGATCTACTTCAAAGCGATCAGACCGGCTGGCATACGCTGCAGCTCGGGCGTCCGGGATTTTGCTCTTACAACATCTCGTTTCGGTTCAGCTAGCCCACATTTTGTCTATACAAACCTAAACTCAGTACGCCGCCAAGATATCAACCACGAAAACCAGATCGGAGTTAGGCGGAATAACGGTTCCACTGCCATTCTCTCCATAGCCCATCTCAGAGGGGATTACCAAGAGCAGGCGGCTACCAACCTTCTGTCCAACCAATCCCTTATCCCAACCAGATATGACGTTCCCTTGCCCGATTGGGAATGATACGACCTGATCTGATCCCGTCTGGTCCCACGAAGAATCAAACTGCGTTCCGTCCGTGAGCCATCCGGTGTACTTCACAGCCACCGTCTGTCCGGCTTCCACAGTCTCGCCATCACCTTCGACTAGTGGCTGAACCACTAACTCCGTCGGCGCGACAAAAGTATCCGGGATCGTGACCGCGGGTTTCCCGTTCTCGAAATCAATCGTGGGCAGGTTCTTATCCGTGGACTTTATCTCGGTGCCCGAAATCTCATCAGGAATGCTCTTCACGCCAGCAACAGACATGACGTAGAGATAGCCATTTGAAGCGACTCCCGTGTAGCTTTGGTCCGCGCCGTATCCCGGCTGAGCCCAGAGAAAACGCGTCCCGACCTTTTCACCTGTGAGCGCGTTAACCACCATTTCACCGAATGCGCTGGAAGTGAAGGAAGTGCTGAACGGGGAATCCTCGTCCGCGTTGGCACCCCAGGTCGAGTACATCTTCTCTCCGGTGACTATGTCGCAGACCATGTAGTTCACCGAGATGATCTGACCGTCTTCGATCGTGTCGCCATCGCCTTGATCCGTAATGCGCACAGCCTCAGTCGTGACATCCAGAGGCGCATCAAAGGTTGCCGTCGGCGCGGCCGCAACGTCCTTGCTCAGGGTCACTGTGTCCATGGCAGCACTAGTTGCGGCCTCATCCGGTTCGATAACCGAACCGGATTGACCAGACTCGCTAGACTCACGGACCGTAACGTCGCAGACTCCGCCGCCTCCTGCACTGCTTTCCGAGGACTGACTCGATTGCGCAGGCTCCGAGGCAGCTGAGCAACCTGCCAGAAGCAGCGCGGGACAGACCACAAGCGGCAGAATAAGGCGAACACTAGACTTCACAACTGAGTCCTTTACGGATGAGGTTTGCCAACAGGCCAGGCCGTGACACGTACCCGGCAACGATACACAGAAAAACTGAACAAAACCTGTGCGTGACCTGCAAGCAGAACAAAAGACGGCACGGTCCGCCAGCTGAGTTAGCGACCGGGAAGCTACGGGGTGAGTTATGCTTCCGTCCGAAAACCAGCCATGGAGAGCTGCGATTTCGCACGGTGCGAGTCCTTCACTTCGCAACGTCCTGACCGCAATGAGCGCGCGCATAGTGAGCGCAGTTGGTAGCGGTACGTTTGGAGTTGAGGTGGTGATTGGCTACCCGACTGGCTGGGCTTGGTATAGCCACATCGTCGTGAACCCTTGAGCCGCTTCCGGGTCTTGCCTCGGGCATTTGACCCGTCCCAACGCTAGTCCTGGTCGTGCGGACTCTCAACTACGTAACTGTCCCGGACCCAGGCGGGCTCTAGACGAGACGCGCACGATTAGCCCGACGAGATTAGTCTTAGGCCAAACGCCCCAGCCTCTTTAGACGGCTTCGCTCGAACGCTCCTGGACCAGACCTTGCTCGCCCTCAGATCGAGCCAGCTCAAGGCCGCCGAGGTGAGTCTTTAGGCGGTTAGACATGGGCACGAACGTCGCGAAGGTGACCCCGCCTGAAACGGCAGCGCCGACAACGGGAACCGCCTTGGACACCCAGCGAGCGAAGAGCTGTTTGGTCATCTTCACCCCAAGTATCTTCGCAACGGCTTTTACAGCAGGGTATACCAGACCCTTCGTGAGGGCCTTACGAGGCAATGTCCGAGCAAGCTGCTCGGCGATCATCACGGACAATTGACCAACAGCAGCATTAGCAACCTGTACACCTGCCATAACACCCAAGAAGAGAGTCAGGATCGATTGAGTGCCATCATCCGGTTCGTCCTCATCATTGAATAGTTCCGGCCAGCCGAAGATGTACGCAAGTTTCTGGGATATGCGCAGCATATGACCCAGATACTGCGCCATGTCAGCCGGGATGGTCGCAACCATTGCAAGTGCTCCTGGCAAACCGGCTGCGGCAGACAGAGCCGTGGCTTTGCCCGCCTCAAAGCGAATCGAATCGGTAGCGATCCTGTCGACCACAGCCGTTGAGACGCCCGCCCGTGCAGGGTTAGTAGCGACCGCGGCGGCGACTTGCTCCTCGGTGCAATGGGAGCGCAGAACGCTGGAAAGGTAAGCCTCACGGTCTACACGCACCCCCGGTAGCCGCGCAGCAGTCGCCAATACCTCCGTGAAAGTCATCCCGGTGCCCTTTTGGATTTCTCCCATGCCGACCTACTTCTTGCGCGCAAGGATGGCGGTCGAAAGCATCAGCGAGACTATCGCCAGGGCTCCCAACAGCCACCAGCCCGGACCCCAGAACTCAAAGAGGCCGACACCAAGCGACGATCCCGCGAAACTAACTAGTCCAATCCCAACAAGCACGGCGAAGCCCATAAGCATGCCGACAATCCCGGTGAGCACTGCGAGCCACCTAGCGCCGAAGAGAATCGCCGAGAGCGCTACGAGCAACATGCCAGCGATAAGCAACGGCAGCAGCCCAAATCCGTTATTGGCCAGCACGCTCCCCACTCGACCCGGTTGCCTGGGTGAGGCAGGAAACACCAGAGAAATGAGAGCCAAACACGCCGTCACGACCAAGGCAATTGGGAGTCCGCGACGCCGAACACTAGCCTTCTTCTTGCCTGGTGGTGCTGGGTCCGTCAGTGTACTGGCAGAAGAGACCTGGGCCGGATGCGTCTGCACCTCGAGCACCATTTCTTGACTTGAGCCGCTACCGGCCGATGGGTTCGACATTGACCACCACCTCCTCAACCCCCTGAGAGTCAACGAGGTTGTCGTACTCCTCGCCGTCACTATCCAGAAGGTAGGTGACAGCGAACGTTGTGCCCGGCAACGGATCCTGCGAGACGATTCGGTAGTCGGCTGCGTTCTCATCCGTTATGAACGCCCCATCCGAGGAAACGACACGGAGATAAACGCCAGCATTGCCGATCGGAACTGCGAACATCGCGCCAGTCCAGTGCGCGGCCTGTGCCATGTTCTGGCCAACAAAGTCAGGGACGACCCCCGTGTACTTATCTGCCTCGACACGTACGTCGTCATGGGTCTCAACGTCGTCGCGCGCAGTTTCCTCACCATCCACCAGACCCTGCGCGTAGCCCTCTGCATACCCTTCGTCGTAGCCGCTGTCGGTGGCGACAGCATCCGCTGCGCCACATGCGGAAAGAGATACGGCAACCAGTGCGCTTGCTACAAATCCGATTGGTTCTTTGTTCATTTCCTTTGTTGCGCGACAGCGCGCTTCCTTTCTCTAGCCCTTCGTCGGCATATGCGAATTATTAGCCTAATAGGAAGTTATCACTTCCTGGTACCGATCGCTTCTAGTTCGCACGATGGATGAGTGAATTCGAGCCTCAAGAAGCAACTGGGCACCAACCTGCGTGCACTCCGAAAGGGCCGTGGCCTCTCGCAAGAGATGTTGGCGGAGGAGTTGGGCTTCACCCCTCGATACCTGGCCGGCATCGAGCGGGGCGAAAGAAACTTGACTCTAGACTCCGTGGACGCACTAGCACGACAGCTCAGGGTTCCGTCGTCGTTATTGTTGGCCAATGCCGACGACGTGACCACAACCCAGATACTCTAGTCGGCGGCTTGAAACTCTCGGATCCAGACCGTGACGACAGGGAAGCCTAAACGCTGCCCTCCTTCTAGTTGCCGAGTCTTCAAAAGTCAAAGTCAGGGCTCTCCGTGTTCATTCCAGACCGGGCGAGGAACAAGACAACAATGACCACGCGCAGTTGGTAGCCATACGGTTGGAGTTGAGGCGGCGATTGGCTACCCGAATGCCTGAGTTTGTCGTAGTCACATCATCGTGAACCCTTGAGCCGCTTCCGGGAATTGAACCCGGGACCTATTCATTACGAGTGAATCGCTCTGCCGACTGAGCTAAAGCGGCGTTTCGAGGCCGAAGCCCCGTGGAGCCAATCCAGCGTGGCTTGTGGCCTGCTTTCAAAGTCCGCCAACGAGTATATCGGACCTGGAACAACCGATTCTGCCCCGTAACTGGGAGTCCCGCCACAGTCACAAACCCGATGCCGCCTTTGCCGCTGTTGGGCAGCCGCCCCGTTTACCTGTAGCGATCCCATGGCGGCGCGTTGCTTGATGGATCTGAGTCAATCGGGCTCTGAGCAACTTGCTGAGGAGGACCTGCCAAGGAAATGCCAATCACATAAGGGACTTTTCGGGCCTGAAATGCGGCGTGTCGTGCCCCGATCTGATTGGTAAACGGGCTTACCCGAAAATCGGGAGGGGATCACGTTCCTAGCCTGGACAGACCGTTCCGTCCTCCGGGACCTTCCCGTCAAGTAAGAAACCATCCACTGCTTTCACCACGCACTCATCCGCGTACTTGCTATAGGCCGTGTGGTTCCAGCCTTCGACCGTCAGTAGCACACCGCTTTCCAGATCCGAGGCCAAAGCTTGCGCCATCGCATATGGAGTCGCCGGATCATTCGTCGTCCCAATGACGAGTATCTCCGGGGTCCCCGGGGCAGTGATCCGGTGGCGCGTCACTCTGCTCTGAACCGGCCACGCCTCCAAGCCAGCGGATGCAAACCCGAAATCCCCTCCAAGCACCGGGAACCTCTCGGCCAGATCCGCTGACTCCACCTCCCACTCCTCCGGCGTCCCAACCGGCAGGTAATCGAGGGCATTGATCGCCGTAAAAGCGTCTGAGCTATTGTCCGTATAGATCCCATCTTCACCGCGGCTATTGAAATAGTCCGCGAGGAACAGCAACATCGTGCCGTCGCCCATTTTTGCCAGTGACATTGCCTGCTGCAGAAGACCGTAGTTCTCGGTGCTGTAAAGCGAACCAATCACAGCGGTGTACGCAAGCGTCGAGTTAACCGACCGCTCAGGATCACCAGTAGGAAGAGGCTGCTCCGCCAGATCCTCGAAAAACTCAATCATCTGTTTCTTGCCCGACTCAAGATCACCGGTAAGCGGGCACTTATCTTCTGCCTGACATTGCTCAATCCAGTTATAGAGCGACTTCTCCATTCCCTCAAGCTGAGCCGATGACAGTTCGTTAATGTTGATTGCCGGGTCAACCGCGCCGTCGAGGACCAGTCGCCCCACGGTCTCGGGGAATAACTCCGCGTAGTAAGCACCAATTATTGTTCCGTAAGAGAACCCGATGTAGTCGAATTTCTTTTGTCCGAGGAGCGCTCGCATCATGTCGAAGTCGCGCGTTGCCGAGTCCGAGTCAACGTATCCCAGGACTTCACCGTTCTTCTGAAGGCACTTGTCTCCGTACTCCGCAAATTCCTTGTCCGCCTGCGCTACCAACTCGTCTGTCGAGAGCGCGGAGAGGTCCTCCTCGCGCTGATTCTCGAAGTCGCGTTCCTCATCACTCAGACAGATGATGGGGGTTGAGGCTCCCACTCCGCGGGGATCTAGAGCAACGATCTGGTAGTTCTGTACCACGTCGCCCGAGAGTATGTTCTCTACAACCGGTGTGATCGAGTCGACCGCCCCGCCCCCGGGGCCTCCCAGGTTGAAGAATAGCGCGGGCGCCTTGTCCTTTTGCTTGTTTAGGTGCCGTGCCACCCCTAGCTGAATTGGCTCGCTATCTGGATCGTCCCAGTTCATCGGCGCCGTTACCGTCGCGCACTGGTACGCCTTCATGTCTTTTGGCGCCTGCAACATGGCCGGGACAATCTCGTCTTCTTCGCACGCGCGCCATTCAATCTCTTGCGTGTAATAGCTCTCGAAGCCCTCCGGGGCAGCGACTGCGGCGGAGGTATTGTTGCTATCCGACTGCGCCAGAGAGTTGGTCGAGCAACCACCCAGCGCAATTACCACAGCTACGAGACCTGCAATGGCACGGGCGGTACGAGACGTCATGCGCTCAACTCTATCGGCGCCCTCCGTCAATCTGGCTACGTGACTCTCTCAGCGAAACTGTGACATCCTCCCCCCTCACCGATGTAAGGTCAGCGGCGACTCAGGCTCGCCCGTTACCCAGCCAGTAACTTCACGTTCATGGCCTCGAGAATCACAAGTGGCGCAGCGTTTGTCTTTAGTCGCTCGCGCGCCTCCTCGACCGCAGTAGTCTTGCGAAGCGTTGATTCCACCGTCGAGGACTCTGCCATCTCACTCACTTGCTGTGACATATCGATGTGGACGAGGTCCGATTTGGCCCCCAACTGCACGGTCAGCACGTCGCGGTAGAAGCCGAGCAAATCGACGAGGGTAAGGTCGAGGGTATCCGTCAGACCCCGCTTAGCGCGGCGCTTCTGATCCTCTTCCATCTGACGAACCTGAGCGCGATGCGCCGGAGGGACTCGCTTCGGATTATCGATTCCCAGAGACCGGAACAGAGCTTCACGCTCTGACTCGTTCCTCGCATCCGTTCGCTCTTTTGCCTGGTCGCCCGCCGCGCCCACCAATCGCCCTGCGGCGAGCACCGCCTCACCCACCGAAGTCGGGACGAGACACATCTCCATCAGCCTGCGCCGATTCTCCCGCAGTCCCGGGTTTCGAAGCAGGGCCCGCGCAACGCCCACATGGGACTGCGCCAGTTTGGCGGCTTCGAGGGCTCGTTCCTCAGACACGCCCTCTTCCTTCGCCAGGTACTCAGCAACGTCCTTGGCGCTTGGAGTCCGGAGCACCAGAGACCGCGAGCGTGACCGGATCGTCGCGATAACTTCTTCAGTGGTCGGTGCACAGAGAATCCAGACTGTCCGCTCGGCTGGCTCCTCGATGGACTTAAGTAGCACGTTACTGGTGCGTTCGACCATACGGTCGGCATCCTCGACCAACATCACCCGCCACCGGCCCTGCGAAGGAGCCGTGTAGGCACGCTCAACCCACGTCTTCACATCGTCGATGGTGAACTGCACCAGGTCGGTCGAGATATCATCAACGTCCGGGTTGGTGCCCGACATGGTGGTGTGGCAACCGGAACACTCCCCGCAGCCGATCTCCTCACCGGTGCACTGCAATGCCGCTGCTAGGCACTTCGCTGCAAGCGACCTCCCAGATCCGGGCGGCCCGGTAATCAACCATGCGTGAGAGAGAGCGCCCTGCCGCTCCCCCGCCTCATCAAAGTCCTTCGCAAAGGAGGATTCGACGGTCCGGCGTCCATCAAGCGCGGCGGCTCGCAACGCGCGGACCGCCTCGGACTGCCCGATCATCGAATCCCAAACTGACATCTCAGGCGTCAATTCCCAAACTGGCAACACCATCGGTCAAAGACTCAATTGCGTCACGGAAAACGCTCTCTACATCCCCAGAAGCGTCAACAACGATAAACCGTTCCGGCTCCGCTTCGGCCATCTGCAGGTAGCTATCACGCACCCGTTGGTGGAAGTCTTCCCCCGAGCGCTCCAGTCGGTCCAGGTCCGATCCGGTTCGCGCGATTCCGACCACAGAATCGACATCGAAGAGGACCGTAATGTCGGGTTCCAGTCCCTCGGTGGCCCACTCCGACAAGCCCCGAATCTCACCACTTCCCAACTCGCGCGCGGCACCCTGGTATGCCACAGAAGAGTCAATGTACCGATCTTCGACAACCACCATTCCTCCGACCAAAGCTGGCCGGATAACCGTAGCAACGTGGTACGCCCTATCTGCCGCGTAAAGAAGAGCTTCCGTACGAGGATCAACGTCTTCTGGCCCGTGCATTACGAGCTTCCTGAGTCCGGTGCCAAGCTCAGTGCCCCCCGGCTCACGGGTTGCCAGAACAGGAATGCCCGCCTCGGTCAGCACCTGTGCAATTCGCCTAACCTGGGTTGTCTTTCCAGACCCGTCCCCGCCCTCAAACGTGATGAAAAGACCCGGGTGGCCGCGGCTGTCGGTATCAGCCAATGCCCGGCGGATGGCTCCGATCAATGCGTCGTACAGTTCCTCATTACCGCTGAAACCCTCGTTGGCCTCATTGCCCAGATCCTTCATGATCATTTCTTCTTTGTGGACTTGGCCCGAGCGGTCTTGCGCGCAGGGGCTTTCTTCGCCGCTCCCCGCTTAGTAGCCGGTGCCTTATCGCGCTTGTCGGCAAGCAGGGTATATGCCCGCTCTGCGGTAAGGTTCTCGACCGATTCGCTGCGAGGGATAGTTGCATTCGTAATCCCGTCGGTTACATAGGGCCCGAAGCGACCGTCCTTGACCACGACGAGCTTCTGCGTAACCGGGTCCTCACCGAACTCGCGTAGCGCCTTCTTTGCGGAGTTTGCACCCCGTCCAAACTTAGGTTTTGAATACATTTCGAGCGCCTCATCAAGGGTCACACTCAGAAGAGCCCGCTCATTTGGAAGCTGGCGAGTATCCCGCCCCTTCTTGAGGTACGGACCGTACGGGCCGTTCTGGGCGGTGATTTCCTCGCCCGAAACCGGATCCTTCCCAACTGTCCGAGGCAGGCTAAGTAACTGCAGTGCATCCTCGAGGGTAACGTCCGTGACGCTCATATCAGAGAAGAGCGAGGCAGTCTTCGGCTTTCTTTCCTCGCCCTCAGGCAGCACCTCGGTGATATACGGGCCGTAACGACCGGTCTTGACGATCAATAGATTTCCGGTCTCCGGGAATATTCCAAGTTCACGACCGTCGGCATCAGCAATTTCGAGGAGTTCTTCAGCCAGTTCCGGGGTCATCTCATCCGGGGCAATGTTGGGCGGGACCGAGATGCGTCGCTCATCATCCGTTTGGAGGTAGGGGCCGTAGCGGCCGTTGCGTAGTACCACGCCGGGGGCAACAGGAATCGAGTTGACCTCGCGTGCGTCAATATCGCCAAGGTTCTCAACCGTCCCTCGTAGACCATGCTTCTGGATCTCCGATTCAGTCTTCTCCTCACCAGTACCAAAGTAGAAACCTTTGAGCCAGTTCGAGCCGGCCTCGTCACCGGCCGCAATGCGGTCGAGGTCTGATTCCATCTCGGCGGTGAACTGGTAGTCAACTAACTCGGGAAGATTTTCAACCAGAAGACGGGTAACTGAAAATGCTAACCAGGTTGGAACCAGGTACTGGCCGCGGTGAGTGACGTATCCGCGGTCGCTGATCGTCTGGATGGTTGCAGCGTACGTTGACGGACGCCCGATCCCCAGATCTTCCATCGCCTTGACCAAAGTCGCCTCCGTATAGCGGCCGGGGGGCTGGGTGAAGTGCGATTCGGTATCTATATCTGCAACGGTAACCGAGTCGCCCTCGGACACCTGGGGAAGCTCAACCTGCTCCGAATTTCCGTTTCCCGACTTCCCATTTTTATCTGAGCTTTCCCGGTAGAGGCGCTGGAATCCCGGGTCCGTGATGACGGTTCCAGAGGTGGTACAGGTGGCGAGCGACTGCTCCTCAACCTCCTCCTTCAGGGGGAGCTCAAGACGAACCGTAGCAGTGTAGCCAACAGCATCATTCATCTGGGTTGCCAGAGTGCGCTTGTAGATGAGCGTGTAGAGCGCGAGTTGTTGAGCGGACAACACTCCAGAAAGCGCTTCGGGGGTGCGGAACTTGTCGCCGGAGGGACGAATCGCCTCGTGCGCCTCTTGCGCACCCTTAGCCTTCTTGGCATAAACGCGCGGCTTCTCTGGAACTGCGTCTGTACCGAACTGGGTCTGCACGGCGTCTCGAGCCGCATGCAAAGCCTGGGTCGAGAGGTTAGTGGAGTCGGTACGCATGTAAGTGATGTACCCACCCTCATACAACGTCTGGGCAACGCGCATGGAGGTCGCCGCATTCCACTTGAGCTTGCGGGAAGCTTCCTGTTGCATAGTCGAGGTGGTGAACGGAGCGGCGGGGCGACGGCGATAGGGCTTCTGGGTCACCGAGGCAACCTTCCCCTGCGAACCGTCAAGCGCGTCGGCGAGCTTCTGCGCAGTGTCTGCCAGAAGTACCAGTGCGTCCGAGGACTTCTGCTTGAGGGAGCCGTCCGCCTTGAAGTCAGATGAACCCGCGATGGAGCGATCCCCGAGAGAGATCAGTTTCGCAGTGAAGGTCTCACCGTCTGCCGCTGCCACCACCGTATCGAGGGACCAGTACTCCGCGCTTACGTGGGCCATGCGCTCCCGCTCGCGGTCCACAACCAGGCGAGTCGCGACCGACTGAACACGGCCTGCGGAAAGAGACGGGGCGACTTTGCGCCAAAGGACCGGGGAGACCTCGTACCCATACAGACGATCTAGGACGCGGCGAGTCTCCTGGGCATCCACAAGGTCGCGATCAATGTCACGAGTGTGTTGAAGCGCGTCCTGAATAGCATTCTTGGTGATCTCGTGAAAGACCATCCGCTTGACCGGAACCTTCGGCTTGAGGACTTCTTGAAGGTGCCAGGCAATGGCCTCACCCTCGCGGTCCTCATCAGTTGCCAGATAGAGTTCGTCAGCTTCTTTGAGCGCCTTCTTGAGCTCGGTAACCGTCTTCTTTTTATCCGGGTTTACCTGGTAGTAGGGCTTGAAATCATCATCAACGTTGACTGCGAACTTGGCGTAGGGTCCAGACTTCATCGACTTGGGAAGTGCAGACGGAGTTGGCAGGTCACGGACGTGGCCGACAGAGGCTTGTACCTGGTATCCGTCTCCCAGGTACCCGCGGATTGTTTGCGCCTTTGCGGGCGACTCCACGATCACCAGTTTCACCAAGTACACCTCTTCTATACAGGCAGTTAGCCCACGATTCTATTTGGACGCGTTTTGCTCGGCTCGACCAAGATAACCGGGTTCTCCGACAAATCGCACTAGGGCAGACGATATACCGGGGTCACTACGGTAGGTCAAACGCGATGCTAATCTGCGAGACAGCAAAGGGCCGCAAATGATAGACATCACTGCCTAATTGGTCCAGCCCCTTGGATGCGTCAGTGAACGGATATAGGTTTGAAGGGAAGGCGTGACGAAAGACCCATGTTCCTTAGGAGGATGTATATGCCCGTCTACGTACTACCCGAACTCGACTACAGCTACGACGCTCTTGAGCCGCACATCTCGGCTCAGATCATGGAACTACACCACTCAAAGCACCACCAGGCATACGTCGATGGTGCGAATGCAGCACTTGAGTCGCTGAAGAAGGCCCGCGAAGCTGGCGACCAGGCCGCGATCAACCTCTATGAAAAAAACCTAGCGTTCCATCTTGGAGGACACTCGAACCACTCGGTGTTTTGGAAGAACATGTCACCTGAAGGTGGCGGAGAGCCCAAGGGCGATTTGGCAAAGGCAATCGATGAAAGCTTTGGTTCGTTCGATGCGTTCAAGGGCCAGTTCACCGCAGCTGCCATGGGCTTGCAGGGTTCGGGCTGGGCGGTCCTGGCTTACGACACCATCAGTGGCGGCCTGGTGACCTTCCAACTTTACGATCAGCAGGGCAACGTGCCGGTTGGTACTGTCCCACTGCTCATGCTGGACATGTGGGAGCACGCGTTCTACTTGGACTACAAGAACGTTAAAGCTGACTACGTCAAGGCTTGGTGGAACGTTGTGAACTGGGATGACGTTGCAGCTCGCTACGCGCGCGCCAAGGACAGCTACACCGAGTTGCTGGTGAGCTAACAGACTGGCACACTGTCCTGCTGCGAGACCGCTCAGTTCACCGAAATAGTCGGCTCGCCTGACCGTGGCGAACCAAGCCGACCAACTCCGAGCACGCTGGCCTCAGGCATGGAGTCCTGTATAGCCCAGTGCGGTAAGCAGTGGGATTCGTCTAGACCGGCAACTACGGGACCGCTTTCCGCTCATAAGAGCGAGGAGCGGTCCCGTTTCTAATTGGCAACCGGATCAGCCTAGATCGTTCAACAGATCTGAAACCCGGACCCCGAGACCATCGGCAAGTCCAACAACGGTGCTCATCCGAGGATTGGATGGACGTCCCGTGTCTCGCCCCGACTGCCGTCCGGCCTCTATCAACTGAACCTGATTCTTAGTAATTCCCGCCTTGTAGGCGAGTTCCTCCTGCGAAAGCGAGGCAGCCCGACGTCGGGCTCGGATCTGCTCTCCGAGAGCTAGCGCAGTCTTCTCATTCCAAGCCACCTTTTGATCATCAGCTTGGGACCTTTCATAAACGACCTTGTATACCGGGATTTTCTACTAGACTTCCACATAGCGCATCAGCGCACCATTACAGATAGAAGGACGTATTCATGAAGCGCGCACTTGTCACACTCGCCCTCGTCGCCACGGCATCCCTTGGGCTTTCCGGCTGTTCGGGATCATCAGACAAAGCAACTGAACCTGAAAAGGAGTCGACCACCGCACCGGTCGAGGAGGAAGAAAGCTCACCGGAAGAGCCGGCCGCTTCAGAGGAACAGACGGTGGCCGAGGCTTGCCTCCAGATTGCCGAACCAATGCAACAGGCGAGTGAAGCGGCTGTAGCACTAGCTGCTAATGCAACCGACTTCGCAGGAGAAATCAGCTCTGACCCAGCGGCTGCCATGCAGAACATCCAAGGCGCAATGGACCTCTGGAAAGAGAGTGCTACAACATGGAAGAGCTTGGCAGACGGATTCACAAAGTTCGATGCCAACGTCACGAATGCTGATGTGAAGGCCGTGTCTTCCACAGTTGCCAAGGACGCCGCTGAACTGAGCGACCAGATTCAAAAGGTCTACGTTGATCTAGACCTGACAGCGGCCGACCAGTTCACCGCCGCGAGCGATGCGTTTTCCACATCTTACGAAAAGCTAGTAGAGGTGTGCGGTCAGCAGTAACAGCACCTTCGCCCACTACCTGTTACGCGATCTTCGAGATCGCTGAACAACCAAGTCTTAGTATGTTGCGACAAGGAGGCTCTTCCTTGGTCATTTAGACAAACATTCACGGGCCTTTCGTGACGATTTGCAAAGGGGTCGTTCCTCGTACATTTGGGCGAGGAACGACCCCTTTTGGTTCGGATTCTGCCGTCCAGTTTGTCACTGACCGCTTTTTGTTCCCTGGGCGTCAGGTTTCTCACTGAGCTAAGGAATATCCGCCAGGGTGGCACATCAGACTCTCGCAGACGAGGAGTATCTGCCGGAGTGATCAATCCTCGGTCGAGAACCTAACAGAATTGCGTGATTCTGGTGCCACACTGGCAGGTATTCCGGAGCGCAGAAAGTCCAGAAGACAACACCGGCGGATATTCAAGAGCGTCGACAACCCGGACGGCTCCACTAACAGATGTTGGTGTTTCGCTCGCACCGACACCTGAGCCAAAGGGACACGACCTCGCCAACTCTCTCACCCCGCCGGAGGGACAATACGCCCTCACCTGAACCAGCGCGGATCGTCGGTGGAGATCAATGTGAGGCCGAAGACCCGGAACTCCCCGCTTCTCTGGAAAGGTTCGCCGGTGTGGTCTCGACTTCAGGCCCCACGGCTAATCCCGACACCTCAGCAGCCTCCAGAGAAGCCTCCATCTCGGACTCCTCGAGAATCTCCTTGACATTCCCGGTCGTAGTCCGAAGAGGAACATTCTTGATGAGCAGGGTAAAGACCAGCCCCAGGACCGCAAACGGGATCGCCGTCCAGAAGACCGTGTTCATTGACTCAGCCATGCCAGCACGCACTGCATCGGCCACCACGGGCGGAAGTTGAGCGACTTTGGAGGTATCGAGCACTGAACCAGCATCGACGCTCTGACCGGAAGCCGCTAGCTTCTGCACCATCTCTGCGGGCAGATGGGTGAGGATGTTGCCCTGCAGGGTCGAACTCATCACCGTACCGAGAACAGCCGTTCCAACCGTCGAACCGAGATTACGGAAGAACTGAACCGCAGAAGTTGCGACCCCCATCTCGGATGACTTGGCATTGTTCTGTACGACCAGAGTGAACAGTTGCATGGACAATCCAAGTCCAAAGCCGATGACGACGAGCATCCCAGACAACGTCCATTTGGACGAGTCGACGTTTAGCGTCGTGAGAAGTAGGTACCCACCGATGAGGATGGCGAGCCCGGAAATCATGAAGGCCTTGTACCTGCCTGTTCGACTAACAAGGAATCCAACGAGGATCGAGGTAATAATCATGGCGATTGACAGCGGCATCAAAATTACGCCCGAGTTTGTAGCGGATGCCCCGAGCACAACCTGAGCAAAAACAGGCACGTACATAATGGCGCCAAACATGCCGACCGAGAGCATGAAGGTGGCGAGGACAGACATCGTGAAAACATTTTCCTTGAACAAACGCAAGGGAAGTAGGGGGTTATCTGCGCGCAGTTCGGCCCAGATGAACAGGGCGAGGAATACCGCGCCAACGGCGTACATGGTGACGATGATCGAGGAATCCCACGCATAGGTGTTTCCGCCCCAGGTGGTGGCAAGGAGAACCAGAAGTAGCGCGGGCACCAGGGTAAGCGCACCCATCATGTCGAACTTTGACGTACTGGCCGTGTGTGGCAGGTGTAGGTAACGAATGATTACATACAGTGCGATCAGACCAAATGGGATGGGAAGGAAGAACAACCAGCGCCAACCCATTGTGTCGGTAATCCAGCCACCTGCCAGGGGTCCAAGCACTGAGGTCACCCCAAAGATTGCCCCCATGATGCCCTGGTATTTACCTCGGTTTCTAGCAGGAATTATGTCTCCAATAATCGTCTGCGAGAGGGGCTGTAGAGTTCCCATCCCCAGTCCCTGAACAGCGCGCGCCGCTACGAGGAACCAGAAGTTCGTGGCAAAGCCGGACATTACTGAACCGATCATAAAGATGACCAGACCAGCGATATAGAAACCGCGGCGCCCCCACATATCGGAGAGCTTGCCAACAATCGGAACAACGATGGCGGAGGCGAGCATGGCCCCCGTCGCGACCCAGGAATAGTGCGCCATCCCGCCGAGTTCTGCGACGATACGCGGCAGGGCTGGTCCGACGATAGTCTGGCTGATTGAGGACACGAGCATGCCAAGGAGCAGCCCAATGAACACATTGCGCTGAGCCGGACTCAGGTGGAACTCACCACGATCTCCTGCAGTACCCTTTGTTCTGGGAGATCTAGAACGATCAGGTTGGACCGCCTGTTGCTTTGTACTCATCACCTGTTCCTTCCCATGAGCACCCCAAGAATGAGTTACGCCGCAGAGGGTGATCTGCGGCGACTGAGGAAACTATACTCTTTCTTGCAGTCACTGCAAGATTAAGGTAGTTGCATCCTTTGGAGGATGATCGACATGGAGTCGGCCGACAACACTCGTAAGTGCGGGCTGCGCGAGCAGAAGAAACGCGAAACCCGTCGCGCACTACATCATGCCGCCCTTCATCTGGTTCACGAAAAAGGACTGGAAGCTGTAACCACGGAACAGATTGCCGAGGAAGCTGGTGTTTCACCTCGCACTTTCTTCAACTATTTTCCAACTAAAGAGCAGGCGATCCTCGGATACTCCGTCCACCTTCCCTCGGTTCTAGTTCGGGCCTTTGAATCACGTCCGGCAGACGAGGATCCCTGGCAGTCAGTAATCGCCGTGTCCAAAATGCTGATTCAAAACGGATTCGGCGGTCAGGGTCAGGAACGCATTCTCACGCATGAAGTGATGTTGCAGTATCCAGAGCTAGCCAGAGGACTCCTGGGGGTCACCGATGACATCCGCCAGGTCGCACGTGCCGCTGTTGCGAAACGGCTCGCCGCGCACAATGTGAGCGATGATGATGCGCGACGCCAAGCCGTCGTGTACATCGACGCGGGAATGCTGGCTATCTCCACGTCAATGCATCTTTCCCGAACCGAGAACATTACGGTGGATGAGGCGTTTGACGAGGTCGTCCGCACCCTCGGTTCACTGAGTTCGAAAGACTGAGACCTCGTTGCTTCTCTCCAGGTTGCCTTCCACACAGACCGTACTGAATTCGAACGAGCCAGAGCTCCACGGACACGTCAGCACCCTAGTCGCATCCGGGTTGCCTTCCACACAGATCATGCAGTCGATCCCCCGCTGGCACGTAGACTCTTGCACTGGCGGGGCATACGAACCAAGGAGAATCAGTGAGAACTCGAACTGCCGTATTGGCGCTAGTTGTCACCATGTCGTTTGGACTGGCGGGGTGCTCCAGCAACGGCCTGTCTGCACCCGAGATGGAGCAGTCGATACCCTCGATCGAAGTGGTCCCGGCACCGCAGAGCGGGGAGCCGCAAAGTGAAGAACCGCAGAGCGAAGGACTCGAAAATCCCCAATCTGACGCTCCTGGAATGACGCCCGCAAATACGATCGAGCAGTCGTGCCAGATAATCTTTGATGCAGAACAGGGCGGAGCTCCTTCTCTACCGGCAGGTGATTCGAACACTCCCGAAGAGATGCAACAGTACGCCGACGGCACTCGCGCCGCAGCGGATCGGATAGATGCCGCGATTCCGCAGGTGGGCGATCCGGACGTTCAAGCGGCAGCTGGCGCAATGCGAGATGCTCTGGTACGTATGGCTGATGCAATACAGCAGGTGTACGTCGAGCAGAACGGAGACGCGTCGGGAGATCTGACGGCGGCTGGGGAAGACTACTCGAGTGCTATCCAGCAACTCTATTCAATCTGTATGCCCGGTTCCGTCGAGTAGCAACGTGACCGGTGCCGCGCTGGCGGAGGTTGGTCCCGCTTCGCGTAACATGTAAACTTTTTGAGCCTGGAGACGTGTCCGAGCGGCCGAAGGTGCAACACTCGAAATGTTGTGTGGTGCAAGCCACCGTGGGTTCAAATCCCACCGTCTCCGCCGATCCCCCGGTGTTTCACGTGAAACCCGGGGGCTTTCATCATTGTTGCAGTGGTTTTGGTCGCTACCGAGCATGGGCCGGAGTGGACAGGAGCACCCCCAGATCGCCCAGATTTTAGGATCTGGGTCGTAGGGGACCTTTTCGTGTTGAGTTTTTTGCTGCCCCAGCCGCGGGGCATTTGAACGTCCAGGCTGAACGAATCTGCGGAGACTCCCTCGGCTTCGGCAGCCAAAGATCGGGAACTGCTGTCCGTTTACTGGTCATCGTGGGTTGTGGTTTTACGAGTGCCTACTTAGCCGTCCTGGCCTACTGCAAGCTTGTAGGCATCACTCAGTCTCATAACCTCTTCATATCGAGAGTTAATGGCCTCGAGTTGAAGTTCAATGATTCGATTACTCCTAGATTCATGCCAATTAACTTGCTTCTGGCACGCCATGTCCGCTGCGTAGATATCCTGCTCTACCCTCAGAAGGTCTGACCTATCTGCACTAGACAAATTCCCGTTCATATCAAGCTTCTCGGCTACGCGTTGTTCAACGTATTGGAAACTCCCGAGTATGTTTTTTAGTCCTGAAAATCCCTTTTGTTCCATGCATTCTGACCAGGAACCCTCGAGTTTGGCCAGGAACGGATCGAGAGCCGACCCATCAGGAGACTGGATTTGAGAAGCCACAGACTCAAACACTTCTCGCGCATCTTCAAACTCGGGAGAGTTTGAAATCTTCTCCAGAGTTGTCATTCCTTTGGCTATCTCTTCGTATGCCTGCCCATGACACCCTGAGCTAGAAGGGCCTGGGCCTCCGTCCTCCGTATAGTTGCCATACATAGCAATCTGATATTCAACTTGACTGACTGTTGGTAAAGATTGAACGTATTCCTGGTTGGGGTCCTCCGGCGGCTTGTCCGATAGCTGCGCAGATTCCACGATCCCGTAGGTGTCTGGATCATCTTGAAAATCAGCCGTACTGGCATCTTCTTGATTCTGTTTCGAAGAAAGATTGGGAACATATTCAAACCCCTGCTCTTTCATGCAGGTGGCTATATCTTCTTCAGCCTTAACAGTGCTCTCTTCTGGGACGCCTAATCCGGCCCCAAGACTTATTCCCGGGAAAAGCTGTTCCAATGGCATGTCATAAGTAGTGCTATTCCATTCAAACTCCGGGGGCTTCTCTGCCTCTCCCCCACCTACAGGCGAGCAACCTGAAACCAGCAGAATTGCAAGCAAACTAGTGGGGACCATGGAACGTCCTTTTTTGCATTGCGCGCATTTTTATCCCGATTCAACGAAGAGTTCATGAGTGTGAGGGCGGCAATGATGCTTCACTTTACAAACATCACCTAACGCCCACAGACCTCATGTTGGTTATCCCATCCGACAACTGCCATTTCCCGCGTATATGGTGCTGGGTGGAGCACTATGAACCTTCTTGAAATTTAGTGAGTAATACCCATATCCAGCGCTGTAGATGGGCTTCTTTACCCAGTTGTTCCATGTCTTGAAGTAAACGACCCCGAGAACCACTTCCCACGTTTGAGGGTGTCAACGAACTTCCCCACTTGAATTGGACTGTAGCATCGGCTCCACACGACTACACCGCTATAGCTAACTCACCGCAACCCAATGGTCCATGCCTTGGTCCTCTTAGTGAGGATCAACCACAAAACCGGACCCCACCAAATCAGTCGGGACTGCATCAAGCAACACAATCGGGGCTCAGGGCGGGTGTGAGCCTTCCGCGTTGTGCGCTGGAGGTCCTGCAGCGTGTTCTTTATGCGGCACGGGGTCACCGCCGTCTTGCGGGGAGTAAAGTCAACACCGGGCCAGGCTCCTGTCATCGTCCCAGTCGAGGGACTGACCTGTTCGCACTCCTCAAACCCAACAGTCGATGACCAACGCCCGTGTGCTGAGGTCGAAGAAGCCTCAAAGTCCTGTATTGAAGATGAGGATACCAAGTCAGCCGCGAACAACTGTGCCTACGACACCCAGAAGAAGGGGGCGAACCAGCCACCGTTGATGCGGCCCAGCAGGATCGACTTTGTGATCGCACCCGCTGCCAACCCCAGACGAATCCCTCCTAGGAGAGCCATAGTTCCCTTTTCAGTGCTGGCCGTGGCTGGCGCTTATGGTGCCTTCCGAGCGTCTGACGAACCTCTCCGGTACTCCGGCCTCCGGGTCGCGCGGGCTTCTGCCCCCGTCGCATCGTAATAGCAACGACGCAAGACCACGAGGCCATCAACTAGAGTTGCCGCAAAACGATCTCGAAGAGTCCGAAGAACAGTGAACCGCATCGAACTTGGGAAAAACACTCCGGATACGGCTGATAGCCTGAGTGTATGGCCAGACCGACCACGCGAGCAGAGTTGCTCGAAGCCACCGACACCCAGTATTACAAGCTTGAAAAACTGCTCGACTCGATGAGTCCTGCCGAGCAAGACGCACCACTGACCTACTCAGACTCGAAGAAAAGCGGAGCTCACTGGGAACGTGACAAGAACCTGCGCGATATCCTCATACACCTGTATGAGTGGCACCAGTTGTTACTGACCTTCGTTGCCTCGAACCAAGCGGGTCAGGCTCGGCCATTTCTCCCAAGTCCGTACAACTGGAGGACATATGGCGACTTGAACTTAGAGTTCTGGCGCGAGCACCAACGCACCTCATATGAAGAGGCTTCTCGACTCCTAAACGAGAGCCACCAAAATGTGGTCAGGCTCGTCGAGGGCTTCACCGATGAAGAACTATTCGAGAAGACCCATTTTGACTGGACTGGCACAGCAACACTCGGTTCATACTGTGCGTCCGCGACCTCGAGTCACTACGACTGGGCAATGAAGAAAATTAGAGCTAGCCTCAGGACATCACGAACCGGAGGCTGACATGAGTGCTCTAAGAGACATCGTTGACTCAAGTAGCCGGATCGTTTTCTTCGGTGGAGCGGGGGTTTCCACTGAGTCGGGAATCCCCGACTTTCGTTCAGCCGGAGGTCTCTACAACAGCGCTTCAGGTGGCAGTTATGCGCCCGAAGAAATGCTTAGCCGTAGCTTCTTTAACACACATACCGAAGAGTTCTTCGACTACTACCGAACTAGCCTGATTCACCCAAACGCTAAACCTAACCAGGCGCACCTCGGCCTCGCATCTCTTGAGCGCAAGGGAAAGCTCTCCTCTGTCATCACTCAGAACATCGATGGACTACACAGCATGGCTGGATCCAAGCGCGTCCTCGAACTCCATGGCAGCATCTACCGCAATAACTGTATGGATTGCGGCGCACCGTACGGACTCGAGAAAGTCCTGGATTCGACCGGTGTTCCCCTTTGTGATTCGTGCGGAGGGGTCATCAAACCCGATGTTGTTTTGTACAAGGAGGCACTCGATTCGGGAGTAATGGACCAGGCAATCGAAGAACTCTCCCAGGCAGACACACTAATCGTCGGAGGAACCTCGCTTGCCGTCTATCCTGCTGCCGGACTTATCCGTGTCTTTCAGGGGGATGATCTAGTCCTTATCAACCGTGACTCCACACCATATGACGCCATGGCCACCCTGGTCATCCACAATCCGATCGGAGAGACCCTAGCGGAGTTCATCGACGACTGAGAACGATAAACGTCCTCAGTCCCTCACCATCTCGTATAGGTGGGCGAAGACTTCCTTCCCGTTCGCACGCAAACCATCGTGCTGCATCTCATTCGTTACCCAGGTGCGAGCGTTCGGCATAATCGCCGCCGTCTGCTCAGACAGAACCCGCGGCACGTAGATATCGCTGTGGTAGACCAGGGCCGCGAGCGGCACATCAGAGGCAGCCAACGCGCCAACGTCGTATGTTCTCGCCCACTGGGTTCTCTCAGCGAGCTTGTCGACAACGGGCATCAGTGCAGCGGTCGAGGGATCCTCGCCCACCAGCGCCCTGAATCCATGCTCTGCCGTTAGGTACCAGGGCGAAGACACATCAAGCGGATCCGCGTCCAAACTAAACCCGTCGTACTCTGCCGCCAAACGCTCCGCCGACCACCGCGTTCCGCTTCCCGTGGCATCGAACGTAGTCTGCCCATATATCGCCTCTTGCAGCACCCAGTACAACGGACTCTCACCTTGGGAAAGCTCGGCCCCAATCTTGTGAAGGAACCGCGAAGTCAGCCTACGCTCACCCTCGCGCATCTCGAACGGCCCCTCCCACAGATAGTGCAATGAGTCGAACGACATCGCGCCACCAAGACTGAGTCCAACCGACCTCATCCTCGTTGGGGTCAGCCTCTCCCCGGTCGGGAGCAGTTCTTCTTGATCCAACAGATGTGCGGCAATCTCCCTAATTGTTCGCTGGTCCTCGGAGTAACGATGAAAGTACTGATCGTTCCGTTTCGCAGTCAATGGATACGTCAGCCGGTAGATATCGTCTATTGACCCCATACCCACTAGGCCGCCGGTAACGTACGACTCGGTCACCGCCTCCGGGTACTGCGACAAATAACCTAGGGTGAGGAACCCACCATACGACTGCCCCAGCGTTGACCAACTCTTGCCATCGTTCAACTCGGCGCGGAACGCTTCTGCATCCGCCAGTATCTGGTTCTGTAGAAACATCGTGAGGAACAGTTCCGGGTCCTCCTCTGCAAGGATCACCTCCGTTGAAAGCGGCGTTGACTGCCCCGTCCCCCGCTGATCAAGAAGCAGAACCCGATAGTTCTTCAGGGCCTCACCCGTCCAACCATCACGAAAGTCCCCGACCCGGGGACCGGCTCCACCCGGGCCGCCCTGGAGGAAAATCAGCACCGGCTTATCTGCGCCGCCCGGCGCGATAATCTCGCGAGCGAACACCTCGATCTCTCGACCTTCGTAGTGCTTCCCGGTCGGGTCGAGAGGAACCATCATTCGATGTTCGTGAACCTGACATGAGTGCTGAATATAAGAGGTAGTTCGCATCCCCCAATTAGACCAGTCCCGAGACGACTGTGCTTTCACGACCAGCGGTAGACACCACCGTAAACTCAATGCATGCCCGAACACTCCCCTTATGAACCAGCCCCGACGCTATCTCTCGACGCCGACCTGATTGGCCGATTGCGCGATGATCTATCCACTGCAAACTGGACTGTCGAGGTCGCAGACTCATTCCTGTCACCAATGGCACGAGCCGCCCTGGAGCGAGATCAGCTTGTTCCCGCGAGCACTGAGCTACAAGGCATTACGAATCCCGCAGCAACCCTAACCAAGCTATTCATCCTCGCCGAGGAAACGAACGCGGACGAGGTCGCACACGCTTTTCCGTCACTCACCATTGCGGGCGCTGTCGAACTGGGTCTGGTTCGGCCGGTAGGGCCGGACCCCGGCTCCTCGGCGCAACCTGCCGCAGAAGCCTCCGGCCCAACACTAGACAAGACCGGTTCCGTTTCAGAGGGCGCGCCCGCAGCCGGAGCGCTCACCACTGTTCGCGCAGTTATGGATCTTCGCCCCCCACGCGGCTCGGTTGCCCGATGTTCACGGGCTCACCGAGCGCCACTGGTGGGTAGTCTCTGACCTTTCCCAAGCACAAACCGGCAGACCCCCGAGGGCGGACTATGTACTGGGTATTGCCTCGGCCTCAACCAATCTTCTGCGACTGACAATGCGTGATCATGTCGACTCGGCGCTGGACCTGGGTTGTGGCTGTGGGATCTTGGCTCTGTACCTGAGCACACACTCCGAGCGAGTTGTTGCAACGGACATTTCCGAACGAGCCTGCAACGTCACGCGATTCAACTCAATTCTCAACGACGCTGGAATCGATGTTCGTTGTGGTTCGCTCTTCGAGCCGGTGAAAGGTTAGAAGTTTGATCTCATCACCTCGAACCCGCCCTTCGTCATCACTCCAGAGGCAGTGCGGGCAAATGTGAACCTTGAGTATCGTGATGGCGGGATGGAGCGCGACAGCCTGATTCCCCTTGTTATCAAGCAATCAGTCGATCATCTGAACTCCGGTGGCGTCCTTCAGATGTTGGCGAACTGGGAGGTCGCGAGTGAGGAGGAGACCTGGGCTCTACGTCCAACCAGGTGGATCGAGGAAGCATCTGAGCCACTGGTTAAGAAGGGGTTTTCGGTCAACGCTTGGCTGGTCCAGCGGGATTTGGTCGATGTCTCACAGTACGCGCAGTGGTGGATCAAAGATGCGAAGGGCGAACAGATCGATCACGAAGAGTGGGACAAGGAGTACCGTGAGTGGCTCCAAGATTTCGTCAAGGCCGGAACTAAGTACGTAGGCTTGGGCTCTATTGCAATTCGAATCGACGCTGGCGACGGCCAAAAGCCCGACCAAGTAGGCGCGTCAGTCGGTTCCAACCGCAGAACCAGCTCCCACACCGAGCTTGATCACTCCGGTGGAATCAGAAACCCCTTCGTTCACAACATCTCTGATGAGCAGCACTCGGACGAGGGGGAATCTTTTCCCGCCACGGCACGACTCGACTTGGTTGCCGAGTATCTTCCCGAGGGCCCACCAGCAGACGGGATCGCGGTACGGACTGCGCTCGACAACCTCACGGTTCCGGGGAACTGGGAGGATATGCCCCTCATCCGCGCCGAAGACGTGCGGGAAGTACGGTACTTTATCCCTGGTTCGACGGACCCCGAACTGGTGCGGATTACCCAGGGACGCCCTGGCGGACGTGATCGGACCGTCTCTTCACCAGTAGCCGCTCTGATCGGCGTGTCTGACGGGGAGTTAACCCCCGCACAGGTCATGCCAGCGATCGCGATGCTGCTCGACAGAGAAGAAAGTACCGTGCGCAACGAGATTGAGGTGGCCCTGCCCGAGCTGCTCAGATCAGGTGTTCTCCACACCCCGTCGAAGTGAGACTCTGATCAAAGCGACCCCGGTTGCTCGCACGCCTAACGGCGAGATTGCGACTTCACAGAGGAACCCCGAGTCCGGTGTTCTCCGAACCCCGTCGAAGAGCTAAGCACCCCCCCGTAAAACCCTCGGCTGGAAAACCCGCAGAAGGAATGATCGAACTAATCAACATCAACTGACCACAAGCGTTGCAACCACCCATAGAACTCGTGCACCCCATTCAAGCGGAAGCTCTACCGGGGTGGGCGCGGCAGACCAATTGCCCTGCTCATCCCCGCACCACGTAGAGTGGAAGAAGTAAAGATGGGAGCAGAATGAAGGACATCCGCCTTGTTGCAACGGACTTGGATCGGACACTTGTAACCTCATCCGGAGGTCTTCCTCCCGACCTGGACAGCTATATCTCGCGCCTCACCGACGCTGGCATTGTCTTCGTTCCGGCGAGTGGCCGCCCCCGAGCCACCCTGCGAACAATGTTCCCGAGTGCCGGCCGAAGCGTCGGTTACATCTCTGACAACGGCGCTGTGGTCGGACTGGGTGACGAAATCCTTGATACTAGCGCTTTTCCTCCCGGCGTTCACCTTGAGATGGCGGAATCTGTACGTGAAGAGGGAGCAGGAATCCCGGCTCTGAGCACGCTCGACGGATCGTTTACCCTAGAACGGTTTGATGCGCACGAGGCCATGCTGCGTCAGTTCTTCTATGATCTCCGGCTGGTCCCGAGCCTCAGAGATGTGACGGCAACCTCGGTTAAGTTCTCTGTTTGCTACCCGGAAAGGGACAGCCGCGACCACTACGACTACATAAACGGTCTTTGGGGCGATGACTATTCAGTGGCTATTGCCGGACCCGACTGGATCGACATCACAAACCGCGGAGTCAACAAAGGCCATGGCCTAAAAGTGCTCGGTGAAAAATTGGGTATCAGCTCAGACCAGATGATGGCATTCGGCGACACAGATAACGATTTTGCAATGATCAAGTACGCGGAGCACAGCTACGCCGTCGCCAACGCGGATGAACACATCAAGGAGGCGGCCGCGCACATGACACTCTCAAACGACGAGCATGGCGTGACTGCGACCTTAGACCAGCTTCTAGCGGCCGTCGAATAGCTCACGTAGAGCTCAGCACTGGAGTTGTTGCGCCGCCAGCTAAGTGGGATAACCCGGAACTCGGACCGCTCCTAGGTTCGCACGCATTTCCCGTGCGTAAATGGGTGGGTGGTCCAACTTGCGGCAACGCAACACAGAAGTTGCCAGTTTTCGCGCCTTGCCGGCCCCAGCCAAGGTGCACAAGATGTTTTTACCCCAAACAGCGACTCATGTAGTCAACGAAGGGCGTTAGTTCCTCTTTGGTAATAACCAGGGGCGGCGCGACACGGATCGTTGTTGCATTCGGCGCGTTGACAATGAAACCGGCATCGAGCAGTTCGCGTTGAAGCGTTGGCGCGTCTAAGACCTCGATTCCCAGTAGTAGCCCCTCCCCCCGAACCACGTACCCGGCTGTCTCAAGCTGGCGTCGCAGCCAGTTTCCTGTTTCTACGACGGGTACGAGGAGCTTTTCAACCTCGTTCAATGTCGCCAACGAGGCCGCACTCCCGACCGGGTTACCCGCGAAGGTCGAGCCGTGACTACCGGGGTTGAAAATCGCGCCGGCCGCACCAACCCCGATACATGCACCAATAGGGAATCCTCCGCCGAACCCTTTGGCAAGAGTCACTACATCGGCCTGCACTCCCTGCGACGCAAGCCAACGTCCCGTGCGACCGATGCCCGTCTGAACCTCATCTACGACCAGGAGCGCATCGTGCTTGTTACACAGACCGCGGATTGTCTGGAGTATTCCGTCCGGAAGAGGGACGACGCCTGCCTCTCCCTGAATTGGCTCGACGAAGATCCCGGCAACGTCATCGTCGAAGGCCTCGGATAGCGCTTCAGCGGTAGGTTCCACAAACTGTACGTTGCCCGGCAACGGTTCAAAGGGTTCACGGATCGTAGGCTTCTCGGTGACAGACAGAGCCCCCATGGTCCGCCCGTGGAATGAGTGAGTCAGCGCAAGCACCCGACCGCCCGGCTTGTGGAGTCGGGTCAGCTTGAGCGCCGCCTCGTTCGCCTCGGTGCCGGAGTTGGTCAGGAAAACCTTGATTGGATCCTCGTACCCGGACTCGGCAAAGATCTGCTGTAGTTTCTCCCCGAGCGCCACTTGTGCGGGACTGGTGAAGAAGTTAGAAATATGGCCAAGTTCGGAGGCCTGTTTGGTCACCGCATCGACTATTGCGGGGTGAGCCTGGCCAAGAGCATTGACGGCAATGCCCGCCAAGAGATCCATGTATTTCTTCCCACTGTCGTCCCAGACGTAGACACCTTCGCCTTTGACGAGCGCTAGCTGCGGTGGCCCAAAGGTATTCATGAAATTGTCGGTGTAGCGAGAACTCAGCGACCTCTGAAACTCAGCTGGTCGGGGCCCCGCAAACGCAGATGGAAGCGAGGCTGAGGGGTCGGACGCAACCGTACCGTCCTGCACTTCGACGGGCAAAGCTTCCGATGAAGCACTCATTCCGCGCCCTCCGGGGACTGAAGGGTCACCTGGGTTCCAATACCAGCGTCAGTGAAAACCTCTAGAAGCATCGAATGTGCCATTCGGCCATCGATAACATGAGCATGATCAACCCCCTGGTCGACCGCGCGGAGAGCAGCCTCCATCTTAGGAGCCATTCCTGAATCAAGAGTTGGGAGGATGGCGCGTAAATCTTCTGCACCGATCATGTCCACCAACGAGGACTTATCTGGCCAGTTTCGGTACAGGCCCTCAACGTCAGTCAGCATGATTAGTTTCTTGGCACCAAGCGCGACTGCAATCGCACTCGCTGCTGTGTCAGCGTTGACGTTTAGAACCTCACGTGGAGACTCGATGTCAACCGCAACGGTCGAAACCACAGGAATTCGACCGGCATCAAGCAAATCGGTAACCGCCTCGGGATTGACTTTTCGAACGTCCCCCACGTGACCCACGGCAATGGTCTCACCGTTAACAATTGCGGTGCGGCGTCTCGCGAGCAGCAATCCAGCGTCCTCGCCTGAAAGCCCGACCGCGTAGGGAGCTTTCTCGTTGATAAGAGAGACCAGTTCACGCTGTACCTGACCCGTTAGCACCATTCGGACCACGTCCATCGTCTGTTTCGTGGTCACCCTCAGTCCGCCGAGGAACTCAGGCTCAATATCCAGACGGTGCAGCATCGTGTTGATTTGGGGACCGCCACCGTGAACCACGACCACACGAATGCCCATGTGGCGCATGAAGACGACGTCTTGAGCAAAAGCAACCTTGAGTTCCTCGGACACCATCGCATTGCCGCCGTACTTGATGACGAAGGTCTCCCCTGAGAACTCCCGGATCCAGGGCAACGCCTCAATCAGTACCTCAGCTTTTTGCTGCGCCCGCTGCAGACGCATGAGGATGTTGTCGTTCACGAGGAATACGCCGAGTTCTCCTCGACGTACGCATACGTGAGGTCATTGGTTAGGACGCGGACGAACTCGTCGCCCGCCTTGAGATCAATGCCGATTGTGACCAGGCGCGGGGTCATATCCACCAGTTCTCGCGGATCACCGACACCGCCGTTTCTGCAGACCGCTACTCCGTTTATCGTGACATCCACCTTATCGGCGTCATACGGCGCAATATC
Source organism: Actinomycetaceae bacterium MB13-C1-2 (assembly GCA_035621235.1). NCBI lineage: Bacteria > Bacillati > Actinomycetota > Actinomycetes > Actinomycetales > Actinomycetaceae > Actinomycetaceae bacterium MB13-C1-2. Next base: position 486,532 of record CP141731.1, read on the forward strand.
CTCGGGCACGGTTCCGAGCGAGGAGAGGACTCGCCCCCAGTTCGGGTCGTTCCCGAACACGGCGCACTTGAGCAGGTTAGAACGGGCGACAGAACGGGCCACTGCGAGGCCGGCCTCCTGCGACGATGCCCCGCTCACCTCAACTGAGATATCGTGCGAGGAGCCCTCACCGTCGCCAATCAACTGCACCGCCAAGTCCTGCGAAACGCGAGTCAACTTGGCTGTAAAGTCTTCAAGGTCGGGAGCGACGCCCGAGGCTCCAGATGCCATCAGGATGACCGTGTCATTTGTCGACATGCAACCATCGGAGTCGATCCGGTTGAAGGACTGGTCCATCGCGCTGGTCAGCGCAGCCTCTGCCTCGTCTCCGCTCAGCGAGGCATCCGTGGTTATCACAACAAGCATCGTGGCTAGCTGAGGGGCAAGCATTCCCGCACCCTTAGCCATGCCGCCGATCGAATACTCTCCCGATTCACCGGCGGTTTTCACGACCTTGTCGGTGGTCATAATAGCCTCGGCCGCATTGTCCCCGCCATCAGCACTTAGCTCATTGAACCCGTCCTCGATCCCCTTGCGGATCGCATCCATGTTCAGCAGCTCGCCAATCAGTCCAGTCGAGCAAACCGCAACGTCGCTCGCAGTGACCCCGAGCTTGGCGGCCGACAGGTTCGCGGTTTCCACGGTGTCGGCGTACCCGACCTCTCCCGTGCAGGCATTCGCTCCACCGGAGTTCAGGACCACCGCGCGCAACGTCCCGTCCGTGACTGCCTCGCGGGTCCACTTCACCGGGGCCGCAAACACGCGGTTCGAAGTTGTCACCGCCGCGGCCGTGAACTCCGGCCCTTCGTTTACGACAACCGCGAAATCACGCCTACCGCTACGCATCTTCAGCCCACAGGCCACTCCCGATGCCCGGAAACCTTTCGGCAAAGTAACTGTCACGGCGCTACTCCATTCACGTTGAGCCCGAGTTCTTCGGGCAGACCGAGTGCAAGATTTAGAGACTGGATGGCGGCCCCCGCAGTGCCTTTCATCAGATTATCGATGGCGCAGATAGCGGTGATCCGCTGCTTGTCACGGTCCAGTGTGGCGTGAACGAGAGCGGTATTCGCCCCGGTCACCGATGCCGTTGCCGGGACATGGTCGACACTCAGGACGAACTTCTCGTTTGCGTAGGCATCCTCGTACGCGCCGACCACATCTTCTGCGGAGGTCCCAGGGACCACCGGAAGCGAAACCGTTGCCAGGATTCCCCGAGACACGGGGACGAGGACCGGCGTGAACGATAACGTCGTCACCGCGCCACCCGCTGCGCGGAGGTTCTGGGCGATCTCGGGAATGTGGCGGTGGGTTCCGCCGATTCCGTAAGGCAGAGTGCTACCAAACGCCTCAGATGCCATCAGGTGAGATTTCATGGCTTTGCCCGCACCGGAGTAGCCAACTGCAAGAACAGCGACAATTCCCTCGGGTAGTGCAATTCCTGCGGCAATTGCAGGCTGAGCCGCAAAAGTGACCGCCGAAGCGTTGCAACCAGGAGCCGCAATGTGCTTGCTCTGAGCGAGTATTTCGCGCTGGGTCGGACTTTCGGCACGCATGAGTTCAGGCATCCCATAGGCCCAGGGCTCGCTCTCGGAGCCACCATAGAAGGACTGCCAATCCTCTGCTGACTCCAAGCGGTGGTCGGCCCCGAGGTCAACGATTATGCAGTCGGGGTTGATAGCCTCGATCGCGGCAGTTACCTCAGCTGAGGTTCCGTGGGGGAGGCCCAGTACTGCAACGTCAGAATCCGCGAGCGCTGAAGGGTCGGTTTTCTGGACTTCACGGTCGGCCAGACCTCGCAGGTGCGGGTGGTATTGGCCGAGCGCGCCACGGGAACTACCCGCGCAAAGCGCGCCAACCTCAAACTCGGGGTGGTCCGGCAAGAGCCGTAGGACTTCCCCGCCCGCATACCCCGTCGCTCCAGCAACGGACACAGTCTTAGTCACCCGCATAACTATACACAGTTACGCATAGTATCGACCGCCTGTTGAGACGCTCGTCGCTCACGATCGATTTGGGATGTGTGATGCTTGATGCGGAGGTGTTGGCTATGAGGACGACGTTGACAATCGACGACGATGTTCTACGTGCTGCCAAGCAACTCGCGCGCGGAGGGGAGCTCAACTGGGGAAGTACTCTCACGCATGGCTCGTCGCGGGCTCATTGATTGACCTGTGGGTAGCAAGCGCAACGGTGTAACACTCCTTCCCGAGTCGAAGTCAGCCGTAGGAGCCACCCTTAAGGAAGTTAATGCACTCAGAGATGAGCTGATTTGAGACCCCTATTATTAGACGTCAACGTCTTGATTGGGCTCATTGACCCAACCCACGAACATCACGATGCAGCGCACACCTGGTTTTTCGCGGAGCCCGAACGCCACTGGCTGACCTGCCCGACCACAGAAAATGGTGTCATTCGTATCGTCGCCCACCCTCGTTACTCCAACACTCAGCCAGTCTGGATGGCTATGGAGAGCCTTCAGAGTCTCACTGATCTAGCGGACCATGAACGAGTTGCCGAGAACACGACTCTGATTGGAAACAACGTTGACCGCAGGGCACTCCTGTCCTCTTCCCAGGTCACGGACACGTACCTCGCTCTGCTCGCATTAGAACATGGCGCACAACTAGCTACCTTTGACCGACACCTCTCGCTATCAGCGCTTCCGGATGACGTCTCAGTGCTCCAGATTCCAAACTAACCATCAAGTCGAACTCCCGATTTGTACTTTAGAAGTCACGAAGAAACCGCTTATATACTGATCTTGAACCCTGGAACTCCTTTGTTGTGCTTCTTCTAGGTTAGATTACGCGGAACCCAACTTCTTACTAAGTGCCACCGTCTCCTTTGCTGCGTCAATAGCAGCAGCATCGACAAAGCTCCCATCAGCCAGCATCGCCACCCCGCTATTGGAATCGATCGAATTCTTGAGCTTTGACAGAAGTTCTTCAGCTCGTAAGAGCTTCTCCCGAGGAGGCCTAAACGCGTCACGGATAATCGGCAACTGCCGGGGATGAAGTGCACACCGCCCTCTGAATCCCAGCGTTTCACCGTGACGTGACGACACTAGCAAACCCTCGTCGTCCCTTATCTGCGGGTACACCGACATAGTCGGCGCTTCGAGGCCCGCTGCTCGAACAGCGATCACCAATCGCGTTCTGATCCAGTCCAGTCCAGAGTCCGAAGAGATCCCCGTGGAAGATCTCAAATCCAGTTCACCCAGACTCACTGAAGTCACCGCAGTGTGAGCACTAGCAATCTGGAACAAGTTCTGTACCCCCAGTGCCGTCTCGATAAGTAGATGGAGTTTCCGACCAGGCAGGTTTTGCACCAACATTCCAACCTGTTCCGCATTTTCTACCTTGGGAATCCGAATCATCACCGAATCTGGGAGCGCATTCACCGCCTCACAATCCTTCTCGAACCAGGGTGTTTGAGGTCCGTTAACTCTTACCTGAACCTGCGGGAAATCAGAACTTAGGCCCTCCAACATCTCTCGTAGATTCGCCCGAACGGTATCCTTAACTGAGGGAGCAATGGCGTCCTCTAGATCAACGATGACCGCCTCTGCTCCGGAGTTAAGTGCTTTCGGGATCCGATCCGGGCGATCCGCAGGAACATACAGCAAAGTCACCGGGGTCGTCATATGTCCCCGTCCTCACGCATAGAAGCAATCTGTAATTTATCGAATCCAAGTTCCTCGAGAATCTGGTCAGTATTCTGACCATGGCCCCGACCGGTAAACGAAATGACTCCCGGATCAGATGAGAGCCTGAAGAACGGTGCCTGCATCTTCATTTCGCCCAGTTCGTGGTCCTCAACGGAGTAAATGGTTCCAAGTGCCTGGAACTGTGGATCGGCCACGATATCTTCTGCATCATAGATTGGCGCCACCGCTGCCTGAGCTTCTTCAAATGCTGAAATCACTTGATCGCGTGAACGTTGCCGAATCCAGTCGCCCACGGCCTCGTCAAGAACGTCAGCGTGCTTGGCGCGTTCAGAACCTGAAATAAACCAAGGCTCCTCAATAAGATCTGGACGGCCGACCAGAGTCATTACCCGCTCAGCAATCGACTGCGCGGAAGTTGAAACCGCGACCCAGTATCCGTCATTGGTCATATAGGTATTCCGTGGAGCGTTATTGGACGATCGGTTTCCCATTCTTTTTTGCACGGTCCCGAGCTGGTCCCACCTAGTTATCTGTGGTCCGAGCATCGCAAGTATCGGCTCGATTATCGCCGTATCTACCACCTGGCCCAGACCGGTTTGTTCTCTGCGGTAGAGGGCGACCATAACCGCATACGCGGTTGAAAGTGACGCAATTCCATCTGCTAGACCAAAGGGCGGTAAGGTCGGGGGGCCATCCGCCTCGCCGGTCATCGACGCGAACCCGCTCATGGCTTCAGCCAAAGTGCCGAATCCCGGCCGGGACCGATATGGTCCAATCTGCCCGAATCCTGTGATCCGGGCTAGGACCAACCCAGGATTCTTTGCACTGAGTTCGTCGTAGCTCAAACCCCAGCGCTCCAGGGTGCCGGGCCGAAAATTCTCAATTACAACATCGGCCGTGCTAGCAAGACGCAAGAAGACCTCACGGCCTCCCGGAGAGCTGAGATTTGCGGTCAAAGTCCGCTTATTCCTCCCGAGGGTTTTCCACCAAAGATTAATTCCATCCTTGCTTGCACCGTGGTTCCTGGACGGATCGGGACGCCTAGGATGCTCGACTTTTACTACATCGGCACCCATGTCTCCGAGATGCATTGCGGTCATTGGTCCAGCGAACAGCGTCGAAGCATCTACTACTCGCAGACCTGCAAGCGCCCCTTGATTCGGATCGTTAGTCAACATTTTCCCTCTTACAAGTCCCATGCCACACGGAAACCGACCGTAGCGGCACGGGAAGTTCCCAGGCCGCCCAGCAACAACTTGACTGCATAGTCGGGTGAGTGAACTCCGCCCTCGATATACCAGTCAGATCCATAAGCGCAGTAGTCTGAACCACCTTTAATCATGCAGAATCGGCTTCGACCATCTGAGTGCTCGCTCTCAGTCCAGTTCCAGACACGAGGTGATCCATACTCAAACCCATCTTGCTCGGCCGCCATTTGCCACTCATCCTCGTCAGGAAGGCGTCCGCCAACCCACTGGCAATAGGCGCGCGCATCATCAAGATCGACAAACACAACTGGCTCTTCCTCGGCATGTTCAACAGGCCTTCCGTCCTCCCAATCCAACAAGAAACGGTTTTGGACCGCTGGTACGTATCCACTCTGGCTCAAGAACTTCGCAAACTGGCCCCTGGTAACTTCTCGTTTTGCTACAGCAATGTCGTTTTCTAGGATGACTTCTCGCTGCAACGTTCGGGGATCGTGCAAGCGAGGAGGCAGAGGCTTCCACTCATCAACATATGGAGCCCCCTGATACATCCCGGTCTCACGCGCTCTGTGACGGACAGTAAGGACATAATGACCCTCCGAAACTACGACGCACTCGTCTAGACCAAAATCGTGTCCCGAGCCGAGCAGTTGGCTCGGTTCAAACATTCTGGGAGGAGCAACTCGATTCGCAATTCGGTGTGGGAATCTAGTGTCGTGAGACTGCGAAACCTGGCTTAATTCCTCGTTGACTTCGTCAATCCAAGTAGGCTTCACTTCAGTGCGAGGCCACCCAACAATCGCGGCGATAGATCTTCCCGGAATTCTGAGCGTTGGCAACTGCGAGTCCTGACCGAGCACCTGATAGTCGTAGTTTTCATCCGGAGCTTCTAGGACGGGTCCTTCGTAGTCGTCATGACTGCGGTTCACGAGAGTCCAAAGACTGACTCCTTGCTTTTTCCAGCGTGATGCATAAATCCCAGAATTTTCGGCATGAGGACTAAGTGGCGACAGTGGCTCCCAATCACCGCTCAGTAGCAGATCACTTGTAGCTCTTTGTATCGTGAGCATAGTCTTGACATTGGCACTGTCACGTTTGGACCAACCAACCCAGACGCCGAAGACGACTTCCCAGATCATTATGCCCACGCCATTCAGCCAAGCCGACTGAATCTCTTCGCTGTGGTCCCGGTGCCACCGTCGCACATGGTGTTGCATGTGCGCACGTTCAAACCAGTGTGACCTGAGCACTCCCGGCACAGGCGAATCCGCAAAGAATTGGGCCCAAGAACCAGCATGGTCTTCAATCCGTTCAACAGCAAGCTTTGATTCACCCTCTAGAACCAATCCCGGCTTCGCAGCCTCCAGCGCAGCAACAAAGTCCGGTTCGGCCTTCTTGAGGGTGTCCAGGAATACCCCGTCAGCGTCTAAGTCTCCTACTAGATTCGCCAGTTCTTCCTGATCACTACCGCTCCGTCGTGTCCCCTGATCCCACGGATTGTAATCAACAAAGACTCGGACGTCGTGTTGGTGGAAGTAGTCAACCAGATCTCTGAGTCCAGGAACCCCTCTGTAGTAGTCCCATTGGTTGCGATCATCTATGCCGATCACCGGATAGGCGTGCCACAAAACAACCGCATCCAGACCGCCGAACCGCTCTTTCGCATCATTCAATAGGCGAGCCGGAGTGAACTTATGTTCCTCGAACGAGTACAACAGTTCGTCCCATAGCCAAACTTGCGCCACCGCAAAACAACTTGATGCCCATACCGCCTGCGGCTTCTGATAGATCCCGCCCTGGTATCGGTGCCTTGCGGCAGCGTCCTCGCGCCATTGGTGTAGCGCACTGCGCCAGGCCTGCCTATCTTTCGGATCTTGAGGTCCCGCAAAAATCTTGGCCTGGTCGAGTGCCACTTTATCCTCATCCGCCAGGTTGCCCTCTGAATCAAAAGTCACCTCGGTCCACCTGTCGATTGCGCGAGGAACCAAGGAGTCAAAAGCGTACATTTTACTTCTTCCTGACGGATTCAAGCTTTGAGACGACTTCGTCATACGTCGGTATAGCTTCTTGGGCACCGACCTTTTCTACCGCCAGCGCTGAGGCAGCGGAGGCAAACTTCACGGCATCGGTGATCGTTTCTCCTTTGGCTACGCGTGCAGCTAGTGCTCCGCAAAAGGTGTCACCGGCGCCAACGGTGTCAATCGTTCGTGCAGGTAAAGCTGGCTCATAAACCGGCGCCGAGTCTTGCTCGAAATACATGGCCCCGGCGCTACCGAGTGTGACAATAACCGACGCCACTCGAGTTAAGAGAACGCGTGCTAGGTTCTCTACTCCATCCCGGTGAATCCGGTCAGCTTCCTCGGCACTCCTCAGAATCGAGACTAGGTCCCTGGCTTCATGTTCGTTCACGACCAGCACATCGGTCTCTCTCCACAGGCCGTAAGGCAAGGGTTGCGATGGTGCGGCGTTCAGAATGAAAGGAATGCCTCGGGATCTCGCCTTTGCGGCCACAATCAGTTCAGGAAGGGGGATCTCCATCTGACCTAGTAGAACGCTGGCCTGCCGAATGATCTCTTTTTGCTGATGGCCAACCTCTAGTCTCGCATTAGCCCCGGGAGCAACGACGATTGCATTCTCTCCATTCGAGTCCACCGTTATCAGTGCCGTTCCGTTTGGACCTTCAACGGTCTGGAGCCCCGACACATCTACGCCACAGTCTTCCATCGACTTTCGCGAAATCCCGGCGAGGCTATCAGTGCCCAGCGCTCCTATCATCGCCGTCCGACAGCCACCCGCCTTCGCTGCAGCACAGGCTTGATTTGCCCCCTTGCCCCCGGGCGAGTACTTGAGTTCACCTCCAAGCACCGTTTCTCCAGCCCTGGGTATCCGACTGGTCGCAACGACTAAATCAACGTTGGCGGACCCAACGACTACAACCAAATTGTCTGTTGGTTTCATGATCGTCTGTCTCCCAATGCGCAAGTGCGCTCCACCAGACCCGCTATGGCTAAAGATCCGTCAGTCAGATTCTTGGCGGGAACTGAAGTAGCAATCCTGCCCTCGATCGGTTCGGTCCAATAAGAATCAATGTCTCCTTCTGCGAGTGCTCCGACCACGGCTCCCACGGTTGCGCCCACCGAATCCGTATCCCAACCTGCAGTCACCGCGAGCGAAATGCTGGTAACAAAGTTCCCCTTACCAGCACTCAGCGCAAAAGCGATGGTGGCGGCATTGTTCAAGACGTGCACCCAGTGCAGATGCCCGTACTCTTCGTGGAGAGAGTCAAGCGCGATGCGCACATCCGTCTCCGCATCATCCCCAGATAGCTCGCACTGACGACCCAAATCGCGTCCGAATGTTATTGCCGCGTGAAGACGCGACTTTGGGGGAACAACCTTTATGGCTTCATCCAACACTTCCTCTACAGTGCTAGCACCTAGAGACGCCCAGCACAGGGCAGCGCTCCACATTGCGCCGTAGATTCCGTTCCTCGTGTGTGACAGACGAGCATCACGCCAGGCCATATTTACAGCCGTGTCCAAGCTCCCGGGGTTTATCCAACCGAACAAGTCAGCACGAATCAGCGCTCCGATCCATTCGCGGAACGGGTTGAGATGAGTAGCTGTTTCCGGAACAGGTCGTGCGTCCAATATGTTTCGGTATGCCGCCCTTTCGGCTGTAAAAGCACGTCCAGCTGGCAACGAGTTCAACCACAGTGTGGCAACATCGTCCGTGGTGAAGTCTGGCCCCCGATCTTCCACGAGTTCTAGCGCCAGGATTGGATAGTTAAGGTCGTCGTCCTCGGGCATCCCAGAGATGTTTTCTTCCAGAGCTACGGGCGCACTCCTTCGATTCCATGGCCATCGTCTTGCCACCTCGGCAGGTAGCCCCACTTCGGTGAACCAAGACTGAAGCGGCCAACGACCGGTAGCGCGGAGAATCTCCTCTATTCCTTCACGAGGAATCTTTTCAACCGGCTTTCCGAGCAAACAGCCAACACTTCTTCCCAGCCATGCCCCGTAGACACGACGCCTGTACTGTGAATCCGCACGACAAAAGAGGGCAGAATCAGTGTCAATAAGTGCGCGGATCGATTCCCAGTCATTCGGTTCATCATCTGAATTCGCAGCGATCGACTCATCGATTTCTGCAAGTAACTTTCTCGCAAGCTCCCTTAGTTCGGGCGAGGCAGGAACCTGTGAAGCGCCGCTCACCGCAGGGATCGGGTCACCACCCGCCTCAACCCACCGTTGCAACCACGGCGCTATGTCCAGTCCCTCTGCAGAGCTCTGAACAAACTCGTGCGGAAGAAGATCCTCTGGCTGTGCCCACGTAAGTCGCATAGTTCCTTATCTTTCTCCATCGAAGTATTCTGATTGGATGTGTTGCCTCTGGCTACCGAGGCGTGCTCCGTTGTCGCTTAGTGGGCTCCGGCAGTCTTCTTGATCCCGTTTCTATCCATCTTTGGAGTGCAACACCTGATCCAAGGTCACCGCTCTTCTCTGACTCGCGTTGAGGTCCGACTGGACAATTTCAGTTGCTACCGCACCCAACAGTCGACCAGTCGCACGAATGTCCATCTTCGACGCGGCCTCGACCTGATCCAACCAGATGGACGGCACCGACTCTGAACCTCCAAGCGCTGAGCAAACAGCTCCGGCCATGACAGCAATCGAGTCTGCATCCCGCCCGTAGTTAACTGCGCCCAACACCGACTCTTTGTAGTCTCCCTGGTAACCAATAATCATTCCCAGGGCCACAGGAAGCTCTTCAATCGACTTAGTGCGCGATGGACGTCGCGCATCCATAGACATCTCTCGGTAGGCGTCACCCACCGTATCGAAAGGCGCTACTGCTTCCCGGAGAACCTGTTGAAACCTTCGTCTTTCTTCATCGCTTGAACCGACGCGGCCAAAGCCCTTTGCGGCCTCGGCCACCGCGATCAGAGCACCCTTGGTGCCGTCGTGAGCCAACGAGATCGCTTCCTCGGTAACCGAGTCAACCGTGGCTTCGGACGATAAGGCAGCCGCAACCATCGCCGCGAAAACTCCGGCTGCTTCGCGGCCATAACTGGATTGGTGTGCCCCAGCAATGTCAATGGCTTCCGTATAGGCAGCTCGTGGATCGCCAGGGTTTACCACTCCCACCGGCGCCATATACATGGCGGCCCCGCAGTTGACGATGTTGCCCACTCCGGCTTCACGAGGATCTACATGACCGTAGTGCAAACGTGCTACTAGCCATTTCTCTGCTAGGAAGACCCGCTGGAGCACCAGAGCGGACATGTCCAACTCCGGAACCCAGCGGGGCTCACCAATCATTAGAGGAACCATGTCCGACGCCATGGCATACGCATCCAAATGAGACCTACGTTTTGCGTACACCTCGACCAATAGCTGGGTCATCAGTGTGTCGTCTGTGACGTGGCCGTCTCCCTTGTAATAGGGCGCAATTGGCCTCGCCTCCCGCCAGTTGGGAAACCATGGAGCGACGATACCTTCAACACGGCCACCATGGCGTTCTTCGATTTGCTCAGGGGTCCACCCCTCAACCGCACCACCGAGAGCATCACCAACGGCAGCTCCTGTTACAACGGCGATGGCACGGTCTTCAAGCCAACTCACAACTGGCCTCCTTGAAATGTTTAGTGTTGAGCGATTTCTGCTACTGAGAGATGCTATTCCAGCCAGAAACCAACTGTTCGGCTAGTGCAGCCGCATCGTTTTCTTGAGCTAAGAAACGCTGGAAAGCTGGGGTTGCGATTGTGTCTTTCCACTGGGGATATTGATCCACAAACAGGTAGGGAGCGTCCGTGACATACTTGCCCGATTCGAGAATGATGTCCCAGCCGTTCTCGTCACCCAGCTCTTCACTCATCAGTTCCCGCGCGGAGTTCGTTGCCGGAATCAGCGCGTCGGCCTGGTTGATCTTAACTAGGTTTTGAGCATCGGTGAAGAAGTCAATGAATGCAGCGGACTCTTCAATGTGCTTCGAGTCGATACTGACCGAAAGGGTTTGCGGGTTCGCGGCTTGAGCAGGACCATCTGGACCGGCTAGAGGAGGAAGGACGACCCAATCAATGTCGTCCGGAGCGTCTACTGCCATGTTGGCCGCCTGGTAAGAACCTTGGATAGTCATCGCTACTTGACCTGCATAGAAAGTGGCCAGAGCTTCCGAGCCACTCTGAGTAAGTGTCACGGGGAGAATCGAGTTGTCTTCATGCGCCATGGCATCAACCAGTTTCGGAAGTGCCAATTCTGGGTCTTCGACTCTGATCGTTGCGTCAACTCCGGTCCCCTCGAAGAACGTCCCGCCAAATCCCGGAGCCATGGCCATGAAAGTTGCAGTCGGACTCTTGAGTCCCCAACCAATCCCATAGCTGGTCCCGTCGGAGACCTTTGCTGCAATATCCCGCAGTTCGTCCCAACTGAGAGTGTCACCTGCGGGAACCTCGATTCCGGCCTTTTCAAGCATGCCCCTATTCGCGAAGGCCACGTAGGTCTGAATCTCGGTTGGGTAGGCGATAATCTGATCGTCCACGGTGACCGTCTTCAGTACGCCTTCGGGGATATCAGCTTTCTTCTCCTCACTCATGTATGGAGAAAGGTCCGCGAGGTATCCGTCACGTGCAAACGGCACGATCGACGCAGCTTCGTAGTGGATGATGTCGGGAGCCGCCCCACCATTAAACTGGGTAATTAGCTTGTCGTAAATGCCATCCCAACCCGCAGGAACAATCTTTACTTGCACGTCAGGGTTAGCGGAGTTCCAAGCGCCCACGATCTCTTCTGTCGCAGCGATCGCTGCCGGCTGGTCCGACAGGGACTGGAAGGTTAGGGTAACGACCTCATCCGAAGACTCGGCTGTCGGGCTGTCGGACTGATCCTTCGCCGTTGACTCTGCAGATGAACCGCATGCAGACAGCGAGAGGCCGAGTACAACTGCGGAGATAGTAGCGGTTAGTGGCTTATGTTTCATTGCTGTACCTTTCTGCGTCGTTTGACGCTCTTTTGGGTGCTAGCCCTTTACTGCGCCAGCTAGGAACCCGCCAGTAAGCCTCTTCTGCATAATGGAGAAGAAGAGGATAGACGGGACCGCTGCCATTACCGATCCGGCAGCTAAGGGACCAAGTGCAACTTTGCCCTCGCCCCCAACGAACATTTTCAGGGTTATGGGTAGCGTGTAGTTATCGGGTGACTGGAGCAGAACCAAGGCGAAGAAAAACTCGTTCCAAGACGCTACGAACGCAAACATCGCAGTCGCGACCAGACCTGGCACCAACAGGGGAAAGACGATATTGGTCAGCACCTTTATTCTTGCCGCGCCGTCCATCGCGGCCGCTTCTTCAAGTTCTATCGGAATGTTGGCAACGTATCCTTGAAGCATCCACAGGGCAAAGGGAAGCGTGTATGTGGTGTGGACCAGGGTCAGGCCAAGCAGAGAATCCGACAGCCCTACCGTTCGAAGAATCAAGAACAGCGGCAGAATAATCAGGATGACTGGGAAGACCTGGCTAACTAGAATCCAACCGATTCCAACAATCCGGAATTTTCCCTTTATCCGTGCCAATGCATAAGCCGCTGGCATTGAAATAAGCAGAATCAACAACGTCGATGACAGCGCCACGACCGCCGAGTTCCAAGCTGAACGAATCAACCCTTGCCGGCTCAAAGCCTGACTGTAGTTATCCCACGCCCATTGACTGGGGATAAGCGAAACCGACAGAGAGTTGAGTTCCCCTGAGGTCTTCAGCGAAGCCGAAATCAGCCATAGCAACGGGAAGCCAAGGAAAACAATGTAAACCGCCAGAAGAGCATACTGACCTACACGGGTAACTGTGCGCATCAGAGTTAACCTTTCTTCTGCGTGTCGGCGTCCAGTCGAAACTGCGACCAGAGATAGAAGGAAAGTAGAAAAATAACTATGACCACCAGGACCAGGCCCATTGCAGCCGCATAGCCGATGTTCCGATTCTTGAAGGCCTCCAAGTACGTGAAGAGCATCGGTAGCATGGTCTTGCCACCAGGCCCACCTTCGGTCATCACGTAAACCAATGAGAACGAGTTAAAGTTCCAGATGAAGTTCAGCGACGTGATCGATGTGATTATTGGACGCATACTGGGCCACGTGACAGCGAAGAAGCGACGCCAGGCATTCGCCCCGTCCACAGCCGCAGCCTCATTGAGTTCTTCGGGAATCTGCTGCAAACCGGCAAGCAACGTCACTGTCGTCTGCGGCATACCGGCCCAAACTCCAACGACGATAACGGCCGGCAGCGCAGTCGAGAAGTCGCCCAGCCAGTTGATATCTGAAGGAAGTCCAACCATGCCTAGTGCCGCATTCAGCGGACCAGCATTCGGGGAGTAGATCATCCGCCACATGATCGCGACAACAACCGGAGGCATCGCCCAGGGAATCAGTGCAAGAACCCTTGTAAGACCTTGCAGTTTCAGATTTGCGTTCAGGAGCAAAGCCAATCCCATAGCGGCGACCAGCTGCAGCAACGTCACAGAAAAGGCCCAGACCAAGCCAATTCTGAATGATGACCAGAAGAGTTCATTTTGTGCCAACTTGGCGAAGTTGTCCAAGCCTACAAACTGATACTCCGGGTTTCGAACAAGTCGTGCATCTGTGAAAGCCAAGGCAATTCCCATAAGCAAAGGAGCCACGGACAGAATCAAAATCGGAATCAGCGAGGGAATTACCAGGGCGGCCGCCTCGCGACGCTTTGCCTTCTCCGAAGCGCTTTTCTGCCTCTTTTTCTTTGCGGGCGGAGGTATCGCACCTTCTACCAGCGGCACTGTTGTTACTGGTGGCATTACTCGGCCCACCTCCTTGTCGATTTACGTTTGATGAGTTCAGCGCTGACTTCAACGCTGTGAACGGGCTTGTCATCACCGTTGATGCGACTGAGCAGTATCTCCGCAGCCGCTTGTGCACGAGAAGCCGACCCCAAGGACACCGAGGTCAACGAGGGTTCAAAATAGGAGGCCAGGTCGGTGTTATCCATACCGGTGACCATCAGATCGTCCGGAATCGACAGACCCATTTTGTGTGCGGCTTTCATCGCGCCAACAGCCAGCAAATCGTTAGCGGCAACAATCGCATCAGGCACAGAGCGGGTTAGAAACTCGCGGGCACCCGTTTCCCCGGCATTCACCGTAAAGTCTTCCGCGGTTACGACGTGACTACTCAAAGTGTCGCCGAAAGAGTCGCATGCATCCAGAAATCCCTTCGCGCGAACGCTGCCGGGGGTTGTGTCAGTAGGGCCGTTCAGTAAGACCACATTCTGAGCTCCCTGTGCTACAACATGTTCGACGGCCAATCGGATACCGATGGCGGAATCCGTCGAGACCGAGTCAATACCCTCGTCAAACAACGGACGTCCAAGGACGACCAACGGAATGCGAACCGAGCGGATCGCTTCAACGACTCGATTGGAGAGTCGCAGCGGGGAGATAATCACGCCGTCGACGAAGCCAGAGTCAATGTCCGCCAGGAGATCGCAAGTGGAACTGTTAGATGATCCCGTCGAAATGACCACCACACGATACCCAGCCGGTTCGACCAAAGCTTGAATAGTGCTGAGCATTTCAACGTATACCGGGTTACCTATATCAGCCACAGCGAACGCAATCTGAAAGGTCCGTTTTGTCCGTAAGGATCGACCAACCGCATCCGGGTGATAGCCCAGTTCGCGAGCTGCGGCGGATACCTTCTCCACCATTTTCTTGCTCGCGCCATTCTGATTGAGGGCTCTAGAAGCAGAACCCACTGAGACACCCGCAAACCGTGCCACCTCTTGGATGGTCGTTCGTGAATCCATAAGCCCCTCGGAATCAAAATCGGTATCAGCGTCGATTACTAAGTGATTTGGAATCGATTCCAATTTGGTCACCTGTGACTTTGGAATCGATTCCTGTTTGGTTTTGAGTATTGCAGTGAACTGCTGCACCGTCAAGTGAATGACGTGAATTGCCCCCAATTGATGCTGCTATTTACCCTGGCTGACTATCTTCGCGAGGCTGAAAGACACATTTGGCGGCCGCTATGGCACCCATAGACTACGAAAACCAAAAGGAGCGAAGCGCAAAGAAGTCCAACCTCGAAACACCCAGGAGCAATTTGGAGCCATTCGTGGCGGGAACAGCTAAGAGTTCTCCAGCGTTTCGGGGCCGAAGTCTGTCAGCAACGGAGTCAGACGAAGACCCCTCACTACGCGTCAGGGCGGATTACGTACTCCTGTAGTGAGTGGACCTCGAACGGTGCCGCCCTCTGCGCCTCGATCCCCTGGACTGCGGCGGCAAGTTGCTGCACCGTTGTGATGATGGCTTTGTCCGAGGCGACGGCAGCCGCGCGAATCTCATATCCATCAGCCCTGGCCCCAGAACCACTCGGCGTGTTCACGACCATGTCGACCTCACCGTTCATGATCAGGTCAACGATCGTCGGCTCACCATTCGGTCCGCGCCCCTGCGAGTACTTTCGTACCACGGTGGACTCGATTCCGTTTCGCCGCAACACCGAGGAAGTGCTGGTCGTCGTAAGGATATTGAAGCCTAGTTCAACCAGTCGCTTCACCGGGAAAATGATCGATCCCTTATCACGGTCTGCCACCGACACGAAGACTGTGCCACTCGATGGCAAACCACCAAAAGCCGCGGACTGCGATTTAGCGAATGCTGTCGGGAAGTCCTTGTCGAACCCCATTACTTCGCCGGTCGAACGCATCTCTGGCCCCAGCTTCGAGTCGACCGTACGCCCGTCGGCGGTGCGGAACCGTTTGAATGACAGGACCGCCTCCTTTACCGCAATCGGTAGGCTGAGGTCAGTCGAGCTTCCATCGCCTTCCGCCGGAAGCACCCCGCTCTCGCGTAAATCAGCAATGGTTGATCCGGTCATAACCAGGGCAGCAGCCTTCGCCAGCGGTACACCTGTCGCCTTCGAAACAAAGGGGGCGGAGCGAGACGCACGAGGGTTGGCCTCAAGCACATAGAGAACGTCACTGAGCAACGCGTATTGAACGTTGAGTAGCCCTCGTACCCCAACGCCACGAGCGATCGCCTCTGTTGACTCCGCGATCCGTCTGATCACCCGGGGTGACAGCGTCACTGGGGGAAGAACGCACGCCGAGTCACCGGAGTGAACTCCCGCTTCCTCAATGTGCTCCATGACCCCACCAAGGTAAAGCTCCTCACCGTCATAAAGGGCGTCGACATCAATCTCGATGGCATCGTCCAGGAAGCGATCAATGAGTATCGGGGCGATCTGGTGTGTCGCCGATGCTTCGGCCTCGCCGAGAGCTCGCCGAACATAGTCGGAGAGTTGTTCTTCCGAATAGACAATCTCCATTCCTCGGCCACCAAGCACGTAACTGGGGCGAACGAGGACCGGATACCCAATCCGATCCGCAACCGCCTTCGCCTGTGCCAGTGAGGTCGCCGTGCCAAATGCGGGAGCGGGAAGATTGGCATCGGTGAGAACCTGACCGAAAATGGACCGATCCTCGGCAGAGTCAATCGCGTCGGGGGACGTTCCAAGAATCGGCAGACCCGCTTCCTCCAAACGCTGGGCAAGCGAAAGAGGGGTTTGTCCACCGAGTTGGACAATGATGCCCTTGATGGGACCAGCAGCAAGTTCGGCCTCGTACACCTCGACGACATCCTCAAGGGTGAGCGGCTCGAAGTAGAGGCGGTCGGAAGTGTCGTAGTCAGTGGAAACAGTCTCAGGGTTGCAGTTAACCATTACTGTTTCGTACTTCTCCGAGAGCGCGAGGGCGGCGTGAACGCAAGAGTAGTCGAACTCGATTCCCTGGCCGATGCGGTTCGGGCCAGAGCCGAGAATAATGACGGCCTCGCGCTGACGCGGCTGAACCTCGGACTCCTCGTCATAGGTGGAGTAATAGTAGGGAGTTTCAGCGGCGAACTCGGCAGCACAGGTATCTACGGTCTTGTAGACCGGACGGATACCAAGGGCGCGGCGAACCTCGCGAACCGCAACCTCACCCTCAAGGGTGATACCGCGGAGTTGGGCAATCTGCAGGTCGGAAAGACCGTGGCGCTTGGCGTTCTTCAGGACGGACTTGGTGAGGGCAGGAGCCTCTGCGACCTCCTGGGCGACCTCGTTAATCAACTGAATCTGGTCGATGAACCAGGGGTCGATCTTGGTCGCCTCAAACACTTGCGCGACAGTGGCACCGGCGCGCAGGGCTTGCTGAAGTTGAACGATTCGTTGTTCGGTTGGGCGCTTGATTTCTTCGAGCAGTTCGTTAACGTCTCCGGGATTACCCTGCCAGTGGAAGGTCGAGCCGGCCTTGTCGATTGAGCGCATCGCCTTGCCGAGGGCCTCGGTAAAGTTGCGGCCCAGGGACATCGCCTCGCCCACCGACTTCATGGTGGTGGTGAGGGTGTCGTCGGCGGCGGGGAACTTCTCGAAGGCGAAGCGAGGAACTTTGACCACGACGTAGTCCAGGGTCGGTTCGAACGAGGCAGGAGTGGAGCCGGTGATGTCGTTGGGGACCTCATCCAGGGTGTACCCGACAGCAAGCTTGGCGGCGAGCTTCGCAATCGGGAAGCCGGTTGCCTTTGAGGCCAGGGCCGAAGAGCGGGAGACGCGTGGGTTCATCTCGATGACGATGATGCGACCGTTCTCAGGGTTGACCGCGAACTGGATGTTGCAGCCACCGGTGTCGACGCCAACTTCGCGGATGACAGCGATCCCGATATCGCGGAGACGCTGATACTCGCGATCGGTCAGGGTCAGGGCAGGGGCGACTGTAATCGAATCGCCAGTGTGGACGCCGACAGGATCAACGTTCTCAATCGAGCAGACCACGACGACGTTGTCGGCGCGATCGCGCATTAGTTCGAGCTCGTACTCTTTCCAACCAATAATGCTCTCTTCGAGCAGCACCTCGGTTGTGGGCGAATAGTGGAGGCCTTGTCCAACGATCTGTCGCAGGTCAGCCTCGTCATATGCGATGCCTGAACCCAGGCCGCCCATGGTAAACGAGGGACGAACAACGACCGGGTAGCCGAGGTCCAGAGTCGCCTCAAGAGCCTCACCCATGGTGTGGACGATGTGGGAGCGAGCCGACTCACCGCCGCAGTTATCAACGACCTTCTTGAACTGCTCGCGATCCTCGCCCTTTTTGATCGCCTCGATGCTGGCGCCAATGAGTTCGACACCGTACTTCTCGAGGACGCCAGCCTCGTCCAGAGCAATAGCTGCATTGAGTGCGGTCTGGCCGCCGAGGGTCGGAAGCAGCGCGTCGGGGCGCTCCTTCTCGATGATCGAGGCGAGGACATCCGTCGTCAGCGGTTCAATATAGGTGGCGTCCGCAAACTCAGGGTCCGTCATGATGGTCGCGGGGTTGGAGTTGACCAGGATGACGCGGATGCCCTCGTCGCGTAGTACCCGGCAAGCCTGGGTGCCGGAGTAGTCGAACTCGCAGGCTTGGCCAATAACAATCGGGCCGGAGCCGATCACCATAACCGATGAAATGTCAGTTCTGCGGGGCATGGCTCAAGCCTCCTTCATCATTCGGGCGAAACGGTCGAAGAGATAGGCGGCATCGTGCGGGCCGGCCGCAGCCTCCGGATGATACTGGACCGAAAAGGCAGGAATATCGAGACAGCGAAGACCTTCGACCACATTGTCATTGAGACCGATGTGGGAAACCTCGACCATTCCGTATCCGTTTGGGGATTCCACCGGGCCATCGAGGGGAACGTCAACGGCGAAACCGTGGTTGTGCGAGGTAATCTCAACCTTGCCGGTTGCCAAATCCTTGACTGGCTGATTGATGCCGCGGTGACCATAGCGCAGCTTGTATGTTCCGAAACCGAGCGCACGGCCGAGGATCTGATTACCGAAACAGATGCCGAAGTACGGAATCTTGCGATCGAGAACTTCGCGGAGAAGCTCTACCTCGTGCGTCGCCACAGCTGGGTCACCCGGGCCGTTAGAGAAGAAGACACCGTCGGGATTCAGCGCGAGGATGTCGCCGATGGTAGAGGTAGCAGGAAGAATCTCGACCCTCACCCCGCGCTGAGTGAGGCGCTCGGGAGTCATGGACTTGATCCCCAAATCGAGTGCGACAACGGTGGCGATGGGCTCACCAGCAGGCTCGACGGTATACGCCTGTTTCGAAGAAACCTCACGGGCGAGATCGGCACCGTCCATGAGAGGGGCGGCTCTGACCTCCTCTACCAGGTCAGGAATGCGCCGGAGCAGACCGTGTTTGTCAAGGAGCGTGTCACCAGAGAAAATACCCCCGCGCATTACTCCTCGTTCACGCAGGTGTCGAGTAAGGGCGCGGGTGTCAACCTCCGAGAGGCCAACGATCCCCTGATCTGCGAGGTATGTGCCAAGTTCGTCCTCAGCTCGCCAGTTCGACATTCGCCTCGCGGCGTCGCGCACCACAAACCCGGAAACCCAAATACGGTTCGACTCCGGATCAGTTGAGTTCACCCCGACGTTCCCGATGTGCGGGGAAGTCATGACCACGATCTGTTGGTGGTACGAGGGATCGGTGAGCGTTTCCTGGTATCCGGTCATTCCGGTGTTGAACACGATCTCACCGAAAGTCTTACCAGTTGACCCGTAGGCCTTCCCTGAGAACACTCGACCGTCCTCAAGAACTAGCTGGGCAGAGGGGGTTTCGGTCACGGCGACTCCTCACGGTTGCGTCCGCGGGTAAATCTACAACGCTCGGGCGAACAGCTTCAGATCGGTCTCATAGTCCGCCCCTATGAGGGGTATCTATCTGCGTGGCCGTGTCTGGCTGACGTAGTTTGGCATATCCGGCGGGGTCACCGCTCGTTCTGATGTTGAGCCAGGCCACTCCGGCGGATACTCTGCCGCAAAGTCTGGGGTAGTGGGCTGGAAGCCCACGGTATCTGCCAGTGTGGCCGTTTTTAACCAGCCTGGGTTCTATGACGAGGAAATGCCCCGTCGGATTCTGTGCAGATCCGAGATGTTCTGAAAGCTCGGACCTATGCCCCGCCCATCAGTCCCAGGCGCCGCGCGGCAGCGACCGCCTCACCACGGCTGTGCACGCCCAATTTCCTATAGATGGAAACCGACTGCTTCTTCACGGTATTGGGTGACACAGACAGCGAATCGGCGACCTCCACGAGGGTTTTGTGCTCACTCATTGCGCGGAGGACTTCCCCCTCCCTGGTAGTCAATGCCACCATGGCTTCCCGCCGAGGATAGACCTCCTTCCGAGCGGAATCTGGCCTAGTGATCGGCTGAATGTCATCCTCTCCAGCTAATACTTCCAATCGGCGGCGCAGATCATCGGGCACCGTCAATAAAATCGCCCGACTGGCAACGTCTTCTAGGAGTGAGCACGCTCGGGAATACAGTTTTCCTGCCTCCTCGTCGTCGCCCTCCTCTAGTGCTGCAACCGCCTCCATGAGCGTCAGCTCTGCCACATCACGGGCGTTGGGCGAGGCGCTCCACACGCTGTTGCTAGCTAACGCTCGGGCTTCCGAAGTGTCTCCCCGCAACAGAGCCAACCGGACCTTGGGAACATCCATTTCCGGTGCTCTATCGGTGATCGACTCTATCGCCAACTCAGCACCATGAAGTTCTCCTACACTCATCAAGAGGTCAGCGGCGCAACGAGCTAGGACCGTCCTATTGCGCCGAGAGAAAGGAAGCTGATCTGAGAAGAGTGCCCTCGCCCTCTCAATTTCCTTGAGAGCAGCGGACGGACTCCCAAACAGCAGGGCGTACTGGGTATTTGCGAGGGTCACAAGCGGCCACTGTTCCCAACTGTCTTCTAGATCGTCGAGCGCACTGAGAGCTTGTGCGGCGCCGCTCGCATCCAAGTCCTCAATTCGCTTCATCGCCCGCGTCAGTTGACAGTTTGCACGAACCCCTGGAAGGGTCGCGACCGATCCCAAATCGTCAACCACTCTGAGTAGCCGATCACTCTCGCGCGAGTGTCCGGTCACCTGATTATGTAAAGCGGTGCGTGCCGCGACAAAGGCAATGAGGTAGTTCATTCGTGAGAGTTGCGCATGCACTAATGCTCGCTCGAATAGCTGGAGGGCCGTGTTCCTATTCCGGTCAGACATTGCCGCGAACGCCCACTCGACCTCGAACCAGGCTAAGAACATTAGCGCCTCACGTGCGTGTGTTTCCCTGCGAACGTTCACGTATCTGCCGTATCTTTCCCGCGCGACCTTCATTGCGCCGGGCGCATCTCCAGACCGACGCAGATCGCGAACTGAGACGGCTCCAATCGCAAGAAACAGGTCTGGGTCCACCTTGGAACGAGTCGCGAGAGAACTCGTTATCGACGTCCGAGTGCCGACGGATGTCTGAGGCTCCAAAATTGAGTCCGCCAACATACTAATGGCCCATAACTTAGGGTGCTTGGCTAGCGCATTTGCCGGTAGCTGCGCGTAGATACTTAGGTCCGTTCCATACGTTGAAAACAGACTTGCTCCGTGCTGATCCCAAAGAGTCTCGAGAGTTCCCCACGCACCGGCAGCCCTCGCATGGCAACAGACGGTGCTAGCTAGCGCGGGAGGCGTACCAGAATTGACGTAGTAACGTACTATTTCGCGATGAAATGGGACTCCTGCATCCGTGTCCAGATCCTCGCTAAAGACCTCGCGAAGCGGAGAGACAACTCGGAACACTGGAGTAGTGCCTATTAGTTCCGTCCTTTGCATCAAGCCTGAGCTTGTCAGCGTTCTTAGAATCGACGCAGCGCTGCCGCGAGCACTACTCTTCTTTTGCCCTGGGTAAAGGGTGAAAAGTGTTTCTAAAAGATCTTCAGTTACTTCTCCAGCCGCAGCGCATATGGAAAAGCCCTGCCTTGTATCTGGGTCGCTGATCGAGTCCAAGACCTGTAAGTGAGTCCTCCGCTTCGTCTCAACAAAACCTCCCGAAATGTTCGTATCTTTGTGGTCGAGAGCCCAACGTATCGGCGCAAGCCACCCATTGAATTCGCTCCGGAGGCTCGATAACAGATCCGAGCGAACGCTGTATCCCCAGTGGGCAGCTAAGGGCACCATCTCTTCTTGTTCAGCCGCCAGGGCGTTCTGATCAATCAACTGCATTTCCGCAGTCCCTAACTGATTCCACTGCCGAGAAAGCGATCCGGGTTCGGTGCACAGCAACAGGTACAGGCCTGCGTGCGCATTTAGGGTCTTTGAGAGCAGCGAGACAAACCCTTCGTCAGAGGGGACGACAAAATCATCGATTGCGACGACCACTTCCTTTTCCGGTGTAGTCGGTGCGAGGCGCTCAAGCGCAGCGGCGACCTGTTCGGAGGTGCGCACCGTCGTCGCGTCTACCCACTCTCGTCTAATTCTGGGCGGCAACTGGTTCATCCACTGGACTGCCAACGTTGACTTCCCAGAGCCGGGCAAACCCTCCACAACCGTCAGCGGAGCCATGCGAGACATTCGCCTCAACAGCCTCTCACGGTGGAGGTTTTCTGTAGCGATACGAGGAACCGACATCAGTACGTCATCTTTCGTTCTACTGCAACTAATCTATACGGCGCGCTCCCCTGACCAACGCCACGCCCATCGCGATGGCCGCTGCGGCGACGCCAGCACTAGCCGCGATGGCCGTACCGGTGTTGGGCAACTTTGGCGGCCCAGGTTTGGCAGGTTGTTCAGGAGGAGGCTGTTCGCTTTTCACAACCGGCTCCGGTGGCTCCTTCACGGCACAACCACCCTCCTCATCACAAGGCGGCACACCACTAAGCTCCTGCGGCCTCACCGCACAACCACCGTCTTCATCACAAGGTGGTACACCACTAAGCTCCTGCGGCCTCACCGCACAACCACCGTCTTCATCACAAGGTGGTACACCACTAAGCTCCTGCGGCCTCACCGCACAACCACCGTCTTCATCACAAGGTGGTACACCACTAAGCTCCTGCGGCCTCACCGCACAACCACCCTCCTCATCACAAGGCGGCACACCACTAAGCTCCTGCGGCCTCACCGCACAACCACCCTCCTCATCACAAGGCGGCACACCACTAAGCTCCTGCGGCCTCACCGCACAACCACCCTCCTCATCACAAGGCGGCACACCACTAAGTGTCTGTGGCTTAAGAGGCGTGTTGGTGAAGACGCACGAGATCGCCGCTCCTGCGGCACCCCTGTCTGGAACCACGAAACTTCCGCTGACACCCCGACCATTCGCTAACGGCACACCATCCATGGTGCAGGCCCACGTTGTCGTATAGTCCGTAGCGCTTTCAGGTTTGTTTCCGAACGTCTCTGAGATTTGGTATTCCTTTCCCGGCCTAACTGCGACCGGGCCCGCATAGTTCTCCGGGTTCGCATCTTGGACTCCATCTGAGTTCCCCGACGTCATGCCAGTATTCCCTGAGACTAAACCGTGTCCTTCGATCCGAACTCCAAACTGGTCGTTGTCTTTAGCTCTGCCTGCGGGCAGATTCTTGAGTACCTCCACCGAGTACGGCATGGCACAGGATGCAAAATCACCGACTCGGTCTTCGGTCTGCATCTGAATCTCGTTCATAATCGACCCGGATGCGGGATCAATGGTTCGCACCAAACCCTTACCTGTTCCCACGTAGAGCATTCCATCTGGCCCGAAGGCAGCCGATCCATAAATGTCCTGAGACAGACTGGCGATGGCCTTAGCTTTGAGTGTCACGACCCCGGTGGCGTCGCGCTCAACAACTGGCTCCACCACGTACAAAGCGTTATCCGAGACAATGAATAGTCGACCAGACGCGTCGAATGCAAAGTCACCGTTTGTGCCGAATGGAAGCTCAATGCGGGCCAACAATCCATCAAGAGGCTGACCTGTTCTGGTGTTGAAGCCATATACCAGGACAGTCCCTTGGGACATTTGGGCATAATAGTAATGACCCGTCGAGGGGTCAAAGGCTCCCATCACGAACTCATTCATGGGGGAGACTCGAGTGATTTTGGAGCCCGTGAAAGTCTCTTGCTTACCGGTTGCCGCATTAAAACTGTAAATCTTCGGTGCTTGAACGCTTCCCGAGTTCCCAGTTCCGTCCTGCTGTACCGCCCAGAACGTACTTGTTTCACCATCTAGTGCCAGCCCATTCAAACGCTGTGAGTCAGTGGTGAACTGCCCAACCACACCAGTGCTTCCATCAACGGGATTGACCTCAAGGATGTTGTTCGGTGCAGTCTGTGCCAGCGCAAATACCGTGCCGCACAAATTATCTCCGATGCCGCGGTTCGGGTCGGACTCTATTTCCTTCGATTCCTCGCGCGCTATTTGGTCGCCCTGATCCGTTGCCGGAGAAAGCTCCTCCAAAGAGGGCAGAGTCTTCTCTCCCAAATCGGGTGTACCGCTCTCTGCCCCTCCCGATTGCTGAAAATGATCCTCTGGACTGGAGCTGTATGCTTGCGCGGGAACAGTGGCAGTCATTGTCGATGCCGCAACCAGACCCGCTCCTATAAGAAGGATGGCTCGCGCGTGTGATCTCATGGTCGCCCCCTTAGTGTGATTTCAACGCAACGGTACTGATCCACCTGAACGACCTACAACGGAACGGAGAAGAAGAAGGACCATATGGTCCACTGTGGGGTCCACCCGATGGTCCACTCAAAAACAAGGGGACGGCAACCCAGCTACGCGTTGATGCTTTCGTGTACCTCTTCACGCGACTGGGTCTTTTCGTTACGACGACACAGCAGTCTTGGGTGGCAAGACCACGTAGACTACGAAAATCAGGACAAGGTCATCGCCCTAGCATCCTGAACTCTCACAAACCAAGTGAACAAAACTCAGGCCACGTCACAACCAGAACAAACCCAGGATGCTTCATAGCGGCATTTGAGGACTGTTAGGCGATTAGGAAGTCTTCGGATTTGAAGTTGCTGTAGTAGCGGCCTTTCTTAGCCGTGAAGCGAACCACGCAGTAGTCGGGATCTTCCACGCCTTCGTGGTAGTACATCTCGTCGCCGTCCTGCCAGATTCTTTCCTTGGCCTCTGGGGTTTCCAGGATGTCCATGGTCCCGATCAGGCTCACTGCCCGGAAGAAGCGGCGATCAACGAAGTAAAGGCTCGCCTTGGGATTCTCTCTGAAGCACCTGGCCTTGTTTGACGAGGTGTTGGTGGAGAACCAGAACACCTTAATTCCTTCGCGTTCCCTCGGCGGTAGCAGGGCTTTCGTGATGGGGAACCCCTCGGGGTCTACATAACCCATGAGAGTTAGTGGAGCTTTGTCAACAAGCTTTCCAACAGTCTCTTCTGGATCACGCATGTTGCACCATTCCCATCATCTTCGATTAGCTAAAACTCCCATAAGCCTACGGTTTCAATCCGCAATGTGGGACAGCGGGTCAACCTTGGACCTTATCCCTGTTGAGGACTGGTGGTCAGTAATCCCGAAAAACAACGATGAACCCAGAGACATCGGTCTCTAGTTTCCGTTGCAAATATAGGACAAACGGGCTGGATACTGTGCGGAACCGATGGCTGTATGTACATTAGCAGACAAGCCAAAAATGGAGTCAAGAAAATGGAGACCACCGACTACAAAGACGCATATGAAGGCAGCCACTACACCATCTGCGGTGCCGGAGGCGACCTCGACGAGTGGGTGGCGGGTTACAACAAGATGCTCGCCGACCAAGGAATCGGCACCTCAACCTGCTGGTCGCAGACCGCTGGGGAGAACATCAACCACTATGCCGCCACCCACGGCGAAGTCACCGACCCCTTCCAAGGTGACCTGACGGTCCTGACCCTTCCTCTCCACGGGCCATATGCTAGCAAGCTCGCAATGTTCATGCTCACCATGGAAGACCGCTACTTCGATGACGTCATCGACAACATTGTCAACCCCGGATCACCAGCCGAGGACCGGGAAGAGTAAGGTCACCAGCTCTGAGAAGCCACTCCGAGGGAGGGCGGTTTTCTCACCTCGAGGCTTGCTTGAAGGGCCACTAAGACACCCTTTGGGATAGGTGAATGCCTTGGAACGCGTCAGCGGACGCACACCGAATCAGGCTCAGGCCACGCTTGTGCGTGTGGTGGCACATTCACCAGTGTCCACCACATGCAGGTCGTCACATGCTGGTGAGCCTCGGATGAGAATCGGCCTGGGGCTACTTGTCGTCTTGGAAGGCGAGTCGTTTGGGTGCTCGGAACACGAATGCTTCTACCACCGACCCCACTGCGGCAGCGAACCAAGCCCACTTCCAGAAGCTGTTGCTATCAAGGCCATTGATAACGAAGCATGCGGCTATCAGGAGCCAGAACGCAATGCTGAAACCGCGGTAGGCAGAGTAGCTTGTTGCTTTGAACTGAGCGATTATTGCCACCAGGGCGGCAACCAAGAACACCCAATCAAGGACCTCAAGAGCTTCCATTTCGTAGCTAACTTTCATTTAGACGACAGGTTTTTCAGACGCGCAAGTTCGCGACTGTCGGCAATTAGACTGTCGGCAATTATAGGTGGGCGAGGGCATCGTCCTTTCCACCTGGTGCGGTTCGGGGAACTTGGCAAAGCAAGTGGGAACCCCCGTTTTCTAGAGACACCAATCTTTAGCTTTCGTCGTAAATACGGGGGAAACCGGGTGGATAGTGTGCGAGCTGCATGGCCATACGTACATATGCAAACAATGCCGGAGGAGCCGAAAACGCGAAACAATAGAGGGACCTACACCTGTGACACCGAAGACCTCCAGATGCACACCGACCCTTCCTACAAGGCGGTCCTCCAATACGGAGATTTCGTCCTGGTTTCCGACCTGGTTGACACAAGGGCGGTGCGGAGAACCTGGCGCTCCACCAGACAATTACGCACGCCACATCTGGCGGTGCGGCAGCAAATACGAAGGCGACAAAGCCCGCTGCGCCCCCACGTCAATAGAACCCAGGTCGAGAAGCGTTCACGGTAGCCTTAGCTGACAAGCTCCAGCACACGCCAGACGCAGAAGGCCTGCGGGCAACCGTCGGTGCCGCGTTCAGCGCCGAGCACTGCGCGCGAAACTGACTGCTTTGGATGAACAGGCCGAAGGGTTGGACTTGAATGCCCGCGTGAACACGCTGATTAGCGCAGGTGCGAGTGCTGTCATGGGCCCTGACCAGTACGACGCCGACTACGCCACCCTCGAAAACAAATACCAGAAGGTAGACGCTGAACGCTAACAAGTAGCTGAAGCCATCCGGGGGCAGGAAACCCGCAGCCGCCAAGCCCGCCAATTGCGCGACTACCTACAGACCCAGCCGCCCGTGGCTTACACGCCCCAATCGTGGAACACCCTCGTCGAGGAAGCCACAGTCAGCGTCAACGGCACGATAGAGATTCGGTTCAAAGACGAACCGGCAACCTAAGTTCGCCGCAAGGAACGAAGATGCCTTTCGCTAAAAACACGCCGCTAGATCGGCGGGCGTCCCGCCCATGATCACAGCAACGTTGCGGGTGATCTTGTCGATAGGCCAGTCCCACCACGCGATCTCTTGCAGGAGGGCAATCGCATCATCTGAGTAACGCGTCCGGATCCGTCTGGCGGGGTTGCCCACGACAACCTCATACGGACCAACACCGCGGGTAACAACGCTACCGGCACCAATCACAGCGCCATCTCCAATAGTGATCCCAGGCAGGATCATTGCGTCACGCCCGATCCACACATCATTGCCGATGACCGTGTCCCCGGGTTGTTCTATCGCCAAGAAGGTGTCCAACGTGGCCTCACCCCAGTCTCCGCCAAACATAGTAAACGGATAGGTAGACGGCCCAATCATCGGATGGTTGCCACCAGGCATGAGGATCTGAACACCAGGTGCGATAGCCGTGAACTTACCGATCCGCAACCGCTGGGGCCCATACAAGTACCTCACACAGCGCCGCTCAAACGGTGTCGGATCACCCCCAGAATCGGCATACGTATAGTCACCAACCTCAATGAACCCTGAAATGACCTCATTCTTCAAGAAAACAACATTCATGAGATCCACCCGAGTCGTCGGGTTGGACCAATCTGGATCAGGTACATCCACCAGAATCTCCTCAAGTGTTCACGCCCCCCCTGATACTAAAGCTGGTGAACCCGTTGTAAACCCACATCAGTATGCTCGCACCCGTCCAGGTTTCGATTCTGAGCGCGATCTGTCGGCCGGTTACGCAATAGCCTCATCGCATTCAGGATCACAACCAATACCGAGGCCTCATGCACTGCCATTCCCAAGGCCATGGTCACCGTGCCGCCAAACACGCCTGCCAGAAGCACGGCGACAGTCAGGAAAGCGACCCACATGTTCTGCACCATTACTCGCCGCGTGCGTTTCGCTAGCCTTATCGCCTGCGGTAGCTTAAGCAGGTCATCGACCATTAGCGCGATGTCTGCCGTCTCCAGCGCAACCGCTGAACCCGCCGCGCCCATTGCAACCCCAACGTTGGCGACCGCGAGAGCAGGGGTGTCGTTCACGCCGTCACCCACCATCGCAACCGTGTAACCGCGTGCCTGCAAATCGGCGATGGCCTCAAGCTTGCCCTCCGGCATCAGCCCACCGATGGCTTGGTCTGCGCCGACCTGCTCTCCGACCGCGCTGACCACGCGCTGAGAATCGCCACTCAGGATCACGACGAGGTCGACGCCCTCTTCCCGAAGCTCCCGCGCCATTTGAGCCGCGACCGGGCGGATCTGGTCCATCACTGCGATAAGTCCCAAGACCCGTCGCTCCACTGCGACCACCATCGGGGTCATTCCGCGAGCGGCCAGGTCGTCGATGACTGCTTCCACTTGGTCATGGTGCAGTCCTTTATGCCGGAATCACGCTGCGTTTCCCACCAGCGTCCGTTCGCCCTCAATGTCAGCGATTATCCCTTGGCCAGGTACCGTCTCCACATGCTCGGGCACTTGCGGCAAAACCACGCCCGCCTGGGTAGCCGCCTCCGTTACTGCCTTGGAAAGTGGGTGGCTAGACCCGGCCTCGGCGCGGGCAGCGACCCCCAACAGATCCGTGGAAGACACGTCCTGGGTCAGCGGAACGATCTGGGCCACCGCCGGGAGGTTCTGAGTAAGCGTTCCGGTCTTGTCGAGCGCCACCGCGTTGATTTTTGCTGAGCTCTCCAGGAATTCACCTCCTTTTATGAGGATGCCGTCGCAGGCGCCCCTACCGATTCCTGCGACAACAGCAACCGGGATGGAGATGACCAAGGCACCGAGGCAAGCGATCACCAGGAGCGTTAGTGCCAACACCACATCCCTCGTTACGAGGCCGGCGATGAGCGCGACCACCATGACTGCAGGCGTGTACCAGCGCGAAATCCTGTCGATTAGCACCTGGGTTGGCGCTTTGGCGTCCTGAGCATCTTCAACGCGGCGAATGATCCGGGCAATAGTCGTATCTGGGCCAACTCCTGTCGCCTGGACTTCCAGGAGACCGCTGACGCTGATGGTGCCCGCAAACACGCGGTCGCCCGAACGCTTCTCAGCCGGGATTGACTCTCCTGTGATTGTTGCCTGGTCAATCGCGGCACTACCCGCAGTGACCTCCCCGTCAACCGGCACCTTCTCGCCAGCCTTAACCAGAACAGTCTGTCCCATTTGGACCTGGTGAGCAGGAACCTCCTTTGGACCCTCGGATGTGAGCAGCGTCGCCCGGTTCGGCGCCACAGAGACAAGCTCGGTGAGGGCGGAGCGGGTCTTGTTGAGCGTCGCCACTTCGAGGGCGTGGCCCAATGCGAACAGGAAGGTCACTGCGGCCGCCTCCCAGAAGTTGCCGATCAGAATCGCTCCAATCGCGGCCACGGACACCAAAAGGTCAATGCCGATGGAGCGCACGGTCAAGGTGCGAACCGCCTGGGACGCAATCGGCCATCCGGCAACCAGCGTTGCCAAGAGCATCAGCAAGTCCGCAACCGTAAATCCCTGGGGTTCGGCATACCCGTGGCCGGGAGAGACAAGAAGCCAAGTGTTCTGAAGTGGACCGGGCAAACTCGCGCAGCTTCGCCAAGTGTTTACAAGGAGGTCGCAGTTTCCCAGTGGAGCCAAGGGAAACTTGTCGGATTCGCAGGGCATCCGGGCTACTTCGTCAGTGCTTCTTCCGCGCTTTAGGTAAAGGAAGCTCGGGGAGCATCTCCGCGACTACTTCGGCAATGCGATCCCTGTTTTCTATATCGACCAGGAACATCAGTTTGGCCTCCGGGTAAGGGAGCTCAAGCGCAGCCTCAGGGAGTAAGCGTCTGGATGCTTCCGTTTGTTTCACCAGGAAGCGGCCATCGTAGATCCCCCCGAAGACCTTGCCATCTGAATAGAGGACGTACTCTCCCATCATTTTACGGTGACGCACGTTCGAAGTTTCAGACAGCAAATCCAGGACATATTCCAGGAATTCGGGGCTACTGGACAAAGGTTCTCCTTCGGAAAGGTTGGCGCGGCTACAGATGGTGTCCGGCTTCCCTGCCGGGGCGGCCCGTCCAGGAGAAGAAATACTACCAGTGTGCGGTGAGGGTCCGACAGATGCTGTGCTCCGGCCCAGCGGCAAAGGCTTACTGACTCTTACCTGGGGAGTGTTCGCTCGTTGGCTAGTGCTACTGTGTCGGCCCGTGACAGTGGTGGTTGCTGTCACGGGCCGACACGGTTGTGTTAGGGACTATTTGCAGCTTGTGCTGGGGTAGTCCACTTGGGTGTTTGTTGTGTTTCCTTCTGTGTCTGTGGCGGTGAAGGAAACGGTTCCTGCGTCGATTTCTTTGGCGCGGGTGCTTAGAGCTACGGAGGAGGAACGGTCGGGAGCTATGTCCTTGAAGTTCTTTGTTCCGTGGGGGCTAGTGATGGATATGTCCACGGGGTTTTCTCCGATGTTGCGTGCTGAGATCACCTGGGTTACTTTCCCGGCAACACAACGTGACGTCACTGAAGTCTCCACTTCAACAGACGAAACAGGCTCTTCGACTTGACCGGGGCGGGGCACATCGTATTCCTGCGCAGCGACGGGCCCACCTGCAGTGAAATGGTAGGCGGTGACTCTGACCCGATCTGGGTAGAGCGAAACCCGCAGGCCAGTGGGGTCAGCACCACTGATGCCCTTTTCCCCCCAGTCCCCACTTGGCCCATACTGGGTTGTCACAGCTCCCGTGTTGAACGTGTTCACCCCGTAGTCGGCGCTGGGAGTAAACCTCTTCTCTGCGGTCCAGTCGTTAAGGTTGATATCCCAGTGGGTGTGGGAATTAATCATCACCACGTTGGGGTTCTCTTGGAGCAGGGACGCGACCCGGGCGGTGTCTTCGCCGTAGTCATTTGCGTTGAACCGAATGTACGTGCCCGAAACTGAATACGGGAACACGAAGTGTGAGAAGAGAAGAACAGGCCTTTCTTCTTGCCTGTAGTAGTCGAGTCGGCCACGCAGCCAGTCGAACTGCTCGTCAGACATGACAAAGAACGGACCGCTTCCGGTATACCGGTTGTAGTCGTAACCTTCGGTGCCAATCCACAGAAGAGGAAGCTCGTCGTCTACCAGAACCTCACCCCACAATCCTCCTTGGCCCCCGACATCTTCCATGTCCGTGTAATCCAAGAACCGCTGGCGGTACTGTTCAACGGTGGTGGAACCCCCCGGGTAGAATTCGTGATTTCCGATAGTGGAAATGTTCAGGTTGTAGTTATCTCTTCCACAGCCATTCAACGCTGTTATGTAGTTGTTCCAGTTCGTGTCTGTTCCCTGGTTGACTAAGTCACCGTTCACCACCAAGACGTCGGACTTCGGGCTGAGCTCTTGGAATCCGGGGAGCACCTTGTCACACATCTGGGTTAGTGCTCCTTGGACGTCGCTGAGCACATCAACCACAGCCTCGGGTTCCTGCCCTTCCGGGAGTTCCGCCAACGGACGCGCCAGATACACGTTGTCCACGGACAGTGAGCCCTCCCCAGCTCCAGATTCGTAGGAAATCTCAAATCTCACGGAGGACTCACCCGCCTTGCTCCTCAAAGGAAGTCTGAGCTGAGCGGAGTACAGGTTTTCGGTACCAGTCCAGAGAAGCTCTTGTCGGCCGCTGTCGAAAATGGCATTTATGGATGCAGACTGCGAACTGTTGCCCCGCACGCGCAGATGAGTGTCAAGTCTAAGTTCCACCTGTTGTGAAGGGGAGATACTGATGGCAGGGCTCCGCAGTGTGGCCTCACCGCCGGACCCGGCCTCGATATGCACGTACGCCCCGTCGGCACGGGTGAAGGATTGGCGGTTGTCGGTGCCATACGCAGAGACAACCTGGTCTGCGTTCATAGTCTCCCAGCCAAGGTCACCGCTAGTGTCCCAACCGGTCAGGTCATCCAGCGTGGACACCCACAGGCGAGGTTCGACGGATTCATATGGAGCGGGCGTATCGGAGAACACAGTTATCGTCTGTGATATCGGTGCAATTCCTTTCCCAGAAACGGTCAGTGTCATGAAGCCAGGCTCGACGCTCTTGGGGATCGTGACATCCATTTCCAAGGTGCCTTCAGCATCTGCGGTCGGCACGTTCGCAACGGCCATGTCGTCCAAAGTAAGTACGGGTGTCATTCCTTCGCGTAGACCAGCAACCGTGACGGCAAGGGAGCTTCCGGGGGTTGCAATCGGTTTAGCATCAGAAACGAAGTAAGGATTTGCCGGGGCAGGCTCCGACTCCATGATGGCCACGTTGTCGATCATCCAGTACCAGTTGTTGCTGGAATTCAGGTAAGCCCACCCAAATTTCACTTGTGACGCATTTTCCGGTGCATCGACAATGACCTCTACCGTTTCGTTATACCGGGCAGCGTCAAATTTCATCACATCGATGGGATCAGAATTGTCGAAAGATGCAACCAGAGTGGCAGTCTGCGGGGCTTGGCCCTGGCGGTAGTGGCTATCAAAGGAAACCTTCACAGCCCCAAGATGTTCGTCCAATTCGATGTTGGGGGACCAGAGTGTGGAACTGAACTTGACCGAAAAGTCGCTGTTTGAGGGCCTGTTCCCGTCCGACTGCACGATGGCCACGGTGCCGTCAGCCAGGGAAAACCTGGAGTGCTCGCCCCCGGTGCCCCATTTTGCGGTGATCTCACTGAGCGAATGGAAGCTCCACCCCTGCCAGTTTGCCTGCATTCCGGACGCGGATTCTGAGGACTCCACGGTCCACCCTTCCGGCGGGACCTGGCCCTGCGCATCTGAAAACCCTTCCTCCACCCGGGTGACTTTCACATCAGTGGGCGCAGTGGGTTTTTCAGCAAAAGCAGGAACCGGACTTGTTACACCCACCAGCAAAATGGCGCTGGCGGAAAGTGTGGACAACAGCGAGCGTAAGGGTGCTTTGTGTTTCAAATGCTTGTTCATACAACTTCTCCCTTCAGACTTTCTTGATAGAGGCGATGACCCGTGGGCCCCCAATTTTCTGGTAGCCAGATGGGAACCAAATCTGCAGGGATCTTAGCCAACAGCAAACCCAACGGGTGTTTGTGAGTTATTGTCTCGGCCCGTGACAGTGGTGGTTGCTGTCACGGGCCGACACGGTTGTGTTAGGGACTATTTGCAGCTTGTGCTGGGGTAGTCCACTTGGGTGTTTGTTGTGTTTCCTTCTGTGTCTGTGGCGGTGAAGGAAACGGTTCCTGCGTCGATTTCTTTGGCGCGGGTGCTTAGAGCTACGGAGGAGGAACGGTCGGGAGCTATGTCCTTGAAGTTCTTTGTTCCGTGGGGGCTAGTGATGGATATGTCCACGGGGTTTTCTCCGATGTTGCGTGCTGAGATCACCTGGGTTACTTTCCCGGCAACACAACGTGACGTCACTGAAGTCTCCACTTCAACAGACGAAACAGGCTCTCCCATCTCTCCAGTGATACCCAGAGCAAATAGTGTCAGCCCGTCTCCAATTACGGGGAGCCCATCGGGAAGTGTCACCGAGGTAACCTCAGATGCGGTGTTCACCAAGTCGATGGATGAGGCGTAGACGCGGGCCGGCCCCGTCTTGGTTGCGATCTTCGCTAGGTATGACCCCGAGTGGTTGTTGTACTGCATTGCCTCCACTACTGATTCAGCCTCACCAGTGGTCTCATGCCAGTTCGGAAGCTCCATGTTCGCTTCCTGCACAGTTCCATCCGCATACTTGATTGTGACCTGACCGCCGCGCGAACTCCCGGTTGAGAACCCGACAAAGTGGAGCTTTTCCCCACCTTTCCCGACAGCGATTTCTTGTCCAGCGGCTTTCACCGAGTCCGGGGTTCCCACGACCACGGGGTCCCAGACGAACGTGAATCCGTCAGTGGTGATTTCCTCTCCGGAGTTGACACTCAATGCTGAAGCCAAGAAGGCATCCCGGCCACGGCCCAACGATTTGCTGAACTGGGTTGTGAATTCCACGCCGCCCGTCCGCAGATTCCCATCGTGAGCAATAGAAGTGGTGTTCAGCGCCTCTTCCCAGGTAAGAGGACGGGCTGCGACTCCGTCGCCGCCGTACGCTCCTATGTTGGTGCCCATGGTGACGTCGTTGTCGAAGATGTCGACCCCCGCAGCGTCATCGAATTGCTCAAGGTCTATGCCTACTCCGATCAGCGGGGAAGCAGCTTTCAATGCATACCCGGACACATCGAAGACATCTTTGGAAGAGCCGGGCGCTAGGAGCATCGGGTCAGCGTCCACAATCGAGTCTTGCTCGGCCGCTGGTGGCTGAATTCCGCCAAAGTAGGCATTGTTTCGGTAAACGCGTTCGTTGTAGCTGTTGGTTTTACCGTCCCAGCTGCCGTCCTTTGCCACGAAAATGTTGTTGTAGACAGTTCGGGGTCCGGACATGTCATCTACCAGAGTTTTGGTCGGGCAGTAGAACGTGTTGTTGTAAATCCACGTGTGTGCTGGCCCTCCGGAGGCACCTGCCAAACGGCAATCGTCCTGCATGACGTTGTAGCGCATTACTGAGCGTGTGTTGGTGGAGACGTTCCCGCAGCCGGAAATGCAATCCAAGAAAGCGCCGCCAGCGTTGTTGTAGGAGTAGTTGTACTCGAAGATACAGCTGGCCCCGGTCATGCCCCAGTCGCAGTCCCAAGCGGTTGAGTCATAGGACGTGTCCGTTGAATTGCCCACCACGTTGTAACGGAAAAGCAATTCCTTCGAGGTCATTCCCCAAATGCCTGCAAAGTTACCGGCCTGGAACGGGTAGGCCCCCTGGCCCAAGTCCACACCTCGGTTATACTCGACCAGGGCGCTGTCGGAGGCGTGAACGACTATCGCGTCGCCTCCCACTTGGTGAATGTTGTTGTTTGCGATGTGGACGTTCTTGTGAAACTTGGACTTGTCCGAGTTGTTCTGGCCGTCTCCTTGGAGTTTGATGCCACCTCCGCCGACGTCGGTGATTTCGTTGTTTGTGAGCGTGATGCCGTCCGTGAGGCCCGGTTCCGGCCCGGATAGCTCATGGTCGGCCATGATGACGATTGCGCCAGAATTACGGTAGCGGGGGTTGTTTCCCGTCTTGTTTGGCCAACCTGCGACATCTGAAATCAGATTATCGTTGATGACAATTGATGCTTTCGGTGCGGTAGAGAGAGACCGAATCATGATGCCCTGACGCTCTGTGGGTGTCTCTGTCAATGTGGCAGGGTTCTTGAGGTGCAGCCCCTCGATGGTCCAATAGCTGGTGTCAATCAGTTCAATAACGTTTACTTCGCCATCCGCGTCGAGTATTGGGCGTTCTTCGCCGTCTCCGTACGAAGAAATGATGTTGCGTGCCTCCGCGGTTCCGTCGCCGCGCAGCTCGAGCCTGCCAGTGCAGGATGTTCCCTTTTTGAAGAGAATTTGTGTACCGGCGCCGAACTCCTCCATCTCATTGAGAGGATCTACGCTGTTGAAGGGGTTGTTTTGGGTGCCATCTCCGTTTTCGGGAGAAGCGCAATCGATGTAGAACTGGCCCTGATTCGGTATGGTCACGGCGCCCGTCATGTCTGTGACTACTGGGCTACCTAACATATCCACAGTGGTGATCTTGAAGTCAGCCGTCGTGGTGCGCATATCAGCTGGGATTGTGAACTTCACGGGAGTTGCCCCGCTGTCGAAAGCCTTCACGGATGCGATACGTTCATCGTTCAAGTCAACGGTAATATCGGAGTTTGGTTGCGCGTCCCAAACTAGGAATTCCACTTCGCCGCCGGGGGTGAGGCGGTCCAGGTCGGTCTCGCCGACAAAAACTCGCGGATCGTACGCGATGGGTGAATCTGCGCAGTTTAGCTGCGCTTCACCCAGGTCTGCGAAGGAGCCGCCGTTGTTCCCGCCAACCAGCTGCTTGGCATAGATTGTGAGGGTCTCCACCCCGGACAAGTCGACATCCACCAGCGGTGCAACTTCACCTTTGCGTGTCTCTACTTGCGCAAGCTGCCTGGTCTCCCCGTTGGCCATTGTGCCTTCGAAGACCCAGTTTGCGTAGAAACTGCCATTAGTGGCCGTTCCTGAATCATCAACCCCTACGTAGGCGAGCATCTGAGAGCAATCGCCGTTGGTACTCACGTTCAGTTCGGCAGGTACATGGAGGCCGATACCTTTGGAGAAGGTTTGTCCGGCGACCTGCATCAAGTATTTGTTCTTGTCGGCATTGCCCAGATTACGGAAGTCCCTTTGCCACTCACCGTACCCGGTGCTCACACTGTCGAGTTCGACATCAGAAAGATATTGAACCGCGCCGGCCTGCACGCCCGGCAGCGTATCCGCCGCCAATGCGATGTTCTGTACCGCTGCCACTGGAAGCAAAGCGAGTGCCCCCGCTGTTGCTAGCCAGCGTTTTCCGATCTTTGACTGCATCCATCTCCTCCTTGAAATAAACTGACGGCACCATTTGCCTCCTTTGCTGGAGCAAGTGGGGCTAGCTGATCAAGACTCCTAAAAAAGGGAACATAAAGAAGCAAAACTGATCAATAGAGGTCACTCAGGAAATACTTGATTGCTGGGTGCCGCTAGTATGTGACAATATGTCAGGTGGGAGCGATGTGTCAACGGACACAAAGTACATAAACGAACATTTGCGATCAATTCTTTGGTGTTTTGGTGAAACGCATGGGCTTGAATCAGGTTGATGGATCCAGATTCCGAAGAATCCGACTGGTCACAGAGGCGGCTTTTGATGGCGCTTGGGGCCATAGGTCTGTAGCCCGCGGAGAAGGGGGAGGAGGTTGGCTCCTTTCCGCCACGTGTGGTTGGACGTTTCGCTAGGGGCGACCGAAGAGTGTGTGTGCACAGAATTGAAGGGGGGGGTGGAAAGTGGTGTGAATTCCCAATGCGCTGCACAGTGACGCATTTTGCTCGATTCGGCCAGTGCTTTCTGGAAGCAAAGGCGGGGGTGGGGGTCACACAAAAGATTTGTAGGTGTACGCTGGGACCGCTTTTACAACAATTTGGGTCCTAGGTCCTGCTGGGGCTAAGAGTGAGCAATGGTGCCCGCCGGGTAAGGGCAGTCACGGTAGTCGGAAGTCCCGACCATAACCACTATCGGCCAGGTGGTCTGGCCGGGAGGAAAGAAGAATGAAAACAAAGAAGTTTGTCGCCAGAATTGGAGCTGCCGCACTCGGTACCACTCTGCTCGCAGGCACCGCAGGTGCGGCTATGGCAGCAGACGCCACTGAAGATGCAGAAGTTGAAATCGGAGTTGACATCAGCGCCCCCGCACCGACTGGTGCACTCTCCATGACCGTCGCAGCGAACGCGACCACCCTCACCGAGATAACATCCGCTGACCCTGCTCAAAGAGAGTTCCGGGGAACGCTGCCAACAGTCACCGTTGAGGACACCAGAACATTTGTCGAGGACGGGCTCTACTGGTACGTAACGGGACAGTCCTCTGCGTTCAGTGCCCCCGGAGTAGGAGACGTGATTGAGGCGGGTCACCTGGGATGGAGACCTGCCCTGGTAAGCGATGAGGAGACCGCTGAGGAAGACGGGGTCGTGGTGGGAGATGAAGTCATGACCGTCATGGATACCGCGACCCAGCCGGGTAACAACACTGGTCTTGTCGGGGAAGAACTCCTGGCACTGTCGCTCGATTCCGCCGGGTCTGCCACGGGAAGCTGGGAGGCAAACGCTGACCTATTCCTGAAGACAGGGGCGACTGTTGCTCCTGGTAACTACTCGGCAACTCTGACCCTCAGCCTGTGGGAGGACGCATACTAAGAGAAGCTGCGGCTTGACAGCGGGAGGAGAAACCAATCATCAACTTGAGAATAGACAGAGCGCCGCGACCAGCATTGCGGTTGGCCTCAGTGAGTTTGGTGCTGGCTCTTCTTGCACTTGTGGGCGCGGTGTTCGCTGCAGTTCCTGTTTTTGCAGCGGACACCGACCCGGTCAAATGGTCGCTGGTCCCCGCAGATTTGGAAGGCCCTGATGGGAGATCTTCAATTAGCCATGAGCTTGACCCGGGAGAAACAGTGGAAGAGTACCTTGCACTAACTAATCTTTCGGATCAGGAAGTGACTTTCCAGCTTCTTTCCTCAGACGGTTTTTTTAACAGAACTGGGCGGTTCGATACCCTTCCTTTGGGTGAAGAATCTACGGATGCGGGGACTTGGGTCTCCATTGACGAGTCAGTTGTGGTGCCAGCTGGGCAAACAGAACTTATCCCATTCTCACTGACCGTTCCTTTCGAGGCCGAACCGGGTGATCATGCCGCAGGCATTACCGCGTCAGTATTGTCCATTCAGACGGCGGACGATGGAACCAAAATGGGAGTTGAGAACCGAATCGGCGTCAGGGTAACCACTCGTGTCTCCGGGGAGCTAAACCCCAGCTTGGAGATTTCCGGGGTGAGGGGGGAATATCATCAGTCCTGGAATCCAACAAAGGCGGGAAGCGTTACCGTGACTTTTGATGTAAGTAATCGGGGTAATGTGCGACTTCTTGCTGAGGGGATAGTGAAAGTTCGCGGCCTTGAAATTGCGTATCCTGCTTCGGATGAGCACATTCAGGAATTGTTGCCGGGTGATTCACGCACGATCTCTGCCAGAGTGCCTGGAGTGTGGCCACTGTTTGTCGCCGCCACCGAAGTGGTTGCCGAACCAACCATGATCACTATGGACGGGGACAGTACTAAGTTGGCCCCAGTCACTGCCAACACCAGGATAATCACTATGCCCTGGCCGCAAATCGCGGTTGTGAGCGGCGTGACCTTACTTGTTGTAGCGCTGTTGTGGGAGCGGCTACGGTCGCGGCGTAAGCTATCCGCTCTTCTCTCTCAAGCCAGAGAAGAAGGGCGCCAGGAAGCCGCTAACTCTCAGGGAATTTTGTGAAATGGGCCGAAGAATTACTGGGTTATTGGTTGCGGTTCTTGGCTCCTTGTTCTTTTTGGGAGGCCCGGTTTACGGGGCTGACCCGGAAGAATCAGAATCCGTTTCCATCAGGGTGGAGATCTCCAGCTTGGAAACGGACGGGGAGGTAGAAACTGCCGTGCCGGATGAGCTGCCTGAGACGGGTGTCGGAGCGGGCGCCTGGATCTTCTGGACTCCGGTTGCTCTGGTGTCTGCGGGTACTTTGGCGCTACTTTATGCAGGCGAGATGAAAAGAAGAAAGTCAACCAGGCACCTGTGAGCGCTACGCGACCCTCTTGCACTCCCCTTGGGAGCGGAGAACAAGGAAAGCGTTAGTTGGCCGCCGAACACCTTTCGGTGCAGACGGCAATAGGTTTCAGTCGAAGAAGACAGGGTTCTTGCTCTCTGCGACGCGGTCCAACAGGTCCTGGATAGCCGGGCCGGGAGGCGCCAGGTTGTACTGGCGGCACTTTCGATTGCTGCGCCCCCAGTAGAGTTGCCAGTTCGGGTGTAGCGCAGCCAGGCAATTGGACATGATGGATTGGTCCTAGCCGCGCCAGGATGGACCTCCCTCACCGCGACGGCGTCGCCTTTCACCTGAGTTGGACCTCTGGGTCTGCTGAAGGTTTAGGTGACAGTTCCTAGTCATGCTGCGAGTGTTGCAGCTGGGACCATGATTGTTTCGTATTCGATTGGTGTCAACTTTGGGACTGTGGATTTAACGGTGTTTCCGGCTTGACACGCCGCGCGTGTTGCGTGGCGGGGAAGGTGCCGTGATGACGACGACACTGGGGTTTGTGAGTCCAAAGAAACATGATGATGATGACCGCTCTGCGGAGGCTGCTGCGGCGGCCGAGCTCGTCCGCTTGGCCAAAGAGCAGGGCCTTGCCCTGACGGGGCCGGACGGGTTGTTGAAGTTGTTCACGAAGAACGTGCTTGAGGCGGCGCTGAATGAGGAGATGACCGAGCATCTCGGGCATGAGAAGAACCGCGCCGATCCCGGGCGTGAGTCCTCGAACGTGCGTAACGGGACCAGGCAGAAGACGGTGCTGACCGAGGCGACTGGGCAGGTCACGATCGAGGTCCCGCGGGATCGTGACGGGTCGTTCGAGCCGCAGATCGTGAAGAAACGCCAACGCCGCCTAAACGGGGTAGAGGAGATCGTGTTGTCGTTGTATGCCAACGGGTTGACGACCGGTGAGATCAGCGCGCACTTCGCTCAGATCTATGGCGCCTCGGTCTCGAAGGAGACGATCTCCCGGATCACGGACAAGGTGATCGAGGAGATGAACGACTGGTCCGCTAGGCCACTGGACGAGGTCTATGCGGCAATCTTCATTGACGCGATTGTGGTGAAGATCCGTGATGGGCAGGTCGCCAACCGGCCCATCTATGCCGCGATCGGTGTCACCCTGGCCGGGGAAAAGGATGTTCTTGGGCTCTGGACCGGGTCTGGGGGTGAGGGTGCGAAGTTCTGGATGAGTGTCCTGACCGATATCAAGAACCGGGGCGTCAAAGACACGTTCTTCCGAGCCTGTCAGATTGTTTGTGTATGGCTTGATCTGAAAGGCTGTGCTGGCGTTGGATACACGAACGATTGATTTGGACGAGATCGATTTGATTGATAAGAACAGTGAGGCAACAAATCGTTTAGCGAAAGAGCTTGAGGATTCTGGGGCTCTGGCTGATTTGTTTGCCCGCATTGATAGCGGTGAAGTGGAACTAACAGGCGATGGCGGTCTCATTCCCGCACTGATCAAGACTGCTTTGGAACGCGGTTTAGAAGCGGAGATGACCTCGCATTTGGGTTACGCTGCGGGCGATCGGGAATCTAAGGAAGCCGTAGGGGCTGCGAACTCAAGGAATGGCTCATACCCTAAGTCAGTTGCCACCGAGGTAGGCCCGATTGAGGTCTCGATACCAAGGGACCGGGATGGTTCTTTCACCCCGCGCCTGGTCCCGAAAGGATCGCGGCGTCTGGGAGGCCTAGATGACATGATCATCAGCCTTTATGCGGGGGGAATGACGATAAGGGAAATCCAGTGGCACCTGAGCCAGACCATTGGCACTGACTTATCCCACGAGACGATCTCGAACATCACTGACGCCGTGTTAGAGGCCGTCCTGGAATGGCAAAAACGGCCCCTGGATGAGTTCTACCCCGTCATGTATCTAGACGCGATCCGCGTGAAAGTCAGGGATGGATCTCATGTGCGTTCTAAAGCCGCTCATATCGCCATTGGCGTTGACATGGACGGTGTCAAACACGTCCTGGGGATCTGGGTTCAAAACAACGAAGGCGCTAGTTTCTGGGCCTCGGTGTGCTCTAATCTGCGTAACCGCGGCGTAGCCGATGTCCTCATTGTTTGTTGTGATGGGCTCACCGGCCTGCCCGAAGCCGTGGAAGCTACCTGGCCTGAAACCATAGTCCAGACCTGCGTGGTGCACCTGATTCGCGCCTCGATGCGGTTCGTGAACTACCAAGACCGTAAAAAGGTCTCCGCAGCGCTTAGACCCATTTACACGGCCGTTGATGCCGACGCCGCGGCCGAAGCACTCAGCGCTTTCGCGAAGAGCGATCTGGGGGCAAAGAACCCCGCGACGGTGAGTACTTGGCAGTCAGCGTGGGACCGGTTCACCCCGTTCCTGGAGTTCCCCCCAGAGCTACGCCGCGTCATTTACACGACCAACGCGATCGAGTCACTGAACTACCAGCTACGCAAAATCAGTAAGAACCGCGGCCAGTTCCCAAACGATGAAGCGGCAGTGAAACTGCTATGGCTTGGGATCTGCAACATCGAAGACAAAAGAGCGGCCGAAAGACAACGAGATAAAGGAAAGAGAGGTAAAGACCGAAAAGCATCAGGAAGACTAATCCAAGGACATGTAACCACCAACTGGAAACAAGCCCTAGCCCAACTCGCAGTCGCCTACCCCGACCGCGTCAACCCCCACATTTACTAACCCCCAAACACAAACTATTTGACAAGCTCGTTCTTCCTCGTCTGTGACGGACTCAAGGGCCTACCCGAAGTCGTTGGCAACGTGTGGCCACTGACGACGGTGCAGACTTGCATCATCCACCTAATCCGTAACACCTTCCGGTTGGCATCGAAGAAGGACTGGGATGCCCTCAAACGTGACGTGAAGCCGATCTATACCGCACCGAACCACAACGCCGCCCGGGCAGCCCTGGATGACCTCGATGAGAAGTGGGGCAAAAAGTACGCGGCGATCATCCGCCTCTGGGAGAACGCGTGGGAGGAGTTCATTCCCTTCCTAGATTATGACGTCGAGATCCGAAAGGTGATCTGCTCAACCAACGCGATAGAATCCCTCAATTCCAGATACGGCAGAGCGGTTCGAGCCAGGGGGCATTTCCCGACAGAACAGGCGGCACTAAAGTGCCTGTATCTTGTCACTAGATCACTCGACCCGACAGGTGCGGGACGAGTCCGATGGACAATGCGATGGAAGCCCGCTCTCAACGCATTCGCCATAACCTTCGCACACCGCTGGCCGGCCGCGGAGACCTACTAAATAAAACCGCCGGAAACACCGTTCCTGAAACAGTCCCCTCGTCCCCAGAGACGCACCTTGATAGGCGCCCAACGCATCAAAGTCGCGCGGGCCATCCAGGACCTGGAGACCCGTAGCTGCCTAGCCCACCGAGTCCACGACTACCTACAAACCCAGCCGCCCCTAGACTACACGCCCCAAGCGTGGAACGTGCTCGTCGAGGAAGCTGAGATAAGCACGGACGGCACGGTTACGATTCGGTTCAAAGACGAACCGAGAGTCTGACCGGTCGGCCACCTGAAGCGAGCAAGGTCTCGCGAAGACCTACCGCAGCCCGGTGAGGGTGATCCGAAGTGCCATGGTCGCAAGCGCATCGTCCACTGTTTAGAACTCTGCGAACGACAGCATGCCTGTTTCAACCAGGGTCGATTTGTCGTTTGCAACCATCTGCACCCAAGTTGAAACCCCTGGCCCGAAATTGAAACCCCTGGCCCTTCCGGCCAAGAATTTGAATACACCCTGTATTCAACTTTGAGGGGTGCAAGGCATTGGTCGGGCAAAATTGGTCTGCCGAGGGCCTGTCCAGAGTCATTTCTTGCCTGGCTAGGCTCTCTCGGGCGAGCATGCCGACCGCCAAAAACCGCGGAACAACGCGGAAAACTGGGGATAGGCGTTCAGGGGATCAATCGGTTACGGCTTGATGCTCCTATTGTGTGTCAAGCGGCTTTTTGCTGTTCTGGCGTGAGCGTGATCACTTGGGTTTGGTTGGTTTGGAGCCAGTCGTGGTATTTGCCGCGAAGTTCGAGCGCTGGGAATCTGTCTCTTTCGATATCGCTGATCCTAGATGGCCAGGTTCCGAGGATTTTAGCGACCTGGGGTCGGGTAAAACCCTGCGCCTCGCGTTGTGCTCGTAGTTCCGATCCCACAACGGGCTGCTTGATGGTCTCGGGTTTGACCAGTGCCCGATAGATCTCGCGACATATAAAGCGTTTGAGCTGGCGAAGAATCTCCTTCTTCCCCTTCCCCCGCTGGGTCTGTTTCTCCACATAAGCACGTGTTTCCCGGTGGGATGACATACGTACCAGAGCTATTCGATGCAAAGCCCTGTTTGCGCGCCGGTCCCCGCCCCGATTCAACCGGTGACGGTTAGTTTTACCACTGGAAGCAGGGATGGGACAGGCGCCGCAGAGCTTCGCGAAAGCCGCTTCGGAACGGATCCGCTCAGGGTTATCGCCAGCGGTGACAGCCAAGTCGGCCGCAGCGACGACACCGACCCCGTAAATAGCCAGCAGGGCACGGTAATGGTCCTCAAGGATGACCCGCATTTGTTCCTCAAGCCTGCCAGCTTCTTCTTTGAGGTCACCGTATGTTTGCGCCATAGACCTCAAAGCAGACAGGACATGATAATCAGTACCAGCATGGTCCCTCATGCCGGGCCTACAAGCGGCAAGAGCTGCAATGGTTTTCTCTGTGGTCTTCTGGGCGTATTTCTCACGCAAAGACACGGGCGCGGTAACGACAAGAGCTAGGACTGCGTTCGATATTGCCGTCATCATCCCAACGTACTTATCGCGAGCGGCATGAAGATACCTGAGCGATTCAGCGTGTCCGACACCGTTTTTCGG
The DNA here is from genome assembly GCA_035621235.1 of Actinomycetaceae bacterium MB13-C1-2. Lineage (NCBI taxonomy): Bacteria > Bacillati > Actinomycetota > Actinomycetes > Actinomycetales > Actinomycetaceae > Actinomycetaceae bacterium MB13-C1-2. Next base: position 530,813 of record CP141731.1, read on the forward strand.
GACCGACACCCCTCGGCCACTCATCAAAGTTCGAGCCGCTTCTACCGCGTCAATCGGGTCAGACTTACCATCCATACGCCGCACCCGCCGGGCAGGACGCAACACCTCAAAAACCTCAAAGCCAGCAGTCTGCAGGGTTCTAGACAACCCCGCTCCATACGAGTTTGTCCCTTCCACACCAACCCGAAATTGTGCCGGTCTCCCCAGGCATACAAGCCCTTCCACCACTTCCTGATATCCAGTCTTGGTTGCCGGATACGTGCCAGTCATCAAGGTCCTACCAGCGGCATCAAGGACCGCAACAGTGTGGGTTTCACTGTGAGTGTCTATTCCCACCCAGAACTCCACTTCAGGGACACCACCGTCCAAGATGAATACTTCCTGATTCCTCATGATCTTCCACTCCCTCCATGCGAAACGTGACTTCAGTTGTCACTGGAGGACCATCAGGAGCAGACAAGACGTTGACGGGACAGCTACCATGAGAAATGCGAGTAACTCACGGGAGCATCACGCTCCTATGAGGTCATGTCTCCCATGGCCTCCAGGTAGTGGCTCGGGGCGGACATATCAAGCGAAGGACAGGCCCCTCGGGACCGTCAGTATCCAATCGGGTCACGCCCCGAGCCCACCATCAGTGTCCCAGAAGAGCCGCCCGCAGAAGACGGGTCACGCACAGAAACCAACTACCCGACAAGTATCAACGTATCCATTCCGTTGTCCTAGTGGAGCGGGCGACGGGATCCCCTACTGCCTCCGGCAGCGGGGGCCCACTCGATTACTGTCACACACATGGTGTCTGAAAAACACTCTGCGGGTGTCCTCCAGACACCATCAGATGTTAAGTGACCCTTTCGGATAAATCGACGTTTAGGCAAACGTCAAAAGGTATGCCGTTCTGAGTGGTCCTCGTCAAAAGGTTAGCGGCAACGTCAAGAGGTTGGGCAAATCGTGTATGGTTGTGGCGTATTCGGGGAGTGGTGGGGTAACGGCTCCGTGGGGTTGCTTGCTTTTCGGTGATGTTTTCATCGCTGATAGCAGTGCGTTTTGATATGCGTTCAGATTGCTTGAGCGGAGATCGCTATGCATCGGCGCGGGAACACCCAGCATAGTGTCCTCTTGGATGATATCAGATGCCCCGGGAGAGACTAGCTAAGTTCCGCGATGGCATCGAGGAGCTTTTGGGCATCCTTGGTGATCAGTGGAGACACGCTGTCTTTGTATCGGTCAGGATCGAGATCCTGAATTCTTTCTTTTAGTATCTCGTGGAGCTCAGGTTTGAAATCAATCAGGTGATGGAGGGCAGCCAAACCCATCCGTACTGCTGTCGGCTTCTCGTCATCGAGAAAATCGAGGACTCTCTCAATGCTTCGGTTAATGCGGTTGTCGGTGTCCCACCGCGCTTGCCTACAGATAAGGCGAAAACCACGCACGCGAATCACATATTTCTCGCTGTCAAGCATCGAAATAAACTCATCTAGATGCGGGTAAAGTTCGGGGCTCTCATCGCTGAGTGCTTCCAACCTTTTTAGTTTGTCATATCCCTCCCGTGTGCCCTTAGCGTAGAGAACCTGGAGCAACTCTGGCATTGACGACCTCCTTGTCGATATGTGTCCTGCCAATAGTAGTGCGAGCGAGAATATTCCTTGTGGTCATTTGTTCTACGAACGCGATTGAGAGCCTGAGTGCTAGGTTCCAAAGGTTGGTACGATCCGGGGACCGTTTCCCGACTGAGCAGTAGTACCACTGAAATGCCTACACCTCACCATTCGTTAACGATCACTTTCGCTGGCGGTTGGCCAGACGCAAAAGACCAACAAAAATGAAGGCGCTACTCACACAGTTCCCTAGATACTTCCGGCATCGTCGCCTTTTGTGGTCTCATTTTTTGTGCTTACAAGTCTAAGTGGAGCGGGCGACGGGAATCGAACCCGCCTCTGAAGCTTGGGAAGCTTCCATTCTACCGATGAACTACGCCCGCAAATCTCTGTGAGACCCGTAGAGTCTATCAACGTTTCTAAGTGCTTCGCACCCACCCCTCGCGATGTCCACCGACCCTGGAACGCTCCGGGGCCACTCTGCATCCCCACCCAGCTCCTCGGTTACTCTCACGCCTCACATAGTCTCTACGCGCGAGTGTGCCAGGATCGTTCTATGTCTCCTCGCCCCGTCGTCGCAACAGCAATCGTCGACTCCCTCGAAAACCCAACGCTACTACTCGCCGCCGAGCGCTCCTACCCCAAGTCCCTCGCTGGAATGTTCGAGCTTCCAGGCGGAAAGGTGGACGAGGGCGAGGACGCCCAGACCGCCCTCTTCCGCGAAATTCGCGAGGAATTGGGCGTAGAGATCATTCCTGGCAATCCTGTCCCCGCCCCAGAAGCTGCATTTGCCAAAATGGTAGACGAAGGACATGAACTTCCGACGGCCGGGCTCGGGTTCGCGCCCTGGCCAATCCTCGGCGGCCGTGTCATGTGGGTCTGGTTTTCAGAGTTGGCACCGGGAGAGGAAGCGCAGATGCTGGGGTCTCACCAATCCCTCGTCTGGACCTCACCAAAAGAAGCGCTTAGCCTGCCCTGGCTCCCGACAAACATCCCTATCGTCAAGGCTTGTATCGAAGCTATGGCACGACCAAAATAGCCGGATATCAGAATTTCCCGATTTGCTCATCTCATTGGAACACTCCAACATGCTGTCGATATCGGGATTCTCGGATGCTAGTGGAAAGCGAGTAACGAAATACAGCCTGAAGATCATTGCACCAGCGGACCCGGGCTGGTCCTCGCCTCAGGAGTACCTACTTCGCTTCGTTAGGAGCCTACAGTTGGGTCGTCCGACATGATTGTCTAGCGCACAGCATCGCGAAATACTGTCACACCCGCTATGTACTTGCGTGTGTTCTTGAATACTCCCTAGGCGTATATGGTGGCGTGTTTCGCACAGGTGGACATAGGCTCGTTCTAGAACGCTTTTACGGGGAGCCAACAAGACTTAGGAATTCAAATGAGCACAGTAAACCTGACTAACGAAGACTTTGAGAAGACCATAACCGATAACCCAATCGTCCTGGTCGATTTCTGGGCGGCCTGGTGCGGTCCGTGCCGTCAGTTCGCTCCGGTTTATGACAAGGCATCTGAGGAAAACTCGGACATCGTCTTCGGCAAAGTCGACACGGACGCTCAGAACGAACTTGCGGCGATGGCACAGATTACTTCGATCCCGACGCTGATGGCCTTCCGCGATGGCATCGCGATCTTCCGACAGGCTGGCGCTCTTCCTGGCCCAGCGTTGGCCGATCTGATCAAGCAGATCCGAGAAGTAGATATGGACGAGGTTCGCTTTCAGATCGCAGAGCAGGAAAGCAAGTAACTCTTAACGTCGAAGATGGGGTCTGGCACGAAAGTGTCGGGCCCCATTTTTCTAGGGTGTGTCTCCTAAATCTGTGCTCGGGCGAGGATGCCCGGGAAATTCGTGGTTGTAACGCGGAAGAGGAGGCTTTGCTGGTGGTAAAGCCGACGATAACAACGTAGTAAGCGCGGATTTCCCGATCACCACAGCGCGCAGGGATTTAGGAAACACACCCTAGACGCTCTGACGACCTTCTAGGGCCCTACCGAGGGTGATCTCGTCAGCATACTCAAGGTCCCCACCAACCGGGAGTCCAGATGCTAGCCGAGTGGCCTTCACCCCCATCGTCGACACGCTTCGAGCGATGAACGAGGCTGTCGCCTCACCCTCAACAGTCGGATTGGTGGCGAGGATGATCTCGGTAACCGTGCCGTCGGCAAGGCGTGCAAACAACTCGCGCACTCGGAGTTGCTCAGCACCCACCCCGGCCAACGGATCGATTACTCCCCCAAGGACGTGGTACAGGCCCCGGAAGACGCGGGTTTTTTCAATTGCGCTAATATCTTTGGCTTCCTCAACCACGCAGAGGACAGTCTGATCGCGGCGTGGGTCCTCACAGATCTGGCACTTCTCGCCCTCGGTGACGTTGCCACAGATGACACAAAAGTGGACGTCACGCTTCACAGTTTGGATGGCCTGAACCAGTCGCTCAACAGTCACCTCGTCCTCGTTCAGAAGATAAAAGGCAAGCCGCTGTGCACTCTTGGGCCCGATGCCAGGGAGTGCACCGAGTTCGTCGATCAGGTCCTGAATTGCACCCTGAAAGCTACTCATTCATCCTCCGCTTGCTCGAAAACCTCATCAATTATCTGGCCCCCCAGAATGTTTAGGACTCTTTCAGTCGCAGGCATTCCCCGGTATCGAGCCTCATTAATTTCATTTTCTGGCATCTCGGTGGTTGCACTCGGATTGGAGTTCGTGCCACCGGGCTCTCCCCGAACCTCGCTACGAAGAGAACTGGCGTCACCGCTTCCTGACGAAAGATCATGTTCGGGATACGTCGCGTCTAACGACGCAGAGTTGGCGGTTGGGGGCTCCTCTGCCGAGGATTCCATAGAAGACTCGTCAATCGGAGGCTCATCCTCATCCGAATAGTCCGGCAAATCAGCAGACTCCGGGGATTTATCGCTCGGATCGCTAGAGTGCGAACCCCCAGATTGAGTTCCGATGGACTCGGCAGTTGCGGGAATCGACTCAGGTTTACTTGACCCCGGAGACACTTCCTCAACAGTTGTTTTCCCAGCTAGTTGCTCCGCCGTGCCCACCTCTGCGGTGAGATGCATACCGAATATCTCTGAAAGCACCTCACCCAGGTCCTGCTCGCCCTTCATGTTCTTGAATCGCCTGACGTAGCCCTCTTCAGCGAACGTAAAACGAACGGTACCGCCGACGGATCCAACACCGCGGGTTGCCCCCAGAAGCGAACCGTACAGAGCTGATCGGGCCCCCATCGCTGAGAGCAGGGGTCGCCACTGCGAACGAACTTCGTCCTCGGATGGAGCCACATCCTCAGCAGAAGACCCAGACGCTTTGGGGGGTGCCGACGGCGTGCTTCGAGATTCTGATTCCTGAGAACTGGCAGCGGGAGACTGCTGTGGGGCGGTCGCTTCCGGCCCTGTGTTTTGCACAGAAGACTCTTTGATCTCGGTCGAAGCGGACGTAACCGCAACTTGCGGCTCCTCAGTTGGAACCGAACCCGAAGGGCGAACATCCCGGCTTGTAGAAAGGGAGGCAGTCGAGGGACCATGCGACGACCCGGCGTTCTCTGCAGCAGGAACCTCGGACATGGGCGTCGATCCGCTGGTCGTAACAGATGGAGTCACGGGATCGGGCGTTGAACTTTTGCCTACCCTTGCCGAAGACGGATCTGAAGAATGACCATCCGTCTGTAGAGAGACAGAATGATTGTCACGACGCGGAGAGATGGAAGGATTCGCAGGACCGGGCGTTGATCGAACCCCACTCTTTTTGGAAGAAGTGGGGGTGGACTCAACAGGAGAGACGTAAGTTGCCACTGGCACAGTGGCGCCAGACTCGCCCGATGGTTGCTCCACCAACAACCGCGCGATCAGCAATTCTAGTTGCAACCTAGGTGCAGTTGCGCCGGTCATCTCCCGGAGCGCTTCTTCTACCAGGTCGGCCCGCCGCGACATTAGTTTGGTGCCCCACCGCTCAGCCTGAGAGAGCATCGTGGCCAGCTGATCGCTAGGAACTCCAAGCAGAATGTCCTGGGACCGCTCGGGGCCCGCGAGCGCAGCGACAATCATGTCTCGCAGACGTTGAAGCAAGTCCTGGGCGAAGCGCCTGGGCTCATGACCTCCCCCGACGACTTCTTCCACAACCGAAAACGCACCGGCTCCATCGCCCACTCCGAGTGCCTCAACCATGCGATCCAACAACGCAGCATCCGTAAAGCCCAGCAGGTGCGTGGCCTGCTCTAAAGTCACATTTCCATCCGAGCCGGCAATCAGTTGATCCAAAACCGACAGAGAATCACGAACCGAACCGCCACCGGCGCGAACCACTAAAGGGAGTGCCGCCTCATCGATTGTTACCTTCTCCTGAACACATATCTTCCTTAGATACGGCATCAAGACATTCGGCGGTACAAGCCTGAACGGATAGTGATGAGTACGCGAGCGAATCGTCGAAATAACCTTGTCCGGTTCGGTCGTCGCGAAAATAAACTTCACGTGCTCAGGAGGTTCTTCAACCAGCTTTAGCAACGCGTTGAACCCGTGCGAGGTCACCATATGGGCCTCGTCTAGAATGAAGATACGGTATCGGTCACGACTCGGAGCGAACTCAGCGCGCTCACGAAGACTACGAGCATCGTCAACGCCCGAGTTCGAAGCCGCATCTATCTCCATAACGTCGAGAGATCCGGGACCACCCGACGCAAGCTCAATACAAGACTCGCATTTGCCGCATGGCGTTGGTGTAGGGCCCTCGGCGCAGTTCAGGCTCCGCGCAAGAATTCTGGCCGACGTCGTCTTCCCACAACCACGAGGACCCGAAAAGAGGAAGGCATGCGCGATCCGCCCGGAGGATAGGGCGTTCTGAAGAGCTGTCGTTACGTGTTCCTGCCCAATCACGTCCTGAAACGTGTCGGGTCGATACCTGCGATACAGAGCTGTCGTCACACCTAGACCTTAGAACGAACCACCGTCAAAACGATGTCCTGCGCCAGGCTCCAGCAGCGCCGCGGCGTCACTCTAGAAATTAAGTGGCCCCCGCGCACCCGACAGAGCGCCCCTATCCTTGCTGCCTTCCGGCCCTGGGGAGGTTCAGGGGATGCCGTCGCACGGGGACCGCCCATAAGTCTACACAACGAACGGTTGCCTTAGCGGACAGCCGAATGTTTCCAAGTGAACCAGCCTCATCCAGAAGAGTTGAGAAGCGGACTTGCTAGTCTTTGCTTTCTGACACTCCGAGCTTTCGGGATATCCCTAACCGTAGTCTCCGGGCCTCCCGGTTACATCGGGACCCTCAGCGGCATAGCGTTTAGTACATGACAACTCCTTATCCGCACACAACGCCGCCCACTGCGGCGCCCCAGGGCCTTCCACCACAGGCTCCCGCGACCCAATCCGCGCAGCCAGCTAACAGTCAGGTCGCGACAACGACAAAGCCGCCGCGACGCTTCTTCCTAACCCTCCTTGAACTCTGCGCACTCGGTACTTTTGGTTGGGTTGCGATTGCAGCGGTATTCACCCTGGCCGGGCTCGGCCTTGGCCTACTAATGGTCCTCGGTATCGGCCTGCTTTTCTTAGTCGGCCTGGTTTACGTCCTTTACGGAATTGGAGCATTCGAGGTTCTAAGGGTCGATGGCCTTTACCACCTTGGCGTCGAACCCGTTCCATTTAGTTCCCCGAGAGGACCCGGCTTCAAAGAGTGGGTTCGGTCCCTACTCAGTCAGCTGGGAGTCGGCCGCATGTGGGTGGCACTGGGAAGTTTCCTCATTTCCGCAGTAGGCGGAACGGTAATGCTGTCCCTCATTCAAGGCGCAGTCTTCTCCATCCCTAGGGGCATCTCACAGATAGCATTGATCGCCAGGACCGCACCGGCTGACTACGGTTCACTTTTCTGGGTTCATCCTGATCACGGCTATGGGATGCTCGGTAATCTACTTCCCGGCGGCCTTTGGTGGGGCGGAGGCGGACCGATGTGGAACCTGATCGGAGCCTTCCTCGGCCTGCTTGCCGCTGTTGCGTTGGTGTACGGCATCCGTGCGGCCAACATCGCGATCATTAGTTCCTCAGCTCGTACCACCCAGCTGTCGAAGCAAGCCCGAAGCGCCCAGATGCAAGCTCAGACAAACTTCATGCAGCGCGAGGGCGCGGTCAGAGCAGCCGAAGTCGAGCGGACTCGGATTGAGCGTGACCTGCACGACGGAGTTCAACCTCGACTTGTCTCCGTTGCCATGACCCTAGGACTAGCACAACAACAAATTGACACAGACCCTGACAAGGCCAAGGAACTAGTCTCTGAAGCCCACACCTCAACTAAGGCAGCCATCACCGAACTTAGGCAACTTGCGCGAGGTGTCCATGCGTCCGTCCTTGACGACCGCGGCCTGGACGCAGCACTTTCCGCTCTGGTTGGCCGCTCACCCGTCCCCACCAGGCTAGATATACGGCTCGTTGACGCCACGGGCGCACCGGTCGCCCGCGCCAGTCGTGAGGCCGAAACTGCCGTCTACTTTGCCATCGCCGAGTCGCTAACAAACGCGGCGAAGCACTCACGGGCCGAGGAGTGCCGGATAACAGTCAGACTACGACCGAATCCCAATCCCACTCCTGGCTCCCCTCGTACGGGCTACCTGTGGACCAGAGTGGAAGACAACGGAGTCGGAGGTGCCCGGGTCACTCCTGGCGGCGGTCTCGACGGAATCATCAATCGGGTAAACGCGGCTGGCGGGTCGGTCCGACTCGACAGTCCCGCTGGCGGCCCGACGTCATTGGAGGTTAGCGTCCCATGCGCGTTCTAATTTGTGAAGACTCTGTTTTATTGCGCGAGGGGGTGGCGCGCCTACTTGAGTTCTCTGGACATCAGGTGGTGGCGGCACTACCTGGAATCGAGGACCTTGAGGCTACCGTCGACGCCTCGAAACCCGATCTTTGTATTCTCGACGTTCGACTTCCTCCAACGTTCACGGACGAGGGGGTTCGCGCTGCACTCCGACTTCGCGAGAATCATCCCGATCTTGCCCTTTTGGTTCTCTCCCAGTATGTCGAGGAACGCTACGCGAGCGAGTTGATAAGCGGGTCCACCGGCTCACTCGGATACCTCCTCAAAGACCGCGTCGCTGACGTTGACGAGTTCATCGCTTCTTTGGAGCAGGTGGCCGGTGGCGCGACCATCCTCGATCCAGAGGTTGTTGCACAACTTATCGGGCGCAAGCAGCAGGACGTAAAGATGCAAAGGCTGACGCCCCGCGAACGCTCCGTCCTCGCGCTGATGGCTGAGGGTAGATCAAACCAGGCAATCGCGGAGGAACTATTTCTCTCGGAAGCCAGCATCGAGAAACACATAACTTCGATCTTCCAGAAACTCGAACTTGAGCAAGATGATTCAGGCAACCGAAGGGTTTTAGCCACACTCGCTCACCTAGAAAACACAGCCGGAGCGACGCAGACGAATCCCGCAGAGGCCGGACCAAGAAAGGCTTGGAAATGACGTACCCAAATCCGCAAGAACGCCCGGCCACGGCTCCAAATGCAGGGTCAACTCCCATGGCCCGGACGATCACGCTGGTTGTGGCGATTGTCGGTGCCATAGCGCTAATCGCCACAATCGGGAGCGGCATGTCGCGCTTGTTCCCGCTTCCGGGGCCACTCACCGTCCAACCACTGCAGCCGCTGAACACGGACGGAATCAGTGAGATTGATATCGATGCCGCCGCTTCTGACTTCACAGTCGAGTTCGGCCCGGTCGAAGAGGCAGAACTAGCGGTCGCCGGGGGGCACGATACCGGATGGAATATGAGTCGAGACGGGGCCTCACTACGGGTGACGCAGGAGGGCAACTGGGGTTCCTTCTTCGGTTGGAACTACGATTGGGATTTCGACGATGACCCCTGGTCCCAGGTAGTTCTAACGCTTCCAGAATCACTGCAGGATTCAGCGCTCGAACTCAACGTCTCAATGGCGGGGGGCTCATTCTCGACGACCGGCTCATTCGCAATCGTCGATGTCGAGTTGGCTGGCGGGAGAGCGGACCTAGATCTCACGGACGTCCAAGAAGCGTCCTTTAGCCTCGCAGCCGGCTCGCTAACAGCGTCTTTGGACGGGATCCCCCCTCGAAATATCGACGTCGATGTGGCAGCAGGCACCATGAACCTAAAGGTGCCAGATGTTGCGTACGCACTCGAACTAGAAGTCGGTGCGGGTTCCTTTTCAAACGGCTTAAGAACTGATCCATCGCAGGCATCTCAGCACCTGATTGACATAGATCTGGCCGCTGGCTCTCTGAATCTGGCCCCGGTCAAGTAGTCCACTGGCCTCACCTGGGTGTCGGGTACTCGTGCTCTCGCATAGCGAGGGTTGTGGCCTGGACTTGTTGCGCGTCATTTCCTGCCCGGATTGAAGACTCACAAGTGGATGCAGGACTCAATCCGGGCATCGAGCCTCGGGGCTACCAAGATCGGCTTTAGAGTGGGACCATGGTCATATGAGTGAGATTGCTTTTCATGGAAATCCAGTGCACACAATCGGGGAACTACCCGCAGTTGGTTCCGCTGCTCCAGAGTTCACGGTGGTTGACTCTGACCTCAATGCCATAGAACTTGGCGCACTGCCGCAAGGCCGTGTCATCTTGAACATCTTTCCGTCTATTGATACCGGAGTCTGTGCAACAGCAGTACGCCGATTCAATGAGTTGGCCGCCAATCTGGATCGCACCACCGTGGTGTGCGTCTCGAAGGACCTCCCTTTCGCCCTTGGACGTTTCTGCGGAGCCGAGGGCATCGATGGAGTAATCGTCACATCAGCCTTCCGTTCCTCGTTCGGTGAGGACTACGGCGTGACGATGGTGGACGGTCCGCTTGAGGGTCTGCTCTCCCGCGCTGTTGTGGTCTTGGACGAGGACGGGACGATCGTCTATACCGAGCAGGTACCCGAGATCGGTCAGGAGCCGGATTACGAGGCGGCCCTAGCTGCGCTCGCCTAGCCACCCCTCCAGGTTTGCCAATCAGATTGGGAGACGACACGCCGTGAATTCGGCCCAAGAGTTTCCCTATCTGATTGGAAAACCAGAGCCGGGGTTGCTGCCTGGTGAGCCCGAGTATCGGATCCAATCGCTAGCCAATTCACTTCCTAGCAGATCCAGTTCCTAGCAGATCCAGTTCCTAGCAGATCCAGTTCCTAGCAGATCCAGTTCCTAATAGAGTTTGGCTCCCCACTCACGTCTGAGTAGGGAGCCAAACTGGGTCAACGAGGCAACGCTACATTCCGCCGGGACCACCCATCCCTGGATCGCTGCCCATCCCACCATCCATGGGTCCACCCATCATCATCTGGTAGAGCTCGGAAACCTGCTCTCCATTCACGATGATGGTTCCACCGTTCAGCGTGCCAACACCGTCGTAGTCGAACGGAGACTGCGCCAAAATGGTGACGGTTCCACCGTTGATCGTTAGATCCCCGTTACTGTCAATAGCGTCGGTATCTCCGGCACCCATGTTGATAGTCAGGTTTCCATCATTGATCGTGATGCTAAGTCCATCGGTGATGATGTCCGACGTCGATGCATTGATCCCGTCATCCGATGCGTTGATCGTGATATCCCCACCATCAATGACGATCACCGGGGCTTCGATGCCCTCGACCGATTGAACAATGTTGATTGTTCCGCCTGCGATCGACAGGCTTTGCTCGGCCTTGATTGCGTCATCACCCGTTGTGATGGTGATGACGCCTCCGGTTATCACCAGGTTTCCCTTGCCCAGATCGGTAGAGTTGCTAGATTTCATGCCGTCACCAAGTGCGTCGATCGTTATTGTGCCGCCACTGACGTTCAGAGAGTCAGTGCCACGGATACCATCGTCAACGCTGGTTACGTTTATGGTTCCAGAGTCGACCCACAGGTCGTCCTTGCCGACTATGCCGTCCTCAAAGTTAGCCGTAACGTTAAGGGTGCCCGCACCGGTCAGAAGCAGGTCATCAGCGGAGTAGATGGCACCGCCAATCTCCTCATCAGTCCTGGTAGATGCATCGGAAACGGTGTTGTCAGTACCGTCGGTAGTCTCAATGGCAACTCCCTCGGCGTTGTCCACTTGGATGGCAGCTCCCGCCGAACTGTTGATTGCGGCTCCTGAAAGAACGATCCGAACGTAGCCCTCGGAGTTCACAACCACCTGCCCGGTCGAGCTCCCACTAAGAACGTAGGTACCAGGGTCGGTGATCGTTAGGCCCTCGTCGATGAGCGTCACATCCGTGGAGGGAAGCTGACTCCAGTCAACGTCAAGGATCGAATCAGCAGTTGCTGTGGCGGTCTCTGTGATCTCTTCGCTCTGCGCCACTTCCGTGGCTTGAACAGTCTCGGAGGGCGACATCGTTGAGTCTTCGCTAACTGTGGCTTCCGTAGTGGAGCAACCGGCGATCAAAAGTATCGCGGCAAGAGGAGCAAGCGCCCCCTTAGCAATGTTGCGTTTCATTGTTTTTCCTTCCGATGAACGATTCATCAACTGCGACAAGAAAACCAATGCAACCTATGAGGAAGCTATGAAGCTCATATGGCTCGCTTATGAACAAGAACTGCTCAAGTGAAGCGGCGCGCGTTCGTTTTCACGACGGATCCCACACCGACCTAAGTGGAATGACGAGCCAGCAGCGGGCTAGTATTATCGGGCACGTTCCCGTGGCGATCCCATGGGAATGCGCAGGAGGATTCGCCTAGTGGCCTATGGCGCACGCTTGGAAAGCGTGTTGGGTGCAAGCCCTCGGGGGTTCGAATCCCCCATCCTCCGCAAACGCTGTTTTGAAGTCTAAAACAGCAGGTCAAAGCCATTTCAGACTTCAGAGATGAAGCCGGGTGAGAATACAATTGTGAACGTAAATCCTCCGCGCGGCTCTTTCGAGATCCGGGCCTGCAAGCCATCCGCGCCTCTTGTTTTCCAGGGGTGAGGGGACTCATACTGCTCGCGCATCCCAGCTAAGTTCCGGCTAGCATCTACTGCGTCCCCTTAACACGAGGCCCGAGGAGCAACCGGATGGATCACCCCCGCCAGGGCGTACCTGCGGATCAACTCAAAATAGGCGTTGCAATACCGTGCCGAAATGACGCCCAGTTTCTTGGAACCTGCCTTGAAGCCCTAGCCCGGCAAACCCGAAAGCCCTCCTTCATCGTGGTCGTCGACAACAGCTCAGACGACAAATCCGCGCAGGTCGCACACGATGGCGGGGCGGTAGTCGTGGAGCAATCACAGATCGGTATTTGGCCCGCCGCTTCGATGGCCTACGACGAGATAGCCAAACGCGGCGCAGATGTGATCGCCCGCCTGGACGCCGATTCAGTCCCGCCACCGGACTGGATTGAGAGGATCGAGCGCGCCTTCACCGATGATCCGACCCTCCTGGCGATCACCGGCATGGGGGACTTCTACGGCGGAACACGCTTTAGCCGATGGTTTGGGAAGCACTGCTATCTAGGGCTAATGGTTTCGATAATGAATCCGTGGCTCGGTAACCCGGTGCTCTTCGGCTCGAACTCCGCAATGAGCGTCGCTCTATGGGAAAGAATGAAGAACAAGGTTCTCTCTAATCGTGCGGATATTCACGATGACTTTGAGCTGTCGATTCGGATGCGTCCTAGCGATAACGCCGTATACGACGAGACCCTTCGAGTCGGAGTTTCTGCCAGGCCGTTCGATGGGCCTCATGCCTTCGCAACGCGAATCGGAAAGGCGCTGAGGACTATGCGGGTGACCTGGCCGGAGATTCTCCCGTGGTGGAGAAGACACCACGACTACTAGTCCTAGGATGGCACTGGTTCGGAAACGACTTCTGCCTCAAGAGGCAGCCTCAAAAGATCTGGGTCAGCGTAGAACTTAGCCTGATCGGCACACGCGACGTCGAGGCGCCCGGCGCCCTAACCTCTAAATCCTCCGTGTGCGCCGACCTAAAGTGGGGTCTCTGAGGCGAGCTTCCCCTCGTCCACTTTATGAAAGAAGTCAATCAGATCTCTCGCATACTCTTTCGGTTTGGATTCGGCCGGGCTGTGACCGCTGCGATACGACTTAAACTCCGCCCCTACTCGGTCGGCAAATGCCCTGTGTGTCTTCAGGGACCAGAGGTCCCCAGAGCCAGCGGTAACTAGGCGTGGAAGCGGTGAGGTTGCGAGAGCTTCCTCGTAATCCGGAACAGCCATCATCGTCTCCATTGTGTCGTCGACACTCTGCTTCTGGGTGAACTTCAGCCGATACTTTATGAACTCCTTGCGTTTTCGAGGAAGCCAGTTGATTCCGTTACGGATGGCACCTCGCAGAATAGCCGAGCCCATCTTTGGCGTTACGAATCGCGACAGAGCTCCGACAACCCTCATCTTCCGGAAAGAGTCCCCGGATAATGGTGGCGCGGAAAGATAGACGACAGAACGAAGAAGCTCAGGGTGTGTGACCGCAACGCGAGAGGCGACGACTCCTGAATACGAGTAACCAACGAGATGAGCCGGGCCTATCTTCCTCAGTATCGCGAGTGCATCCTCCGTGTGGAGGTCGAGTGACCAGTGTCCGCTTTCATCGGGACCAGCATCACCGGAAGCGAACTGTCCGGCAAGGTCTACTGCCACCGCCCGATAGCCACTACTGCCGAGCGCCGGACCGATCAGGGAGAAGTCCTCCTTTGATCCGGTAATGCCTGGCAGTAGCAATACTGGAACGCCGTCCCTAGGCCCCCACGTTGCCGTCGCCAGTCGGCCCGATGGAGCATCAAATGTTCCAGCCTCCGTACCCGGAGGCAGAATAGACCAGTCAATAGAACTGTCCACCGTAGTCCCCAACTGTGTTGCTAGTGATATTGTCCGATTCTCGCACCGCTGCCGTGACATCGCACATCGGTCCATTCGGCTTCGCGCCCACAACGCCAGGAAATCCAACAATGAAGTAACCTCGTGGACGCGTCGGCGCCACCCAGAAGAGTCGAATTTTCTAGTGCGATGGGCGGAGATCACCCACGCCACCCACACCAAAAACCTAGTCCGACAAGACGTCTTTCCGAGCGGTTACCACCCCTCGGCAAACGACTTCCCCAGATTCAGACAGTTCTACGACCAGCTGTCCGTTCGGGTTAGCATCGAACCGCTACCTATGCAGGTAGCCATAGTTGCGAATTGAAGTTGATGGAAAGTTGAATCCCATGAGTGACCAGGTGACAAGCGAAACGATCAAGGTCGACGAAGTCGATCCGTTCCCCACAGTCCCCAAGGCCTGGTACAACATCAACGCCGATCTTCCCGAACCAATCCCGCCGCACCTCAACCCCGGCACCAAAGAGCCGATCACCGTAGATGAGCTGTCCGGCATCTTCGCCCGGGAACTCTCCGAGCAAGAACTCTCCACGGAACGCTATATCCCCATCCCCGAAGAAGTACGGGAGGCTTACTCAGTTTGGAGGCGCACTCCCCTCATTCGCGCTCACCGCCTGGAACGCGAGCTAGGAACCAAGTCACGCATCTATTTGAAGTACGAGGGGGCCTCTCCCGTCGGCAGCCACAAACCGAACTCGGCGCTACCGCAGGCGTACTACAACGCAAAAGAGGGCATCACAAAGCTAACCACCGAAACCGGGGCAGGGCAGTGGGGTTCCTCGTTGGCCCTCGGCGGCGCAATATTCGGGGTAGAGGTCGAAGTCTGGCAGGTCCGCGCCTCGTATGACTCGAAGCCATACCGTCGCTACCTAATGGAGACGTACGGCGGCACTGTTCACCCGAGTCCTTCAGATCTTACCGAGGCAGGGCGGGCAATTCTCGCGGAGCAGCCGGACACTTCTGGCAGTCTCGGTATGGCCGTCAGTGAAGCTGTTGAGGCAGCGGTCAAGGATCCGAAAGCTCGTTACGCGCTGGGCTCGGTACTGAACCACGTTGTCCTGCACCAAACGGTGATTGGGCAAGAAGCAATCGATCAGCTCAAGGAAGCTGGCGAAGACGGAGCAGACGTCGTCATTGGTTGTGCCGGAGGCGGGTCTAACCTGGCCGGCCTCGCATTCCCGTTCCTCAGGGATGTTCTGACGGCTGGTGCGGAAACTGAAATTATCGCAGTTGAACCATCTGCATGCCCGTCACTCACGCAGGGGGAATACCGCTACGACCACGGAGATTTCTCTGGAATGACTCCGCTGCTGAAGATGTACACCCTGGGCACCGATTTCGTTCCAGACCCGATCCACGCCGGAGGGTTGCGCTATCACGGGATGGCCCCGGCGCTTAGCCACACGGTGAACCTGGGCCTCGTCAAGCCCATGGCAGTCGAACAGAAAGACGCGTTCGATGCTGGACTTCTGCTGGCCCGAACCGAGGGAATCGTGCCTGCACCCGAATCCAATCACGCACTAACTGCGGCATTTGAGCGGGCGCGCAACTCGGATAGGGAAGAGGTAATCGTCGTCGGAGTGTCCGGACACGGAATGCTTGACCTACCTTCGTACCAGCAGTTCCTCCCGGAAGCGCAAGCATAGAACATTACGTGTCGAGAACTCACGGCCTCGTACGGGAGGAAATGGCCGGCTCCGCAGTCGGAGGCAATGCGCGTCGGAAGCCCGCCGTATCGGCAGTTCCTCCGCAAACGCGACTAGGTGCTACTCCTCGTCCGAGACGCTTATCTTGAAGCTGTAGGTTGTTCCATCGGGGGCAGTCATTGAAGCATCCGTCGTGCCGGTGCCGACCGCACTAAACCCCGGATTGAAAACTGCAGACCCGTCATCGCGGCCCGCCACGAACTCGGCGACCGCCTTATCCACAGTCTCGCCGGTCCATTCGGTTGGATCATCAACGTTGACAACCAGTGGCTGATCCTTAGTGATTGTGAACGAGCCGCCTTGCAGATCGGTACCTTCAACGATCTGAGGCGGCAGAACACTCCCGCCGTCAGAACTACTCCCACTGTCTGATGTCGGCGCTCTACCGCTACCATTGGAAGTACACGCCACCAATCCGAAGGCCAAAGCGACCCCCGCAACGACGCCAGCCACGGGCCTAAGAATCTGTCTTCTCATGCGAAAACTATACGTCCGACAGAACGGTTATCTAACAGGCGTTACAAGATTGTTTCATCCAAGTGACTTATCCCCCTGAGCCAGACGCCTTATCCCCTGCAAACAAATCCCCGCGTTGATAGTCTCAGACTGTTCACCTCCCAGACTCCGAGAGGATCATCAATGCGCGTTCTGGTAACCAGCTCTAGGAATCCCTTCACCCTCGACATCGTCCGTAAGCTTGGCAGTTCCGGCCATACCGTCTTTGCCAGCGACACATACGGTGGGGCAATGGGAAGTCATTCAAAGTACGCTGAGGGCCACCTTGTAACCGCGTCACCGACGTTCGACACTGATCAGTTCATCAAGGACGTCAGCGACTTCGCAGCCGAGAACCAGATCGACCTGATCATTCCGACTTTCGAAGAAGCCTTTTACCTGGCCGCGCGCCGCGCTGATCTGCCCGAAGGCGTAGAGGTGTTCACCGGCCCCTTCAACAAGCTCGCGATGCTTCACGACAAGGTCAGTTTCCAGCGTCTCTGCGAAGACGCCGGCGTTCCGATCCCCGAAACGGTCGTAGCAACGGACGAGGAGAGTCTGCAAGAAGCTATCTCTCGCTTCCCCCGATACTTTGCCCGAGCCGCCTTCTCCCGCGGCGGAGTCGCACTGCTTACCAACACCGGCCCTCTCGAGGGGGCGATGAAGGTCGAGGATTGCCACCCGACCCCGGAGCAACCCTGGATTGTCCAGCCGTTCGTTGACGGACCCATGGTCTGCACGTACGCAACCGTCGTGGATGGCAGAGTCACCAGCATGGTCACCTACCGCGCTCCCGAGCAGTGGGCTCACTCGACCGGAATCGAGTTCGTTGCCGACGACTCCACCAAAACTCTCGAATACACGCAGAAGATCGTTGACCAGCTGGACTGCAACTACAGCGGTCAACTCTCGTTCGACTTCGTCGATAGCGAGGGTGGCCTCATCGCGATCGAATGTAACCCTCGTACTACCAACGGCGTCCTGCTACTGGAAACCGACGAGTTCGTCGACGCGCTGACCGGCGACATAAAAGACACTGCGATGGCCGCGCCGGGAACGGAACGCGAGATCAAGTTTGCAGTCCTCGCAAACGTCTTTACCCCCCACCTAAAGACCATTCCAGGAACGGTCAAGGACATTCTTGAGGGCACCGACACCGGCAAGGGTTGGCACGACTCCATCGCGATGATGTGGAGTCCAGCCACCCTGGTCCACGGAGCAAAACTCGGACACGGCAAACACGAGAAGGTTCTCGAAGCCCTTGGCGGTGACATCGTCTGGGATGGCGGCCCAATCGACGGAATGAGCGATGAGGATGCCAAAGCGCTAGAGGCAGTTCACGAAGTACAGGTCTAGCCACCTCCAAGAGTTGCCAATCAGATAGGGGCCGATTTCGCCGACTTTATCGGCGTGTCGCGCCCCTATCTGATTGGAGATTCATACAGGGAGAACTATCCCCCAACAAGCTGACAAGCCGTCGTCCTCCCCGTCCTCCGCTATCTCCGTTTTCCAATCAGATAAGGGACTTTTGGGACCGAATTTACGGCGTGTCGCGCCCCTATCTGATTGGAGATCGCGAGGTTTTCGCCAGCAGTTCCATAGCTTTCGCCAAGTCGGCAGTGAGCCCGCGTCTTGGAAGCCGGTTCAGTTCGTTTTCCAGTCCGGGCAACCGTCGGCTCTGCCCCGTAACCAAGAGTTTCAGCGCCTTCACGAATGCAACGGGGTGACTGTCGAGAGCACTGTGTCCGTTCTCAATCCGAGCCAGCGTCGCATTTGGTGCAAGCGCAACGGTTCGCTCCGCGATCGCCGGTGGTGTCCTCACGTCCCTCGTCCCCGACAGCACCACCATGGGCCAGTCAAAACCCGATGTTTCCGCTGGCAGATCAAATAGTTCCCCCTCGAACGAGGGAAACCGATCAGCAATCCGCGCATACGTCAGCGCCGGATCCAGCGGTAACCCGTCGGGCACGGCTCCGTAGTTGAGTTCCCGAAACCCGATGGTCCCAGCGCGCTCGAACTCGTAGAAGTACGGAATACCTGCAATAGACTCATCTCGCGCGGCGTATAAAGCCAGACCCTGCCAGACCGGGTCGAACCTGTCAGCGACTTTGCGGCTCACCGCCGATTCCACCAACGGCATCCCGCTTAGTTCATAACCGGAGCGGACAACATCCAACAGAACCCGCTGATCTTCTCCTCGCGCCGTCAACTCTCGAACACACTGACCCACCGGGCTGCCAGTTTCCCAAAACAGTCGTCGGATCTCCTCGCGTTCCAACGCCAGATCTTTCGTCGACTGCAGTGCCGAATCCAGTAGCATCCCGGCAACACGCTCGGGATACTTCACGGCAAAGCTTGAGGCCAAATAACTTCCATATGAGGAACCCGCAATGTATGCCGCGGCAATTCCCTCCTGGTCCAACACCGCAGCAATGTCATCGAGCACCAGGTCAACCCACATTGCCGATTCGGGCAGGTCCACCCCGGTGACATCAGCGCGTGAGAACCCAACTCCCCTGTGCTCAACCATTATCACGTCGAGGCCGTCAGCCGCTGCCTGACGGCGAACAGAGCCGTAGGGAACGATGGATGCCAGTCCTGGACCACCAGGGACAACAAGCGTCGGGATCGCCCGGCGGGGACCGGTCCGAACGTAGGCCAGACCAAACTCGGGACTTCCTTGCACGGCGGGCCGCTGAACTCGCCGAATAACCTGATCTCGCACATCCCGCATCAAACCAACCCCCAAGACAGATCGACTCCTTCATTGTCTCTCAAACAGTCATCGACCAAGGAACTAATGACGCGGAGCTGTCACTCGCGACGAGAACGAAACCCGAACTGAGTGATGAATGAGTCGAGAACTCGCAGTCGGCCCGATATTCTCCCTATCTGAGTCCCGAAACTCTGGTCCCCGGACCCAATCCCGGCGCGTTCTCGACCCAATCATCTGCCCCGTCGATAGGATCGCCAATGGGTACTGAGTTAGGCCGTAGCGCCTCGGCTGGAGTCCGTCTTCAGAGCCCCAGTTTTCAGAACGAGTTAGGGCGGTCCGTTTGATCAAGTACCTGGGCTCGAAACGCCTGTTCGTTCCGGTCATCGGCGGGCTTCTCGACGCAACCGGAGCCCAGAGTGCCCTAGACCTATTCACCGGTACCACCCGTGTCGCACAGGAGTTCTGCCGTCGGGGGGCCTTCACCTACGCCGTCGATACAGCAACCTACTCTGAGGTCTTGGCCCAGTGCTACGTGGAAATCGACTCCGCAGACATCGATCAGGACGAGGTCGAGTTGGCGCTTCGTCACCTTTCTTCCCTCCCTCCGAAGCGTGGATACTTCACGAGGGTCTTTTGTGAAGAGAGCCGCTACTTTCATCCCGACAACGGAGTGCGAATCGATGCCATCCGCGACGGAATTGATGAGTACTACGCGGATTCTCCGCTTCGTCCGATTCTTCTCACCAGCCTGCTTGAGGCCGCTGACGCCGTGGACTCAACCGTCGGGTTGCAGATGGCCTATCTGAAGCAGTGGGCTCCCCGCGCCCTGAAACCCCTTGAGCTTAGATCGCCCGTGTTGACGCCTGGCAGAGGTAGTGCGATACGAGGCAGTGCTCTCGAAGTGGCGACAATGCTCCCTCACGTTGACTTTGCCTATCTTGATCCGCCCTATAACCAGCATCGCTACTTCACGAACTACCACGTGTGGGAAACCCTGATTCGCAACGATGAACCCGAGTACTACGGCATCGCCTGTAAGCGGACGGACGCGAGGGACGAGAAGACCAAGAGCCCCTTCAATCAGCGAGGCCAGATCGGGCCAGCGCTCGAAAAGATCCTTCGAGACCTCGACGCCAGTACCGTAGCTTTAAGCTTTAGTGATGAGGGGTTTCTTCCCCTCGAACAACTAGTTGAGTATTGCGAGGCCCGCGGCGGCACAGTCGAGGTGCTGGAGTTCGAGAACAAGCGGCACGTGGGTGCCCAAATCGGCATACACAATCTAGACGGCAAGAAGGTTGGAACTCCAGGGCCTGCGAAAAACTTGGAGTACATAATTCTGCAGGGCGATGCAGGGACGATCAGAGCGATGGTTGATGGGGTTGCTCCTCGAACCGGTAGCCAACTCCCCTAACCGTACTAATCAGCTTTCGCTCAACGTCTCCGGGACTGATCCGCGAGCGCAATCGCTTGATATGGACGTCAAGTGTTCGTTCATCACCGTAGAAGTCCGCTCCCCACACCTCGGTCAGCAGGTAGGCGCGCGTCACGACCCGGCCCGCGTTGCTCATCAGTGTTCCCAATAGCTGGAACTCCTTCAGGGGAAGCTGCACTGGTTTTCCATCGACCTCGACGCTGTGGCGCCCGTAGTCGATGGTCACCGGACCGACGGTAAGCACCTCGTCCGTGGTCCCTAGAATCCCCACTTCTACCGACTTCGAACGCCTCATGACCGACTTGATGCGCGCCAGGAGTTCTCGCGAAGAGTAGGGCTTGGTCACATAGTCATCGGCTCCAACCTCAAGTCCCAACACCTTGTCGATCTCGGAGGCCTTTGCCGTGAGCATGATGACCGGCACGTCCGAGGTGGCTCGAATCCTCTGGCACACCTCGATCCCCGACATGGAAGGAAGCATTACATCAAGCAGAACCAGGTCCGGAGTTTTCCGGTTGAACTCACTCAACGCTTCCTGACCATCACCGACGACCTTTACCTTAAACCCTTCCTCGGACAGAAGGAAGCTGAGGGGTACCGCAATTGAGGCTTCATCCTCGACCAGTAGCAACCGTTTCTTTGAACTCATTTGGACTCCTCTTCACCTTCACCGCGATATACCGGCGGAGGTGCCAGTGGAAGCGTAACGAGGAATGTGGCACCCTCCCCTGGAACTGACTTCACCGAGATATCCCCACCCGCACCTCTGGCCACGTTCCTAGCTATCGCCAAACCAAGACCCGTGCCCCCAGACTGTCGCCCCCGGACCTTATCCACCCGGTAGAAACGCTGGAATATCTTGTCTGCTTGCTCTGGTTCAATCCCGGGTCCCTGATCGGAAATCGAGACGATGGCCTCCTCTAGAGGGCCGGTCTCACGGACCCCAATCCTGACACTGCCACCTGCCGGAGAATGCTTAATCGCGTTCTCCACTATGTTCCCCAAAGCCACTTCAAGCATTTTGGGATCGATCTCCACTCTTAGACTCTCGGGGGCCGAGGCTCGGTTCCACTCCAGCCTCACCTGAGCAGCGCTAGCGAGAGTCAAGTGGTTCATCACCACTTCGTCAACGACGCCGATCGTATCGATAGGTTCGAGCTTTTCTGTGCGTGATCTATCCTGCGCCTCAGCAAGTCTGCCGATATCTCTAGTGAGTTCGGACAGTCTCTCGGCCTCACCATGCAGCGCCTTGACGAACTCCCCGGTCGCTTTCTTGTCTGAGGACCCCTTTTGAAGCGCCTCGGAAAGCAACAAAATCGCCGACACCGGTGTGTTTAGTTCGTGGCTCGCATTTGCGATAAAGTCCTGACGCATGGCGTCCGCGCTGTACAGGTCCGATTCGTCCCATACCATGACGGCAACTAGATTCTCGGGCAGAGGAACAACGTGAACGCTCTGCTGATCATCCGGGTCTGAACGGCGCGAAACTCCTTTTCCCTCAACCAGCGCACGCATAACGGTCCTCTGAAGCCATTCCTTCTCAAGAACGCGGCGCACCATTGCCGGATGATCCTCGTACGCGGTGTTGTGAAAGAGGGGCCGCATCGAGTCACTGAAAACAACGGTGGGAATGGGGACGGCCTCAAGCAAAGCTTGGCTGGTGAACGAAAGTGTTGCCAGGGTGGGAGTATCCGAGCGGCGACGGGACTGGGCCGCCGCCCGAAGCAATGCCACCAATAATGCGCCCAAGACAGCGCCAAGCGCGAAGAGCAACGCCGGTGGCCAGGTTGAAGGACCCGACATACCTCCATCGTAGAGCGCTTGTAGCAGCGAACGGAACGGCGACGGCGAACGACGCAAGGGATTAACCCACAGTTACCAAAGAGTTAACGCATCGTTCACATTCACTCCAGGGTCCGTTCAAAGAGGGAGCGGAGGCTGGTGGCATGAAGCAAACAAGAAACACTCGCGCCTGGATGGCCGGGACCACACTTGCCATTTCCACCGCACTACTCGCCGGATGTGCCGCTAACGAGGGAGGAACCACTCCGTCTGAGGGCCAAAGCGAAACCACGGAATCAGCATCGACGCTCTCGGGCACATTTGCCGGTGCTGGAGCGTCGGCTCAAGAAGCTGCTCAAGCGGCCTGGATTGCCGCGTTCCAAAGTGATAACCCTGACGTCACCATCAACTACAACCCTGTTGGTTCAGGAGGCGGTCGCAAGCAGTTCATCGAAGGCGCAACCGTATATGCAGGTTCAGACTCATACCTGAAGGTCGAAGAGCTTGAGGGCGGAACCGCTGGTGCATGCGCGGCCGATTCGGAGGTGTACAACCTTCCCGTCTACATCTCCCCCATCGCAGTGGTCTTCTCCCTGGATGGTATCGAGTCGCTGAACATGGATGCCGCGACAATCGCGAAAATCTTCAAGGGCGAGATCACCACCTGGAACGACCCTGCCATTGCCGAGTCAAACCCGGACACTGAGCTTCCTCAGACGGCAATCACTGTGGTGCACCGCTCCGATGACTCAGGCACCACCAAGAACTTCTCAGACTATCTGAACAAGAACGTCCCGGAAATATGGGATGCGGAGCCCGAGGACAAGTATCCCTACTCCTTCCCGGGAGCCGAGGGCGCTCAGGGTTCCTCCGGTGTCGTCGACGCGGTAGCGGGTGGGGCCGGAACCATTGGCTACGTGGATGCCTCAAAAGCAGGCGGTCTTTCAAGCGTCGCGCTGAAGGTGGGCGATGATTACGTCCACTACTCGCCTGAGGGGGCAGCCGCGATTGTCGATGCCTCTCCTCGTCCGGACGAAGGTCAACCGGCAAACGATCTGGCAGTGAAGGTCGACCGCACCACCACTGAGGCGGGCGTCTACCCGCTGGTCCTGGTGTCCTACCTGATCGTCTGCCAGAACTATGCGGATGCCAAGAACGGTGAGTTCGTGAAGGCATACGCCGACTACATTGTCAGCCCCGAGGGCCAGACCGCTGCGCAGGAGGGTGCCGGTTCAGCGCCGATCTCCGATGCGACCCGCGACAAGATCCTCCCGGTTCTAGAGACCATCAAGTAAGAGGTCACCGATCCATATGTCGACAACTGTCGAGGAAGTCAGTCCCCGCCTGGAAGAGACTCTGGGCGGGGACGCTCGCGCCCCTAAGTCTGATCCCCGGCAATGCAGTTCGGCACCGGACGCACTGCACGGAGACACCGACACTCCCGTGGGGCTCTCGGTGTCAGACCCAACCAGACCGCGCACTCCGCAAGAAGCGCCTAGACCTGGCAAGCCGTTCAAGAAGGTACCTCGGCCGGGTGACGCCGCATTCTTTTCACTGGCTATTGGAGCGGGTGCACTGATTCTGGTTGTTCTGTTCGCAGTTGCCGTTTTCCTCATGGCACAGGCGTGGCCCGCATTCCTGGTCACGTCCGATGAAATTGGCTCGGCCTCCGGCAGCGAGCCGATGAGCATCTGGAGTTACGTCGCCCCATTCGCCTTCGGGACCATCTGGATCGCGTTCCTCGCCCTGCTAATCTCAACGCCGATCGCTATCGCGGTCGCACTCTTTATCTCGCACTACGCGCCAAGAAAGATTGCTAATGGCCTCGGCTACATAATCGATCTTCTGGCCGCTGTGCCATCAGTCGTCTTCGGACTCTGGGGAATCCGCGTCCTGGCTCCGATGCTGCAACCAGCCTATGTTTGGCTCACTGAGCATTTTGGTTGGATTCCGCTATTCAGCGGTCCTGCGTCTGGAACAGGGCGCACCGTCCTCACGGTCGCTTTGGTTCTTGCGGTGATGATCCTCCCGATAATGACCGCGGTATGCCGCGAGGTGTTCCTGCAGACTTCGAAACTCCAGGAGGAGGCCGCCCTGGCTCTGGGTGCCACGCGTTGGGAAATGATCAAGATGGCAGTGCTGCCCGCCGGACGAGCGGGAATCATCTCGGCCATGATGCTCGGCCTTGGCCGCGCTCTCGGGGAGACGATGGCTGTTGCCATGGTCCTCTCCCCCGCAGCAGTCATATCCTTTGCGCTGGTCACTTCCCAGAATCCGAACTCAATCGCCGCGAACATCGCGCTGAACTTCCCCGAGGCGTTTGGTCTCCGGGTCAACGTCCTGATCGCAACCGGGCTATTCCTGTTCGCGATCACCCTTGCAGTCAATATGCTTGCGCGCTGGGTTATCTCTAGGCGCGCTCAGTTCCAGGGAGCAAACGCATGAGCATCTCACAGGCCACTGAGATACAAATCCCCAGCCCTACTGAAACCGCTGACCAGTTGGCGCGAGCCAGCAAAGCCGCTCGTGCAACCAGTGTCGAAGCCGCCGTGAGCACTCGCTATGCGAAAACCCGCAAACGTAAGGACCGGTTCGCAACTGCGGTCGTTACCGGGGCGTTCATTCTTGCTTTGCTTCCACTGATTTCGGTCGTCTACACAGTCGTCAGTTCAGGCCTGGCTCGGTTCGACGCCGAGTTCTTTACCAACTCGATGAGAAATGTCGTGGGGGCGGGAGGAGGAGCGCTCCACGCTATCGTTGGCACGCTGGAGATCACGGCAATGGCCTCACTTTTCGCCGTGCCCATCGGCCTGTTCACCGCGATCTACGTCGTTGAGTATGGCAACGGGGGGAAGCTCTCGAAGGCGATCACCTTTTTCGTCGATGTGATGACCGGTATTCCCTCAATCGTTGCCGGTCTCTTCGCATATTCACTGTTCCTTCTGCTCTTCGGACCGGGTTCGCAAATGGGAATGGCAGGTGCCATCGCGCTCGCCCTCCTGATGACCCCGGTGGTGGTGCGTTCGTGCGAGGAAATGCTGCGCCTGGTTCCGAACGAACTGCGCGAGGCCTCCTTGGCCCTTGGCGTTCCTCGTTGGCGAACGATCGCCAAGGTCGTCCTCCCCACCTCCATTGCAGGCATCACCACTGGCGTCATGGTCGCGGTGGCGCGCGTCATCGGGGAAACCGCCCCACTTCTAGTGGCGGTCGGACTAACGCAGTCAATGAACTACTCGCTCACCGATGGGCCGATGATGACTCTTCCTGTCTTCGTCTACAACTCGTACATGAGTCAGGGCGCTGATGCACAAGCCTACCTGGACCGCGCCTGGACCGGCGCGCTCACACTGATTCTTATTGTCATGGTGCTGAATCTGGCTGCCCGCCTAATCGCGGCCCGTTTCGCACCGAAAGGAACTCGCTGATGTCTACTCAAATCAAAGTCAAAAGCCTTGACGCTTACTACGGCAGTTTCAAGGCCGTCGAGGGCGTGTCGATGATTATGGAGCCGAACACGGTCACCGCGCTGATCGGCCCTTCCGGATGCGGCAAGTCCACTTTCCTGCGGACACTGGATCGGATGCACGAGGTCATTCCGGGTGCCACCGTTGAAGGTAGCGTCCTCATCGACGAGCAGGAACTCTACGCTCCTGATGTCGACCCGGTTGATGTGCGCCGTAAGGTCGGGATGGTGTTCCAGCGTCCAAACCCGTTCCCAACGATGTCGATCCGCGACAACGTACTGGCCGGGGTGAAGCTGAACAACAAGAAGATTTCGAAGGCCGACGCCGACCAGATCGTTGAGAGCTCCCTGCGCGGTGCAAACCTGTGGGAAGAGGTGAAGGACCGCCTTGATCTGCCGGGGTCTTCGCTTTCCGGGGGGCAACAGCAGCGTCTGTGCATTGCCCGTACTATCGCGGTGAAACCAGACGTGATTCTGATGGATGAGCCCTGCTCCGCCCTCGATCCCATCTCAACCCTGGCGATCGAGGATCTCATCAGCGAGTTGAGTGCTCAGTACACGATCGTGATTGTCACCCACAATATGCAGCAGGCGGCGAGGGTCAGCGACAAGACAGGCTTCTTCAACCTCGAAAAGACGGGTGAACCGGGACGCCTGGTCGAGTATGACGACACCGAGGTGATCTTCGAAAACCCGGCGAACCGGTCAACCGCAGATTACGTCCAGGGCCGCTTCGGGTAGGAGTCAAAGCGACTCCCCATTCGAGGCGATCACTTCCCGATACCAGTCAAACGACTTCTTTTTGAGACGTTTACCGCTACCTTCACCAAGGTCGTCAAGGTCGACGTATACGAACCCGTACCTCTTACTCATTTCGGATGTCGAAGCACTAATAATGTCGATCCCCGACCAGGGCATATAGCCGATTACGTGGCATCCGTCGGCTATGGCTTCACGAAGAGCGCGTAGATGCCCAGCGTGATAGTCGATTCGGTACTGGTCATTGATGGTCCCGTCGACAACTACATCACGGTATCCGAGTCCGTTCTCTGCGATCATCAGATCTATCCCCCGGTATCGATCATTCAAGACGTTGAGGGCGTATCGGAGGCCAAGAGGATCAATCTGCCATCCCCATTCACTTGCCTCCAAGTAGGGATTTGCAAACGCTTCACCGATATCCCAGGAATCAGCATCGAGAAAAGTGATCCCCTCGTCCACGACAATTGTCATGTAGTAGGACAAGGCTAAGAAATCAATGGTTCCTTCACGAAGTGTCTCTGCGTCGCCCGGCTCCCAACTGATCTCTATACCCTGCCTCGCTAGCTCTGCCAGCACGTATTCTGGGTACTCTCCTTGGACCATCACATCGCTAAAGAAGTAGGCCTGCTGGTTGTAACGAAGCGCAGCAAACATGTCCTCTGGCTTCGGAGTTCGCGGATACGCCGTCTGATCCAGGATCATGGAGCCCATCCGTAGATTTGCGTTCAGTTCCCGTCCGTAGCGAACGATTTCTGCATTGGAAACCAACTGATTATGAATGGCTTGGAACTTCGCTTGAACCGGGTCAGGAACATCAGCCGCCAGGATTCCAAGCGCTAGGTAGGGGTCCATTATCGCCGAGTTAATCTGGTTGAAGACTATCCAGTAGGTGACCAAGTCCTTATACTCATTGACCACGAACTTCGCGAATCTTTCAAATGCATTCTTGACCTTACGATTCGCCCAACCCCCACAGTTGGTAATGAGTTCCAGCGGCATCTCGTAGTGAGAGATTGTGATGATTGGTTCAATACCGATCTGCCTCATATAGCTGAACATCTGGCGGTAGTACTCGACGCCCTCCTTCAGCGGCTCTTCTTCCATTCCGGTAGGGAAAAGTCGGGGCCACGAAATAGAAGTTCTGAAGGCGTTTAGCCCGGCGTCGCGAAGAAGTGCCAGATCATCACGATACGTGTGGAAGAAATCAATTCCATACCGCTTAGGGAACGTGAGTGAACTATCCGCAAGATATCGTTCGATTTCCTTTTTCGACCGGATCGTGTCGAGTTTTTTCCCTCGTGCGTCGCCCCCGTACGGAACAACGTCAGCCTGCGAGATTCCCTTACGGTCTACGTCCCACGCGCCCTCAGCCTGATTCGCCGCAATTGCCGCGCCCCAAAGAAAATTCTTCTTAAACCCGGTCATCTACTTCTCGTTCTCCAGAGCAATTAGTCGCCTGTTGAAGGCATCCGTGATTCCCATAAGCCGCTCAGCAATGTTCTGTTCACTCTTGATCGTCATTAGAGTGTCCTGGGCGTGGACAAAGAGGATCGACGAGGGGATCTCTTCGCCTCTCGCTTCTGACTGAATCAGTTTCGTCTGCGCTCGATGAGCCTTCGTTATTTCCTCTTGTGCGGCATCAAGGTCTGTCCGAGCCTTGTCGAAATCACACTCTTCCATCGCAACCAGCGCACTCTTGATCTTCGTACGACCATTGCCAGCATTGAGGATAATTTCCATCGCAACCTGATGGACTTCATCTATCGCAATCATTGATGTTCCTTCTTCTTGCATCAGTAGAATTTTGTTGAGTGGGATCGAACGAGGCTCCCCCGCCATACTCGTTCGACAGTCGGAGGGAAAAGGCTCGCAGACCGTCACCGGCTAGCTCACGCTCGGATCTAACCTTCTATTTCGAGCGAGGGAGACTAGAGTTCCACCCTAGTTCTCTTGGTGGGTGCTTTCCTGGGTGCGGGTCGATTCGTCCCGGGTGTCTCACTCGCACCGACAGATTCCATTTGCTGCTCGTCGGTCTTCCCTTCTCGTACAAGCAACTGGTTGTCGTAGACCCTGAAGAATGGGAACCAGACTGCAGTGGCGACCGCCACCACGATTACGAACAGAATTAGGGATCCGATCGCAGGCGCAACCAGCCATGTCGAAATCGGGTACGGCATATACCAGATCTGGAATGGCTCAGCGGGGATAGGGGCCATACCAAAGTGCAGAGCTGGCCAAACTATCAGGGGTAAGAGCAAACCGTTGATCCACATAGGAATCATCAAAATGGGGTTGAAAGCGATAGGTGCCCCGAAAACGACAGGTTCATTAATGTTAAAGATCGAAGGAACAATGACCGCCTTACCAACCGCTTTTAGTTGCTTCGACTTCGCTGCGAACAGCATCATCAGTGCCAGAGGAAGCGTTGCCCCCAGTCCCCCGATTGCGATCCAACCGATGTACACCACTTCCTGCGTATTGATCATCGTCGGGGCGAGACCCGCAGCGACCGCAGCCTGGTTCTCGGCGATTCCGGCAAACATAATCGGGAAAATAATCGGCCCCATCACCCAGGAGCTGATCCCGAACGAGTAGATGAACACGGTGATAAAGACGATGAGGACAAACCCGGGATAGCTCTGTCCGATGCTGAGCAGGGGACTAAAGATCGTCCCGAGAATGGCGAATGCATCAAAACCAAAGCTGAAGGTGATAAGCCATGAAACTCCTAGAACTACGGCTATCGGGATCAACGAGTCGAACCAGGTGATAATAAAGTCCGGGAGCGAAGACGATTTCTTGAAGAAAGACCACTTCGAGGACGAGAAGAATATCAGTCCGACCAGCAGCCCGACGACTAGTGCAACAAACACTCCTCCGGCACCAAAGCGGTCAAACTCAAAGGTTGCCGACATTGCCCAGGTTTCTTCGTCCACCACGAGCGCTGGTTTGGCCAGCATCAGATACGACGCGATGCCGGTAGCGCCGGCCAAGAGCTTCGTGCGCTGAACGCCCTTGTTCTCCATGGCGAAGTAGGGAATTAAGAATGCCAGGATAAGGCCCATCAGTCCGAAACTGAAAGAACTAATTGGTGAAAGGTCCGGCCACCACGTCCAGTTCTCTCTCACCCAGGGAATCTCGGGGACCAATCCGATCAGGGTGACGAAGGATCCAACAAGGACAAACGGCAAGATTGTCAGAAACGAATCCTGAACTGCCTTCACCCAAGGGTTCCGCGTCACTTTGTTGGTGAAAGGAACAACTTTCTGGTTCATGAAATTTATCAGGCCATCCACGGCTTATCTCCTAATAGCTCGCTATGATCAATCGACGTTGATTGATGGGTCACCGACCGAATTACTATTCGTCTTCTGCCTCAAGAACATCCGCCGCAAGATCCAGGATTCCTGCGCCGTCCATCGTTCCGTAAAGACTCTGAGGTATCAGAGCAACCCTGACTTCGTGGGCAGCAGCTCTCCTCCGCGCGTCGTCAATCATGTACTCAAGATGAGGGCCAAGTAGCACTACGTCGGCGTTCGGAAGGTTCTCATCGAGTTCTGCCTCAGACCGCGCTATGACTTCCACGTTTTCCCACCCGCGTGCCTTTGCAGCTTGACGTGCCTTCTGCGCGATAAATCCACTGGAAGCACCCGCTCCACAGCAGATGAAGATATTGATCTGGTCGCTCATTGTAGGGTCCCTTCGGCGCGTCGATTTCGTTTCACAATGAGAATCCATCGATTGGGCCGTTAGGACCAATGTCGATTTGCCGCTCTGGCGGCAAGGACCAATGTTCACATAAATGGAATGCGTTAGTTTAGGTCATTACTGTGGGAACGTGAGTCAAGATGCAAGACACCGGCTAGTAACAAGACTCCTTGATACCGACAACTGGGTCTCAGGCCCCGAGCTAGCGCGCACGGTCGGTGTTTCTGCCAGAACGATTCGTAACTATGCACACTCGATACCCGGGATAAACTCTTCCCGACAGGGATACCGCGCCGGACCGGAGGCAAGGGTTTGGTTGGAGTCTCAGCGTGATTCTGGTCCGGAGACGCCCTTAGAACGGCTCTACTTCATTGTGAAGGCTCTGCTCTCCAGCGATGGAGTCGTAAACCTGTTCAGTTTGTGCGATCAGCTCTTCGTTGCCCCACCCACTCTCGAAGCCGATATTGGAAGGGCTCGGGGTCTTCTTCAAAATCACGGTCTGCGCATTAGACGCCGAGGCGATGAGTTGCAGATTGAGGGTTCCGAGGACGCTCAAAGAGTCCTGCTTCGAGATCTGTTGATCGACTCTGTCGCAACAGGCCCCACGATCACTCTCGATGACCTGCAACATGCCTTTCCAGACTATGACGTCTCGACTCTGAAGAAGATCGTGCGTAGCAACCTTGACGCATACGAATTGCGGATCAACCCAATTGTCGAGTCGGGTGTAATGCTCCATATCCTCATCATGATCACCCGGGTCCATGTTGGAAGGCCACTCCCGAACACATCCGACTCGTCGGCGGTTGCAAGCGGAATTGCCGATGAGTTCGAAGAGTATCTAGGGTTCCCAATTCCAGACAGTGAACGAGCGTATCTCTCAACCCTCTTGGACCAACGAACGGGCGGCCTCGAACCGGAGGACCACGCTACCGAACTAGTTGCGACCGCACTTCACCAACTCTCTGACGAGTTTCAGATTACATTTGACGATCCGGCTCTTAGACGCTCCCTGTCCCTTCACGTTCGTAGCCTGCTTGTACGCTCTGCCAGAGGCACGGCAATTCCGAATCCTTTCACCAATCAAATCAAGCAATCGCACCCTCTTGTTTATGAACTCGCCGTGGCGTTTGCGCAGCACCTAGGAACCGCGGCAGGCATCGTCGTCGATGACGACGAGAAGGCATTCATTGCAATGCACCTGGGTTCATACTTCGGCCGTGTTTCGCCGCACGCCAATAGGCTTAACGTTCTGGTTCTGATGCACGGATATGAGCACCTCTCCCAAAACACTATCGAGACCCTCAGAGAGTCCCTTCCTCAGAACGTGGATCTTTCCGCCATCGCCAGCGTTGATGAAGTCGATTCGCAGACAGATCTGTTGATAACCAACGTCCCCGTGAACAACTCGCCCAGGCCGGTCATCCAGGTTAGCCCGCTCCTAAATCAGTCGGATCTGGAACGGATTCGCTCCCGTATCAGCGACCTACTGCGCGAGCAGCGTGTAGAACTATTCTCAAGTCAACTCATTCGACTGGTCGATACCGAGTTGTTCTATGTCGACCCACCAGCACGCACTCCCGAACAACTAATTCGTTTCGTGAGTCAGGACCTGATATCCATTGGCATTGGCGATCATCGGTTTACAGAGTCAATTCTAGAAAGAGAACGCCTGTCACCCACTGGCTTCCCCTCGGGAGTGGCCGTGCCACACCCTCTAAAGATGGGGGCCAAGCGATCAGGATTGGCGGTCGTTAGTTTTCAAGATCCAATCAAGTGGAATGATTATGACGTATCGCTGGTGGTCTTCATTGCATTCAGCCAGAAGGAGCGACCGTTGTTCAATGCTATGTTCGACCAATTGATCGAGTTGCTTTCAGATCCTCAATCGGTGAAGACCCTCGCGGAACGTGCGAAAGATTTTGAAAGTTTCAAGCAGACTGCGATAGCTCTCGCCTCCGCACTTTAGGCCAGACTACGTCGTGCCATGAGAATCGAAGGGACTATCCACATCGGTGAACCTGCGATGGACGACTAGTCACTGATCTCAGGACCATCAGCCAGGCTCTCACCCAAGGTTTCTTCCTTTGTCACCGCGTCCGCTCCGGTCTTCCTCTTACGAAATTTTTCCCAGAGGTTTATTACAACAGCGGAGGTGACTGCACCCCAAAGGGCCCAGATCGCGGCAACGGCAAACGGTGGGATTTCAGCGGTGATAGTAATGAACGTGTACGCAACAAAGCCGATGGCTGCGACAGTAAGCCAGTCCATCCCGGTCATTGAATCCACCTGCCATCAGCATAGTAGTCACGCACATCGGCTCCGATTTGTAGGCCCCCCGGGACTCGAACCCGGCACCCACGGATTAAAAGTCCGTTGCTCTAACCAGATGAGCTAGAGGCCCGCACCGATCATTCTAAGGGCTTCAGCAGGAACCGTAGCACTCAGGAACTGTGGCATTCGCCTATCGGCCACAAAGACCACATCCATTTGCTTACCGCACCTCGCACGCCTCGTCATAGCCGTCGTTGGTTGCAGTAGCGCGGTCTCGTAGTAGAAAACGTCCGCCAACAACCAAGAACTATCCCGGTTCTTGACTACCAAAGCCGCTACTGCAACCAGACCTCGCTATGACGAAACCTGATCTTTGGTCGTCGCCCAAACGTAAGTTGGAGACTGTTGCAACGCCTGCTGAAACAAGAATGTCGTAGTCGATGTTCAAGTGGAGTACCTAATACTGCTGACACTCAGCCGACAGGCTACTCCGGCACACGCCCGGCTCTAGGCTCCCAGCCAGTCGTTTATTACTGCGTACGCGATTGAGCTTGGACCCGGACCCAGTACGTCGCCGGTATCGAAGGCTCTGATCAGTTCCCTCTTCGAGAAAAATCGGGCCTCACGAATCTCCACCCCGTCCGGCACCGGGTCTGCGGTCCCGCCGCGGATCGTCGCCGAGAACGCCAACATCAGAGACCTTGGACCGGGCCAAACCTGGGAGGCTAGGTATTCTGTGTTCTCAACGCGAAGTTGCACCTCTTCCCAGAGTTCTCGGTCCACCGCCTGGGGTGGAGTCTCCCCCGCTTCGACGTAACCGGCAGGAAGCGACATCCGGCGTTCCGGCCAAGTGGCGTTGCTTGCGAGGAGTAGCCGCTCTTTCGCGTCGGTCACCCGCATGATCACTACCGGGTCCATTCGCGGATACTCGATCGCGCCACAATTGGTGCACTGACTCGCCCAACCAGCCTCAACCGGGACAACGGGGGCCCCGCAACGCGGGCAGAACCTAAAAGTCGCGTGCCACTTAGCAAGCGCGACGGCGCGGGACGCTAGCTGCGAATCGTCGGCCGAAAGTTCCGCAGCGATCTGAGTTAGTGGGACAAGGGTAGCTTCTGCCAACGCCAACGACGGCGCCAAGTCTGTGCCGGACGACCGGGGTACATTTGCGACGAAGTTAGCAGTGCCTGGCGTATTCGGTTCCGTTGGGACCACCCACACCAAGTGGACGATCCCATCGGTCGTTCTCCCCAGTAGGAGCGGTTCACCCGCACCGTCCATAACTTCTGCGAGGCGACCGTTCCGAATTAAGACCCTCCCAGCCGGGTCAACAACGTGACCTACCCATGGCTGACCATTTAGGTCCGCGAACGTGAAACTCGCGCGCTCATAACCCATAGCGTCAACGGCTCCGCGCCCCATGGGTAACTCACTAATCAAAACAGCACCTCTTCTGCCGCTTGTTCATAATCTGGCCGGCCTCGGAACGGATCGCGGCAACAAAAACCCCGGTCGACACGCTCCCAAGCTCGCACGAATTTCACCCAGGAGGTTCTACCCCCGGTCAAATCTGTTCAGCCCTCGATTCGCAGAGTCGAATCCACTCGGGCCACCGCCGGCAATGCCGAGAGGGTCGCAACCACCTTCCGTAGCGCGCCCTCCGTCGCGCGGTGCGTAGCTATTAGGAGGTTGGTTGACTCACCATCCCTCTCACCCTGCTGCACCGTCTGGATCGACACCCCGTTGTCAGCGAACACCCGAGCAACCTCAGAGAGCACGCCCGCACGATCCTCAACCGCCAGCCTGATCTGGTAGCGAGTCTCTGCCTCATCGGCGCTGAGGATCGGGAGGTTCGCATAAGCCAGTTCCTGCGGAGCGCCGCCGCCGTGAGCGATGTGATGCGCCGCCGCCACCACGTCCGATAACACCGCCGAGGCCGTCGGAGCACCACCCGCACCCTGCCCATAGAACATCAGGCGTCCCGCAGCCTCGCCCTCAACGACAATGGCATTGAAGGCGCCTGCCACCGACGCCAATGGGTGACCGACCGGAACCAGGCTCGGGTGAACCCGCACCGACACTGCTTCTTCACCGGCCCCAGTTTCGGCGCGCTCAGCGATCGCCAGGAGCTTGATCACGTATCCTGCCGCAGCCGCCTCGGCGATGTCATCAGCGGTGACCTTCGTGATTCCCTCAACCGAAACGTCGTCGATGCTGACCCGCGTGTGGAAAGCGAGTGACGCTAAGATCGCGCACTTCGCCGCCGCATCCAAGCCCTCAACATCGGCCGTTGGGTCGGCCTCCGCGAATCCGAGGCGCTGGGCTTCCGCTAGGGCATCCTCGTACGAGGCGCCCGTACTCGCCATCGAGTCCAAGATAAAGTTGGTCGTCCCGTTGACGATTCCGAAGACCCCGGTAATCCGGTCGCCCGCGAGCGACTCCCGCAGACCATAAACAACCGGAACTGCCCCGGCGACAGCCGCCTCGTAATAGAGGCTCCCGCCATGATCAGCCACCGCCTGATTCAACTCAGGGCCGTGAGCGGCAAGCAACGCCTTGTTTCCTGTAACAACGGTCTTTCCCTGCTCGAGCGCACGCATTACGTATTCGCGAGCCGGATTGATGCCACCGATCAACTCAATCACCAGATCAGCGCCATCAATCGCGTCATCGGCATCCGTTGTCAGGAGATCGGCGGGAATCGCAACATCCCTCTCAGCAGCCACATTCCGCACAACCACTGACGCGACCTGCAGATCAGCACCAGCACGCGCATCCAGATCAGCGTCCTGCTCCTGGAGCAGGCGGAAGACCTGCGATCCAACGGTTCCCGCACCTAGCAGTGCAATCTTTACGGTCTTCATCTCTTCTCCTCCGCTCAAACTCGCGCTCACTTCTTACTCCTGAGCGGATCGATCTCCGGTTTACCGAGGTCGTCGGTCACCTCAAACCCTGCCACCGTCGCGAAGTAGTCACGAGGCGTCTCAGCGCGGCGGATCATCCGGAAAGATCCGTCCTCTTCAAACAGTACTTCCGCCGAACGGAGCTTGCCGTTGTAGTTGTACCCCATCGAGTGTCCGTGCGCGCCGGTGTCGTGGACGACGACCAGATCCCCAATTTCAATCTCGGGTAGTGCCCGATCTATCGCCAGCTTGTCGTTGTTCTCGCACAGCGACCCCGTGACGTCATATACGTGGTCGAGGGGTGCGTCCTCTTTCCCTGGAACCGTCACGTGGTGGTAGGCGCCATACATCGCTGGGCGCAGTAGGTTCACCGAACTGGCATCCAACCCGATGTAGTGCTTGTGAATGTTCTTCTCGTGGATCGCTGTCGCAACCAGCCATCCGTTCGGCCCTGTGATGTAGCGGCCAAGTTCCGTGACCACCGCAAGCTCAGGCAACCCCGCCGCCACGATGGTCTCGTTGTACGCCTTCTCAACCATTTTCCCGATGACGGCAACGTCCGGTCCCGCTTTCCCTGGTTCGTAAGGGATTCCAATGCCACCGGAAAGGTTCACCAGGAAGAACTCCGCGTCGCACTCCTCGCTCAAGTCGACGACCAACTGGAAGAGGATCTTCGCCAGTGCCGGATAGTATTCGTTGTCCGTGGTGTTTGAGGCGAGGAACGAGTGGATTCCGAACCGCTTCACCCCTAGTTCCTTCAACCGGTTGATCGCGACCGGCATTTGTTCAGGTGTCAGCCCGTACTTCGCGTCTCCTGGGTCTCCCATCACGCGCGTCCCCAGCTTGAAGTCACCGCCCGGGTTATACCGCAGGCTAATTTCCTCTGGAATTCCGCCATTCTCGGCGAGGAACTCAATGTGGCTGATGTCGTCCAGGTTGATGATGACACCCAGTTCGCTGGCCAGCTGATACTCCTCGGCCGGAGTCACGTTCGAGGAAAACATGATTTCGTGCCCTTTGAATCCCACCGCGTCCGCCAATAGCAGTTCGGTGTACGAGGAGCAGTCCACTCCGCATCCCATATCCTTCAGGAGGTGGAGGATCGCAGGGTTTGGAGTCGCTTTCACCGCGAAGTACTCCTTGAAACCCGGATTCCACGAGAACGCCTCTTGCAGAGCGCGAACGTTGTCGCGAATCCCCTTTGCGTCGTAAAGATGGAAGGGCGTGGGAATCTCTGCGGCTATCTCGCGTAGCTTCTGGAGTGAGGGTGCGGGACGAGGCATTAGCGCTCCTGGTCTGTATCTTGTGGTCTCGATGATCCAGATGAACTCCGGACGGGTGGTCTTGTTAGTGGATAATTGCCAAGGGACGCATCAAAGTGGCTCCAACCGGAGTTCTCGCACTTCGCAACTCAGGTAATGATGGGTTCCCGTCGGCGCGAGCACCTCGGCGGGCGGGAACCGATAGTCGTTTCGGCACGGTACTTTGGACTGAGTCGAAGTTCCCACGCCCGCCTACCGCGCAAGTTCCTGTAGCAGAGCGCTGAGGCGAGCAACCGCCTCCGCCGTATCCTCATGAGTTCCGAACGCTGTGAGGCGGAAGCATCCCTCACCCGCGGGACCAAATCCGACACCCGGAGTTCCGACAATCTGGGTCCGATTCAGTAGCAGGTCGAAGAACTCCCACGAGTCCATTCCGCCCGGGCAACGGAACCACACGTAGGGAGCGTTCCTACCGCCAGAAACTGAGACTCCGCCCTCCTCCAACGAGGAGCGAATCAGCTCGGCATTCCGCAGGTAATACTCGATGGACTCGCGAGTCTGCTCTACCCCCTCGGGCGTGTAGATCGCAGCAGCAGCCCGCTGCACAACGTAGGGCACCCCGTTGAACTTGGTCGCCTGGCGGCGGTTCCACATAGGCTTCAAAGCCACACCATCGACCATCAGTTCCTCTGGAACGACAGTCCACGAGCAACGCAACCCGGTAAATCCGGCAGTCTTGGAGAACGAGCCAAACTCGATTGCGACCTCTTTCGCGCCCTCAATCTCATAGATGCTGCGGGGAACATCATCCTCGGTAATGAAGGCTCGATACGCCGCATCGTAGAGGATCACCGAGTCGTTGTCGCGAGCGTAGTCAACCCACCGCTTCAGTTCAGCGCGGGTCAGCGTGGCACCCGTTGGGTTGTTCGGATAGCAGAGGTAAATAAGGTCAACATGGCTCTGCGGCAACGGCGGCTTGTAACCGTTATCTTCATTGCAGGGCAGGTAGGTGAGGTTCGTCCAACGACCATCGATGTAGTCACCAAGGCGCCCTGACAGTGCGTTCGAGTCGATGTAGACCGGGTAAACCGGGTCCGCTACCGCTACGGTCGCGTTCGAGGCGAAGAGCTCCTGAATGTTTCCGCAGTCCGACTTGGCCCCGTCGCTAACGAAGATGTCGGTGGGATTGATCTCAACTCCGACCTGGGCATATTCGCCTGCGGCAATCGCCTCGCGCAGGAACGGGTATCCCTGCTCTGGGCCGTAGCCGCGGAAACCCTCGCTGGTTAGCTGTTCATCCGCCGCGGCTTTCAGTGCCTCAACGCTGGCTTGCGGGAGCGGCCTCGTCACGTCACCGATCCCAAGGCGGAGCAGTCTCTGGTCAGGGTGTTCGGCCTGATAAGCAGCGACCCGCTTCGCCACTTCACTGAATAGGTACGAGGAAGGAACCTTCGCATAGTTCTCATTCACCATCGACATCAGTTGTCCTTCTCCTCACCCGCAGTTTCGAGTAGGTCATCCATTCCGTAGAGACCCGGCGCTTTCCCGGCCACAAACTTGGCTGCCCGAACCGCACCGTTTCCGAACACCTGGCGTGACTGGGCAACATGGCGCAGTTCGATAATCTCGTCATCAAGAAGGAAGAGGACCGAGTGCTCCCCAACCACCGTTCCGCCGCGGACCGCATGGATGCCGATTTCGCCTCCACGAGGCTGGTCATCGTCGGGGGTTCGCCCGTACACAAACGGGCGATCTGGATCGGTGGCGTCTCGGAGCGTCTCCGCCAACGTCAGGGCCGTGCCCGAGGGAGCATCAACCTTCATTCGGTGATGTGCCTCAATGATCTCGGCATCGACGGGACCGAGCATCCGGCCGGCGTCTTCGGTGAGCTTACGCAAGACACTAACTCCGAATGAGAGGTTGGCAGACTTGAAAACGGGAATAGTCTCCGCCGCTTCCTGAAGAAGCGCCAACTGAGCATCGTTGTGACCGGTTGCAGCGATGACAACTGGTTTGTCAGTCTTCATCGCATAGTTCAGAACCGAGTCCAGCCCCTCCGCGCGTGAAGCATCAACGATCACGTCGAACTCTTCGCGAACGTCCTCAAGAGTTCTGTAGAAGGGGCGCGCCTTGTCGTCTACAGCATGGGGATCAACTGCGGCGACAATGACAACGCCGTCCTGCTTATCTTTGGCTGCGGTGATCACAGCCTGCCCTAGCTTGCCGACTCCGTTTAGGACAATCCGAGTCAAAACAGCCTCCCAAAACCCGTACCAACACTCGGCCCAAGATATAGCGAAGACCCATCTTGCAACCGCCCAAAGCATAGCCAGCGCACGACCGAGTCCGCAGAAATGCCCACCGCTACCTACGACCGACTACCTGTCCCTCGTCCTATACCAGCCCAGCGCAGATCGCGCGCGCGGGCACCCCGTTTTTGCACTCGTTCAGCGATTTCTTGTTCGGCAGCGCAGATCGCGCGCGCGGGCACCCCTCCCAATGGGAACTACGACGAACACCTAAGGCCAGCGCGGATCACGCTCGCGGACACCCCGGACGAGAGGCGCAAGCCAGAATATGCGCACCAGGCACCCCACCATCTGAGGGGCGCGAACGGTCCAATACTCGACCTTCCTACCGCAAGCAATCGATCAAACCAAGTCGGACACCCCATCTAGGGGGAACGAACGGTCCAATACTCGACCTTCCTACCGCGAGCAATCGATCAAACCAAGTCGAGCACCCCATACGAGGGGCACAAGCCAGGTTCTTCTAGGATTGACTTCTATGTCCAATGATTCGTTCCAGGGTTCGCTGGTGCTTCCCCACTCTTTCTATGAAAGGGAGACGCTGGAGGTTGCCCGCGACCTGATCGGCTGTCGCCTGCACAGGAAGCTGCCGGAGGAACTGGGCGGGGAAATCCTCGTCGGGCAGATCATCGAGACCGAAGGCTATCTTGGGGAGTTCGACGATGCCGCCCATACTGCTCGCGGCAGGACCAAAAGAAACCAGGTGATGTTTGGTCCGCCTGGATTCACCTACGTCTATTTCATCTATGGGATGCACTGGAACCTGAACGTTGTAACAATGCCGGAGGGGATCGGCCAGGGTGTCCTCATTCGCGGCGTGGTTCCAATCCAGGGTGAGAAGACGATGGCCAAGCTTCGCGGGCGACCGAAGCCTCTGGCGGACGGACCGGGCAAACTGTGCCAGGCATTTGCGATCACCGGGGACGACTACGGCACGGACCTAACCGGTGATCAAATCTTCATCACCGAGAGAACCAGCCCGGTGAACGTTCGTACCACTCCCCGAATCGGAATCGACTACGCAACCAACAAACACGAGCCCTGGCGGTTCATAGACTCGGATAGGGTCCGACGCTGACCCCAAGTACCGGGGCGCGGTAGGCACCTACGCTCCTTGGTTTGCCAATCACAACGGGCATATTTCGGACCGAATTTTCGGCGTGTTGCAGCCCTATCTGATTGGCAAACCGGAGTGGGCGAGGATGTCGCCAAACATGACGGTCAGAAGACGATCGTCTGGTTCTCGTTCCGAATGACTCGGTCCTCGGCGTGCCACAGGACGGCGCGGGCCAGTACCTGACGCTCAACATCAGCGCCGCGACGAGCCAACTCGGCTATCGAATCCTTGTGGCTGACACGGATGGTGTCCTGCTCGATGATCGGCCCCTCGTCCAAATCCTCAGTTACGTAGTGCGAGGTGGCGCCGATCAGCTTGACGCCGCGCTCCTTCGCCTTCTTGTAGGGGTTAGCTCCGATAAACGCGGGGAGGAACGAGTGGTGGATGTTGATCACCGGAACCCCCAGCTCCTTGAGAAAATCACTTGAAAGAATCTGCATGTAACGCGCAAGGACAACGAAGTCGACGTTGCCTTTTAGAAGCGCAAGAATCTCTGCCTCCGACTTTGCCTTGTCCGGCCCCTTCTGGCTGGGGACATGGAAGAACGGGATACCGAGGGAACGCACGTCCTCTGCCGTATCCGTGTGGTTCGAAATAACCATTGGGATACTCACCGGCAACTCGCTACGGCGATACCTCCACAGCAGATCGAGCAAGCAATGATCTTGCTTACTGGCTAGGATCGCCATGCGCTTAGGAACCTCCATGTCGCGCAGATACCAGTCGAGACCAAACGGCTCAAGCGTCCTCGCAATGTCCGCCTCAAGATCAGGTTGACTGGCGACCAACTGAGGTTTCAGGAAGACGATGCGCTGGAAGAACATTGGCCGCTCCTCCTCGTCCGTCGCAAACTGGTCAAGGGAGAGAATATTGCCCCCGTTGCGGGTAATCATCGCGGAAACGGCGGCGACAATCCCCGGGGTGTCGGGGCCGTGCACAACCAGGCACGCATGGTCGTGGTTCAGGGGAAGTTGCGGTTGAGTCATGGCTCTATTCTGCCTTCAAGGCTTTGCGCTCGAACCTCGTGTTCGCAAACAGGATGTAGGCGACTAAAAGCACTAGTGAAAGAACGATTGCAGACACCCACCGTGCCAGCACATCCATTCCCATTTGCTGGCCGACCAAGTCAGCGAAAGCGTAGCTACCAACGCCAAGAAGGGTTGTCTGAATCAGCCCTGTAAGCCGGGTTCCCCTAACAAACATGCTCGACATCAAGCCGATAGCCAGACCAACAACGACCATCCAAGCAAGGTTCACAGCTTCTCCTTCTCAGGTCTCCCGATTTCAATTACCTCTGATTCTCCCACGTCAGCAGGCGAAACCACGCCGCTCACCGGTTCAACCAACTCCGGTGTTGTGGCCGTGACCGCGCCCTTGGCTGACCTTCGCCTCCTCGGGACCCGATTGGCCAGCCAAACGGCAACAGAAACCAGAATCATCCCAGAAATCTCAAAAGCATTGGGGATTTGACGAAGCATTATCGCCCCGACAATCACGGAGGTCAGCGGTAGTAGCGAAGTCAGTAGCGCAAACGTCGCGTCGCTGATGCGCCCAAAAGCGATCGCATCAATCGAGTATGGAAGTGCGGTGGAGAGGACCCCAACGCCTATCAGCATCAGGACTAGGTTCCCCGTGAAATGCACGTGAAATGCGTCTGCAAAGAAGACCGGCAGATAGATGATGGTAGCCGCGCTCAATCCAAGCGCCAGCGACGGCCCGGTTGGTCTACGCCTCGAAATATACGAGCCCAGCGAGATGTAACAAGCCCAGGCAACGGCCGCCCCAAGGATGAAGAAGAAGCCGGTGCGAACTGTCGGGTTGGAAAGATCAACACCCCAACCGCCGATCATGAATATTCCGACGAGGGCAAGCACAGCGGCGATACGAGGGGTCCACCCTCGTCCACGAACAACTGCGACGATGACTGGTCCAATGAACTCGACTGAGACGGCGGCCCCCATCGGCATGCGGGCGATCGCCTCGTAAAAGAGGGCGTTCATGGCTCCGAGCACCAGACCGAAAACGACAGCAACCAGTACCGCTTTCGGAGTCCATGCCTGCTTCCACGGACGCCACAGGAGCAGGAGGACAACGGCACCCAGCGCCATCCGCCACCAAACAACGCCGGTCGGCGGCATTAGGACAAAAAGACCCACCGCGATAGCCGCACCAACGTATGTGAAGATGCCAGAGGAAACGAAGAGCGCCGGTACCGGCAGTCGGCGGCGCGCCGCTGTAGACTCGGACGCCACTACCGGGCGCTTGGTTCGGGGTCGCCCTCATCCGTTGGCTCAAAAGTGAGCGCGACGGAGTTCATGCAATAGCGCATGCCGGTCGGGGTCTGGGGGGCATCAGGAAAAACGTGACCGAGGTGTGAACCACACCTCGAACAACGAATTTCGGTACGAGGGTAACCGAGCACGTAATCGGTGGTCTCGGTCGTCGCACCGGGGTAGGCCTGGAAGAAG
Organism: Actinomycetaceae bacterium MB13-C1-2; assembly: GCA_035621235.1. NCBI lineage: Bacteria > Bacillati > Actinomycetota > Actinomycetes > Actinomycetales > Actinomycetaceae > Actinomycetaceae bacterium MB13-C1-2. Next base: position 573,640 of record CP141731.1, read on the forward strand.
CTGGGCCATCCGCAACCGGCATCGAACTTGGCCCCGGCGTCAAATAGCTTCTGGCCGCAACCTTTGCAGTAGTAGGTTCCAGGGCGCTCCTCGTCCAGCAGTTCACCGGTGCCGGGGCGCTCGGTCGCGGCGTTTCTTAGGACCTGAAACTCGAAGGGAGTGAGCTTGGCCTTCCACTCATCTTCGGTCTTGGGGTGACTCATGATCCTCCTCCTTTTGCTATCGTCCATTCTGCTCCTAACCCCGATTGGTGGATAGGGCGGGTCGGGAGACGGAGGTGTAGCTGTGGCACTGGTTGCACTTGCGGCCGTTTGGTTTGTTGCAACTCACGGGGACAGATACACTTTCTGAGTCTTGCAGTGCACTAGGTAATCTAGAGAACCGCAAGTAGGCCCCCATCGTCTAGAGGCCTAGGACACCGCCCTTTCACGGCGGCGACACGGGTTCGAATCCCGTTGGGGGTACTGCACAACTAGATAGCGGCATCCATGGCCTTTCGATTTCGGTCGAAAGGTTTAGGTGCGAAAAGTCTCACGGCTGAAAGGCCGAAAGATTTTGCAGATAACCGTTGGATAAGGCAATCTAGGTGCAGGTCAATGACCGGGCGGATTTCGATCTGTCATGTTATGGCCCCTTAGCGCAGTTGGTTAGCGCGCCGCCCTGTCACGGCGGAGGTCGCGGGTTCGAGTCCCGTAGGGGTCGCAGGTCGGCTCAAGGGTCGACCTTTCGGCTCTGTAGCTCAGTTGGTAGAGCGTTCGACTGAAAATCGAAAGGTCACGGGATCGACGCCCGTCGGAGCCACCAAGACCACCATAAACCAGAACCCTAGGGAATCCCTAGGGTTCTTCTGTGTCTATGGCCGGAAAACCAAGCTACAAAACGCGCCTTGAGACGGGCCACTTTAGCCATTACTTAGGCCATTCTAAGCCGCCAGCCTTCGCGCCAACACACGCCGATAAGCTCGCACCGTCCACTTGGGGACATCAAGCAAGGCCGCTAGTCCGCCCGTGTGGTAGCCAACCTGGGACTCCGCCCACGCATAGTCAACCGGGTCAATAAGGGCCAGAGCGACTTCCTCATTGATTCGGTCCTCGATGACCTGAGACTGCGGTCCTAGGTCGCCGCGCTGGCAATGGTGAGTTTCGTGAGCAAGTGTCGCTAAGCGGTGTCCGCTGGTCATCCCTGATTGCAGGTAGATGGTCTTGGCGGCGTGATCGTAGTAGCCCCACGCTCCGTCTAGCTCTGCTTCTAGGACAGTGACACCCTCCCGACTGAGCAAGTCTAGGAGGGTGTTCTCTTTGCTACTCACCACGGTCGTAGGGTAGCTAGTCGGTCCGACATTTATGGGATGTCATCTGCGCCTTGCCCGTCGAGTGGGCCTTCCTTGTCGCGCAACGCAGCCATCCCTCGCCCGTCGATCACTCGCCCCTTACCGAAGTCGAGGACATGAACGTTCTGCGCGGTGAGGTTCGCCGGACCATCCTCATCCGCCTGAACCTCAATCTCTTCCACTGTCTCGGAGTCGAGGGGTTGCCGCATGATCTGGGAGCCTCGGTTTGCGCGTCCTAATAGCTCTTCGAGTAGTTGCGCGTCGGTGACTTCATCCCAATTTATGACCGTGATAGGCCCGCGCGACTCTTCAGCGTCGATGTACCCAGTGTCAACGAGTGCCTGTACAGGGTTCACATGGTATGCGCGCGCCAGCTTTATGACCGATTCAGCAGGAATCGAATCCTTGTCTAGCTGACGGCCAAGGCTGTTATGTGCCAGGTCAGCGCGCTTTGCTGCAGCGGCTGTGGTATCCGATCCCACAGTGTCAAGGAACCATTCGCTATGTGTTTTCATGACTCAATCATACCCTAACTTGTCCATTCTTGACAACATCTCTATTTTGGCTTGCACTCTAATGTCCATCTTGGTAATCTTGTCCATATCAGACACATTGATCGGTCCCGCTCAAAGGAGAATCACCTTGGCATATCTAGCAATGAAAGAAGGAATCCTCGACAGTCTCCGCCAATCCGGGGGCATCGCCACCGACGAAGCGATGGCAAGACTCGCAGGAATCCCCGAAGACGAATACACCGCCGTCAAAACCGGCAAAGAAGCACCATCCGCGCTGTTCCTAGCCTCAATCGCACTCACCTTCAGCAAGAACGTCGATCAGCTAGCCGAAGCGCGCCCCGACACCTTCAAGGCGGCAGCCTAATGCTCACTTCCGACATTTCGATGATGACGCTGGACGAGTTCGCTAGACGTAACTCGATCAGTCGCGACACCGCTGAACGCTGCATGAAAGGGCAAGGAGACCCGTACCCAGACCTGACCGTGAAAAGGGTCAAGAAGAAGGGCTCCAAAGGCCCAGGCCGTATCTACGTGACCGCACGCCAAGAACTCGCATGGCAGGACGCGATGCAAGATGCGTGAATGTCAGATCGCGGGATGCGCTCGCAGAGTTAAAGCTAGAGGCTTCTGCGACACGCACTATCACCAGGATCGTCGCGCTCGCGGATACAAGAAGCCTAAACGCAAGATTTCCGATCCTGGCGTGCTCGATGATTTCAACGCGAAAATACTGGTTCGTGGCGACGACGAATGTTGGCCTTGGGAAGGCGGATTCAACAGCAAAAACTATGGGGTGTTCTCCCTTGAGGGTGTAGCCAAGCTCGCTCACCGTGTCGCGTGGGAGCAAGCGAACGGGCCGATCCCCGCTGACATGACCGTTGACCACTTGTGTCAAAACAAGAAGTGCATGAACACCGCGCACATGGAGATTGTGAGTCGCGCTGAGAACAGTCGCCGCGCTGGTCGACCACTCGAATGCAGACACGGCGCGCCGATTATTTATAAGCGTGACGGGGTGACTGTTCAGGACTGTCAGCAATGCGCGGATGACGAGGCAAAAGCGAAGCGCCGTCAACAAGAACGCCGGGATGAACTCGCCGCAGAGAACGCACGTCGGAAAGCCGAAGTTGAGTCGTGGAAGTCAATGAGTGTCGAGGAATGGATTACCGAGACTTTCCGTGATCCCGTCGATGTGGTCTTGGAGCAGGTGGCACTCCCGCTTTGGTGGTCGCGCCTACTTGCCGGATGGGGTGTCAGCGATAAAACGCCACTCCACGCGGCAGCTCAACTTTCAGGGCGAATCGATCTTGGGGTGCTAGTGAGCATCTGCGATGCCGCCGATTACTTTCGGGACGAACTCAAGATTCCCGAACTACAGAAACCAACTAAGTAAACAGCCCCGGATGTGTGGTCCGGGGCGAGGCAGGAAATACCTATTAGGAAGGTTATCAGGCTGATGCAGGAAGAAAAAGAGAATCCGGTGTTTACGGCTAGTAATGGCATGGTGGTGCGTCTGTCCGATTCGGGTGGGGATGTGGTCTTCATAGGGCGGGATCAGCCCAGACGGATAGTGACCGTCGAGGAGCTTACCGCTTTGGGTGAATATTTCGCCGCTGAGCGTGACCGTGAGCTTGGAAGATCATGTGGCCCGCTGGGAGGTCGAAGCATGATCACTCCGGTTATCAGTATCAGCCACGACGATAGCGGCCAGTGGGACGTGTCAGCTAACCCGGATTTGGACGCGAAATACATCGTCGCGTCCCTGCGGGATGTTGCGACCAAAATCAACCGACTCATCAAACAGTACGAGGAGGCCCGCTGATGTTTTCTCTGATCAATGTGCTCTCGGCGTGGGCGGCTGTTTGTCTGCTCGTGTATGCGGGCCACCGAGCTTTGAAAGCGAGGGGCAAGCAATGAGCGTGGCTGTGGCTTTCGCGTCGGACGAGTGCCTGACGATTGGGTGCCGTAATCCGATGGGCACTGATTCTTACGGGCGGGCCTCTGAGTTTTGCGATTGGCATGCGCGCCCCCAAGTGGACATGCGCGACGGACAGTTGGTGCTCACTTTTGAGGGTGCAGAAGTGTGCACTGTTCCCGCCTCTGAAGGACGCCGCCTTGCCGGTGATTTAGAGGCATACGCGCACCTGTGCGGCACCCGCACACAAATCACCCGCGACTACTTACAGGCGGTGAAGCCATGAATGCCGCTTATGAGTATTCCGAGTCGAATCCGTATGGGCCGGACCGCTACCACCAGGGCGACCCCTTGGACTGGGATGCGGACCCTTACCCATCAACCGTGGAAATGCAGGCGCTCGCGGACGAAACCGCAATGTTGTGGGACGAGCTATGAGAGCCGCGTCAGCAATATTCGGCGGGGTCATCGTGTGGGACGAGGACGGCCAGATTTGCGTGAGGCTTCAAAACCCTTGGGATAGCGAGGCCCGCATGTCTCAAGCCGATGCGACCGAGCTAGCGAAAAGCATTTATTGGGTGATCGGCGAAGCCAATCGCCGAGCAAAGAAAGACGAAAAGAAATGAGTAAAGACCTAACGGTCAGCGAGGGGCAAACCGAGTTCAGTGAACAGCAGATCGCTGTCCTTTCCCAGATAGGGGTACAAGATGCCTCTGACGCCGACCTTGCCGTTTTCTTCCACCAGGTGCAACGCACCGGACTGGACCCTTTCGCCCGCCAAATTTACATGATCGGGCGTAGACAAAAAGTGTGGGACCCCGAAACTCGGCAAGAGCGTTGGACCACGAAGCAGACCATTCAAACCGGGATTGACGGGTTTCGCCTAATCGCTAGGAGAGCCGCTGATAAAAGCGGTGAAGCCCTATCTATCAGTCAACCGTATTTCGCTACCCCGGACGGCAAGTGGTTGGACTTCTGGCCCTACGACAAGCCTCCGATAGCGGCGAAGGTCATGGTCAAACGCGGGGACGGGGAGTTCCCGGCTGTTGCTATGTTCCGTGAATATGCGGGCACCACCAGTAAGGGCGAATTGACGCGCATGTGGGCAACCAAGCCTTCCGTGATGATCGGTAAGTGCGCGGAGGCTCTGGCCCTGCGCAAAGCCTTCCCCCTGGACTTGTCGGGCCTATACACGACCGACGAAATGGATCAGGCAGAAGAGGCCACGGACACATCCTCCGGGCGGGCTCACACCAGGATCGAGCAGAAGCCACACACCCCTGATACTCCGCTGGCATCCCAGGAACTAATTGACGAGATCAACGCCTACGCGAAAGAACTTCACATGGGCCGCGACCAGATACGAGCCGTCATGAAGCATTGCGGGCAAGACCCAGATGTGCAAGGCACTCCCACCGTGGAAGTTGCCGAAGCGATGGCCGAGCATTTGCGCGGGCAACGAGATAAGAGGCTCGCGGACCAAGCGCGCACGCAAGCCGAGGACGACAGTCAGGAAGTCATCGACGCCGAAATCGTAGAAGACGCGGAGGCCGGTGACCCCGTATGAGTGTTTTCAATGCTCTTAATCGGATGGCTGAGCCTATCGGCTTCGACATTGGGATGGCGGACAGTCATGTCCAAGCCAACTTTTTCAATGGTTTCGCGCAAGCTTTCGTGCAGTCGATGAGTGAGCAGGACCGCGACATGCAGGCGTATTACATCGACCGGGATTTGACTCCGAAAGCACGGAAAGTACTGAGGGAGATCGCGTCCACGATTGAGGCAGGTGATGCGGCGTGAGTGAGCGTACTTCCCCGACGGGTGTCTGGTACGTGGATTGTGAGCGGTGCGGTGTTCAGCATCCAGTGACACGCAAGCACTGCGTCCAATGCGGTCACCCAAGCGCGTTTTTGGACGCGGAAGGCTTCTGCCTCAACTGCGGAGGTGGCGCGAAATGAATTGGCGACTAAAGGCTAAATGTGCGGGCGCGGATTCTGAAACATTTTTTGATCGGGACCGCACCAGTGAGGCAAAGAAGTTTTGTGCCGAATGCCCTGTAGCAGCGTTTTGCTTACAGGCCGCACTCAAAGCCGAAGGGAAAGCGGACAAAAACTCAAGGTTCGGCGTGTATGGCGGGAAAACGCCCCTGGAACGGTGGCGGATCGCGACCGGGAGACCCACACCAAGGCGTCGCTGCCAGGACTGCGGCACCCCACTGGGCCAGACGCAGGGAGGACGCCAATACTGCGACACCTGCCGAACTGACCGCATCAAAGAAAGCGCACGCCAATGCCGCGCCAGGAAAAAGGAGATGGCATGAGTCGTAGTAGGGCTAGCGCTAAACAGGCCGGGACACGATTCGAGCGTCTGGTAGCCGACTACCTGGCGGCGACTGTGGATGACCGCATAGACCGGCGCGTGAAGACCGGGAACAAGGACCGGGGCGACATCTCGGGGGTTCGACACATGCTGGGCCGCGTCGTCTTGGAATGCAAGGACACAACACGAATCAACCTGGCCGGATGGGCGGCAGAAACAGAAATAGAGCGCGGTAATGATGATGCCCTCGCTGGGGTGACCGTGCATAAACGCCACGGAAAAGGCCAACCAGAAGACCAGTGGGTGACCATGACGCTCGCCGATTTCGTGGCCCTATTAACCGGAAACAGGAACCACCTACAAGGGAAGGAAAAGTAATGAGTGAAGAAAAACCGGATGTGGAGTTTGTGGAGGTGTTGGTCCGTCAGGGACGAGGCTCCACCAATGAAGAACTAAGCGAGGCGCTACGCGAACTGACGAAGCGAGTGGTCGCTACCGGTAAGCCCGGCACTATCAGTCTCACGGTGCGTGTCTCTCAGATCAAGAAGACCGGGCAACTGGTCATTGACGACAAGATCAGAACCAAGCTTCCCGAGTATGACCGGCCCGTGACTATCGCTTTCGCGGACGAGGCCGGGAACCTGCTACGCGAAGACCCCAACCAGAAACCCTTATGGGATGTCCACGACCTCGACGACACGAAACCTGTTGCCGTGGTGAACCTCGGCGGTGAAGTGACCGTCGTGGACCCCGCTACCGGAGAGATCAAGGAGTAACCCCGTGGAAGAGAGCATGAGCAACGAGAACCAGGCGATTATCAACTTCGCCAGAGAATCACTGAGGCCCTTCCCCACCGACTTCGAGAACGTCTACCTGGCACCTGACGCTAAGGGCGACTACCAGGTGATCGACCTAGACGAATTCAATGACGTGCCACGCGACTACCGGGCCTTGAGCAAGACCTTTGATGACGTGGATAGCTTCCTGGCGTTCCTGCATTCCCACAATCAGGACCAGGCAGCAGAGATTTGGGCTAGGCAAGCCGGTGATCGGCGCTCCATGAGTGTGACCGCCCTACTGGACCCAGCACCCAGCGGCCCATCCCTTAGAAATCTCCGTCTCGCTTTCACCGAAACCGAGCGGTGGCAAGACTGGAAACGCGTCGATAACCGCTGGTACGACCAGGAAGAATTCGCTGAGTTCCTGGAAGACCACGCCGATGACCTGGCCTCCCCTTCCGCCGCTGAAATGCTAGAGATCGCCCAGTCCATTCGCGCCACAGTCGGCACAGTCGTAGAGAAAGGCATCCGCCTGGACAACGGCGAAACCCAGTTGGTGTACAAGGAAGACATCGAAGGCAAAGCGGGCCGCGCGGGACAGCTGGAAATCCCCCAACAAATCAAGATCACCGTCCAGCCCTTCACGTCATCTAGTGCCTACATGCTGGACGCGAAGTTCCGCTACCGCCTCGTCAACCGCGAACTGAAGCTCTCCGTGAAACTCATGAACGCGGATTTGATGATTGAACGCGTTTTCAGCGGCATCCTCGACGCGGTACGTGAGGGCGCAAGAGACGTGCCCGTCTACCTCGGCAACTAAAAACACCCCCGGTTGGCCCCTGTAAGACGCAAGGGGCCAACCAAACCACCCCCGTAGAAAGGAAAGCTGATGGGTGAGCTTACCCCGCAACAGAAGTTGGCTGTGCGGTTCATTCAGGACGCTCAACGGCTGGTCGGTCAAGCCGCCTTGAACCTCTCCCGGTTCGTTGACCTGGGCCGCGAATACGGCCTCACTGACAAGCAAATCAGTCAAGCCCTTACCACCAGGAAACAGGGGGAATAACCGTGGCCGCGTTGTTCGCGAAGATTGACTTAGATTTGCCGGATCACCCGAAGGTGATGCCGCTATCTGACGCGGCTTTCCGCGCCTACGTCGAGTCGATTCTGTGGTCCCGAAAGCACCTCACTGACGGGTTCCTAGCAAGTCGCTACGTGTCTGCTAGGTGGTCGCTAGAGGTTGCTAGAGAGTTGGTAGGAAGTGATGACGAAAAACCCCTTTGGATGGAGGTCGATGGCGGGTATCAAATCCACGATTTTGAGGGTCATAACGACACAAAAGCACAGGTCGAAGCACGTCAAGAACACGCTAAACGTGCAGGTCAGGCCGGGGGCCTAGCAAAAGCTAAGCGCAGTGCTAAGCGCTCGTCTAGCAAAGTGCTTAGCAAAAACGTACCAGAGACAGAGACAGAGACACATATATTAACTCGCGATTTTGACGCATGGTATTCGCTCTATCCGAAGAAGGTTGGCAAGGGTGATGCACTCAAAGCTTTCAAGTCGGCAAGGAAGAAAGTAAGCCAAGAAGAACTTGTGCGAGGAGTGGGTGCTTACGCAAGGTCAGTAGCTCACACGGACCGCCAGTACATCAAAGGTCCAGCAGCGTGGCTTCGCGCTGAGTCTTGGAGTGACGAGCTAACTCCATCCTCGCCCCGCCCCACGATTCGCCGTGAGGCCGCACCGCCCGAGGTTGGTTCCCCACAGTGGAAGGCGATCTACGGTGAACAGTGACATCGACCTTGAGCGCACTGTCCTTGGCCTTGCGATGGTGTGGCCCAACAAGACCCTCATCGATTTCGCGGCGGTTAGGCCCGAGCATTTCCAGTCCGTGCAATGCGGGGCGCTGTGGCGACTCATCACCCAAATGGACGCTTCCGGGGACGCGATAAGTATCCAAACTGTTGCCGCAAACTTGGGCCGAGTACCAGTGAACGAAAGGCGCGGGGTTGATGCCTCCTGGCTGTACGAGTCGTCAACGTTCGCGCAGTTCCCCGAGCAGGCGGAAACCGTGTGCCGCCAACTCATCAACTCCGCGAACCTGAACGCGCTATCTCTGGCATTGACGCGCGCACAGCAAGTCACTGAAGGCGCAACGGACGCTCCCGCCACATTGGAGACCGTGCGAGCACTCATCGACCAGGTTGCTGCTGACCGAGCGACCGGAACCATGATCGGTGACAGCATCGCCGAGACCGTGGCCCGCTTCGATGAGGAAACCCCTGTCATTCCCACGCCCTGGGATTCCCTGAACGACATTATCGGTGGGTGGCGTCCTGGCGCTCTCTACGTGGTTGGCGCGCGCCCAGGGGCGGGAAAAACGATCTTCGGTGTGCAAGCCGCCCTGGGCTTAGCGCAATACGGTTACGTCGCTTTGAACACGCTGGAGATGGATAAGCACGAAATCAACCAGCGGGCGATCAGTCATGCCGGGGAAGTGTGGATCAGTCACCTACAAGGCGCTAAGAACGGGAAATCTGCCATGTACGACTGGGAACGCGACGCGGTAAAAGCCGTCATCCCCGCCTTGGCGGACCTGCCAATATCCGTGCAGGACGACCCGAACGCCACCCCACTCACAGTGCGCGCCCACGCCCGCAGCCTGACCCGTAAAGGCCCGCTGATGGGCATAGTCGTGGACTACCTGCAACTCATGGAACCGGACGGGCGGGATCAGCGGCCCCGACACGAAATCGTGGCGTCCTACAGTCGCGCCTTGAAGAAGCTCGCCAAGGAAATGGGCTGCCCGGTAATCGCCCTGTCTCAGCTGAACCGTGGTGGTGCTGGCAGCGACCCATCCCTAACGCACCTCAAAGAGTCCGGCTCCCTGGAGCAGGACGCCGACGTGGTGATCCTCCTGAGCCAGCCAGAGATACAAGAAGAAGACGGCTCAGTGCGTCTCGATGAGCTCAACTTACGGGTCAGTGTCGCGAAGAACCGGCACGGACCGCACGGCTCGTTCACGATCCAACGCAACGGCGGGAAATCCACTATCGGCGCTCTCGAACAGCGCCCACACCATCTCGAATCAGGAAGGAAACAGGCCGATGATGCAGCCCCATTCTGAACCAACGGTTGACCATGTCGCTCAGGAATGGGCGTACTCGATCAATGACTACTTCGACAAGTTCATCGAACGCGGCGATGACCGTGGCTGTGGTCCAGACGCTGACCTACTGAGGAAGCTCCGTCGTGCTGAACTCCAAGGCTACGAAATGACCATCGTCTGCAAACGAGTCTGGGAACCAGCCAGCTCCGGGATCGTGTCATTAGCCGATGCCATGGATGAACTCATTGACCAACTCGACCGTCCCGCCCTATCGCACCGTGAGCAGGTCAGAGAAGCACGCAAAACCCAAACCGAAACCCTGAAAGGAATCTCAGCATGAACCCCCTTGCCCCTCGTCCTGGCCCTGATCGGATGCCGAAGCATCGTGTGAGCCGACAGCAGGACGTGCGCTACCACGTGCACGCCGACCAAGCCTTGCATCCCGAGTCCTGCCTGCGATGCAAAGTACTCACCGACAAATACGGCCCCAAGGAGAACAACTAATGTCCGCGAAGATCATTGTCACCGGGAACCTCGGACAAGACCCCGAACTGAAAAACGCTGGGCAAGGACAAGTCCTCGAACTCAGCATTGCTTGCACGCCCGGCCACTGGGACAAAAACTCTCAGCAATGGGTCAACGACGGCGCTGACCTGTGGGTGAAAGCCCCATTTTGGAACAAGAAAGCCGAGCAGATCGACACACTCGGGCTACGCAAAGGCGCCCGAGTGACCTGCGAGGGTACGCTCATGCGCCGCACCTACACGACCAGGGACGGCAGCAACGGTGAAAGCCTGGAACTGATTTTCCCAACCTTCCTCGGCGTGATCCCGAAGTCCGGGCAACAGTCCACCCCGCAAGCCTCCTATGCCGCCCCCGCTAGCGACCCTTGGGGTGGCACGTCACCAGACTTCGACGCCGACCCACCTTTCTAGGAGGAAATGACCATGAGTGATTATGTGATCGGCGGCGTCGATCTGGACGCGCCAGAGGACGATGATCCCACGGTTTCCGTGGAAATCAACAAAAACACGGGGGAAGTCCTGAAAGCCCTCGCCCGCGAACTAGGCATGTACGAATCCGCTATCCGAGGCCGAGACGCACAGCTCGAAGGTAAACGCAGGACCATCCAGAACCAGCGCCGCGAACTTGCCAGGCTCAACCGGGAGCATTTACAGGACCTCGCAACCATCGAAGGTCAGAACATTGGCCTCGCGGCTTTGGAGTCCACGAACGAGCGGCTCGAATCTCTGATTAGTGACTTGTACGTGCAGATCGCGGTCTTGGAAACCGAACTGGGCTATCCGACACCAGAGCAGACAGGCAAACATGCCTCAAATCGTCATTCTTTGCCCCCTAGGACGAGCGCACAGGCCGGATTAAAGTCCGTGCAGGGTAAAACACAACCATGTGATTCACGGGCCACACAGGACGCCCAGCAGTGCGACCATACTCCCGCCGACCAACTTGTCCACCCAGTCGTGGACGGAACCTGCGGGAAATGCTGGCAAGTAATCGACGCGCTGAAACCCCACCACGAAGCACTCAACAACCCCGAAATCTGCCGCCAACTCGCCACACTAATCCGAGCACGCATCGACGAGGACGCCGCAGGGAAAATCCACAACGACCCAGCCACCTACAACCGGGGCATCGGTATCAATATCGGCCTGATTCGAGCCGCCCGGATCGTGGAAGGACGACAACGATGACTCACCGTGACGAAGCGTTACGCATTTTGGAGGAAGCTGACCGGGACGTAAGCGAAAACTGGCTCACGAAAACCGGTGAAGAAAAAGCCGACATGATCGCGCAAGCCCAAGTCTTGGCGCTCCTCGAAATCGGGGAACAGCTGCGCGTCGCGAACCTCGCAACACTCTCAACTTCGCAGACGAATACCGGAAAGGACTAAACCAGTGAGCACTGACAGTGAAGCGACAATCGGCACCGTCGAGTGGGAGGGTCACACCTACGAAATCGACTGGCCCTTCTACCTGGACGAGCCCTCAATGCGCGACGAGTATTGCGCGGTTGTCTACGAAAAAGGCAGGCAGCTTGCGGAGCTTCCGCTACCTGGGTTTGGCGAAACCTATAAGAGCGCAGAACAGATTATGGATATCGCTTTTGAGTTCATTGCTGGGGGTGGCCTCGATGATCACTGACCAGGAAATGCGGGACCTCGCAGACAAAGCCACAGAAGGGCCATGGGCTACGGCAATCCCAGGGCCCCTAAGCTATGCGACTCACTCACGAAACGAGTGCCGGTGCAACGACTCCGAAGATTACGAGTACCGTTTTCACCGCCACGACCAGGACGGAGGCCACTGGCACCAACAGATCGACGCCCATCATGTCTACGCCAACGACGAAAAGATCACAATCGCGGGGAACTACGACTACGAAGACGGCGGAATCATAGAACCCCACGACGCCGCGTTTATTGCTGCCGCCCGCGAATGGGTGCCCGACGCGCTCACCCGGTTCGCGGCTATCCGGGAGCTACACCAGCCGGATTGGTCTGACTGGGATATTGACCATCCCGAAGAAGAAGCGAATTGCACTTGCGGCTACAACGGCTCTTACAGCGAATGCCCGACCGTGCGAATCCTCGACAGGAGCGAATCGTGAGGCGTTGGGAAATCAGGTTCACATCGGGACGCATCGAAACCGTAGACGGATACCGAACCAGGACCGAAGACGGCGTCCTCCGAATCCGCACCACCCACGACACCGTCTACACCGACGAATGGGCGAACTACCCGCTAGCAAACATCGAATCATGGAAAGAAATACGAGGATGAGTACTATTCCGGAAGCCGCTGTGGAAGCGGCTGCCGAAGAACTTTTCTATGCCGAAGATGAAGCTCTAGGGTATCCGCGCGAACTTCGGCGCTGGGAAGCCCAATATCCCGACCAGGACGGGGACTGGCACGACTACTGGCGCGACCGTGCTCGGGTGACCCTCGAAGCCGCCGCACCCCACATCCGGGCACAGATCGCGGAAGAGATACGAGAGATCGAGGAAGGTACCCACAACGGTGGGACCGCAATCAACGGCTTCGTCTCGACCGGCGAAGAGTGGGGGAACGGGATGCTAGACGCTGCCGAAATCGTGAAAGGAACCGCCCGGATCGCAGAAAGGAGCGGGGAGTGAGCGTCGAGCAGCTAGAGCGTGACCTGCTGGTCACCGAGAAACGCGAAGAGCAGCTCGCCATCAACAAGCGCCGATCAGTCATCAGCCATTCGTTGGTGCTCCACCGCGACAATCCCAGCGTGACCGACATGGAAGCGATGTTTGGTCAGCTCCGCCGCGCCGGAATGCCAGACCACGCGACCCTGAAAATCGAAACAACGATGAACCATGCCCGGTTCGTCGCGACCTGGAGCACAGACCCGAAGGAGACCGACCGATGACACGCGAAGAAAAGCAGTTGGACCTGGACGCGGCCAAGCGTCAGATCGCAGCAGCCCAGATTGAAGCATGGTTGCCGTTAGAGGTCGTCCGAGTCTTGGAGTTGGCGCCGCTGATGGTGGCTGAAATCGAACAACTGCGTGGGGAGGCCGTAATCGAAGCCCACAACAAGACCTGCGACAGGAGAACCGATGATTGATTACTCGATTTGCTACCCATGCAGACTCGGAAAACACGAAGACTGCCTCCGCCTCACACACACCCCGCAAGGCATCCACCACTGCCAATGCGACTGCAAGAAACAACCCTAAAAACCACTAATCCCCCAGGCTCCGACACCTGGGGGACGATAGAGGAAGCTACCGACTCACTCAATCAGCAGTCTACCTGAGAGAGTGCCAGAAATGCCCGAACACATGAACCCCGAACAACGCATCTGCCCGATCACGGGAGAACCGCTCCCGCCCGCCGACAATAAAGCCGTCATCAGCAGGAAAGCCGCAGACGACTTCAAAAACGCGTGCCTTGGAATCGCCAGACTCATGGAGCAAGGACAACAAGCACTCACACCGTCGCGAGGATCATCCGAAGGTGGACGGCCCAGGCCAGGAAGTAAACCACCCCTGAACCTGCACGCACTATCAGTCCTCTCCGAAGCACAAGCAATCATCGAACTGTGGGCGGCAGACATCCTGCAAAACCAGTACCCCGGCGCGAGCTTCGTGCCCGGAGACTGGGCCACCGTGCAACAGATCTACCAACACGCTGATTTGGTTCACTTCTACCCGTCACCTGACATGATCCCCGAAGTGGACCACCAAATCCGGCGGCTCAAATCACTAACGGAACCCCGCCAAGTAGACACGCGCCTCACCGAACTAGAACGCCTCGCCAAACTCGACCGACTAAAAACCTCCTGGCTCACCATCGACAACGCGTGCAAAGCCGTCACCCTCTACACGGGCAGACCCCTAGCTAAGCGCACCGTCTACAACTGGATCGACGCCGGAAAACTCACCTCAGACGGACACCCCGCCAGGATCAACATGGCCGAACTACTAGCCCTACACGACGGGAGTAACTGATGAACCACGAGACCATCGCCCGCGTCGGCCTACTGTTTGCCCTGACTAACTGGGAGACACGGGAGCGCCTGCGCCGCATGGAGGAAGACACGCTCATGGTCAACGACCAAATGGTTAACAGACATGGCAAACAAGTAGTGCTACGCTTGCGCTAGAGCGCTAGTCCCATGCAAGGGGCGGCGCTATTCGCTTACACAGGGGGCTTACTCAACCGACCGTAGCGAGGCATACAACTCGCCTACCTGGAACTGCGATGGCAACACCACGACCGCAAACTTCCCACGCGTATCCGTAATCTCAAAAGACGGGACGTACCCGATCACCGTACCCTCGATCAGAACAAACACTCGATTCCCGTTTGGTCGGAGCCTGACCGGCAGAAGCACATCGCTCGGCAACGCTGACAGGTCATCCTGCCCGGTCCCCTTCACAGTCAGCTTCACGTCCCGAGTCTCCCGCAACCGCTTCCCCTCGCGCACCGATCGCCCCGCATTCGGGGTTTTCTGATCCTTTGGTGGCACCTTCCAATAGAAGAACACGAACACACACCAGACTGGGAGCGCCAACAACCAGATTGTCACCAGCGCATCCCGGACAGGCGACGACTCGGGGAACAAACCAAACAGCAACGCGACCAACAACGTCAGTGCCGATACCCCGCCAACCAGGATCCAAAAACGTTTACGACGACTAACCAACCTCGACATGAACCAAGCGTAACCGGGAGGCATCAACGTGGCAGGGAAACGAACCAACACCCGGAACTTCAAACAACTCAAAGCCGAGTTCTACCAGCAAGGCATCACCCTCGACAGTGTTGGTGACCCGCAAGCGGACTGTTGGATATGCAAGAAGCGCATCGACTACCAAGCGAAACCCGGCACCACCGACCAGAGCCACGAACTCGACCACTACTACCCCGTAAGCCAATACCCCGAGCTTCAAGAAGACCCGGCAAACTTCCGCCACTCACACCGCCTATGCAACCGCGAACGCGGCAACGGACAACCGAAACAAGACCTCGGGGAACCAATCCCCGACTGGTGGATCTAGTAAGATAGAAGCAGCCCGAACGAGTGCGTCAACACTCATCCGGGCCTAACCCACGAATCAAGCTCTAGTTGATCGGAGGGCTGCGATGCAGTCTATCTGTAAATTCGACCCATGCGATAAGCCAGCGAGGAAACGCGGCTGGTGCCACGGCCACTACGCACAATCACGCAGGGGCGTGCCACTAACTCCGCTGCGACTGAACGTCGGTGGTGGCTTCGAGAACAAACTCGCTGCCTATGCAATCAAAGGTGATGGATGCTGGGAGTGGACCGGGCTAAAGAGCGACGCCGGCTACGGACTAGTCGATCTCAACGGCAAGCGCCAGCAGGCGCACAGAGCATCCTTCGAACACTTCAAGGGACCAATCCCTGAAGGCTTCGTTATCGATCACATGTGCCACAACCCCGCGTGCGTCAACCCGGCGCACCTACAAGCCGTCTCCAACAAAGAGAACATCGAGAACCGCGCGGGCGCAAACGAGAACACCTCTAGCGGCGTTCGCGGCGTCTACTGGCACAAGCCAACAGGTAAGTGGCGCGGTCACGTCCGACATGAAGGGCGCCAATACTCAGCCGGGTACCATCGCTCGCTTGCAGACGCCGAGGCTGCCGTGACGAAGCTCCGCCGCGAACTGTTCACCAATAGCCTCCGCGACCAGTAGCCAAGCGCAGGGGTAGGGGCGGTCAGATTTGCAGAGCAACCGGACCGGACCACCTCCCCCGCGGCTAGGAGTCCTCTCTCCCCGACTTTTTTATGGGGGTCGCGCGCGCGAAGGGTGGTGTAGTCGTGGAGTTCCCGAAGTCATCCCTTGATGCCGCTTTGGATCGCGCTTTGGCGAGTGCTGAGCACCTTGGGGAGCGTGATGCGGCGACCGTTGCGGCGGCTCGGGCGTTGGCTCGGAAGATTGATGCGTGGGATGTGATTGTGGGGTGGGCGTTGGAGGATGCTGCCGAGTCTGGTGGGCGTCCTGCCGTTCCCCAGAATGACAATGTGTCTCTCGCGTCGTTCCTGAAGTACATGGACGCGCTCCAGCTCGTTCCTCCTGCCGCTGGGGCTGGGCCGAAGGTGAAGCCTGTTGGGGGTGTCGCGAAGGGTTCGGGATCTTCAGAGCTGGATAAGTGGAGGGCGAAGAGCGCCTGAGTGGGGGTGGCGGTTTGGCTGTCACCTACGGCAAGACGGAGCCGCGTCTGTGGACTAGGCCGCTTCGCGAGTTGACGCCGGAGACCTCTCGGGGCTTCGAGGTGATTGAGTTTGCGCTTGTGTTCCTCGGGATTGATCTGTATCCGTGGCAGAAGTGGTTACTTGTCCACGCGCTTGAGCTCAAGGAAGATGGCGCGTATCGGTTCCGGCGCGTGATCGTGCTTGTTAGTCGGCAGAATGGGAAGACGTTGCTCGCGTCGGTGTTGGCGGCGTGGTGGCTTCATGTGGAGTCGTTGCGGTTCCCTGAGCGTGTGCCGCCTGTCCAGTTCAAGATTGTGGGCACGGCGCAGAATCTCGATATTGCGCGTGAGCCGTGGAAGAGTGTGAAGCTTTGGTGTGATCCTGAGCCGGACACGGACGAAGCGAGAGCGCAGGCGATCGAGCAGCTTCAGGCGGCAACCGCGAAGGTCTCCGACACGAACGGCGACCAGTACATTCTCGCGCAGTCGCTGGCGCACTATGAGATCCGGGCCGCTGGAAATGCGCGAGGCAAGCCCGCCGCACGGGTGCTGATGGATGAGCTTCGAGAGCAGAAGGATTGGAAGGCGTGGAACGCGGTCTCTCAGACCTCGAAGGCGTTCTGGTCTGGGCAGGTGTGGGGGATTTCGAACGCGGGTAGCGCGGCCTCGGTGGTGTTGGTAAAGCAGCGTGAGACGGCGTTGGAGTTGATCGCCGAGTTTGATCGTTATGTGACTGCTGGGCTGATGTCGATTGAGCAGTACGCGAACAGTAACCACGACACGAGTATCGGCTTGTTTGAGTGGTCCGCGCCGGATGGGTGCGCTAAAGATGACGTTGAAGGCATCTTGCAGGCGAATCCGAGTATTGGGTATGGAGCGATCACTGTCGCTGACTGTATCTCTGACTCGAACTCGATGCCGGAAGCTGATTACCGCACTGAAGTGCTGTGTCAGTGGGTGACGGTGCAGGTTGAGTCTTACGTCGATGTGAAGGAGTGGCGGGACCGGGAGGTGTCTCCCGTGAACGTGATTGTCCCCAGGAATGCGCGGACCGTGTGGGGTGTGGACGTGTCGTTTGACCGCAGGTGGGTGTGGATTGCTGCTGCGGTGGAGTTGGATGACGGGCAACGATTGGTGCAGGTCCGTAATCGTGTGAAGTCCATGTTTGAAGCCGTTGACCTCCTCGCTGATTTGGCGGAGCAGTCCGGCCACCGTGAGGTTGCCTTGCAATCCAAGGGTTGTCCGGCAATGGAACTAATTGGGCCTCTACAGGAGAAGGGCCTGACGGTTCACGAGATCGACGGCGGACACATTGGTTTGGCGACGGGCCGGTTCCGTGACCGGGTGAGGCAGAAGGCGCTAGTTCATCCCCCGCAACCGTTGGTGGACCTCGGTATTGAGGGCGGCCAAACCAAGGTGATCGCTGAAAACGAAGCGTGGGACCGGAAACGGAGCTTGGTTGACATTTCGGGTGTGGTCGCTGAAACGGTCGCCCTGTACGGGTTGGAAGTGATGGAACCACCGGAGGATGAGGCCGTGTCGGCTTACTCGGAGTATGACGTGATGACTTTCTAGGGAGGTTGGGTATGCGTGGATTCCGCTCATGGGTTGGCAGCACAGTGATTGTCTCTGCTGATGGTTTCGACGTGAAGGGCAGGCTAATCGCAGTTCGCGGCGCGCTGTTGGTGATGCGGGATGCTGTGGCCCTAAATGGTGACGTTCAAGCAACGGTCGATGGCACGCTCCTGGTCCCGGTTGGCAAAGTCCGATATGTGCAGGTGCCCTAATGCCAGTTTTTGAATCAGATGGCGTGATCCAAGTCCCCATGTCTGGCGCACATTTCGAGTTCGTTGACGGCTTCAAGTCTGATATCGACTGGGATGGGTTGCGCCCCGAGAAGGGCTACGGGGAGCCGCCTGTTCGCACGGTCGTTGATTTCATTGCCCGTAATGTCTCGTCTTTGCCGCTGAAAACATATCGTCGGGTCGGCATGGACGCGCGCGAGCGGGTACGTGATGGGAACCTAGCCGAGCTGGTGAGTTCCCCTAACAGCGGTCCACTGGCACCCATGAGGTTCTGGTATTCCCTGGTCGCTGACGGACTTTTGGCTGACAGGATGCTCGCCATCGTTGAGGTGAAAGCCGAGCAGCGAACGCTCCGCCGAATCCCCCCGTCACAGTGGGAAATCATCTCGGATTCATCCGACCAGATCACAGGTGTCCGTATCTTCAAGGCTGACGGTCGTTGGCGTGACCTGACGCTGGGTAACAATCCGATGATTCTCGATGTTGGTTACGCATATTCCGGTGCTAACGGTGTCGCTCAGGCTAAGACGCTGAAGAAGGTGCTGAAGGAGTATCAAGAATCGGTCGAGTATCGGGCCAGTGTCAACAAGAACACGGCGCGTGCCCCGTTTGTGGTGGAGCGTGACAAGCCGTGGCCGGACAAGGAGAGTCGTGAGCGGTTCAGTCGCGGCATGAGTGCGTTCGTGTCCGGTGGCGGGTCCGCTGGCAGCGGGATGCTCCTCGAAGATGGCATGAAGATTGAAGCGCTGTCAGTGTTCAAGCCGATAGATGTTGGCGACTTGGACGCGCGGGACCGCGTGAAGATTGACGTGGCGAACGCCTACGGAATCCCCGCCGAGATTATGGGGCTGCGTGAGGGAAACTTCAGCAATCTAGAGGCGTACCGACAAATGCTGTTTGGTACTTATTTGCGTCCGTACATTACGGCTTTTGAGCAGGCCGTCGATCATGGGCTGCGCTCCCTGGCGGGTGACGGCGAGTATGTGGAGTTTGATTTGGACGCGCAGTTGCGCGGCAACCCGGAAGCCCAGTTCGCGGCAATGAACACGGCGACAGGCAGGCCGTTTATGACAACGAACGAAATCCGATCCCGCATGAATCTTCCCCCGGTGCCGGGTGGGGATGAACTGGTTACTCCGTTGAATGTGGCGGTTGGTGGACAGACAAGCCCGCAGGACGGGATTACGGCAGGTCGCGGTGGCGGCCAACTCGCAGGACTAGAGGAGGTCACAAATGTTCAAGAAGACGTTTAGTGCTGACCTGAAGGCGGTCGGTTTCGACAAGGACGAGCTACCCACAGAGTTTGAGGGTTACGCCGCTGTGTTCGACAACGTGGACCTGGGCGGCGACAAGATCGTCAAGGGTGCGTTTGCTGAGTCCCTGGCGAAACGCTATCCCTCTGGTGGTGCGGGTATCCCGGTCTACTGGAACCACAACCTTGATGATCCGTTTGGCAATGTTGGGAAGACTCTGGAAGCGAAAGAGGATGACCATGGCCTGCGCGTCCGCGTCGCGTTGGATACGGAAACGTCGTGGGGTAAGCAGACGGCCAGGCTCTTGAAGGACCAGCGGGTCACGCAAATGTCGTTCTCTTTTGACGTGCAAGAGGGCGCGTTCGTTGACTCAGAGGACGGCTACTTCTACGAGCTACGGAAGCTGGATCTGTTTGAAGTGTCGGTTGTCCCTATTGGGATGAATCAGGCCACCGAAATTATCTCCGTGAAAGCGCTCAAAGAGAAAGAGCGCGCGACGGAAGAAAAGACTACCCAGCCGGAGGCCCCGGTTGCGGAAGAAACCAGCGAGGAGCCGTCTGTGGCGTCTCGTGAAACCGCTGCCCGGCGGCTCCGGGCCATGGACCTCTGAAAGGGGTGTGTCACTATGGCGAAGTCCATTAGTGAAGTCCTGGCCGGGCATAAGGCTGCGGCACAGGCAATCGTAGATAAAGCGACTGCTGAGAATCGCGACATGACGGACGCGGAAATGAAGTCGTTCGACGAGATCATGGAGAAGCACGCTGCAGATGTGGCAGCCAAAGAGAGGGATGAAGCGATGGCGAAAAAGCTGGCGTTCCTGAACGAACCAACACCCTCGCCGACCCAGCCGGATGACGCCCCCGCTAAGTCTCTCGGTGACCACTTCGTGAAGGCGTTGGGTTCGCGTTCTTTGAAGGAACCGGGCACGTTCGCGCCTGGCGAGTTCAAGGCTGCGTCCGATGTGCAGACGGTTGGTGGGTCTGGACTTGGCGCCCCGTATGGGCCACTCCTGACGGACGTAGACAAGTCGTTTGTCCATGCGAAGCGTGAGCGTCTCGTAGTCGCTGATCTGATGGGGTCTGGCACCGTGTCCGGTAACGCGATCACCTACCCGGTTTTTGGTGTCCTGGAAGGTGGGGCAGGGTTTGTCGGTGAGGCTGGGCAGAAGCCGCAGATGCACGTCGCTAGCCCAACGTGGGTTACGGACGCTCTCGGTGAGGTCGCCGGATTCTTCACCCTCTCAGACGATATGGCGGAGGATTTGGACTACGTCGTGTCTGAGATCAACTCGACCGCGATCTACGACCTGCGCGCGAAGGAAGAAGCCGCACTCCTTGGCGGTAATGGCACGTCCCCGAATCTGCGTGGAGTCCTGAACCGCTCCGGCATTCAGACTGCTACTCAGGGCGCGGATTCTGTGCAGGACGCGATCTTCAAGGCGCTTACGAAGGTGGAAGAGGCGACCGACTTCACCGCTGACGGTATTGTCATCAACCCCGCCGACTACGAAGCGCTGCGCCTGTCGAAGGATTCCAACGGACAGTACTTCGGTGGTGGTTTCTTCGCTGGTCAGTACGGTGCGGGCGACATTCTTGTGAATCCGCCACTGTGGGGCCGCAAGACTGTGGTGACGAACGCGGTCGCTGCTGGCACTGTCGTGGTGGGCGCGTGGGCGCAGGCCGCGAAGGTGTTCCGTAAGGGCGGGCTGCGCGTTGAGTCCACTAACAGTCACGCTGATGATTTCACGAATGACCGGATCACGGTTCGTGTCCGTGAGCGTCTCGGTCTTCAGGTGAAGTATCCGGCGGCGTTCGTCAAGCTCACCCTCGACACTGAGGGGTAGTCGTGGCTCTGAAGGAATACGCGTATCGGGGCGGAACCTACCTGTTCGAGGAGGACGCGGTGCCTGCGGGCGCAGTCCTCGTCGAACAGGTATCCGCCAGTGCGGAACCGGCGGCTGTGAAGACCCGGAAGCCGCAGAATAAGGCCGTCAAACCGGTCAACAAGTAGACGAAAGGAGGGGTGCAGCATGGCAGCACCGGACATTCTCGACGCCACAACGCCGTTAACGGGCCAGTGGTGGTTGAAGGCGGCGCAGGCCGCGATCCGCCGATTCTGTGGCTGGCATGTTGCCCCAATCCTTTCTGAAACGTTGCGGGTGGATGCTTACGGGGGTCGCGTCCTGGAACTCCCGTCGAAGCACGTCACCAAGCTTGAGTCTGTCATGGTTGGCGGCGTTGATTGGTTGGACCGGCTGGACTGGTCCGAGGCGGGCACCTTGCAACTCAAGCGCGGGCGTGGGCATTGGCCGGACGCTCCCGGCGCTGTTGAAGTGACATTGGAGCATGGGTGGTCAGCGGAGGACGTGCCTGAAGTTGCCGCGCTGATTGTCACGATTGGGAAGCGCGCTCGGACTCAACCCGGCGTCGTATCCTCTCAGTCTGTGAACGGCGCGTCCGTGTCCTACCAAACGGCTGGTGGTGCTCCCTTGTCGGTGCCCTTGTTGGGCATTGAGAAGGAGATGTTGGAACCGTACCGGGTGAACTGGGGTCCGAGATGACCACGGCAGGCGAGTTTGTGGATGCTGACCAGTTTGGTTTTGAGCACGTCTCCGAGTTCGTGCGTGAACGCGCCGTCCTAGTGACAGACCCGTATGACCCGGACGCTCCTGGCGTGCCGTCGTGGGATAACCCGGACACGCTCACGGTCTACGGCTACCTCGCGTCCCAGTCATCCACAGAGCAGTCGGACCCGGTGCGCTCACAACTCGTCACGACGAAGCAACTGGTCCTCGATGATCCGAGCGTGGATGTGAGGCGCGGGGACCGGATACGTCAAGGCGACAACCTCTGGACCGTCACCGGCATACCTGAAGCAGACGTGAACCCGTTTACCGGGTGGCAGCCAACAAGGGTTTGCAACCTAGAAGAGGCGACCGGCTGATGGCACGCGGCGGTGATGTGAAGACCGAGTTTGACCAGGGGTATTTCGACAGCATTATGCGGTCGGCTGGTGTGCAGTCTTTAGAGCGTGACGCGGCGGAGCGGGTCCTCGCAGCGGCAAAGGCAGCCGCGCCGGTAAAGACCGGTGCATACAAGGCGGGTCTGCGCATCGAGAAGGCGGAAGCCAAATACAGGACCGTCTACCTTGTGGTTGGGACGGACTGGAAGACAATGCTGGTTGAGAGTCGCTCCGGCGTTTTGGCGCGCGCGTTGAAGTCAGCGGGACGGGGGTAAACGATGGCTCGCGTTACTGCTCCTGATCTAGAACTCTGGCTGACCACCTACCTGCGAACCACGTTGAAGTTGGACGGGTTTGACGTGCAGGTCTCCAATAAAGAACCCGCCACCTTATCCTTGCCACTCCCCAAGCCGCTGATCGTCGTCCGGGATGATTCCGGCGCGCGCCTCTCGCATGTCACTTTTGACCGATCTGTTGGCGTCTCAGTGCTTGCTGGTTCTAAGACGAATGACAAGGCCGCGAATGATTTGGCGCGCGTCGTGCAATCAATCCTCACGGATGACGCGATCGTTGATATTCCCGGTTCGCCTATCGCCGCAGTGCCCTGGGATGGGTGCAACGGCCCCTATGCGGTCGCAGACAATCTAGACGTTGCCCGCAGATACTCCACCGTGCAGTACACGGTTGTTGGCTCTTGGTGAGCCACACACAAGACCTAGAAAAACCAACTATTCGCCACTCCACCTTGGGGTGGCTTTTTGCAATTCCAAGGAGGAAAAACAATGTCGCGTGATGAAGCTGGAAACGATCTCGGCTCAGTGCCGGTTCCTATCGGGGGCCTCCTGGCCTTCGCACCCTACGCCGCCGCGAACGTAATCGCGGACGCGGACCTGGGAGGCTCAACCGTTGAGCTGTCCGAAGCGTACAAGCTCGCAGGTCTCATCAAGCAGGACGGCGCACCCCAGCACGCCCGCGAATCGGGGGACGCACTTGAGTTCTGGCAGGCGGGCTACATCATGCCCGGTGACGGGACCCGCACGGTGCAAGCAAACCTCGCGGAGAACACTGAAGCCGTCCTCGAGCTCGTTGAGGGTAAGGAACCAGACTCAAACGGTGTTATCTACGTGGACTCAAGTCTACCTGCCGCGCGTCTGCTGCTGTTCCTGGCAACCAAGTACAAGAACGGGACAGAGGACCGCTACAACGGGGTCGCACAGATCACCGCTATTGAGGTGGATCGGGATACGCGTGGTGAGGTTCGTGGTCGGTCGGTGACGTTCACCTGGCAGGAAGACCCGCTGTTCAACGGTGCGCCGTTCAAGATGTGGCATGGCAATCCGAAGAGCGCTCCCGAGCCAGACCCCGAGCCGTAACACCCCGGTCGCCCGCCTGGGGTGTGCCTATCCACCCCGGGCGGTGCACTAACTCCGATAGGCGATCAGATAGGAGAAAACAATGGCAGCAACGAAGGCTAAGAATATTGTGTGGGACCCGACTGAAGCCACAGCGGATGACGATGCCCTCTTCGACGCGTGGGATGAGGCGGCAGAAGAAGCCGCCATCGCGGAGGCCGCGAAACTCGCGGATGTTCCCTACATCATCATTGAGGGCCGCATCTTCGCGGGGCGGTTCCCGGACGGGGAAATCCTCAAATGCCCGCTCGATTTCTCTGTCGCGGACTTGGAGGCGATCACCGCTGACCACGACAATCCCGTGGATCAGGTGAAAGCACTCCTGAATCGTCTTGGGAATGAGAAGACTGCGGGAGCCCTAGAGACCAAGGATCTCGCGTCGGTCGTGATCTATGCGGAGAAGTTCTTCAACGTGTTCAACCGGATCGCGGGCGTGGCGTTGGGAAAATCCTTGGCCTAGTGGATTTGTGGCGGACTGAGCGCGTAGCGCTAACCGCCACTTTCCGCTCCCATTACAACTGTTCCGCGTGGGACATTGGTATTGGTCACTCCGTCAGTTGGGGTGAGGCTCTTAGCCTTGTGGAAGCCGCCCTGGCTGACACGACTACGCCCCTGTTTGTGGCGTTGTCGGACTGGGATTATCCCGCCTCCATTGTGGACCTCCTGAGCATTCGGGGCACCTACGGAAAGCAGGCGGACAAAGTGTTGCCGTTTGACCCCAATGGTGGCTCGTCCGTGTCGGACGCGGAAATGGAAGCGGCCCACAAGGAACTTCTGTCGGAGATCAAGTTCAGTAGCTAGGTCGGGGCGGGGGTGGCTATGTCACCTCGCGTCGGAACTGGGCATGTGGCGATACTCCCTGTCCTTACAGGCTTCAAACGGTCGGTCTCTAATGAGATGAAGTCGGCGGGCACTCAGGGTGCCCGTGACTTTGAGTCCTCGATGAAGGGCGCGGGGTCGAAGTCTGGTAAACAGCTTGGCTCTGATCTGAAGAGTGCGTTCAACACGTCCGCTAAAGACCTTGCTGGTCCGGGTTTGAAGGTGCTGCAGCGGGACGTGGCAACCGCGTCCGCGTCTTTGTCTCGTGCCCGGTTGAAGCAGCAGGATGAGGCGGGCCGGGTTCGTGTTGCTGAAGCGAAACTCGCTGAGGCCGTCGCTAAGCATGGGGAATCGTCATCGCAGGCTATAGCGGCCAGTGAGCGGTTGGAGTCGGCGCGGCGTCGTGAGGCTGCTGCGAATGACACGGTGAAGGCTGCGTCGGAACGGCTGAGCACGGCTCAAAAGACCCTAGCCGACGTTACGCACGACGCTGGCAATGAAGCACCGAAAGCACAATCAAAGTTCGCGGCGTTCCTCGAAACCGTCAAAGGTGAGGCCGCTGACGCTGGCCGGTCCCTGAAGGATAACCTCACGCAGGGGCTGACCAAGGCTGCTGACATGATGAGCGGCCCGGCTACGGCTGCCGTCGCTGGTTTCGCCGCTTTCTCTGGTGTCGCACTGACTAAGGGTTTCGGACGTCTTTCCTCGATTGATACGGCGTCAAAGAAACTAACTGGTCTTGGTAACGACGGGGAGACCGTCGGAAAGATCATGACTAACGCGACCGCGTCGGTGAAGGGCACCGCGTTCGGCTTGGGTGAGGCCGCGAACGTCGCCGCATCGGCGGTAGCCGCGCAAATCAAGCCGGGCCAACAGCTCGAAACGCATTTGAAGCGGGTCGCTAACAATGCTGCTGCTGCGGGTGTCGGCATGGAAGACATGGGCGCGATCTTCAACAAGGCCGCTACCCAAGCCAACGGCGTCCAGAATGACGTGATCGGCCAACTGGCCGACAAGGGTATCCCCATTTATGCGGCCCTGGGCGAGCAGATGGGTGTCACCGCTGGCGAAGTGTTCAAGTTGGCGTCTGAGGGGAAAGTCGATTTTGAGACTTTCTCCAAGGCTGCTGAGGCCGCTGCGGGAACGGTCGCTGAGGAGATGGGTAAGACCGTTCCCGGCGCCCTCTCGAACCTTTGGGCGTCAGTTGGTCGTATCGGCGCGAACGTGCTGGGTGGGATTGATAAAGAGACCGGCGAAATGTTCGGCCTCTACGCGAAGATCGGGCCGCTCATCGCGTCGATCACCTCGGCACTGGGCCCGGTCGAGGACATGGCATCCCGCCTGGGTGAGGTGTTGTCGGCGAAGGTCGGGCCGATCCTTGAGAAGATCACCGACTTCTTCAACCGTATGGGCGAATCGTCCGGCGGTCTGACGGGCAAACTTGGGCCGCTCATGTCGGCGCTCGCCCCAATCTTGGGAATGACCGCCACATTGGGATCCTCCGGCCTGGCTGGGCTGTTGTCGAAGATCCCGGTGGTTGGGGAACTGTTCGGTGGGCTCGCCGGGAAGATGAAGTTCCTCAGCGGCCCGCTGGGCCTAATCATCGGCCTAGTTGGTGGCCTAGCAGCGGCTGACCCGCAAGCCATGGTTTCGGGCATGATGAGCATGGTTGACGGTGTTACCAGCGCCCTCGAAGGGTTGATCCCGCAACTGGTGGGTGTCATCTCGAAGGTTGTGCCGAAGCTGGTGTCAAACCTGCTGGCGAATATCCCCACTCTGTTGCAGGGCGCAATCCAACTATTCATGGTCCTCCTGGATGCGGTAGTGCAGATTGTGCCGCCGCTCCTGCAAATGATCGTGGAACTGGTCCCGCAGATAATCACCGCACTTATCGGCATGATCCCCGTCTTGATCGAGGGGGCCATCGAACTGTTCCTCGCCCTGGTGCAAGCGGTCGCCGAAATCTTGCCCGTCCTGATCCAGGCGATTGTGGACTTGATTCCCGTCCTGATCGTCGCGTTGATCGAGTTGATTCCACAACTGCTGATCGGCGCCATCCAATTGTTCATGGCACTCGTACAGGGAGTCGCGGAGATCCTGCCCGCTTTGATTGAAGCGATTGTCATGCTGATCCCCCAGATCGTGCAGGCGATTGTTGATGCTTGGCCGCAGATCCTCGAAGCGGGCAAAACAATGTTCGCGGGAATGTCTGACGCGGTTGGCGAATCCTGGGACAAGCTCCTCGAATCGCTGACTGGCATGAAGGACCGGATCGTCGGGTTCTTCTCTGGCGCGTGGGAGTGGTTGAAGGACGCTGGAAAGTCGATCATTGACGGCCTCGCTCAGGGTATCCGTAACGGCATAGATAATGCGGTTGAGGCAATCAGTGACGCCGTTGGCGCTGTCCGCGAATGGCTACCGTTCTCCCCCGCGAAAAAGGGGCCGTTCTCTGGTACCGGCTACACGACGTATTCCGGTAAAGCTCTTATGAGGGACTGGGCTGGCGGTATCACCGACGAGATCCCTGTTGCTGAGTCGGCGGTCGCTTCGGCCATGGCACGCGCTCAGGAAGCCGTGACAGCCGTCCAAGGCGCGTTCAGCGTCTCAGCTACCGCGGATGGTTCTGCGGCTGGCAGCGGGCAACCTGGCAACAGCGTGGCGATCAACAACTACGGGGTCGATGCCGCAGAGCTTGGCGCCCGCACTTACGCACAGTTCCAGCATTGGATCAACGATCAGGTTAGGACGTTCCACGCATGAACTACGGGTTCTCTTTCAACCCTGACCAGTCACAGCAGCTCGTGTCTCTCACTTGGGGTGGATTGATCGGCCAGACTTACGCGCCGCTGGTCACGGATGGCTGGATTTGGGGTGTCCAGAAAATCAGTGGGTGGTGGTCGCCGTCACCGAACTCAACCAGGGAAGTAGATGCTCCTAGCGGCGACGGGAAACTCGCGCTAGATCCGCGACTTGGGGTGCGCCCCGTAACCATTGAGGGGTTCGTGCAAGTCGAGGACCGCCAGGCCGTCGGCATCTTGGAGCAGGCGTTGGACGCGTTGGCTGCCGTTCGTTCTGGCGTGTTGGTCGTCCGCGAGTTGAAGCGTGGCGTGTCGCGTGAGGCCGACTGTCGTTTGATGGACATGCAGGTTACGAAGGTTTCTGATCGGCTCGCAAAGGTCACCCTGTCTCTTCAGGCGGATGATCCTTTGCGGTATTCGTCGGTGGCGATTAGTTCTGCTGAGTCTGTGGAGGGTTTGGAGGCTCGGGGTTTGCGCGTGAATTTGGCGACGAACCCTAGTTTTGAGCGGGCTGTGTCTCAGGTGGTGCGCACGAATTTGGCGACGAACCCGAGTTTTGAGGCGTCGGCTGGTGGAACGGTGACTGTGCCGACGGGTCCGGCGGCTTTGCGTGTGGCGTCGTTTAATGTTTTGAATCAGCGGTATGCGGATTTGCGTGATGATGTTGCGCCGTGGGCGGTAAGGGTTAGGAGGATCGCTGAGGCGATTGTCTCTACGGGCGCTGTGATTGTTGGTTTGCAGGAGTTGCAGGCGTGGGTTTTTGACTCGCATTTGGCGGATATTCTTCGCGAGTTGGACCGTATTGAGCCGGGCGTATGGGCTGGGAGTGACGGCGCGAACTATAACGGCATTGTGTGGCGGCGGTCGGCGGTTGAAAGGGTTAGCGTTGTCACTTCGGTGATTGTTAACCCGAATTTTCCTGAGTCGCAGGGAAACCGGTTGTTGTCGTGGGCCGTGTTCCAGCATCGAGTAACGGGTGCCGAGTTCATCTTTTCGGTGACGCATTTCGGTGATACCGCGTCGCGCCCTGAGTCTTGCCAGGTCGCCGCGGATACGTTGGATGCTGCGTCTGCGGCAAATGGTGGCATCCCAGTGGTTCTGACCGGTGATTTCAACGACCCGTTCACTACGGACACCAGTGTTTATGGGCGTATGGCGGCTCGCGGCTACGTGAATAGTCGATCTCTCGCTGTGTCAGTCACTAACGGTGGCTTGAATTCATTCAATGATCTGGACCCTTTGATGGTGGGCTATCAGAATGGGAACTGGATTGATGGGATTCTCGTGAAGGGGCTCAGCGTGGTTCCCGAAGTGGGTGTGACGGCCAGTTTCGCTGACGGTACAGGTTTGCCTCTGGAAACGCCTCTAGCGTCAGATCACCTGCCCATCTACGCGGACGTTGCTTTGCCATCGCAAGACCGGACGTTCCCTGACGTTCGCCAGCAGGGCGCGCAGGTCGCTGTGACGGCTGGTGGGGCTGCTGTCTGCTACCAGTCGCGGGCGTGGTCTGACCGGGGTGACGTGTCACTGTGTGTGGCTCCAGGCCCTACCGCCACGACGGCGACCTCGGTTTACATTGCTGGCACCGGGCAGACTCTCGCGAAGCTGGGGGTGGTTCCAGGCAAGACGTACACGGTGAGCGCGACGATCTATCTGCAAAGAGAACAGTCCGGCACCTTGGGCAACTTGGCTCGGTCGATTGTGGTTGACATTCCCCGATCTGATGGGAGCACCACATGGACCTTCGCGAAGTCTGACCCGGCACCCAACGCTCCAGGTGTTCACCGGTTGACCACCACATTCACAGTGCCAAATGATGCGACCGGCGTGAATATTCGACTCACCAACGGGTCGACAACAACACCGGTCTGGTACGACAGTTTTGTGGTTGAAGAAACCTCAAAAGATAAAGGCCCGTTGGACGGCGATATGGGTGACATTTCCGGCCTGTACATCGCGTGGGCCGGTGAACCAAACAACTCGGTTACGCAGATGACCGCTTCCACACCCGTCGCGGAGGGCACCGGGGGCACTGCTATGCCGGCAGGCGGCGGGGCGCTCCTATTCCAGGTATTTGGCTCGTACCTACCACCGGTAGCTGGCAACTACACGCTGAGGATCGATCCGCGCTATGCGGGCAGCAATGAGACATCTGCGTTCGTTGCGGGCATAGGTGGGGCGATGAGCAGGCTCGGGTTTGAGCCTGGAGGCACCTACACGGTTTCAGCGACGATCATCCTCACCTCTCCTCAGTCGGGGTTATTGTCGGCGTTGGCGCGCAGGATCGTTGTCGGTGTGGAAATGGCGAACGCCCGAAACCACTGGGAGTACGCATTGAGTGAGCAGGCACCGAACGAGCCAGGCCGCCACCGCGTATCGGTGACGTTCACGGTCCCGAAGGGCGCGTCGAACTGTTTAGTGCGACTCATGAACGGGTCCAGCGAGACAGTCGTGTGGTGGGATGCGCTGTTAGTTGAACGAGGAGATCAGGTCGGCGAGTATTTCGACGGGGACTCTCCAGGCGCGGTTTGGCTTGGACCAGCGAACCAGGCCCAGTCCGTGCTCGCCTCTGCTAGTGGGGTCACCGGGGGTAGCGCACCCATAACTGACGGAGCAGTGTTCCTACCTAATCGTGGGGACGCCCGCGCCTACCCACTCTTAGAGGTCACCTACCCATCTGGTGACCTGACGATCACGCACCCTGGCGGCACATGGAAACTTGACGGCTGGAGCAGTGCGGCCAAGCGGTTCGTGGATTGTCGTAACGGCGACGTATTCAACGCCGCTGGGAACAGACTCTTTGGAATCGCGTCAGGGTCTTGGCCGTATATCGACCCAGGAGGGTCAACTTGGCAGGTATCTGGCGCATCCGCCGGATGCACGGTCACTCGAAGTGAAGCTTGGACGTGACGCTACGCTCCGGTGACCGCCCCTAGTGCACGTATGAACCGCTGGTGATAGTCACTGTGGTAATGAACAGGAAAAGCCCCCCACGGATGCTCCGCGTAAGACATTTGACCCGGTTCCATCAAGTCGATCACCATGTCAGCATGTCTTTCCGCGAACCAGGCATCGGCTTTCACCCACGCTTTGTTCTGCGTCAGGTGGTATCCGTCGAACGCGTGGATCTCTCCGTCTTTGTCGGTCCACTTACCGACGTTTCGGGGCTTGTGGAGCACGATCGAGAGCCCGGGGTTTTCCAAGCGGATTCGTCCGATCACTGCGTCAGCTGCGGCGGTGAACATCGGCCAGTATTCGTCGTGTGCCCAGGTGAGCGTCGTCTTTTTTTCTAGGCGCTCTTTGTAGAAGTCTGTTTTCTCCACAGTCCAGAAGTTGCGTGTGACGATTCCTCCGTCAGTGAGCCGCGCGAATCCCATGACCGCGTCGGCCCACAAGTCGACAACGAGAACTTCTGGGCGAGAATCTCTGATGTCTTTGAACCCCTCACGGCGCAGCTCCTTCGCGAGGATCAACTGGTTCCGCGCGTCAAGAACACTCAAGTCTTCCGCTGGGAAGCTGATTTGGGGCGACGCCATGCTCACCAGTGAGACCTTATCGACCAGGGAGACGCACTCAAAGTGGTCCTTATAGTCGGGCACGAACTTCCGGTTGAACGGATCACGGCTTGCGCATGACCCCAGAACCGCGACCCTCGTAACCATCAGCACCCCTGTTAATGATAGATCGAGGTGATTCTACGTGAACGTGAGACTGTGGGCGGTAAACGCTCTTACCGGCGCTGTGGTCAGTGAGCTGCCTGCTATGTCTGGCTCGTTCACCAGTCGGTTTGGTGGTGGGACTTGTGACCTGACCGTGCCACTTGGCAACCTGAAGAGGCGGGACAGTAGTGAGGTGGATTGGCCTGCTGTAGCCAGGGTGATTGATGTGCTCTCAACTGGGCGCCGCACGGTGGTCCTCACCGCTGGCACTAACGTGCTGGGTGAGTGGCTGTTGATGGAACGCCCCGAGGTGATCGGTGAAGGTCTCCTCGCCGTGCAGGGTATGGAGTGGGATGGCTACCCGGCCTTGCGTTCCTTGCACGCATCGTATGAGTACAAGACAGCTACCGAGCAGTTGGCAATCGCCAAAACCCTACTACTGGACGCTTTTCAGGGGTGGCAAGAGGCTTTCCAGATCACGGTTCCCACCTCGTCATCGGGTGTGAAGCGGACGGGTAAGTGGCGGACCCGCGAGGGCTACTATTCCGACGCACTGGACGAGATCAGCCAACCCGAAGACGGATTCGACTGGAGGGTGGGCCACACCGGGTCTTGGAGCGGCGGCTCGCTAACCAAAGTGAATCGCACGGTCCGGTTCGGCTCCCCAGAAATCAAGCAATCATCCTCCATTGTGGTTCGCCACGATGGGCCCGGAACCCGCTCCGGGAACTGCCTGTCCTTCGAACAGACCATAGACTCACGCAACTACCTCCACTCCGTGTATGCGTGGGGCGCAGGCGACGGCGCGAAACAACTGTTCTACGAAAAAGCTGATGACACGCTAGCCACCCAGGGGCACGTGAAAATCACGAAGAACCTGTCCTACCCGAACATCATCCGCCAAGCGGCGTTGGCGGCTCTAGCCAGTGCGGAACTCAAAGCAGGCCAGAACCTACGCAACCCCGCGAAAGCAGTGCTGGTCGCTGACAAACTCCCGGCCCTCCCGAAACTGGGTGACCTGATCACCGCGCAGATCGCTCCCACATGGACGATCCCCGCTGGCTACAACGGGACAATGCGAGTCGGAGAAGTGAGACTGCCAGTAACAGCAGGCATGTTGGACACGGTAGAAGTGGGGGCGATCTAAATGCGGTTCCCCTACCAAAAGAACCTCGGCAGCACGCTGCGGGACTTCGCGGGCGTGCAACGACACCAGTCCTACGCCCGCACCCTAGGCCTCTCCTCAATCACTAAAGGCGAAGGCAGTATTGATCTGCTACCCACTGATGATTCGACTACCCCGGAAGCGTCCCTCGGGGACCTCCCCGATGGGAGCCAAGGCGTGGGGGCGCGCATCAACGGGAACATGGTCAACCTCGCGACCTGGACGGTTGACCGCACCGACCGACTACAAACCGCGATCAACAATGAGAAGTCGAGGAATGATTCGCAGGACACGATCATCGCGAACCATTCCGGGCGACTCGATTCCCACGCCTCACGGATCGGAGCCGCAGAGAACCGACTCACTAACGCTGAGGGTCAGATCAGTGGGCTGAGAGATGTTGCCACTCAGGTCCTCTCCTTACAACGACAGGTCGCCGATCTCTCTGCCAGGTTGCAACGGGTTTACGCCGACAAGCAGCCTACTGGGTGGGCGTGGACGCCCCTCAACAGCTGATCCTTTTCAACCGCCTCACTTGGGGCGGTTTTTTCATGCCCGAAAGAGGAGGCCACGCATGGCTTGGAAGCAACTGGTGCCCCCGGATTTGTCGATTCGTGTCTGGGCTGGATGGTGCCTGAGTCTGGCCCGTCAGGTGGCTCGCGCTCCGGCGAGGGAGGCGACCGCGTGGGATGCGTGGATGGCCGTCAAGCACCGGCATGGTCCAGGTGAGCCAATCCCGAACGTGCCCGTCATCCTCTGGCTCTCCCATTGGAATACGTACAACGGCACCTACAAAAACTGGGGTCATGTCGTCTACTGGATTCCGGGCCGCGGCTTCCTGAGCTCCCCCGGCAGTGGGTATGGACAGGAATGGTTGTCCAGTGTCGCCGCTGTGATTGCAAGGTTCGGTGGCGCATACGTCGGCTGGAGTGAAGACATCTCAACTCAGCGCGTCGCTCAACTCGTCGCCGACGCCCCCGCCCCCCAGTCAGCAAGCAGCAGCACAAACCAATCAACCGAAGAGGAGGAGCAAGCAATGCTTCGAGGACTCACTTACACCACAGCGGACGGTAAGAGCCGCATGTACATGCTTTTCAACCCCGTAAGCGGGTTTTACAGCGAATTTAGTAACGGCGCGGGTCGTGGCCCCATGCCAGGGTCTTACATCAACCCAATCGCTCAAAACTGGGAAACGAAGTCTTGGCCCACGGTGACAGCAGCTCACGCCGCACGCCTCAAAGCGGACCTAGACAAGGTAAGGAAGGGAATCTAGTAATGGATACGGTAACGACTTTGGCGACAATCCCCGCGATTCTTGCCCTGGTGCAACTCTCAAAGTCTTTCGGCATTTCAGGCAAGTGGGCGACACTGCTAGCCGTCGTCCTTGGCGTGGTCTTGCAAGTAGTCGAGTACACGGTGAGCGCAGACCCGACGACCACTCAGGGCTGGTATCAGGCGGCAGCTACCGGCCTGATCCTCGGACTGTCCGCCGCTGGACTGTATGACACGGCAAAACGCTCCGCAGATCAGGTTACTTACACGACTTTGCAGGAAGCCCAGCCAGTGGACGCGGGCCAGCTAGTAGGCGTGGACCCGGACGCTCCCGAGTGGTGGAACCCCGAACTACCAAACTACGGGGAACCGAGCGCGCTGGTTGACGGGGAAACCCTGGACGCCTCCCCCAAACACGCCGCCGAATAAGGGAAGGCCGAATCATGTGGCAGCGACTGAAGCACACATTATCTGAGCCTCGCATCATCAGCGGCGCTACAGTCGCCGCATACATGGTCGTGCTCGCCCTCGGAATAGACCTCATACCCAACCTACGAGGGGAACCCGCCTGGCAATGGGTGCCCGCCATAATGATGATGACCGGTGCCGCCGTTGGACTGCCATGCGCGTGGCTTGGCGGGCCAAAACGCGCACGCTGGGAACTCGTTTTCATGCCAATATCCCTCGGTGGGCTACTAGGAGGAATCGTCATCGAGTCATCAACCCTTTGGGGCAACGACTTCGCAGGACACGTCCTCATAGCCCTCGGCATGATTGTCCTGATCGTGGTGATAGTCCGCTGGGTGTGGCTGACCCGCTACTACGACCTTTTCTAAGAAGAGCGGAGGTCGCCAGTGGATTGGCAACCCATCATCATCGCAGTAATCGGGTCTACCGCACTCACGCAGGCCGTGAACCTTATCGGGGAGACCGACCCGAAACGCCGCAAACTCAAACGCAGGCTTTT
This sequence comes from Actinomycetaceae bacterium MB13-C1-2, assembly GCA_035621235.1. Taxonomy (NCBI): domain Bacteria; kingdom Bacillati; phylum Actinomycetota; class Actinomycetes; order Actinomycetales; family Actinomycetaceae; species Actinomycetaceae bacterium MB13-C1-2. Next base: position 608,422 of record CP141731.1, read on the forward strand.
GGAGTGGGAGGAGTGGGGTGCAAGAATCCGCCGCTGGTTACTCACTCAGTCGGTGGACACTACTGACATGCCGAAACCACCAGAACCCGAATAATCGTCCACGGCTCCCCCATAGCCTCAGGTTATAAAGGGGGTCGCGGCATAACTGAATATCGACACGCAAACAACACTTGGCCTCTCACCTGGCACTAGCTGGGTGAGAGGCCGATTTTGGTGTTTAAGTCGGCAGCAGGTGTTACGCTGATTTTGTGATCCCCGCTTCGGTGGGGATGATCCTTTGGATTGCGCTTTGCGTCAGCAGAGCTAACTCCCCGCCCTCCATTGAAAAATGGGCTGGCGGGGATTCTTTCTATCGGCACTCAGAAGCGTGCGCGTCCCGGCACTCAGGGCACCTACACCCACACCGCCACCCCCAACTCGTGCCGTGGTTCAGGTCTGGGCGTCGCCCACTCATCAGCGCCTCATCGAGAGCTTGCCGCCATTCCTCATCCCAGGACGCAATTCCGGTGAGCGCTTGCGGTCGAATCCCAGTTTTCTCAAAGATTTTCTTGTACGTGTCTCCCGAAGCGAGCATGGACAAAATCTGCTCCCGGTGAGGCTCTAGTGCCTCAAGTGACTTTCTCCTACGTAGGTCCCGGACTGCGCTCAAGTGTGCCCCTGCGCATTCCTCGCAATTGCATCCAGCGGACCAGCGAGCAGAGGTTCCGTGCTCTGACCTTTCGCCACGTTTGCTCCGATTGGTGGTCTTCGCGTCCCTGGCTTTTTCTAGCGCCGCTTGCGTCCATGGCGGTTGGGTGAGATTGCCGGCCTCGACTCGTGCCCTGAGTGTGGCCGGGGTGAGTCCGGTGATCCGCGCGGCTTCCCGCCATGACGTGACTGTCTTCGCTTTGCCCATGCTGACCCTCCTTGACCCACCAAGCCTACCCCGCGCGAGTGGGGATGATCCCTGTTTTAGGCTTTCAAGGACTCCGCTAGGTCCTGGAGAGCATCGATCTGGTCCCGGACGATCCCCCGCAGGTCATCGGGTAGAGCGTACGGAATCGGCTCTTTGTCGGACTCCCACTTCCTCAGGGTGTCATAGCGGACAGCGAGTAGCCCAGCCAATCGTGGACCAGTGAAACCCAGCGCGTGGCGAACCTTTTTCAGCTCGGCCCCACTCATGCGCCTCCTACCCTTCACGACCTGCGCTCTAGCGAAATCACCGGAGCCTTGCGTCAAATCCCAAATCGGGATGTGACAGACAGGCTCACCCAAAGCGTGGGAAATAGCCCCTAAAGCGAGGTCAAGCCGATTACCTCCAAGCTCGATGTCCGTGGAGTCCCGATCCACATAGGTATCACCAGGGCCTACTACCCCGTCGTCCACCCGGAAGGTTTCAGCGACAATGCGCCCATCCCTAGTGACTATCACGCCGGAGACTTCTCCCTCCTGGCCTTTGTGCTCCTCCGCCCACTTAGCAAGAGCCGCATACTGGGTTTCGTCAGCGTGAAGCTTACGGAGCGCTAGCCTCGCCTTGTCCTCAAAATAAGTCATCAGTCCTCGCCCCTTTTCTAGGATTCCATCTCACCAATGAGCTTCGCCAGAGCGAGGACAGTGGCCTTGTCATTACGGGAGTGTCCATCCCCAGCCATCGCAATCGCGTAATCGAAGTCGGAAAGCAGACCCATCAGCGGATGCCCGTCGAAGCGGTAGATCTCATTTCCAAGATCGTATTGAAGCTCGTCAGCGGGGATGTCCTCAGCCAGTATCATCTTGAGCTTGTCGAGGTTCTGGAATGCGGTCGGGTAAAGCTTGCCTTCCCCTGCTGCTTCGCGGGATTCGGCGATCTTGACCGCTTGAGCGCTTAACTGATCGACGTCTTCCATGGTCTTAGTCCTTTCAAAACTGGGTGCCCCGGCCCGCTTTGGCCGGGGCGGTGGAGTGGTTTAGTAGTTGCCAGTGAGCGAATCGATCAGAGCGGAAGCCTCCCGCTTCGACAGCTTCACCAGGTCAGCATCGGCAGGGACCCGCATGAATCCACCCTCGGAGCCAGCACCCTTGCGGATCAGGGTCCGAATATAAGCGATCTGGCGGTCCGTGGCAGGGGATACGGGGCGAGGTGCTGAAGCTTCTTTCTTCGGCTCGGTGACCCTAGATGCCGCATTCTCGATGGCGTACACCGCGTCGCGGTTCCAAGCTATCCATCCGAAGCTTTGGTGCTGAATGTTCTGATTGGGGGCGAGGGCGATGATCTGGTCTTCGGTCCATCCCGCATCGATGAGGGTCTGAGCTTCGCTGTCGATTCCGTACTGTGCCATTGTTCTGGTCCTTTCTGACCTGATGGGCGGGGACCTCTTCCCCTTTGCCTCATGTAATAAGTCTACCCCACTTATAAGGGGGGTGCAAGCCCAAACCGAGCGATCACCAAAAGTTACCAAACCGTGACCAAAGAAAGGGCTACCCAATCAAGAACCGATCTGCGAGCGTGCCCGAGATGAAGCCACACTCACCACTGCCGCAAAAGAGGCAGGAAATTAGGCGGTAATCTGCTTGGGTCGCAGTGATTGGCTCACTTGCTCTAGCGCGTCGCGGAGCATCTTCTCGTCCACATCCTGATAGCCCTCCGTGACCAGCACGTCCGAGTGGCCCATGATCGTCTTGATTATCTTCGGGTCCACATGGTCCCTCAGAAGCATCGTCGCGGTGGCTCGTCGCACTTCGTAAGCTTCCCAATATTTTGGCTTTCCGTCGCCTACTGGTGGCACTTTCCACTGCTGGGCGGCATCTTGGAGCGCTCGCCAGTCTTCGCGATCTTCTCTCTGTGAGCGCGGGTAGCCGTCTGCTCGCGGGAAGACCAGTCCGCCCTTGTTTTCTGGCCGCTCACTGCTGTCTCGCCACGCCGCCAGATACTTTGCTACATAGGGGATTAGTGGCATGACGCGCTGACCGGCGTCAGACTTCGGTCGCACAAGGTGCCACGAATCTTCCAGATGCTTGACTTCATAGCCATCTGGCACACTGAATCCACTCTCCCTTTTTCGTGGAGTGTTGTACGGGAGTGCTTGAAGCTGCCAGGAAACATCCATTAGCCCCCGTTCGAAGTCGATGGCATTCCACGTCAGACCTAGAACCTCAGCGGGTCTCATACCTTGCACGAAAGCGATCAGCCAGCGCACCCCACCAGGCCACTGTTCGGCCTTGGTTCGTAGCGCTATTGCCGCGTCCACTGGGACCGCTGTCCGCTGACGAGTGTTTTCCTTGCGCGGCTTCGGCACATCCAGCGCGGCATCGGATACGGTATACCCCTCGATCCTCGCGTCCCGCAAGCATTTCTGGAGCACACCCTGCACGGTTCCTGCCGTGGTCGAGGACAGTCCCGCATCGAGTACCGCTCGGCTCACCTTGCGCACATGGTCAGCGTCCACATCTTCGAGCTTCACCCTCCCAATTTGAGGGATCACCCATTTAGTCATGTACGATCGCGTACCCTTGAAAGTGTTGGGTCGTAGTCGTTTTTGCTGGATGGGAAGCCAATCTTTCACCCACGCCTGCACGGTCCTAGATCCTTTAAGTGCGGCGGCTCGCCCCTTCAGGTGGAGGATTTTGCGTTTGACCTGGAGCTTGTCCCACGCCTCATCTTCGTCCTTTGAGGTGACCACGATACGGCGGCGCTTATTTTTCTCATTGGTGCCCGCTTCGAGCGTGCCCACCCACATGCCGTCTTTGCGCTTGTAGAAAGACCCCTCTCCGTAGGGTAGACGGTGGTTCTTTTTCGGCTCCACGGCTCTTCGGGATGGCTTCATCTGAGGAGTGGGGACTCCTGGCAGCGGCGCTCTTTGCTCCCTTGATCGCTGGAAGTTCTGGGCGGAGGTCACTGGCTCTAAATGCGTGGGGTTAATGCATGCCTTGTTCTCACATAAATGGTCTAAGACAAGCCCGTCAGGAATTGCTCCCCTGAATGTCTCATACGCGACCACGTGAGCAAGTCGCAACTTCCTGGTCCCGTCAGACCGGGAGCCTACCCATAGCTGTCCGTATCCGGTCTGATTCTTAACCTTTTGCCACTCCCAGCACCCGCCCTCCGTAAGTTGCACACTTGACATCAATCGCTGTGGAAGCGGCGTGGATTCTTTCGCAGGCATGAACGCTCCTTACTTTAGCCATTACTTTGGCCTTCTGGTGCTACCGCTAAGCTACCGCAGGAGTGACCTAAATGGCTAGAAATGGCGGTTTATCGCGGAATTTTGAGACTCTACTAGTCTATAACCTTCGACTGAAAATCGAAAGGTCACGGGATCGACGCCCGTCGGAGCCACAGAAACCCCCGCCTGGTCGGGGGTTTGTTGTTTCTCCGGGTCAGAGGGTGTTTGAACCCGGCTTGTTCTCATCTCCCAGTGAGATAGCACTTCAAACTGTAGCCAACGGTGCGGTGCACTCCTGCCGTATCTTCAGATCCACAATCTGACTAGCCGTTCATCCCGTTATATTTGTTCCCGTGAGTGATTCTTCTGGTGACATTGTGGCGTTTTGGGAACGGGTTCGAACCAAGCTTCCTCACCTTCCAGAGGCTGTTCCCGAAGCGTGGGCCTTTGGTGCGACTCCTGAGATGGCCGACGAACTCCTCGCCCTAGTTCTCCGTGGAACTAAGACCGCCACCGCCTCATCCCTTTGGGAATACGAGCACGATAGCGACCCCCTCCCCGAGCCCGGTTCTCTCAGCATCCTTTTGGACGGCACCGGAGCGCCTCGTGCGATTATCGAAACGACGGACGTCAAAGTCGTTCCCTTCAACGAGGTCGATGAGACCCATGCGTACGAGGAAGGAGAAGGCGACCGCACCCTCGACTACTGGCGCAAGGTTCACGAGCACTACTGGCGCAGCTACTCCCCCCGATTTGAACCAGACATGCCAGCCGTGTGCGAGAAGTTCAGGCTCCTGCACCCAACCTCGGACCCGAATCCCGTATAGCTGGCTTAAATCGGAGGCTTGGCAACCTGTTGCTCGCCGAGACTTCCGATTTTGGCCACAACCCTCGCCACAGGTGTGGAACCAGCTACCTGCGCCGACCCCCTAGGGGCACAATGAAGCATGTGACTCCCAGCGACATCAGGCAAGCCGAACAACCAGCCGCACCCCAGACTAAGCAAAGTTGGACCTCCGGGTTCATGGTCCTCTTACCGGGACTGGCTCTAGCTCTGGGAGCTGCTACTCTCTCCTACGGCATCAACTTCCTGCAACCACTGATCAGCCCGATGATCGTCTCGATTCTGCTGGGAGTCTTGCTCACCAACCTCGTCCATCTCCCCGATTCGCTCACACCGGGAATCAACTTTGCCTCCAAGAAACTACTGCGTGCCGGAATCATCCTGCTGGGACTGAAGCTTGTGCTCTCAGACATCGTTTCCCTGGGCGCCCCAATGCTACTGGTAGTACTTGCAGTCGTCCTAGGTGGAATCCTTGGAACCGTACTGCTTGGACGGTTGATGCGAGTTCCGTCCCGGCTCACGCTCCTGATCGCTACAGGCTTTTCAATCTGTGGTGCTGCAGCCGTCGCGGGGGCCGCCGGAGTTCTCGACCCGAACGATGAGCACGAGGAAGACACCATCACCGCCGTCGCCCTCGTCGTCATTTTTGGAACGCTAATGATCCCGCTGCTTCCGGCGCTTGCCACGCTAATGCACCTGAATCCGGAGACGGCGGGGCTGTGGGCAGGCGCGTCGGTGCACGAAATCGCGCAGGTGGTCGCAATCGGCGGCATCCTCGGCGGAACTGCCCTGACCGTTGCCGTTATTGTGAAGCTGTCCCGCGTCTTGCTGATGGCTCCCGTGGTCGCGGTCTACAGTGCGCGGCAGCGGGCCTTGCTCAAGAATGCTGCGAACGAGGGATCTCCGGCCAAACTCCCGCCCTTCGTTCCCCCGTTCATTGTGGGTTTCCTTGCGATGGTTGCCCTACGGTCTTTTGTGCCACTGCCAGACGCGGTTTTGTCGGCAGGAGGAGTCCTCCAGACCGCGCTCCTCGCCGCCGCCATGTTCGGCCTGGGCTGCGGCGTGAAAATCCGGGATCTGCGTAAAGTGGGCTTGCGCCCGTTCCTGCTAGCGGCGTTATCTACGGTCCTTGTCTCAGTGATTGCCTTCGCTGGCATCCAATGGCTCGCGTAGCTCTGGCCCCCACTGCCAGGACAGAGAGGAATATCTGTCACAGTGTCCAGCCGATACCTAATTTCTCGCATGTTTTCGTTAGCGGACTAGCCACGCTGGTGGATATTCAAGTCCGAGAACCCCGGGATCTCCCGAACCCCGCCAAGCGGCCTATTCCGAGCTGTGAATCAGGTGTGTGTCCTCAACCAGATCGTCGAGCGGCATCAATCGATCATCAATTGGGAACTGCATTGAGTACTTTGGCAGATCAGCGGTCACGTCACCGAAGTCGTCCCGCTTCATTTTGATTCCGTCAGGTGATACCTCAATGAGTTTCACCCTCACCCACGATCCGTCGTCCGTACGGAACCCGTACAGATCAGCCAAGTAGCCGATTCCTAGTTCATCCAGGCGTTCCTCCGCGGAAGTCCAGTCCGTCGCTTCGCCCTTACGCCCGAGGAGATCAAACGTCACGAAACCCTCGCCCTCGGGCGCGATCCACCCGACCAGTTCACGATCGCCGCGACGATACTCCAGCCAGTCTTCAGGAACACTCATAGAACCACCCTATCGATGCAACAAAAGCTCCTTTATCAAAAGGAGACGCACGAGGGCTCTGAAGGAACCCCGTGCACCAATTACGCAGAACCCATGAAGCCAAACTATGGCACCGGAACCTTGCGGCTAGTTGTCACCGTCCCAGCCAACCGATTGGATAATCGGCTAAGCATTCCGTCTTTCCCAGGCCTTCCAGTACCCGTTCGGCGTTACTTTCGTCAGTTCCTTCAGCCGCTTGTTGACTGCCTTGAGAGTTCGGACGGGTATCCCGCTCGCATCACCCACGGAACTCCGACTAAAACTCATGTCCGGACCTTTGATCTCCCAACCATATGTGCGCCCTGGACCGACACTGATTCCCGCGCTCCGCTGGTATCCGATCTTTCTGAGAGGGATGAGGTCGACCATCTCGCGGTATCCTCCACTAATGACGGCCAGCGCATCTTCTTCCATCGCCTGGGCGGCACTATCCCATGTCTCATCGCAGGCATCGCATCCACAGTTGGGGTAATAGAACACGCCAAACTCCCCTGCGGCCACCCGCACCCCAGGGTAAGAGGTGCAGATAAAGGAAAGCGGCGAGCAATCGCCATCGTTCGGCGTCAACCGAACCACGCGGTCAACTTCATCCGGTCCGGGCACGCTAAACTCACGCGCACCCAAGGTTTCGAGCAGGTGCACTCCCTCGTCCACCCGAACCTGATAGTTGTTCACCAGGTATTGAACCAAGGCATCCACCACCGTATGCAGCGGCGCAAAACGCTCAGGATGGGCGGTTACAGAGTAGCTTTCCTCGGGAGGGCTGTCAGGCCAACGGGCCCCATAGTCGATGACTCTGCCGTTCTCGTCATAGAAGACGCGCGACTTAATCGCCGGGCGTATGTACTCACTCACTGAGAACCACCTACGGTCGGGGCGCTCCGCTCTTGGATTATGAGGACAGTCATTCTCGTATACGCCCACGAGGTGTGCTCTTCCCCTGCTTGCCATTCAACCAGCGTACCGGGGCCGACCGGGACCTCGACGTCGTCTGCACCGGCAACCCGTCCAGTTCCAGAAACCACATAGAAGAGTTGGTTCTGTCCTGCCCGGTGTCTGGGTAGGGACGAGTGCTCGTCGAGGACTGCGATATCGACTCGAACACGTTCCAATCGAGTTTGGTCCAGCAACATCGACATTGACACACCGGTGGCACCCGGCACATCGTCAAACCCAACAGCAGTTACTTCCATGAAAGCAAACTACAGGAGTCACCTACGTAGGAACGCTTCTGCGCTAGCGCTAACCGCGTTAGCCAGAAGCATCGAATGCTTCGCTACGGCGTCCGACGTTGGAAATGGGTTCGGAAGCCCAGTCCAGTCCGTCGCTTCACCCTTACGCCCGAGGAAATCAAACGTCACGAACCCCTCACTCTTATTCGCGATCCAGCCCATGGTTAAGACAAGAGCTCTTTTACTAAAAGAAGGCACAGAGGACTACCAAAAAGCCCCTGCACCAATTGCGGACAACCCACGACGCCAAACCACCGCCCCTCTGCATCGGAGCATTCAAGGCTCTGTATGCACACATATCTGTTTGCCAAGGCTCGTTTGTTGCCGCACTTCACGTCGATGTTGGCGCTAAATAACGGGACATCCCTCGACCGCACGAGGCAGACATCGTCAATTGAATTGGGACCAAGGTCACTGTTGTATTCCGGTCGAACGTTTGTGTTATGTGACATATTGCCTTCGTGCTGATCAAAGGCGACAGTCAGCAGCACAAGGAAGAAAAATGGCTCAAGTAGCAATTGACGAATCATTCAGCCCTCAATCCACAGCTCCCCGGATAGCCGAAACAAAACCCAAGAAGGACCGCTCTCACTGGCTCTACATCATGGTCATCATTGCCGTGATCGCAGGGATCATGGTTGGCTGGCTTGCCCCAGAGGTAGGCGTAGCTCTGAAACCATTAGGAACAATATTCGTCCAACTCATCAAGATGATGATTGCACCGATCATCTTCTGCACAATCGTTCTTGGCATCGGCTCGGTGAAGGCCGCTGCCACTGTTGGAAAAATCGGCGGATTGACTCTGGGTTATTTCCTCACAATGTCGACACTCGCCCTTGTCATTGGGCTGATAGTTGGCAATATCATCGAACCCGGGTCGGGACTTGATATTCCAGAGGGAAGCACTTTTAGCCTGGGGGACCCGGCCGAAGACCACGGGTCGGGAGTCTATGGATTCCTCTCCGGTCTTATACCAACAACGATCTTCGCTTCTCTAACTGGCAGTTCCGTGTTGCAAGTCCTTTTCGTGGCTTTGCTTGCAGGGTTGCCGTACAACGCATGGGTGCAGGTGCCAATAAGGTCCTCTCTACCGTGGGATTGCTACAAAAGCTAGTCTTCCGCATTCTCACAATGATTCTTTGGGTGGCCCCAATCGGAGCGTTCGGCGCAATCGCTGGCGTTGTCGGCGAGACCGGAATCGCGGCAGTTGCGCAGCTTGGACTGCTTATGCTCGCGTTCTATCTGACCTGCATCGTGTTTGTATTTGTGATACTTGGATCGATACTTTTCGCTGTTTCGCGTCTAAGCGTCTTCAGGCTATTCAAGTACCTTGCACGCGAGTTCCTCCTTATCGTGGCCACATCGTCGTCAGAGTCTGCCCTTCCAAATCTCATGGCGAAGATGGAACACCTTGGGGTAAACAAGTCAACGGTCGGCGTCGTCGTCCCGACCGGTTACTCATTCAACCTTGATGGAACAGCGATTTATTTGACGATGGCTTCAATCTTCATTGCTGATGCGATGGGTAAGCCTATGCCTTGGGGCGAGCAGTTTGGGTTACTGATCTTCATGGTCATCGCCTCAAAAGGTGCAGCCGGCGTCACGGGCGCTGGAATTGCCACTCTTGCAGCAGGACTGCAGGCCTATCGTCCCGACCTTTTGGACGGCGTGGGCATCATCGTTGGCATTGACCGTTTTATGTCCGAGGCTAGGGCACTAACCAACTTCGCCGGGAACGCGATCGCGACCGTTGTCATAGGTACCTGGACTAAAACCATCGACAAACAGCAAGCCCGTTTAGTGCTCTCGGGACAGTGCCCATTCAACTATGCGGAACTTGGTGTGGTTGAGCCAACCGTTGAGGCTGGTGAGATTCCCGACGTACCCGACGAGATCGCCGAGCTCTCCTCGGCCACGCCTTACCCAGTCATCCAGGAGAAGAACTGACCAAGAGACAATCGTGTCGGCGCATTTTAGGGTGGACGGATGATCCATCAGATAGTCACCAGATTTGCGTCTGCCTTGTTTGAATGGGATCTGACAACTCGTTGCATCCGCGCAGAGACCTGTCACCGGGAGCCGCAATGAAGCGGCTGTTAGCAATGTCCCAAGCCACGGGCGACTGACTACTACCAGACGCGGCAACGAACATTTGGGAATGGGTGGGCACCCAGGCTGACCGAGTACGTTCTCCTTCAGCTTGAGTGCCCACCTGATCGTTGCCTGTGTCTGTGGCGATTCTGACTCGGGCTTACCCGTCCGGTTCAGTCTCGCGACCCGGTGGTGTGCCCGAGGACCGCGTTAGGCTAAGTGGGTCCATCGTCCCCACCCCCGGGAGGTTCATCATGGGAAACAGACTTGGCCGCACATTCGTATCCATTGTTGCCGGAGTTGCTTTGCTATCCAGTTGCTCCAGCGGAACTAGCACAAGCAACACGGAAAGCAGTGACGACCAGTCCGGCTCGACCACCTCTGATATGGCTGAGAACGAGGATGGCAAGCCACTCGTCGTCGCTATGGAACTCGCTTATCCTCCGTTTGAGACCAAAGACGAGGCGGGCAACCCCGAAGGAGTCTCCGTTGACTTCTTCCGCGACTTTGCGAACGCCTACGGATACAACCTGACGATTGAGAACACGTCTTTCGACGGCCTCATCCCCATGCTGCAGACCGGCAAGGCTGATGCCGTCATGTCTTCAATGACCATTACTGAAGACCGCAAGCAGTCGGTTGATTTCTCTGACCCGTACGCCCGAGCACAACTAGCGATTCTGGCAAACGCCGACTCCGGCATTGAAAGCATCGACGACTTGAACCAGGCGGGTAAGACCGTGACAGTCAAAACAGGGTCCACTGGGGATGTGTTCGCCACCAAAAACCTACCCAATGCGGACATCGTTCGGCTTGCTGATGAAAGCGCTGCCGTAACTGAGGTCACCCAGGGGAAAGCCGATGGTTTCCTCTATGACCAACTGACTATATATCGCAACCAGCAACGTAACCCAGACACCACCAAAGCCGTCTTCGTTCCTTTCCAAGACCCCGAGTACTGGGGCATTGCCGTTGCGAAGGGGAACGAGGAACTTCTGAATCAGATCAACGAGTTTATTGCCCAGTACTCAGCGGATGGCGGATTCGATGCGATCACTCAGAAACACCTTGCGGAAGAGAAGAAGGCGTTCGACGATCTCGGATTCTCGTGGTTCTTCGACCTAGACTGAGCGAGCACTGCATGAAACCTCGCCCCGGACCGAAGAACCTGCGAGATGTATGCAGGAGCAGTAATTTTGAGAGTTCTGTTAGGAACCACCGATGTTGAGCACCTGGTTTAGGGCGGTTCCGGGGAAGAAAACCCCACCACTCAAAGTTGCAGCCAACTACCTCTTGGTTGCCGCTCTCATCGTCCTGGTCTTCTGGGTTTCCCTGTATCAAGCTGGCATTCGACTAGATTTCAGCTTTGTTGCTGAATACCAGGTGCGACTGGTTGACGGGTTCATCCTCACCCTGAAGATCTGTCTGGCCTCCGTCGTACTGGCCCTGGTCATTGGTGTCCCGGTCGCTTTGGCGGCGAACTCCCGACTCCTACCGTTGCGATACGGCGCAGACATTTACGTGAAGATCATCCGCGGAACCCCACTCCTGGTGCAGATCTACCTCTTTTACTACATCATCGGCACCGCCTGGGGGATCAACAACAAAACCTGGGCGGGAATCATCATCCTCTCTGTCTTCAACGGAGCGTATGTCGCCGAAATCATTCGTGGCTCTGCCTCCTCCCTGGACCGTGACCAGCTCCTTGCAGCCGACGCCGTAGGTTTCACTAGGACGCAGAAGCTTCGCTACGTCGTGTTTCCTCAAATGGTGGCGAGGACCCTGCCCGCACTGACAGGCCAGTTCGCCTCGCTCATCAAGGACTCTTCGTTGCTGTCCGTCATCGCGGTCATCGAGGTCACACAGACGATTCGTGAAATCACTGCAACCAACTACAACTTTTTTGGTGGCTACATCTTCCTTGGAATCCTCTACCTCTGCCTAACGCTGCCACTGATGCTGGTGAGTTCCCACTTTGAGCGGAAGTTTGACTATGCGCATTGAGCTAGAAAATCTCCATAAGTCCTTTGGTGAACAGCAGGTGTTGTGCGGTATCAACTTTGACGAGGACGTATCGACTCTCGCGTTGATCGGGCCCTCGGGCGGCGGTAAGTCCACGCTGCTACGCACAGTCGGCGGACTGGAAGAGCCCAGTTCCGGAACCGTCAAGATCCAGGGCACACAAGTCGACTACCGCGCCTCGTCCCTTCCGGCCTACCGCGCGTCACTAGGATTTGTCTTCCAACACTCCGGCCTGTTTGATCACCTGAACGCCATCGAGAACATCGCGCTTCCTTTGCGAACCGTCCACGGGGTTTCGGAAGAGGACGCCCGCGAGCAGTCCCACGCCCTCCTAGACCGTTTCGGGCTGTCAGAGGTGGCCACCAAGCATCCCGCCCAGCTCTCTGGTGGAGAACGTCAGAGGGTGGCGATAGCAAGGGCAATTGCTCCTCGTCCGCAGTTGCTGCTACTGGACGAGCCGACATCCGCTCTCGACCCCGAGTACACAGCCGAGGTGCTGGGAGTTATAAACGATCTGAAGCAAGAGGGAACGCGTTTCATTATTGTCACTCATGAGATGGGGTTTGCCCGCCGAGTTTGCGACAAAGTGGCATTTCTCAGCGGAGGCGTTATTAAGGAGTATGGCCCCAGCGGGGACATCTTCACCCATCCGCGTACCCCCGAGTTGCAACGCTTCCTTAGCAAGCTAAGCCAGTGGGGATAGAAGGTAATTGGGTTTGGGAACCCCACTTCGTACTTGGGGTACCGTAAGTTCGACAAGGATTAGCTACTTCTTCTCTCCGTACTTCAAGATTGCGGCGTCTATCTGGGGGCGGTAACGCTCGATCAATTCCTTCTGGATTCGGTCGTCGATCACTTCTAACCGCGTGTCGTAGTGGACTTCTTCCGCGCAGCTAAAGTCATCAACGGCCTGCTTTATTTCCTCTTCCTGGAACTCGCGCTTCTTGTCTTTTGGCGGATCCATACAGGTGTTACCAGAACAACCACTCAGAACGTCGTACTTGTCCCGCATCGCCCGACTCGCATCGCCGCGGGTTTCTAACCCCTCGTACCCCGCGTCCAACATGCACGAGGACCACTCCGCCTCTAACGTCTCCATCTCTGGATCCCGCCGCACAGTGTCCCAGACGCCGCCTATGGCATCAACCAATTCACTGAACTCAGGGTCCTCATAGAAAGCGTATGGAGAGTCCTTAGTCGTCTCATTCTGCGCCCAACCGAAACAGCCAAACTTCGTCCAGTCGTAAACGTACTCACCGTCTTCAGAAGCCTCAATGTCTTCGGGCGAATCTCCCTCTCCATACAGTGTCAACCAGTACGTCTGCTGTTCCTCAGAGCTGAGGGATGAAAAATAGTCTGCGTTCGGATCTGAATAGTCCGTCTCCTGGCTGGTCACGATTGATTCCTCGAACCATGGACTGTTAACTATTCCGTATCCGTACTGCTGGGCGAACTCAAGGGTTCCCTGAGCCCAGCCCGCAACGGTCTCCGCACTGTACACAGACACGTTCCGGTTCGTTGGGATGTACTCGAAACCCTCCTTCTTCATGCACTGGGCCATTAACTCCTCTTCCTCAACCGCCTGGGCCTTAAGTTCTTCTAGATCGGGGCCGTCAGTAAGGAATGTCAGTTCGGACCAGAGCAGACCGGGGTCGAACTCCTCGGCCGCATCACCTGATGAAGAAGAGCAGGCCGAGATCGCCACGACTACCGTGACGACCTCAGTTAGAAGGAATCGAAACCTGCGTCTCTGCATACCCAAAGCCTACCGAGGCATCCTCACTTAATAGGAAGAACCTAAGCTCAGTCGGCGATGTTTCCATTTGCCAGTCATTGGCAGTGGCAACCAATACGGGGGACATCCGGATTAATTCCCGCAACACAGATGGACGGCCCCTTACTTGAGATACCCCATCCCGGTATGCTTTCCTTCAGTAGGTCGAGATAGGCACTACTTCGCGCGAGGTTGCTCCCGCGTCTTTAGTAACACGCATTCCAGAGCTCTCCAGGAACCAAATAGATGACCGACCATGTCACCACGCGTAGCGACGCACTCAGCACAAAGCAGTCGGTTACCGCGCCGGATGTCCCCAGAATCCAGCGGCGCACCCTAGTTGTCTTGATCATCTCCCAAATCTTCGGAACCATCGGAGTCGGAGTCGCACCTTCTATCGGCATCCTCTTGGCTGGAGAAGTAACTGACAGCGAGGCATGGGCGGGACTTGCCAGAGTCGCTGGAATCCTCGGCACTGCGACTATGGGCATCCCCCTCGGAAACCTCGCGACTCGCCATGGGCGCAGAGTTGCCCTGACAACCGGGTGGACAATTGCAGGTCTTGGTGGACTAATTCTGATTGCCGCCGCGCAGTGGGGCCTTACTGTTCCGCTCTTTGTCGGACTATTTCTCTTTGGTGCGGGCTCCGCAGTGACACTTCAGGCACGTTTTGCCGCCACTGATCTTGCCGCACCCGTCAACAAAGCCCGCTCGCTCTCACTTGTGGTCTGGATGGCGACAATCGGAATGGTGCTGGGGCCAAACCTTGGGGTTCCGGGCGAAGCCGTCAGTCAACTGACGGGACTCACCGTCTACGCCAGCGCATTCCTCATTGCAGTCGCGTTTTCAGTAATCGCCGCACTGGTGGTCCTTTTCTTCCTCCGCCCAGACCCAATGCTCCTCTCGGACGAACTCACCGCTACCAAGAATCCCGCGCCTCTTAAGAAAAGCGGTGCGATCAGGAGCATCGTAAACGAGATGCGAGACAACCGACCGGCTCGGGTTGCCATCATCGCAATTGTCGTGGGTCAAGTCGTAATGGTCTCAATAATGACAATGACCCCAGTTCACGTGATGCACGAGGGAGGGTCACTGAGCTTAGTTGGAATAACAATCAGCCTTCACATTCTTGGCATGTACGCGCTGGCACCCGTCGTCGGACTTCTCACCGATCGATTTGGCAATAGATTGACAATGACCCTGGGCGGATTCATCTTTCTGCTTTCGCTGCTGATCGGGATTTGCTGGGCAGGCGACATGACCTGGGTCGTCATCTCTCTCATCCTGCTTGGCGTTGGATGGTCATTCGTCAACGTCTCCGCATCAGCGCTCTTCGCGACGGCGGTCTCGTCAGAGACACGCGCATCGTCCCAGGGCGGAGTGGACTCACTAGCAAATCTATTCGGCGCGCTCGCCGCATTCGCTTCGGGACCCCTAATGGCAGTAACGAGTTTCTCCGCACTGTCGATAGTAGGGGTTGTCGCCCTCATTCCGCTCGCCGTGGTGCTCTCCCGGCCAATGCGGTAATGCCTGTTGAGAGTACGCCACTTTAGTTCTGAAAAAGGTGGCGAAGCGACTCTAGGCAGTCTGAGTACGTTTTCACGTAAGTCGATCTGGATATCCGCAGACCGTTCAAACAAGGACCGCTCAAACAAGATGGCACCAAAGTGATTACGCCGGCCACGCAAAACACCGGACAAGGATATTGCCTCAGAGACGACCACCGCGGTCGCCCCTTACGCTTAGGGTCATGAGCAAGACGTCCCGCAGCCGATTTTCCAAGCTGGCTCGCTCCGGCTGGATTTCGCACCAGCACGGCGGATGGGCCATGGTTTTAGCTCCGATACTCGTCGGGAGCATTCTCGGCGGGTTTGCCTGGCAGCAGCTACTGCTTACGGTCACGGCCCTAATAGGGTTCCAGTTCTACGATGTTCTTTCACTGTGGATTCTTTCGGTCGCTCCTCGCCCCAGAAACCGCACGGCCACCGGAAAACTACGTCTAGAAAGAGGGAAAAAATACCTTCCAGCTCTGCTCACTTATGCCACGCTGTTCGTTGGGTCTGCGGTGGCACTCATTTTGAGAGAACCTTCCCTACTCTGGTTCGGCCTCGCTCTGGTGCCGTTAGTGCTTGCTTCGCTTCAACAAACCTGGACGGGGAGTCCGAGGAGCTTCCTAGCTCGTTCCTCCATGATCACCGCCGCATGTTTGCTAATGCCAATGGCCACGATGCTGGGTACCCGCGTCCCCGATTGGCGGCATATCTGGATTTTTGCCATCGTCCTCGCGGTCTACTTCATCGGCACCATCGCCTACGTCAAAACGATGATTCGCGAACGAGGTAACCCAACCTGGCTTCGTTTCTCCCTCACCTATCACGCAGTTCTAGTCGCGCTCGCCGCCGTCGGTGCCGCCCTGGGTGTGGCGAGTCCCTGGCTCGCCGCCGTCTTCGTTGTCCTTTTGTTGAGAGCTTGGCTATTCCCCTATCTCTCCGCGCGCCGACCTCACCCGATAAAGCCCGTAGTGTTTGGTAGCACCGAGTTTCTTTTCTGCGGAGCGGTAGTGGCTGCGCTACTACTTGGCTAACAAAAACCACGGACCGACCGTACTCAAGTGCCAACTGGCGTGAGCTGTGGGCCTCGATAAGCAAAATCTCACCGACGCCCAAAACGCGGTGACTACCACAATGCGCCCGACCCATACGACACGGCCTGACCTAGGCTTCATCGTCGGCAGATTGTCACTTGCAACCTTCATTGCAAAAGTATGCTCAGCGCAATTGAACGATGCGATTTTAGGACGTTATGGTGCCGTGCTGCGCTCAGGAACGAACAGGGTCGTCATGTCTACGCCCTCTAGCTCCAATAGTCGGATCTTTGTATCAATGCCTCCCGCGTAGCCCGTCAAGCTTCCATTTGCGCCGACAACCCGGTGGCACGGAATGATGATCGAGATCGGGTTGTGCCCCACGGCCCCTCCGACCGCTTGACTGGACATTGACTCCCGGTTCGCACGCGCCGCCATCTGCTTAGCGATCTGACCATATGTGACGACCTCACCGTACGGAATCCCGCAAAGAATCTCCCATACCCCCTGCCGAAAAGCTCCCCCGATCGGCGCCAGTGAGAGCTCGGCAATCTCTGGCCTTTGGTTGGCGAAATATCTGTCTAGCCAAGCTTTCACATCATCGAGTAGGGCGATATCGTCGCGCGCCAGCATGGCTTCGGGAATGCCTCTCCCGTAGTACTTCTGCCCCTGACGCCAGAGTCCGACGAGGTTCTGTCCGTCGCCATCGCAGGCCAGCGTAAGCGGACCGATGGGCGAAGCATAGTTAGTGGAGTAATACACGGATCATTCTCCTTGGTCGTATTGAGGCGAACGAGCAGGGACGGACGAGACTCCTGCAGTGTCCGCCTCAAGTGCGTTCCATAGACTGACCGTTGCGTAGCTACGCCACGGACGCCACCGCTCCGCCATCTCAAGCAACTGCTTCGAAGTGAAGCCAGGTAATGCCTTTCTGATTCCCACATCTGTCGCGAGAAATGCGTCCGGCCATTCCATCGCCCGCATCGCGATGTACTGTGCCGTCCAATCCCCAACGCCACGAATGCTCTTTAACTTCGTTATCTCTTCTTCCGGCTGGGCTAAAGGGGTCAGACTCAAATCGCCCGAAGTCATGCGCTGAGCCAACTCACAAATCGCCCTCGCTCGCATTGAGATAACCCCCAATTTGCCGAGATTCTCAGTGACTTCATCACCCATTGCCGCTATTTCATGGGGCGAGGGAAACGTATGCGTCAGTCCCTCCACTCCTGTCTGTAGGGGTCTCCCGTATAGAGCTGCGATCCTTCCGGCCAGAACTCGTGCAGCCCCGACGGATATCTGTTGTCCTAGAATCGCTCGCGTTGCCATTTCAAAAGAATCAAAGCTACCGGGAACACGGGTTCCTAGCTTTGCTGCATCGTGACGGACATCGTTCAGTTGTCTCAACACCCCATCAACTGCCGAAGGGTCACAGTGAAGATCGAAAAGGCCCTTGGCCCTTGCAAGCACCCTTGGCAGCACGGACAGTAGTGAATCGCTTACCGTCACGATCAAGAGGTGGTTTCTCTCATCATTAGCGACACTCAGGTGACCAGATAGGGACTCGCCGCCAGCCAGCAGGAGTCGAACCGTACGCATGTACTTGCTGTCCGTCACCAGTTCGACTCCAGGAATTGCGCGCCTGGCCAAAAATTCCAACATCTCCTTCCAGCGATACGGCGGCCGGTATCCGAGGCCCACAGAGATAACTCCGTCCAAAGTCGATCCTTCTGAAGCGCGCTTGCGCAACGCTGTTGGGACAAGTCGGTATCTCTTCTTGAATACCTCATTAAAGCGCCGAAGGCTTCCGAATCCAGACGCATTGGCAACATCGATGACTGACAGATCGGTATCTGTCAGTAGGCTCTTTGCCAGCAAGAGACGACAGGTCTGTAGGTACTGAACGGGCGAAACGTTGTACTCGGCCATAAAGACGCGGCGCAAGTGGCGCGAGGAGCAGCCTAGGCTCTCAGCGATCTGTTCCAGACTCTGCTCGTTCCCGCAATCCTCCTCAAGCATCCGGGCAGTTCGACGCGCCAGATTCATGCTTGCGTCCGTTGTGGATGTTCCGGGCGCGCGTTCCGGTCGACACATCAGACATGGCCGAAATCCTGCGTCTTCAGCTTCGGCGGCAGATGAGTAGAACGTACAATTCTCTTTCTTGGGCTGTTTGGCACGGCAGACAGGGCGGCAGTAGATTCCCGTCGACGAGATTGCGACAAAGAAACGGCCGTCAAAACGGGCATCTTTAGCGGCAAACGCGGAGTAGAGAGATCCGCTAGTTTCAAGCATTTTCGACCCCTCTTCCTCGGCGCTCGGAGTCCAAGCTACCAACCCCGACCCGCGAACACTCGCGGTTTTCGGACATGGCTTTTGTGAACTCGTCAGGCCAGCGTGCGCCAACATCCAGCGAGGTGATCATCTACCATTCCCGCCGACTGCATAAGTGCGTACATTGTCGTCGGTCCGACGAAACGGAATCCCCGTTTTCTGAGTTCCTTACTCATTGCAGTTGATTCTGGAGTCACGGCCGGTATTTCTTCAAATATTCGAGGACGAGGCCGCCCTGAATCGAGTCTTTCTGGAGCGAACGACCACATCAGCTCGTCAAGCTCTCCCTCGGCCATATCGCGAACTATCGCCGCATTGGCGATAGTCGCCTCAATCTTCGCTCGGTTCCGAATAATCCCGGGATCCCCCATCAAACGTTCAATGTCCTCCGCGCCAAAGTCACAAACAAGAGCGGGATTAAAACCCTCGAACACCTCACGGAACCGCGTGCGCTTCCGCAGGATTGTTATCCAAGAAAGGCCCGCTTGGAATCCCTCTAGTGACATCTTTTCGAACAAGGCTTGATCACCGTGAAGGGGGAACCCCCACTCCTTGTCGTGGTAGCGACAGTATTCTTCATCATCTCCCACCCACCCGCAGCGGGTGCGCCCATCGGCTCCGACTAAAACGGCAGTCATGGCAACAAGCTACCAGCATCACCTCGCGCAGACTTGCAGCGTGAGAGCACGATTTACATGGCGAAACGACTATCTAAGAGTCTTTCATCGAAGCATCGTAGATGGACTCAATTGAGGTATCCAGGGTTCTGTTGAACTCCTCGTCATCCTGTTGCGCGGTTAGACCTTCGAGCAAGGCGCGACTGAAGCTTGCGATCAACGCCGGGTTCCGAGCCAGTATCTCGTTAGCTTCCTCCCGGCTATAGCCACCGGAAAGCGCAACCACCCGTGCAACATTCGGGTGACTGATGAGATCTGCATAAAAGCCGTCTTCAACCGGAGGACTAAGTTTCAGCGCTACCTTCCTGTCACCAAGCTTGTCGAGCGCTTCAAGTAGTTCCTTCTTCAAGAGGACATCCGACTCAGCCCGATCAACGGACCTGATATCCACCTCAGGCTCAACGATTGGAACCAGGCCTGCGTCGAGTACCTTGTTAGCGACTTCAAACTGCTGTTCGACGATTCGCCTAATTCCCTCCGGATTAGCACTGTGAATAACCGACCGCTCCTTAGTCCCGAACACTCCTTGTTTGGCGGCCCGAGCCAGTGTTTCCTCAAGTCCAGAAATGGGCTTCATCATCTGGACGCCGCCTTCCTCGTCCTCTAAACCACGATCAATTTTCAGGAAGGGAAGTATGCCTTTCTCGTTCCATAGATAATCGACAACGGAACGACCGCCGATGTCTCGCTCCAGGGTTCCCTGGAACAAGATCGCGCCGAGGATCCTGTCGCTGGTAAACACGGGGCTAGTGATAATGCGGGTGCGTGCCTCGTGAATCAAGCCGAACATTTCATCGTCATTCGAGTACTGCGACTCGTCGATTCCATATTGGCGAAGCGCGCGAGGGGTACTGCCGCCGCTTTGGTCCAGAGCGGCGATGAAGCCCGACCCCGTTTCAAAGCGGGAGAGTCTCTGGTTGTCAGTCATTTCGAGTTCCTTCTTTCCCCGGGTCGACAAAGAAACATGCATTGACTGGGATATATCTCACTATACTCCCGTAGCAACTCACGTCTACCTGAGCTTGTCAAGGGGGTCGTTTTCCCGCAGAGCAGTCCCTTAGCGTGTTTAGCATGAGGCTCTTCGAGACCAAGGAGAAGAGGAAAATGCCAAAGAATAAGACGCCACAACTCAAGGATCCCGAACTCTACGACCGCTTGCGCGAAGAGGGGGCTTCAGAGGAGAAGGCGGCACGTATATCCAACGCGGCTGCACAAGAAGGACGGTCGACCGTCGGCACACGCGGGGCGACCGCGCCAAACTATGAGGACCGAACTGTTGCTGAGCTGAGGGCCAGGGCCAAGGAACTCGGTCTGACGGGATACTCCGGCCTAAAGAAGTCGGAACTGATCAACCTGCTACGTAATCACTAGCCACATCGAGCGCTTCGAGAAGCAAAGCCGCTCACAACCGTTGGTCGTCGCAGAAAACATCCCATCAGCGACGAGTCCCCTGAACAAGGTTGTCAGCCGACATGTTGTCCCACGCTTCCGCGTCGCGTTGAGAGGTACTGTTGAGCCTCGGATTCCGAGAGGACAACTAGTCCACGCGAGCCATTTGAGGTCTCGGTCAACGCTTCGATCCAGTCCCTATTGAGTTCCGGTGCCCGTCCTCCAACAAAACGAAAAGCAAGTGGAATAGACGGCGACAACCAGATCGAAAAGCGTCCGCCCCCACGCTCCGCGGGATTGATCCAACTGACCAGAAAACTCTCCTGAAGTCGAAGCTTCATCGTCAGCACGACTTTGAGGTGCGCGAGCGTTCGATCATCAAACTCGTACTCTTGCGTACCCCCGTAGATAAGGAATCCCATGGGGTAATAGTGTCAGTTTTCTGCCCAATACGATAGGCGAGAAAGCGGCCTTGGGGGGTCTTTTCCTACCCCTGCGCTTCACGTACGCTAATGCACAATCAAGTACAAGGAGTCATCATGGCCATCAGTCCGGTAGAGGTGGATTTTGACGCCCCCGTTGAGCGGCTCGCCGGTCGCGCAATTGTTCGTCTGCCTGCCATAGTGAGCGCTGAACTACCTTCACGCGGTCAGGTTGCAGCAGAGATTACTGTGACCTCCACCGGCTCATCGGATGGCCCAATATCTACGGTCATCGAACCCGATGGGCTACGAGGTCACTGGCTTCCACTCGATAGATTCCCATGTGCCGAGAACGTCAGGGAGGGCGCTTTGGTCTCGGTCCGACTACTGACAAAGAGGGACTGGCCCGAACCAGAGATTCCGGACGACCTCACAGCAGCTCTCTCGGGAGCGCCGGACCTCGCAGACACCTGGGATGACATCACCCCAATGGCCAGATGGGAATGGGTGCGGTGGATAGGCGCCACAAAGAATCCGGAGACCAGGGCAAAAAGAATCCGAGTAACGATAGACAAGCTTCGAAACGGTAAGAGACGTCCCTGTTGCTTCGATCTTTCTTCCTGCACCGACCCTGACCTCGCGAAAAGCGGCAAGCTCATGCCCGCAACGTCAACCCTCGACTGACGGACGTTCCGGCGCATCCTGCCCGAAGAAAGACCTCTACTACTCTGGCCTACCGTTCAAACCTCTAGGCACGGTGAAAGCCGCGATCAACGAGGCAACCGCCGCAATGTACCAGAGCCACTGCCACCCGGTTCCGCTCTCAATCCCGTTAATTGCAAAGCAACCGGCCATCAGAATCCAGAAAGCGGTGTTGTAGCCGCGGTACTGAGCAAGGTTGGCTGAGCGAAACTGAAGCACCATGACCACGAGGGCTGCAATAAGCAAAACCCATTCGACAACTTCAAGAACCATTGATGTTCCTACCTCTTTCGAACCTAATCGGCAATCGGGATCTGTTACAACCCTGATCCTACGTCCGTGGTGAAGTCCCACCAAAGCAGACGGCGGACACGAGTGATCACCAGTCAACTACGCTTCTTCTTGCAACCCAATCAGCAACGGAATCCATGCCCTTACTCTCACAATCCCGCCACCAGGAATCGGATGTCGCCTCAGTCTATTAGTCCAAGCGCCTACACCAGCACGAAGCGCGCCAGCTACGTTGGATATGTTGTCCAGGCTATCGTCAACAACCTGGCCCCTCTGCTCTTCATCGTCTTTCATACCCAGTTCGAAATTCCACTGGCACAGTTGGGCCTAATCTCTGCCCTCAACTTCGGCGTCCAACTGCTAACCGACTTCGCAGCGATGTTTTTTGTCGACAGGGTCGGCTACAGAATTCCGATTGTAGTTGCCCATGTTCTTGCAGCGATCGGTCTTGTACTAATGGGGATCCTGCCGGGAGCTTTGGGGGACCCCTTCCTCGGACTGTGCATCGCCGTAGTGATCTACGCGATCGGAGGAGGTCTGCTCGAGGTACTGGTAAGTCCAATCGTTGAGCATCTTCCAACACCGGCAGACCAAAAGGCGTCTGGTATGGCTCTGCTCCACTCCTTCTATTGCTGGGGTCAACTCGCTGTTGTCGTTGGAACCACACTCCTACTTGGAGTCACCGGCCTTAGTCGTTGGTCTCTTCTTCCTCTGGTGTGGGCCATCGTTCCACTGGTCAACGTATTTGTGTTCATGCGCGTCCCGCTGCCAAAGACAGTGGCGGACGAGGATCGGACCTCGCTTCGAAACCTCTTCGGCACTCCTTTATTTCTGGCCGCCCTGGTGCTGATGATGACCGGCGGAGCAGCCGAGCTAACCATGGTCCAATGGTCTTCCTTTTTTGCCGAGCAGGGACTAGGGGTGAGCAAGGAGTTCGGTGATCTGCTCGGCCCGGGTCTCTTTGCCCTGTTGATGGGGGTCGGGCGGTTCGCCTTTGGCATGTGGGGTACGCGAGTCGACCTCAAGCGGGCACTGTTGTTCTCTAGCCTTGGTGCCGCGCTCTGCTATTTCGTTGCCGCGACCTCGTCGATTGCGATCGTGAGCCTACTCGCTTCGGCACTCTGTGGCCTGATGGTCGCGCTACTTTGGCCGGGAACATTCTCCCTCGCTTCAGCGCGTTTCCCTATGGGCGGAGCCGCCATGTTCGCCATGCTTGCGCTAGCAGGGGACGCTGGAGGTGCCACCGGACCCGCTCTCGCGGGAGGTCTTGCCGAGGCAGCACACGGCCCGCTCCTCGCTATCGCCAACATTCTCCCGAGCGATGGCGGTTCAGGTTTACGCACGGCACTTCTTCTGTGCGCACTGATTCCAACCGTATTTGCTATCACGGTCTGGCGCTTCGACAAAAAGACGAGCGAAGAGTCAACCGACTAGCGTCTCAGTCTCCACATGACCTGGAGAATCAGGGACGGCTAGCCCCAGGCAACCGAGCAGGAACCTAATGTCCTGTTTCAGGTCGTCTCTCTCAGAGACGCCGGTTGATACCAGGCCGTAAACCGCCCGGAGCGCGACGAAAAGTACATGCGAGGTCACGTCGCGCCCCACTTCTCCTCGTTCTTGAGCGCTGGTGATAAGCGCATCGAGGAAACTCGTTATCCGACGACGTACTTGCTCTAGTTGAGGATCGCCCCCGGAGTTCACGGCTATCTCTACAAATGCGGCATCGTTGATCGTAAGTTCAACAAGCTTCTCCCAAGCGGCTTCGAGTCCCGAAACAGCCACGTTACGTTGCTCGACAGCCTTCTCGATTCTTTCCAGGTTCTCCTCAAACACCGCAAGAGCCAGGGCCTTCTGAGTTGGAAAGTGACGATAAAGCACCCCCTGACTGACCCCTGCGTCCCGCGCTATCGCCGAGAACGGAACACTTAGTCCGTGGGATGCGAACAATGTCCTGGCCGACTGCATAAGCGAATCGCGATTCTCTGCCGCCGCCGCCGGACCACGATTTGCCTTGCTCATCTGACGCCTCTTTGCGTTATCGCCATAGTTCCTGACGGAATTCTGTGACTTGGTCGATTACTCGCCGATACTGTTCTCAATACCTACCAACCCCAATATACTGGACCGGACAGCATTGTCCGGTAATCCCGGTCTAAACACGATGAGGTGGCCTGATGGCAACAAAACAAGACGAAACTTTTGACATTGTCGTAGTGGGTAGCGGTGCCGGCGCATTTGCCACCGCCCTGGGTGCGGTTGACGAGGGCCTGAGTGTGGCCATGGTAGAGAGCACCGACAAATGGGGCGGAAACTCCGCAATGTCCGGTGGTGGCCTGTGGATGCCGAACAATCCGCTGATGAAGCGTGACGGCGCGGGCGACTCCCGCGAAGAGGCGATCGAGTACATGAAGATCACCATCGGGGAGCCTGGACCTGCATCATCCGAAGAACGCATAGAAGCCTTCGTTGATGGGGTTGAAGACTGGGTCCTGACCGCTGAGAAGCATGGCATGGAATTTATCCGGGCAAAGGAGTACCCGGACTACTATCCTGAACTCCCCGGGGGCAAGATCGGTCGAGCGATTGAATGCACGAACATCAATCTCAAGGAAAATGGAGAGTGGAGTGACACCCAGCGCGATGCAATGCCGCTTCCGCTTCGCACCGATGACATTTGGTTGCTTGGTCGCGCGTGGTCGACCCCTGCAGGGTTTATCCGGGGTGCCCAGTTTGTGTTCCGAACAATCGGTGGTCTAGCGACCGGGAAGAAAAAGACGGGCCTGGGCGGAGCCCTTATGGCTAACTATGCCAACGCTGTTTTGGTCAATGGCGACGCAACGCTATATCTCAACACTCCGGCCGTGGACTTGGTCAAGGATGGCGACCGTGTTGTCGGTGTCAAGGTTGACGGCCCCGAGGGACAGCGCGTGATATACGCACGCCTTGGAGTGATGCTCGCGGGTGGCGGATTCGAATCGAACCAGGAGTGGCGCGAAAAGTATCAGGGTGTCGAGGGCTTTACATCTGGCGCTCCGGGCAACCTCGGTGGGCCAATCCAGATGGCCATGGACGCTGGCGCGGCCATCGACTACATGGATGACGCTTGGTGGGGTGGTTCTTTGCCTCCCTATGAGCCGGGCGCCAAGGTTCCGTTCATGGTCGGTGAACGTTCATTGCCCTACATGATGTTTGTCGACTCCCAAGGCAAGCGCTTTGTGAACGAGGCAGAGTCGTACATCGACCTAGGTCACCATATGATCGAGCATGATCGTGGTGGAGACTTCTGGATGCTCACGGCCGGCCCCTACAACAAGCGATACTTCCGTACCTTCTCGATTCAGCCCGGCGTCATTAAGGGCCTCACTGAAAAAGGAATGATCGTCAAGGCGGACACCATCGAAGAGTTGGCCGAGAAGATAAACGTTGACCCGAAAACGTTGATCCAGACCGTGGACCGCTTCAACGGATTTGCAAAGACCGGCATCGACCACGACTTCCATAAGGGCGACTCGGCGTACGATCGCTACTACGGCGATCCGACCATTAAGCCGAACCCCTGTCTCGGAGCCTTCGAGCACGGACCCTACACCGCTTACAAGTTTGTCACCGGCGACCTTGGAACCAAAGGTGGCGCTGTGACCGATGCGGACGCACGGGTTCTCCGCGAGGATGGAAGCGTCATCGAGGGACTATACGCAACCGGGAACAACACCGCTTCGGTTATGGGACACACCTATCCCGGACCAGGATCGACCATTGGTCCCGCTTCAGTGTTCGGTTTGCGCGGTGCCCGCCACATGGCAAAGAACGCTAGAACCGCTAAGTAACTAGAAATAATTGCGTCGAGAGACCCGGGTTGGAGAATAATCTAGCCCGGGTCTTTCCAAACCGTTAGAAGACGGTAATTCTCCGGCTCTAACCCCTTGTTGAAGCTAGGTCATCAAGGAACTTTGCGGCCCAGTCCTGAACCGTGTTATTCCAGACCTTCCGCTCCATCGCCCTCCAACGCTTTGCTCGTTCAGCGTAGGGGTCCGTCATTGCCTCCATGATGGTTTCCTTCATTCCATCGAGGTCGTAGGGATTGACCAGGTACGCCCGGTTCAACTCACGGGCCGCTCCGGCGAACTCCGAGAGAACAAGGGCGCCCGCGCGCCCGGGGTGGCAGGCGATGTACTCCTTTGCCACCAGGTTCATCCCGTCACGCAGCGGAGTCACCAGCATCACAGAAGCGATGCGGTACATCGCGGCCATCGTTGCACGAGGGAAGCTCTGGTAACGGTACGAGATAGCTGGACGACCCACTCCCCCAACCTCAGAGTTGATTCGTCCCACCAGCAGGTCAATGTCGTCCCTCAGAATCTGGTACTGTTCCACATCTTCTCGGGAAGGAGTCGCGACCTGTAAGAATACGGTTTCCTCGGGATCAAGTTCTCCTTCCTCGAATAGCTCCCCAATCGCGCGGATTCGCTGGCGCAAGCCCTTTGTGTAATCAAGTCGGTCGACACCGAGTAGCACATTCTTTGGATTGCCTAGTTCCTCAAGTAGCGCGTCCGACTCAGCCTTAACCTCGTCCGTTTCCGAGAGCGCGTGGAAACCCTCAACATCAATGGAGATAGGGTATGCGCGCGCAGTGCACGTGTGCCCGTCAGGCATCTTTACGCTGCGTCGCTCAACCGGGTAATCGGTTCGGCGACGCACGAGGCGCAAGAAATTCTGGGCCCCAGCGGGAGTCTGAAAGCCGACGAGATCAGCACCCAGCAGACCGTCGAGAATCTCGCGACGCCAGGGGAGTTGCTCAAAAAGTTCTTCGGGAGGAAATGGAATATGCAGGAAGAATCCGATGGTCAAATCGGGACGCATCTCCCGCAGCAACACCGGGACTAGCTGAAGTTGGTAATCCTGAACCCAGACCGTCGCCCCGTTTCCTGCAGTTCTCGCTGCGGCTTCAGCAAAACGGTAGTTGATCTTCTTGTAGGCGTCCCACCACTCGCGGTGGTAACTGGGGTAGGCAACCGAATCGTGATACAGCGGCCAGAGCGTGTCGTTTGAGAAGCCCTCGTAGTACTCCTCGACCTCCGTCTCAGTAAGTTTGACCGGAACGACGCGATAGCCGTCATGGTCGAACGGTGCTAGTTCTTCGTCTGGGGCGCCAATCCAGCCAACCCACGCACCGCCTCGTTCATGCATTAAGGGTTCCAGGGCCGTCACCAATCCACCAGGCGAGGTGCGCCAGGACACATCACCGCTCTCGCTGACTACGCGATCAACTGGAAGTCGGTTAGCTATTACCACAAAACTGGGGTCTGTTGAGATGGGAGGTTCCACGAAAACTCCTTGTCGACTAAGGACACCGTACCAACTACAACCACGATCGCGCTGTCCAAATTCGGTCCGATCTGCGAGAGTTGAGATTATGATTTCCCGATCTTGGACATTTGAGAACTCATCCGGATCCGAGTTCGAAGGAGAAGTCGCAACAAATCCGACCGGTTCGCTCTTAGTCTTTGATTTTGACGGAACCCTCTCGAGAATTGTCCCGTGTGCTGCGGACGCAAGACTGGTGCAGGAATCAGCCGATGCACTGTCGCAGCTGGATCGCGCCGGAGTTCATATCGCATTGGTGTCAGGACGCGCAGTCGAGACGCTGCTTATACTCTCGGATGCTGAGAACCAGCCGGGATTGGCAAACGCCACCGTTTTTGGACACTACGGCGCAGAGCGCCTGGACGTGGCGACTGGGCATTATTCTGCACCGCCTCCGACTGCTGCCGTCGCCGCAGCCAAACATGAGCTAGCCCGAGTTGTCGAGCAGTTCCCGGGGGCGACTTTCGAAGACAAGGGTCTATCCGTTGCTGCCCATTTCAGAAACTCCGTCAATCCCGATAAAGACCGTGCTGATTCTGAACCACAGATCCGCGCGATCGCCGAAAGACACGGACTCATTCTTGAACCGGGAAGGCTGGTCTGGGAACTACGGGGACCAACTGTCAATAAGGGCGATGCACTGAAGACACTGGTAGACGAACGCCACCCTTCGTCCGTCATGTTTGCTGGAGATGATTTAGGCGATATCACCGCATTCGAGGCGCTTCAACAGATCCATAGCTCCGTGAACGCGCCCGCTACCTGTGCGGTAGTTTCTGCCTCGCCCGAAGCGCCAGAACTAAAAAGGTATGCGGATATCCTCTGTGACGGCCCGGATGGAGTGGCGAACTGGTTGACCCACTTGGCGACGGTTGTTGGTGCAGGTCCGGCTCTCTGACGGACCACGGAGGCACTCGACTCGTAGAACCAGGGCCGTCTCACTAAAGGGCGAGCTGTTACTCCGGCAGACGAACCTCGTCCAAGGTTCGTTGAAGAAGTTCGCGCAGCACCGACTTATCAACGGAGCTCAAGCGAGTGATGTACAAGCACACCTTGCTGGCTTTGTGGGGCCCAAGCTTCTCCACAAGGTCTGGCCAGCGTCTCTCGAAGTCCGGTGCCAGGTAGATAGTGTGCTTCGATTGATTCGTCGCGAACCCCAGTAGCGGGGCGATACCACCGTGTCCGCTTTCATACCGGTACTCGTATTCTCCGAACCCAATGATGCGGTTTGCCCAGACAATCGGTAGCTCACCGCTTACCTCTTGATGAAGCGCCAGAATCTCATTTGCCTCGGCGCGACGCGGACCTGTTACACGGTCGAGGACCCCTTGAATCGGGACGTCCGAAGGAGACATTGCGGGAGCTTTCGTTGCCATAGGGCAATAATGCCAAAATGCCGGCATAACGACCGTTGCGGGCATCATTCGCGGCAAGACTATCAATCGCGTTAGGATGACATCGATCGACAGGGGAGCACGTAAGTGCTGAGAATGCGGATCACCGCTAACCCTTCGAACCTGATCCGGGTAATTCCGGCGAAGGGAGTCGAGGAAACTCTTTCTTGACATGCGAAGTGCATGGCGGAGCCCTCGGCTAACGGAGACTGAAGGAGTTTCAGCCATGGAGTACAGGCCACTTAAACGGCCAGCTGTCAGCACTTTCGCCGCCGTGGCCACAATCGGATTGATGGCGGGTTGTTCCGTCGTCGGAGGTGAGAAGCCCAGCGGCGAGAGCATCACGCTGGTCACGCACGACTCGTTCGCGATGTCCGAGGAAGTCATGCAAGCGTTCACCGACGAGACTGGAATCAGTGTCACCCAGGTGGCACCAGGAGATGGCGGAGCACTGGTAAACCAGTTGGTACTCACCAAGGATTCGCCCCTCGGCGATGTTGTCTACGGAGTCAGTGATTCCTTTGCCTCACGCGGCGTAGATGAGGGAGTGTTTGCCCCCTACACCTCGCCGAACCTTCCCGCGAGCGCCGAGCCCTATCTGGTCGGCGACCTGCTCACTCCGATCGATGCTTCTGACGTCTGCATGAACGTCGATCTAGACTGGTTCGCTGATCGCGGCATCACTCCCCCAGAAACCCTCGAGGACCTCACCAAACCTGAGTACGCGAACCAGACGGTTCTGATGAACCCAGCGACCTCCTCGGTCGGCTTATCGTTCCTGGTAACTACCATTGCGGCGTTTGGGGATGAGGGGTGGCCTGACTACTGGCAGAGACTCCGCGAGAACGGGGTGAGCGTGGTTGACGGCTGGTCGGACGCATACTATGTCGACTTCACGGCCGCAGGTGAGGGCGGAGAACGACCGATCGTTCTTTCCTACTCCTCGTCCCCGCCCTACACCATCGCAGACGACGGAAAGGCAAGCACTGCGGCGCTGCTTGAAACCTGCTCCCGACAGATCGAGTACGCCGGTGTGATTAAGGGGGCCACCAATCCCGAAGGTGCCCAGAAATTCATTGACTTTATGCTCTCGGAACGATTCCAGGCTCAGCTTCCAGAGCAAATGTTTGTCTACCCAATCAACACCGAAGTCGCACTTCCGGAGGACTGGGAGAAGTTCGCGCCGCGTCCAACCGACCCCTTCTATCTCTCTCCAGAGCAGATCGACTCGGGTCGCACCGAGTGGATCGAGCAATGGACTTCTCTGATGATTGACTAGTGCCAATGAGTGATCCGACTCCGGCTGCGATGCCCCGTCGTAGCCGGACAAGTCCCTTGCGGGTGGCCGTTTGGCTACTCGTTCTCGCCGTGCCTGTGGTGTTCCTGGTGGTGTTCTTCGCCTACCCGGTTCTGACCATAGTGGGACGAGGACTGTTTGAGGGTGGATCACTTGACTTCGGCGCCATAGGCGAGGTTCTCTCGCGCCCGCGAACGCTGCGTGTAATCGGCAATACCCTCGTCCAAGCGACGGTTGGAACCGGGGTCTCAGTAGCACTATCGATCCCAACCGCGTTCGTTCTTTATCGAAGATCATTCCCGGGCAGGAAGTTTCTCAGGAGCCTGCTACTGGTGCCTTTCGTGCTTCCGGCCGTCGTGGTAGGTGTCGCGTTCCGCGCTCTACTTGCTCCTCACGGCCCATTGGGATTCCTGGGGTGGGACCGAACGCTAATGGCGATTCTGCTGGCCCTCGTTTTCTTCAACGTTGGTTTGGTAGTTCGGATGGTCGGAACCGTCTGGGAATCGCTGGATCCCAGGGCGGAACAGGCGGCACAGACTTTGGGAGCATCTCCCCTGCGAGCGGCTCTTACTGTCACTTTGCCAGCGTTGTTTCCGGTCATCGGTTCGGCGGCGGTCGTGGTCTTCCTGTTCTGCGCGACGGCCTTCGGAGTGGTTTTGGTGATCGGCGGCTCGCAGTTCGCGACAATTGAGGTGGAAATATGGCTCCAGACCACTCAGTTCCTGGACCTGAAGACTGCTGCGGTGCTCAGTATCGTTCAGTTCGGGGTGGTTATTCTGGTTTTCTGGCTCTCGTCCTTGATGCGGGGGAGGCAGAGTCCTCCGCTTGCACTGGCAGACGGAACAGTCCCTGCGCCACGGTTGAGACTCGGAAAAGGCGGCAGTGCCCTCGATCGGGTCTGCACAGGTATCGCCCTGCTGACCGGCACTTTAATTCTTCTGCCGCTCGCGACCATGCTCATCCGCTCCTTCCGTAAGGATGGCGCTTGGACACTCGGTAACTACGTGGCACTGGGCACGAGGGGAAGCCAGGCTCTCACCGTAAACGTCTGGGATGCGGCAATAAACTCTCTACGGATCGCGGTCGATGCCACAGCAATCGCTGTGGTGGTTGGAGTGACCTTGGCGCTTGTCCTATCGCGGAGGCCGAGGAACTCTGGAGCCAGGCGGGCCATGGGACTTCTTGGAGCCTTCGTGATGATGCCCCTTGGGGTTTCCGCGGTAACGGTCGGATTTGGCTTCCTAATTTCACTGGATCGACCGCCACTCGACCTGCGATCTTCGCTAATTTTGATTCCAATCGCGCAGGCACTGGTCGCAACACCTCTGGTTGTGCGGTCGGTACTGCCGATTCTGAATGGGATCAATCCACGTCTGCACCAGGCCGCCGCAACGTTGGGAGCGAGTCCGACCAGGATACTGCTCACCGTTGACGGACCACTGATGCTACGTTCGGTCGGACTGGCGGCCGGTCTGTCATTCGCGATCTCACTTGGCGAGTTTGGAGCAACCTCGTTCCTCGTTCGTCCGGATCGTCCTACTTTGCCGATCGTTATCTATCGGCTGCTCGGCAGACCGGGCGACGGAAACTACGAGATGGCAGTAGCCGCCTCGGTGATACTAGCCATTGTCGCTGGAACCGTGATGACACTGGCCGAGCGTCTTCAACCCTCAACCTCAGGACCGACGAGATGACACCGATACAGTTACCCGACGCCCCAGGCCGGGCAGGACTTACAGTCGATTCGGTCTCGGTCGAGTATCGACTGGGACGTGAGCGAGTTCGCGCCGTGGATCACGTGAGTTTTCACCTGGAACCGGGGCAGACACTGGCCCTGCTAGGGCCGTCAGGGTGCGGAAAATCAACGTTGCTTCGCGCGATAGCTGGGTTGGAACCGCTGAGCTCTGGATCGGTGTCTTGGGATGGGCAAAACTTCGACCACGTCCCAACCCACGAGCGCGGCTTCGGAATGATGTTCCAAGACGGACAACTATTCACTCACCGCAATGTTGGGGGAAACGTAGCTTACGGACTGAAGGGAACCGAGTGGGGAGCGAGCCGCGAGACTCGAGACGCACGTGTCGCAGAAGTCCTCGAACTGGTTGGACTGCCGGGATATCAGAAACGAACCATCGGCTCGTTGTCGGGGGGACAGGCACAGCGGGTTGCGCTCGCGCGACTGCTGGCAAGGTCACCCAGGCTGATGCTTTTCGATGAGCCGTTGTCCTCCCTTGACCGCAGTTTGCGTGAGCGGCTGGCGGACGACCTACGTGTGCTGCTACATGACGGAAATATGACAGCCGTCTACGTGACCCACGACCCAGAAGAAGCCGAGACTGTTGCAGACCAGATTGCACGGATGAACGAGGGAAGAATAGAAAATATTACTCCGGCGGCCCGGACCAGATGAGTTCCGCGCAGGCCACTTCAGATTCGCCAGAACCACTTTAGGACGCGCTCCCAAACCAAACCCCGAACTGGCCACACTGGCAGATAACCCCGGTTCAAACCACTCACAGGGAACCCCAAGACACGAATATAGGCCAGAGTGGCTCTGTGTTTGGCGCGTGTCCCGCTCGGCTCGGGCGAATATCCACCAGAGTGGCCTGTTTCGCCTTCAGGAACCACAGAATCTAGGCACGAGAGCGGCCACTTTGGCAGATATCCTGCCATAGGTCCCGGGAGAGCGGGCTCGCAATATCCATCCACCCGAGTGGCCCTGTAACCCCTAGTTCTGGCCTACCTGATCTGTACCTCCGGTCGCCAGTCGCATCAGGTCCGTGTTGAGGTCGATTCCCAGTTCGGTTCCACCAGCACTGCCGTAGCTGTGTTGGTAGCTGCTCCAATTTGCGTCACGCACCGCGCTTCGGAAACCAGTTTCTACCAGAGCAATAAGTTCGGTTGCGGCGCGGTCTAGACGCTCATTCAACCCACTGCCCCAATCTTCGGGTGCTGCAAACAGGGCCGTCGGAACAGTCATCGCACGCATGTAGGCGAAGAGCCCTCGTAACTGCTCATCCACAACCAGAGCATGCCGTCTTGTCCCCGCAGTGGCCGCGAGAATCGTTGGGGTTCCAATCAGCACATCGTTGTCGAGCACCTGGAAAAACGCAGTGAGAAGTCCGCTTGGTCCTGCTTTGTAAACAGGCGTCGACACAATCAGACCATCCGCGTCCCGCACCGCGTCGAGAGCCACCTGAAGCCCGTCCGAAACTGACTGCGTGACAAGCGCATCTGCGATGTCGTGGGCGAGGGCTCTGATCTCAATGCCTGTTGTCCGGAACTCAACACCGCGCCGCGCCCCTATTTCACGGACCCGGTCTGCGGCACGGCCAGAAAGCATCGCCGTGCTTGAGGGATCGCTGGCGCCTGCAGAGACAACGACCAGACTCTTGTTGTCAGACATAGGATGACTCCTCATTACTCCATATATGCGGCGCTGATCCATAGGTGAAACGCTCTGAAGCTCTAGCACAGGGCGCAGCAGTCTCTATCGGCTTACTTTGACCTTCTTGTCGATCTATCTGTTTGATCACCACTGCCCCCTAACTTTGCGGCTAGGGTCAGTAACTGTTCCGTTTCCTCAGGGGTCAGGGCCGCGTACAACTCTCTGGCGATGCTGGAGGCGTGTGCCCTCCCAATGCGTCTTTGCAACGAAGCGCCCTGGTCGGTAAGTGAGATTCGAACGGCTCGTCGATCCTCCTCGTCCCCACAACGTCCCAGCAGACCACGCGCGACCATCCGGTCAACAAGACGGGAGAGGGCGGGTTGGCTAAGCAGAACTCCCTCCTGCACCTCCCCTAGCCTCAGCGGAACGCCCGCCTTCTTGAGCGTGTAGAGGACGTCGTACTCGCGCATGCTGACCTCGTCGAACATACCCTCGGCCGCGAATGTGGTTACCAGCTTGGCGTGGGCCGTCATAACGGCTTCCCACGCCTCACTCGCCAGCCGGACCTGCGTCCGGTCGTACTCTGCCATTTCTACTCCCGAACCAGTTCCGTGTCCTGGTACGGTGAACCACCAGTTACGTTGTCTCCCCTGTTCGGATTCGGACGAGGTTGACGAGGTTCACTGCCGCCATACTTCGCCTCCACCAACTGCGCGTGGCTGGGGGCAGTCGCGGGAACCTCAGAGTCCCGCTTGGCATCGAGTTCACGGCGCAGGACGGGAACAACCTCCTCTCCCAACAGGTCAAGTTGCTCAAGGACAGTCGCCAGCGGGAGTCCAGCGTGGTCAATGAGGAACATCTGGCGTTGGTAGTCCCCAAACGTCTCACGGAACGTCAGGGTCTTATCGATGACCTCCTGCGGACTACCAACGGAAAGAGGAGTTTGGTCGATGAAACGCTCCAGGCTAGGTCCGTAGCCGTAGACCGGGGCCTCGTTGAAGTAGGGGCGGAACCCTTCGACTGCGTCCTGGGATCGCTTGGCAAGAAAAGTCTGCCCGCCAAGACCGACGATTGCCTGCTTCGCCTTGCCGTGCCCGTAGTGTTCGAAGCGTTGGCGGTAGA
Source organism: Actinomycetaceae bacterium MB13-C1-2 (assembly GCA_035621235.1). Lineage (NCBI taxonomy): Bacteria > Bacillati > Actinomycetota > Actinomycetes > Actinomycetales > Actinomycetaceae > Actinomycetaceae bacterium MB13-C1-2. The sequence goes on from CP141731.1 coordinate 643,213, forward strand.
AGTTGACCAAACGCAGTGAGTGTTCGGACGGGGCGAAGATGTGGTTCGAGAAGAAGCCGTCACCGTAGAATGCCGCCTGCTCAGCGATCTCTGGAGTGCGGATGGAGCCGTGCCAGACGAAAGGTGGTACATCATCGAGGGGTCGCGGGGTCGAGGTGAAGCCTTGAAGCGGAGCGCGGAATCGGCCCTCGAAATCAACTACGTCCTCCCGCCACAGGCGATGGAGGAGGTTGTAGTTCTCCAGTGCCAAGGGCAGTGCTTGGCGGATGTCCTGACCGAACCAGGGGTAGACGGGAACTGTGTTACCTCGTCCAAGCATCAGGTCCATGCGGCCCTTGGAAAGATGCTGAAGCATGGCGTATTCCTCGGCGATACGCACCGGGTCATTGGTGGTGATCAGCGTGGTCGAGGTACTGAGCTTGAGTGTCTTGGTCTGCGCCGCAATGTATGAAAGAAACGTTGTCGGGCTTGAGGAGAAAAAGGGTGGGTTGTGATGCTCACCGATGGCAAAGACATCGAGGCCAACCTCTTCTGCGTGCTTCGCAATGGTGACAAGGGCATCTATCCGCTCTGCTTCACTGGGGGTTTGACCCGTGGTGGGATCGCGGGTGACGTCACTGACGGAGAAGATTCCGAATTCCATGGTTGCTCCTTATCGCGAACACTCTCAGAGCGAGGCTCCAAGCCTCCTGCTGGCAAGCGCCGCCTTTTGCTTGCGTCCTGCCACCTATCCGCATCTCGCTGAGCTCCGATAGAGAATGGACGCCTTCTGAAAGCAATCCTAGTGGCATTAGATGCGTTTGCATATATATTTGTGATGTAGTCGCTTTTGTTCACAGTGGCAGGTGTAGGAACTACGCACAAAGCGGGGATCTACCCAAAGACTCCTAAGCGTGCGATCCTCATTCACGAGGACACTCACAACGCGGCCGCGGCTGGCGTTGGCATGGACGAGTGCGATCCTCATTCACGAGGCCACTCATCTAGGTCACGTGACGTTTAGGGTCCGCGATCCGTTCCGGGCGGAGTTGTCTAGCAAACCCCGAGCGAGTTTTCACCTGAGGGGTAGGCGCATATCCACGAACTGGTATTCGCCGCCGTTGGTCTCTTGCTTGTGGGTCCCAGTGATCTCGAACCCACAACGTTTGTAAGTTCGTATGGCTCGTTCATTGAACTCAGCAACCATGAGCGTCACCTGTTCCAAGTGAGGCTCCAGTTCCAGAAGACGTGACAACGACGACTCAATGAACCCTCGCCCCCACCCCGTCAGATCGGGGCGTAGCCCTACCCCGAGTTCTGCTACCAAGTCTTCAACGTTAGCGCTGAAGAATCCGACAAGCTCTTCGTTGTGGAAGCATGCCTCAAACACAACAGGCCATCTATTCGGGCTGATGAACTCTTCATAGTCTTCCAGATCCGCGTCAGCGTTGTAGAAGTCAA